>NZ_JAAMFL010000003.1 GCF_018437265.1 Fructobacillus parabroussonetiae | reverse complement strand
GTCTTGAGATAATTATACAGTGGACGATGCATAAAATCTGTCCATTTTATCAGCATACGAGCACTTTTTATTATGATTCAGCGGCATGGATAACCTGACTCAAATGGTCAAGATGACTGAGATCAGCCTTTTTATAATCTCGATTATTGACTGGTAATTTGACGTTCAGAGCATCTAAAATTTGGATGGATACTTCAACGTTCTTCAATTGGCTATCTAAAACATGCCCGCCAAAGTCCTTTTGATCAGATAAGAAATGCATGTGAAAGCCAGGTACACCAACGCCTTCATACAAACTTGGCGTATAGTAGCCAACCATGGTGCCCGAAACGTTATCTTGATTGAAAATCATTTGTTTTTTCGCAATTTCACCGAGTCCTGGATATGGCTTTTCAGATTTTTGAGCGGAACGTGTCTGTACATGCTGAAAGTCACCAGTGATCTTAACGGATAAAAACAAGTTCTGACTGCCGACTGCCTGAAGAATGTCACTTGATAAGTCCTCAAAAGACTGATTCTCATATTGACCAAGCACTTGGTATGCTGCTTGATGAACATCACCAAAGACAACGGGAAAGTCATCAGCGACTTCTTGCACTTGACCCTTACCATTGACTTGGTATGCTTTGCCATCCAAGAGAATTAATTCACCATCAACACCTGCACCCGTCCCAATGCCGGTATTGCCAGCTTTCAGCATGTCCTTAGCCGTGACAAAGCCGTCTAACAGGCTCTCAACAAGCATTTGCATGGTGCCAAATTGTGTAATTGATGACATGACTTTCTCCTTTTTTCAACGAACTTTCTGATGGTTGATTTTAGGCTTTTTAAAGCAAAAATTCAATCTTTATTTTCACCTGAATGCATCGTTTCATAAAATTGAAGAAGCGGTTCTTAAGCCAGTTGGTCAATTGTTTGATGCTGATTGGACATGCTGCCTTTCCTTCTTATTCAAAAAAACCAGTAGTGCGACAAGAGAATGTTCAATTAGAAAAACTGGCGATCACCTGTCAGCTATTATCGTTTGATTCGCAATGACTGAGTCTTAACAACCCTTCTTATTGAAAATCAACGCGTAGACTGAATTGGCGAGCATACCAAATCCCATCACGTACATGGCGAGCATATCCTGCATGCTGGCAACCAGATAAATGGTGCAAATCCAAACAATGGCCATAATGAAATGATAAATCCGATTAAGTGACATAAGACTCCCCTTTATTTTCATATTACGAATATTTCGATTCGCTGACTAAAATTATCATAGCACAAATTCGTGCAAGATTAGAACAATTCTTGTATACTGACGGTAATAGAGGAGGAATATGATGACACAATCGAAAAAGCCGATCTATACAGACTATTTTTTTAACGAATCAGCCTATGACTACCATGATGGTGGTTACGTCCCTTTGGAGAAATACGATTCACCAACCATGCCACTTAACATTCCGGCAATCCTAAAGCCGGATAAGGAAACCGATACCGACGTTTGGTTGACCGTCCATGCACAACCTGGTGAAACCCAGATTGTACCTGGTCCAAAGACCAAGACCTGGGGCTACAACCAAAGTCTCCTTGGCCAAACCATCGTCTTTAAGAGTGGCAAGACCTACCACGTGACGCTGAAGAACAGCCTGCCTGAACTAACGACTTTCCACTGGCACGGTTTGGACGTTCCCGGTCCCTTCATCGATGGTGGCTGCCACGCCCCCGTATATCCTGAACAAGATAAGGAAATCACCTTCAAAGTCGACCAACCAGCCGCCACGACCTGGCTACACGCCCACCCATGTCCATTAACTGGCTGGGATGTCTGGCACGGACTCGCTGCCATGGCCTATGTGACAGACGAACACGAGGAAAGCTTACCGATCCCTCACAACTACGGCGTTGATGATATTCCCGTTGTCTTGCAAGACCGCCGATTCCATGAGGATAACCAGTGGGATTACGATGCCGACTACGATCCTGATGGAACCGCTGGTCCAACGGCCATGTTGAATGGAACCGTTAATCCAGAATTCGACGTCACGACCCAGAAGCTGCGCCTTCGTTTCTTAGACGGTTCCAACCGTCGCGAATGGCGTTTGCACCTTTCCGATGACTTGGTCATGACCCAAATCGCTTCGGACGGTGGCCTCTTACCAGAACCCGTCCAAATGACGAAATTCATGATTACCTGTGCCGAACGTGCCGAGTTCATCATTGACTTTAAGGACTACAAGCCTGGTGACCAAGTCAGCCTTTACTCAGACGAGATGCCAATCCTGACTTTTAACATCAAGGACTTGGCTAAGAATGACAGAGCCATTCCGGAACATTTGGCCGACACGCCATACGCCGATCCAGAACCAAATGCCCCAGTTCACCAAGTGGTGATGTCTGGAACGGATGAAGAGGTCATGTTAAACGGTAAGAAGTTTGGTATGATGCGGATTGATGACCGTCAAGAACTTGGCAAAGTCGAGTACTGGGATATCACGAACACCAACGATTGCTGCGGTGGGATGCTTCACCCTTACCACATGCACGGTGGTTCCTTCCAAATTGTTTCACGTAACGGTGAAGCTCCTTATCCGAACGAGCTAGGTTATAAGGATACGGTCTCAGTTAACCCTGGTGAAACCGTTCGAATCAAAATGAAGTTTAATTACGAAGGTGTCTTCATGTACCACTGTCACATCATCGAACACGAAGACGGCGGCATGATGGCCCAAATGCAAGTTTGGACCAAGGAAGAGCCTGAGAAGAAGTACGACTTGATGGCCATGGATACGTTAATGAACGCCCTTGCTGAAGAACGCGGCTGCAAAGTTAGCGAACTAAAGATTTCAAGCCTCGAATCATACAAGAAGATGGGCATGGACATGTGTTAATGGCCAATAGCCAATCTTAAAAAGCACGCCGAGAAAAATTTCTCAACGTGCTTTTTTGTGTGCTATTTTTTTTATTTGTGGTTTTCATACTTCCCAGTCATGGCTCTTCCCCTGACCGGAACGTAAGGAGGCAAGTGAACGATTCATGTGTCCAACATTTGCCCTTGACTGAGAATGGAGACGTTTTTCCGATAGCTTATCAAATAAAAATCAATGCACTCAACAAGACCATTAGCCCCGCCATGATCAGGTGGAAACGCTTGTGGTTGAGCAAAATCGCAATGTATTCGCGGATTAACGCGTTTGGCAGGAAGTAGGAAGAGGTCTTGGCACCAATCCCGTTAATGTCCAAGCCAACCAAGCGTGCGTAGCCTGCAGCCCGGAAAACGTGGTAATCGTTCGTCGCAAAGATCCCCTTTTTCAGGTCGAAGCCATGTTCATCCAACAGTTGCTTTGAAAAGAGCATGTTTTCATAAGTATTCTTGGATTGATCGTCAACCAAAATTTTATCTTCAGGAACACCCTGTTCAAGCGCGTAAGCCTTCATGGCAACACCCTCGGCAAGCTTTTCATCACCACCCTGTCCACTGGACATAACAATGGTGAGCATCCTGCCCGTCTGGTTAAACTGATTCTTTTGCAGATCAATGGCAGCTTGAATTCGGGAGCCCAGTAGTGGTGATACCTTGGTTCCGCCAATCAGTCCTGAACCTAAAACGATGGCGTATTCCTGGTCGGATTTTGGTCGGAAGACTTTGGTAATGACAAAGGACGTTAAGAAAGTCAGCACCCAAAAGACAAGATAAAGAACAAATAGAATTGAAATGTTCTGTAAAAAGGCAATTGGCTTCGAATTTGGCCAACAGGAATTTAACAGACGAAAGCCAGCTGGCACCGCAATTAAAAGAATACCAATAACCAAAGTCAACACGTTACCAAGTGAATGGCTTTCACGCCGCCAAACAATCAACCCGTTAAAGATAAAGAGATAGGCTGATGCCACGATAAGCAGAATGATTGGGATGGCAATCAGGGCCAGCAAAATTAAGTAAGCACTTTCCAAGACTGGCTGGTTAATCGCGATCATCGCAAGGCTCAGCGTCACAAAGTAGACAATTAAGGTAAGATTAGCCACCATTCCGCATAGTAAGCGGTAACGATTTTTTTGAATCAAACGGTGGGAAACATAGGTTAGGATGGCCGATAAAATCAAAGCAAAAATCATGGTCCAGCCACCTGGCTAAATAAACGAGACATAAACAGCTCCTTATTTCTTCGTAAGTCCATTATAAAGCATCGCTACCCCAATGATAACCATTGGTCAAAAAAAGATGGGCACCGGTCAAAGCATTCTAGAACCTTTCCTCGATTTCGTCTATAAGACGGTCAAGTATACTATATTGAAAGCAAGAGGACGGAATAGGAGGAAACGCATTGAATCAACCAAACATTCCCGGCCAAATCGAAGTTCGTGGCGGCCGAGTCCAGAATTAAAAAACATTAATGTCGATATTCCCCTCAACCAGTTCGTTACCATCTCTGGCCGATTGGGATCAGGTAAATCTCTCTGGCGATGGGCATTTTATTTTCCGAGGGGTTCCAGACGCTACTTAGAGGAGCATTTTAAGAAATTTGGACTTTTTTAATGAGAAACGTTCAATATTGATTGAGTTAGCGCTATAATAACTCGTAAACGTGTCGAATATGACTTTCGGCAAAAATGAAGGAGAGCCATCATGTCAGAAGAACAAACGGATCTGTTTAAGTGCTTAATCGACCAGGCGGAGTATGACTTTGCCGGTGGGGCCTTTTTGCATGAATTGGATCCTGAAACAAAAAAGTTGATTCTCGCGGATAATCCACAGGCATCGGATCAGAGCTTTATCTGCTCGGAACACTTGGTCAAGTACCGTTTGCAAAAGCTTGATAAGATGATCCAAGAGGATAAGAAAAAGAACAAGCAAATTCATCAAAAGATGCATCGCGTGCTTGAAAACGATAATTACAAGATTGTCGATGTTGGAAAAAAGCTTGAAAACACTTACACCCTTGGTCAAAAAATAGCAGATGGTGTCGCCCGTTTCGGTGGTTCCTGGCCCTTCGTCATTTCCTTTGTGGCCATTATGGTCGGTTGGATTATCATTAACGTGACCCATGTATTTGGCGCGAACTTCGACCCCTTCCCCTTCATTCTTTTGAACCTTTTCCTTTCCATGGTAGCGGCCATTCAAGCGCCCTTAATCATGATGGCACAGAACCGTGCCTCGGATTATGATCGGATGGAATCACGAAACGATTATCACGTGAATGAAAAATCAGAGGAAGAGATTCGCCTCCTTCATGCAAAAGTCGATCACTTGATCCAACAGGATCAGCCAAACACCATGCAAATTCAAAAGATGCAGATGGAAATGCTGGCCTCCATCAATGAACAACTCGCCTTGATGGTCAAAGAAGAAGACGCCAGAAAAAGCGAAACAAAGTAAGAAAAAAAGTCCGAACACTTCGATGGTGTTCGGACTTTTTTAGATTCATGAAAATTTTAGTACCTTCCCTTTATGCTGGATTTCACTTCAGGTTCTTTTACATGATTAGCATAGACCCTGGAGTGCACTTCAAGGCAAGGAGAAATTTTAAATTCATCAAAAAAACAGCCATTACGATGTAATGACTGCTTCGATTCGCTTGATTACGCTATTCCGTCAAGAATTGCTTTAACAACTCGTTGACTTCTTGATTCTCGTGTAACTTAGAGTGTTGGGCGTTCTTACCCGAAATCAACTTCTCCTGGTAGGTACTTGGTGATTGAACAAAGTACTTCAGCGACTTGGAAGAATTGTTTGGTACCGTCGAATCGGACTGAGTCGAGCCCGTACTGTTCCCGTAGATGTTGAGCACCTTCGTCGAGTTGTTTTGATAGTACTTTTCCAATCCCGCTAAGGCCTTGAAGGAGTCGGTTTCCTGACTTGGCTGTCCCTGTTCGTTCAATGACGAGAAAGCCGCCTCTTGACGGTTCAAACCGTTAAAATGACCAGCAATGTCAATCTCACGCTTAACCGCTGGCAACTGGCTACTCTGCTGCACATGATTCTTCAGATAGTAGACAATCGCCATGTTTCCCATCGAATGACCAATCAGGTTGACGGACTTGATGCCCTGCTCATGAAGTTGTTTCATGATAGTCGTCACCCACTGGTTCGTCTTGGCAAAGTCCGTATTACTATTATCGTTAAACTGAACCAGGTAAATCGGGTTCTTGTCACCCGCCTTGGCCTGACTTGAAAAGTCGACCTTGCCACTCTTTGAAACCGTAACGTTAATGGTACGGTTGGAGACCTTTTCCTTCATCAGGTAATTGTTCATCGACTTTTCAGCATTGCGTGACGAACCATAGCCGTGGAAGAACACGGTTGCTTCCGTTGGCTTGGGTTCATTGCTTTTCGCTTGGTTCTGCTGCTTTTGATAGAGTATTCCTACCAAAGCAAGCACTACGACAAGAATTGGAATCAAGATGAGTAAGATTCTTTTATATTTTTTCATTTATTATCTTTCGGTTGAATTTCAACAGTTGCCTGACGTGGTTGCTCAGCAATCATTGGCGCAACGTATGGGGATGGTGCGTATGTTGCCTGGTAGGCATCGTCGATTTTGCTTAGCAAGGGCGCATCGTTAATCGACTGGAAAGTCACGTTAAATTCCTGCCCAGCCGCTTGAATAATCCCCTCTTTATTGGCCATCGCGCTTTGATACCAAGAAGACTTCTTGCCGTTATAAGCACGAACGAACAAACGATTGTCCACAACAACTTCCCAAATCCAGGTTGGGGTTCCCGCAATCCCGTTTGCACGGAATGGTGCGATGTACAAGTCATCGGCTTGGTTAATGCGATTCAGTGTTTCGGTTGTCCAGTTCATTTGAACTTCCTTTCAAGAATAACCTGAAATAACAAGGCAATCGAAATTTAAATTTCTTGCTTCCGTGGACGAATAATCATCTCGTTAACATCCACATGTTCTGGTTGATCGACCATGTAGGCAACGGCGTTTGCAATGTCTTCTGCACGTAGTGAGTAATCCGCATCATTACCGAATGACTCAGATAAATTCTTTTCAATGGCGTCGTTACCAATTGAATGAATTAGTTCTGTATTCGTTTCACCTGGTGAAATGATGGCCGAACGAATCCCGTTCTGATTTTCTTCTTGCCGCAATGTTTCCATAATGGCACGCACGCCAAACTTTGATGCGGAGTAGGCGGCCCCGGCAGGCATGACGACGTGTCCGACAACCGAAGAAGTCGAAATAACCAGGCCACTCTGCTGTTTTTGCATTTGTGGTAACACAGCCTTGATACCGTTTAGTACACCAATCAAATTCGTGTCAAAGATACGCTTCCAAACCGAGATATCATAATTTGGATCTGACAATTGTCCAAGTGGCATCACACCCGCGTTATTAAAGAGTACATCGGCGCGACCAAAGTCCGCAATCGCCTGATCAATCACCGCTTGCACTTCTTGCGGTTGTGAAACATCCGCAGCCAAGTACTTCAAGTTTTCTGGATAAGCCACTTCCTTCGCAATTTCTTCTAAGCGTTCTTCCCGTCGACCGGAAATAAGGACTTTTGCCCCTTCTTGATTTAACTTCAGAGCCGTTGCACGGCCCATTCCGGAAGTTGCCCCCATAATAACCACAACTTTATTTTTAATTGCCATCAAAATATCTCGTTTCTTTTTCCATTAAATCTGTTAATATTATCTATAATAAACCCTAAAGTTGACTTTAGGTAAAGGGGTAATGACATGAAAATGACTATTGGTGAAGTATCAAAGAAATCAGGTCTGTCGATTTCAACGATTCGCTACTATGACAAGGAAGGATTGTTCCCTGATTTACAACGAACATCGGGTATTCGACAGTTTTCTGAACAAGAAATCAATGCCCTTGAGGTGATTGAATGTCTGAAAAAGTCCGGCCTCTCCATTCTCGAAATCCGACAATTTATGGATTGGACGACAGAAGGGGCAAAGACTTTTGCCAACCGGAAAGCGCTCTTTGAGCAACAAAAAATCGAAGTCGAACAGCAAATGGCTGAACTAAAACGCGTTTCGAACCTACTGAACTATAAATGTTGGTATTATGATGAAGCAATGAAACGCGGTTCTGAGAAAGAAGTTCGAGCCATCCCCTTCGATGAATTACCAAAGGCAATCCAAGAAGACTTTCCATTTGAACATTAAAAAAAGCGCCGATGGCGCTTTTTTTTAGTGCTTTAGAAGACCAACAAGGACTTGATTGCTTCGCGTTTGTCCATTGCTTCATAGGCCTTTTGGATATCCTTCAATTCGAATTGCTTCGTGAAGACTTTTCCAGGGTTAATCCGGCCATCCAAGACAGCTTGCAACAAAAGCTCGCGGTCATAAGTCGTCACGGCGGCAATACCACCACGTAGGCCAATGTTCTTCCAGAATAGGTTATTTGTGTTCATCATTGGGTCTTGTGGAATACCCACGCGACCAACAACGGCACCTGGACGACCTAACTGAACGGCAGTGGCAACCGCCTGTTCAGAACCGACACACTCCAAAACGGCGTCGGCACCAGCACCAGTCAATTCCATGACGTGGTCAATGGCCGCTTGGTCACGTTCTTCCACGATATCCGTTGCGCCAAATTCCTTACCAAGTGCTTGGCGATCAGCGTGACGAGACATCAAGATGATTCGCTTGGCACCACGCAACTTAGCTGAAATCACACCAGCCAAACCAACGGCTCCGTCACCCATGACAACAGCTGTGTCACCTTCCTTCACTTCGGCAGTCGCTGCGGCGTGGTAACCAGTGGCCATAATGTCTGACAAAGTCATGAAGGACTTCAATTGATCGTCCGTATAATCTTCTGGTTGTCCAGGAATCTTAACCAGGGCCCAATCGGCATTCTTAAAGCCGATGTATTCGGCTTGGTAACCAGTCGAACCACCCTTATTTGGATCCAGGCAGTCGCCATCAAAGCCGGCCAAGCAAGCTTGACACTTACCACATCCGTGGGTAAATGGCGCGATGACAAAGTCACCGAGCTTGACATTTGTCACTTCCGAACCAACTTCTTCGACGATTCCAATAGCTTCGTGACCAACCTGTGAACCGGATTCGCGCTTTGAAATGCCACGGTAAAACCACAAATCGGAACCACAAACGGATGCTCGAACCGTCTTAATCACGGCATCCTTTGGTCCTTGAACCGTTGGCTTTTCAACTTCTTGCATCTCAACCTGTCCAGGTTTAACAAAAACAGCTGCTTTCATGAATACTGCCTCCTTCTTTTCTTATATCCATTATGGACGTTTCATTGTCTCTTGTAAAACAACAGCCAATTACAACTTCGAATATTCCTCATCACTCACGGGTTCCAACCATTCTGGTGTTCCTGTGGTAATGGCGATGTGCTCAAACCAGGAATCAGCCTTTGCTCCATGCCAGTGCTTAATGCCGTCTTTTGTCACGATGACATCGCCCTGCTTTAAGGATTGGGCTGCTTTTCCTTCTTCCTGGTACCAACCTTCACCATCGGTCACCAGTAGAATCTGGTACCCGTCGTGATGGATGTGCCAGTTATTTCGAGCACCTGGCTCAAAGGTCACCGTACCAACCGAAACCTTTTCGTCCGGGCTTGTGGCTAGGGCCTTCAAAAAGGTATCACCCTCAAAAAATTTTCCATAGGGGTTGGCAATGCCCTTGCCAAAGATGCCACCTTTTTCCAATTCGTTAAATTTTGTCATACTTATTCACCATATACTTTCTTCAAAAGATTAAAAGAAGACCTACCCTTTGGCCAACCAGTGTAGAAGGCCAGTTGAGTAATCAAGGCTGCCATTTCTTTTTCGCTAACGCCGTTTTCTTTCGCACGGCCCATGTGGTGCTCCAACTGCTCAAAGGCACCCATCGCCATAAGCGCTGAGACCGTCGCCATGCTACGAGTCTTGGGGCTCAACGTATCATCCGCCCAAACCTCGCCAAACAAAACATCGTCGTTATACCTGGCAAAGTCAGGAGCAATCTTACCCAAGCGATCGCGTCCAGCCGTTACTTTTTCACTCATCATCAGCCTTCTAATGAAAATCCACTCTTTTTCAACTAAAACAATATCAGTCTAAACCCTCGAGTGCACTCGAGGTCAAGAATAAATACATTTTTCTTGCTACGAACATTTAATATCAATAACCAGCAGCCTATCTTTTCATATAAATAAAAAAACGAACATCCAACGATGTTCGTTTTTTTAATAATTAATCATGATCATTTAGCTTTTTAATCACTCGCCATGACACTAACCAAAAAATCAACAAGCCAAAGCCGAGCAGGATCGCAAGACCTAACTTCCCAAGTTTCGTTGCCATCATGCCTTCCATAAAGGGCAACCGGCTACCAATCCCAATCACTGCCTGAAAGAGAATGTAGTAATAAATTGGCCGATTAATGACCTCACTAGTCCTGGCATTCTTTTGATAAATCGCTAAAACAATCAATATCAGCACAATGGTTGCAATACCCACCCAACCATCAAACGAGAGTCGAAGAGCGGTTTTGAGCCAAAAAGAAATGGCAAAGGCAGGAAAAACCAAAATGATTCCGGCTATAGTGCTTAAGACAAGCTTCGCCCAGTTGGCCACCCTTATTTTTTGGAAACGATAAACCGCAGCGTCGATCGTCCAAGCGACGATACAAGCAGCGACGGTTAAATACAGGCCCGCCATCATGTAGGCACCGAGATCAACGACTTTGCCAGGAACAGAGATGGCAGGAATGAAGGCGATGGCCAGATAACCGAAAAAGACGTAAAAGAGCAGTTTAGCAAAGGATTCCCAGTGAATTGGCAGCTTTTTTAGTAGGACTGCAGCAGCCGCCTGCGGGTTCTTACCAAGGTAGTCGGCAGCCGACTGGCCATTCTTTTGCGCCTTCAAAATGTCCTGCAGGCTCTTTAACAAAAGCTCCTCCACTGCCTGTTCATCCTTTAACCAGGAAGTGGTGCGAGCGTAAAGCAAAAAATCATCGTAAAATTTTTGATTTTTTTCGCTCAGACCAGCTCGTAATTCGTTGTTGCGTTCAATCAGTTCGTTGATAGTCATTTGTTTTCCCATTTTGCTAGAAGATTTCAGCAGAGCAACCTTCTTTATTTCTTCTGTTTAGTTTAGCGAAAGCAGGCACTTCTGTAAAGCAAAGGCAGAAAAAAAGCCGTCCTGTTTGGAGACGACTTTTATAGCTAATACTTATAAGTGAACTTACTTACCAAACTCTTCTTTCTTCAAGAACTTCCACAGCAGTGCCAAAACAAGACCAACCAATGCTGGCAAGACCCATCCGAAACCTTCTGCAGCTAACGGCAGGTGTGACGTGTAGCCCTTGACCACGTTTGCAGCCCAAGCTTGGCTAGCCAATGGTGAAGCGGCCAAAGCATCCAAGAAAGCGGGTACTGTTACCGCAGCCATGACCCATCGATACATCAAGGCGTCTTGCTTCACCCACTTGTTGGCAACACCAAGCAGCGTCAAAGCCAAAGCAAAAGGATAAAGCAGCATCAAAACTGGCGCTGACCAGGCGATGATGTTGGTCAATCCGGCATTGGCCGTTACAAAGGAACCAAGTGCGATGACACGCAACCACCAGAGGTAAGAAACCTTTGGAAAGACACGGTGCAAATCTTGGGCAAAGGAAACGAAGAGCCCCATAGCCGTTGTAAAGACAGCCAGGGTCACGATAACACTAGTTGCCAAAACGCCGACATTACCAGCGTAATGAGTCACGATTTCTGAAAAAGCCGTTCCCCCATTCGCTGCCGCCTGCATGGTTCCGAGGGATGAAACACCGAGTAAGACCGTGGCGACATAGATTAACGACTCCATCACGATGGCGACCAAACCGGACTTTGCCAAGACTTTTGAAACGTTTGAGCCAGTGAAACCGAGTGCTCGAACCGCATAAACAACCGAAACGGCCAAGGCTAGCAAAGCCAAGCCATCCATTGTGTTATAGCCATCCAAAACCCCTTGGAAGGCAGGTTGGTGCTGATAGGAAGCAGCCACCTTTTGGCTCAAATCCCCCATTGGCATGACCAAGGCGAGCACTAGTACCAGCGCCAGCAAGGCCAAAAAGATTGGATTCAGATACTTGCCGACCCATTTCATCAAGTTGGATTGCTTGACCGTCAAAAGGTAGGCAAGCCCAAAGAACAAGGCCGAAAAGACCAGCATGGCGAGCTGTTGATCAGCTGCTGGCAACAAGGGGGCAACCCCCATGGCAAAAGCCGTTGCCGCCGTACGTGGCGTACCAAAAAGAGGGCCGATGGTAAAGTGGATGGCGACCAGCACAACCGTTCCAAACCAGGGAGCGACCGGCTTGGCAATATCGTAGACCGACTTTGAATCAGTCAGTGACACCGCAAGCATTGCCAAAAATGGTAAGAGTGCTCCCGTTAATAGGAAGCCAAGAACGGCTGGCAGCCAGTTATGACCAGAAAGCTGTCCAAGTTGGACCGGAAAGATCAGGTTACCGGCACCAAAGAACATGCCGAAGATGAGCGAAGCGACTAACAAGAGTTGCTTCGTTGATAATTTTTGCTTTTCCATTTGAAAAACTCCTTTATTTTTGTCAGCATAAGTTTTCGCCAATAAAAAAACCAGCTACGAAATTCGCAGCTGGTTTCAAACACATTCACTCAGCCGCCTACCCGATGATGGATAGGCAGCCCAAAAGATCAGCACCTATCCCTATGGAATAATAATGCTGATAATAATGGCTTGGTTGTTTTGGAATGAATGGGTCATTTGCTTACTCACTTAATTTGATAACTTTATTAAAACATGATGAGAAAATAATGTCAACATTTCAATCTTTTTTCTTTTGAATCCAGGCAATCAAAGTGGCGACCATGGCGCCAATAATCGCTGGCACTACCCAACCAAATCCTTGGGCAGCCAATGGAATTAGACCGTGATAAACACTAGCCACGGCCGCTACCCCATTCGTTTCTTTAAGTGGCGAAGCTAAAAGCCCATCTAAGAAGGCAGGAATGGCAATGAAGCCCACCACCGACCGGTACATCAGGGACGATTGCTTTACCCACTTGTTTAACACGGCCAGAATGGTCAGGGCCAAAGCAAAGGGATAAATGACCATCAGAGCAGGCGTCGAAAAGGCAATGATCTTTGTTAAGCCGGCGTTAGCCGTGATAAAGGAACCAATGGTAATCACTCGCAGCCAAGTCTTATAAGAAATTTTTGGGAATACCCGGTGTAAATCCTGTGAAAAAGAAGCCGAGAGGCCCATGGCCGTTGTGATGACGGCTAAGGTCACAATAACACCAGTCAAAATAATGCCGACATTACCCGTGTAGTGCACGATAATGGCGGATAGCGCCGTTCCCCCGTTGTCTGCCACTTTTAGGATGCCCAGTGAAGAAACACCAAGCAAGGCTGTGGCCACATAGATGAAAGACTCGAGCAAAATAGCGAAAAGGCCTGACTTTGCCAGAAGTTTGGGTACCTGATTTTCAGAAAAGCCCATGTTTTGAACGGCGTAAACAACCGAAACCGCAAAGGCCAACAGGGCCAAACAATCCATCGTGTTATAGCCCTCTAAAATCCCTTGAAAAGTCGCCGCCGATTGATAGGCACCCGTCACTGGCTGCTGCAAACTCCCCATCGGGAAAATGAGCGCCAGTAACAAGATAACTGCAATCAAAATCAAGAAAATGGGATTGAGGTACTGACCGACCCACTTCATGAGGTTGGATTCTTGCATCGTCAGTCGATAAACCAGCCAGAAGAAGAGTGCTGAGAAAATCACCATGGCCAACTGTTGATAGCCTGCCGGAACTAAGGGTGCCAGGCCCATGGCAAAGGCCGTGGCCGCCGTACGAGGCGTCGCAAATAATGGTCCAAGGGAGAAATGAACCGCAATGACCATCACGGTCGCAAACCAGGGAGCAACGGGTTTTGCAATATCAAAAACCGACGTTGATTTGGTTAAGGCCATCCCAAGCATCGCCAAGAATGGCAGGATGGCCCCCGTTAGCAGAAATCCTGCAACGGCTTGCCAAACATGGCCACCAGCTAACTGCCCTAATTGGACCGGGAAAATCAAGTTCCCCGCCCCAAAAAAGAGGCCGAAAATCAGTGACGTGATCAATAATAAGTCTTTTTTACTCGCTCGTTTTTCTTCCATCCGAAAACTCCTCATCCATAAACTTGACGACATTTGACCAAACAAAAAGCCGGCTGCAGAAGCAACCGGCTTTGTCATTTGACTCGCTCAGCTGCCCATCCATGATTTGGATAGGCAGGCCAAAAATCAGCTCCCTATCCTAGTGGATAACGACGCTGACGACGACGGCTAAATTCAAAGTCAAATTCTTGTTCATGGTCTTTCTCATTTCATTTGATAATCTTATTAAAGCAAAATGAGAGTTCCCTGTCAAGTAAGACCATCCAAGTGTTGGGACAATGAGCAAAGCTTAGGCAACCGTCACCATTTTTGGATAAACCCGAGCGATGATCAACAGCACAACGGCCGAAGCAATAAAGGATGGCAACATGTAGGAACCATTATAGAAAATCGAATAAAGCCAAACGCTTTCCCCCTTTGGTGCATACTGGCCAAAGAAAATAACGGCTGACAAGAGGTGGGCAAGGAAGCGCAAGAAGGAGCCGATGAAGACGCCAATCGTTAACCAAAGCCCAGCAAGGCCCAGCTTTTTTGCTGTAAAGGCCTTTTTGACCATTGGCACTGTCAGCGCAGTGAACCCAACTACGGTAAAGGCCAAGGGATAATCCATAAAGGCCTGAACAGGCGTTAAAATATAGGCCCCTAAGATAAGCTTGATCATACCAAAGAGGAAGCCCACGGTTAAGCCGCCCTTATAGCCATAGCGGTAAGCAATGATCATAGTGGGCACCATCTGGAATGAAATCGACCCTCCTTCGCCCCAGAGGCGCAGTGACCAGAAGCTCAAGACCACTGATAAGGCGGTGAAAAGCGCCACTTCGGTGATGAATCGTAAGTTTTGCGACTTTGTGTTCTGCATGTTTTCTCTCCTTTTATCTGCATGCTGGACCACAAAAAAACAACGTTCCGGAACAGCAAAAGCGAACGAAACGTTGTTTGTCTTTTCTGTTTTCCCTACGCGTGCGTTAACACAACAGGTTCGAAGAGTCGGCTTACGCCTCTCAGCTCAAATGAGCACCCCTAAACGGACGTTATTAATTTGTTGCCTTTATTATAGCCAGTCTGAACTGACTTTGACAAGGACTTTTTTCAAGACTTTAATCTGAATGCTGGTAAACAGCATTGACAATTACGTCTGTCATAGCCAGGATACGCTGTTCGACTGCTTCCTCGGACATTTTCAGGTGGAGCCGTTGGGTTTCCAAGAAGAGAAGAAGAAGTTGTGAGCCCACCAAGCGAAGGATGTCAACGCCTGACAAAGTTGCCTTTGGACCGGCGACTTTTTCAAGGATTTGAGTCAGCGACTGAAATTTATCTAAGAATACGGTTTGCAGACGCGCGATTAGCTGATCATCGACCATCACTTGTGAAAACAAGATGGTCAAGACATTGCCATTGGCGCAAATAAATTCAAAGCGATCCTTCAAAGCAAAGGCAATCAATTGTTCAAAGGAGTTCTTCCCCGCTTCTTGATTTAATTTTTGAATGAAGTGTTCCCCATACTGGGGCAAAAGATTTTCACTGGCAATGGCTAAAATTTGTTCAAGCAAGCCTTCCTTGTTGCTAAAGTATTTAAAAATAACCGCTTGACTCACGCCGGCTTCCTTTGCGACTGAAGCCGTCGAGGTGCTGGCATAACCCTGGTTGGCAAACAATTGAATGGCGGCACCCAAGACCTTTACTTGAGCGGGTGTCATTTTTTTATCATTCGTTAAGGCTAAAAAGTCCTGTACGATTTGATCCATAATAACGATCCTTTTTTAAATATTGTCTTTTAATTATACCTTACGATAACGACGCAAGCCAAAGATGTTCAGACCCGTTAAGGCAACCAAGAAGAAAACAAGGGCAAAGATTGGCCAAAGAATGGCTGAAAGGCCTTGCCCCTGCAAAACAACGGCATTCATGGCATCGGCTGCATACTTCATTGGCAAGATGTTACCAATTGCCTGGGCCCAAGAGGCCATCGAATCAAAGGGAATGATGCCAGAGAAAATCATCTGTGGCACAACAACGATTGGAATAAACTGGATCATTTGGAATTCCGATGCTGCCAAAGTCGAAACCAGCAAACCAAGTGCCAGTGCCACCATAGCCAACAAGACATTAATCAGGAACAAAAGCCAAACTGACCCAAGCACTTCAACGTGTAAGAGCGTAATGGTAAAGGTGACGATGACGGCTGTCTGTAGAACCGCAATCAAGGCATAAGACAGCATGTACCCAAAGACAATCTCTGAACGACGAACCGGTGTTGCTAGCAAGCGTGATAAGGTCCCCTTTGTCCGTTCTTTAAGCAATGAAATACCCGATATTAAGAAGACAAACATGAAGACGAAGAAGCCCATGAAGATTGGCATAATCGTATCAAAGAAGCTCGTGTCCTGATCACCGTAATTATACTTTTCAGATAAGAAGACACTGCTTTGTGCCGCTGCTTGCTGGCCATTTTGTGCCGCTAAGGTAACGTTTTGTTTAGTCATCGCGGCGACTTTGTTCTTGGTAAAAGTACCATTGACAGCCTGGCGAACCATGGCCGTCTTTGAGGCATCGGTATTGGCATAACGGATTTGATACTGATTCTCACCGGTTTGGGTTAAGACAGCATCGACTTTCTTGTCCTTTAAAGCCACTTTCGCCTTCTTTTCCGAAACATAGTTTTTTGTTTGAACATGACTTGTTTGGTTCAGGCTATCTGAAACAACCTGCTCAACGCGGACGGTTCCAATTTCAACTGATGGTGTCGAATTAATGGTAAAGACGTAGTTCAAGAGCGACAAAATCAAGACGGGGGCCAAAAACATCAAGGCCAAGGTCCGCTTATCTCGCATCATTTCCATCAAAATTCGTTTGGCAATCGCCAGTGTTCTTGTCATGACAGTTCCTCCTCTGCCTTTAAGAAGACATCTTCAATGCTTGGCACCCCGTATTGTGCTTCGAGCTTCTTCGGTGCATCATTGGCAATCACGTGTCCACCCATCAAGAGTGCGACACGGTCAACGAGTTCTGCTTCATCCATCACGTGTGTCGTGACTAAGATGGCGTGGCCCTCCTCTTTCATCTTATGAAGTTCCGCCCAAATTTGTCGACGGAGGGCTGGATCAATCCCGACGGTCGGTTCATCCAAAACAAGTAAAAGTGGGTTGCCCAAAAGCGCAATGGCCAATGAGAGCCGCCGCTTCATTCCACCCGAAAAGCCAAAAACATATTGATCAAGTGCTTTGCCGAGGGAAACGACTTCGGCGACACGATTGATTTCCTCATCAAGCCCTTCTTTTGAAATACCGTGCATTTCAGCAAAGAACTTTAAGTTGGCACGAGCAGTCAACGATTCGTATAGCGCATCGGATTGCGCCATGTAACCCATCTTCCCCAGCAACTGGCGCTGTGGCATAACTTCACCAAAAACGTAAGCTGTTCCAGCATCCGCCTTTTCAACACCAAGCGTCACGTTAATAACCGTTGATTTTCCCGCACCAGAAGGGCCGAGCAAGCCAAGGATCTCACCTCGGCCGAGGGAAAGGTCAACGTCTTTTAAGACTTTTAATTTGCCGAATGACTTGGCCACCTTTTCCAATGAGATAATTTTTTCCATAATGGACTCCTTTTTTAATTAAAGTGAGTGATTAGTCACTCACTAATATACACCGACTTTTTTATTTGTCAATAAAAACAATAAAAAAAAAGACGGCACAACGTCCGTCTTCTTGATGGTTACTTTGTTAAAAAGGCGAGCATGGCCGCATCGACTTCTTTATTTTCATGCAGCTTTGAATGCTGGCCATCAGCACCCGTAATCAACTTTTCTTGATAAGTTGACGGTTGTTGAACAAAATACTTCAACGACTTCGAGGAATTGTTGTAAACCGTTGTATCGTTTTGTCCGGATCCCTGGGAATTCCCGTAAATGTTGAGTACCTGGATCGCGTGACTTTGATAATAGTCTCTTAGTGGTAAGAGGCGGTTAAAGTAAGCACTTGCTGTCATCGGTTGGCCGTTGTCATAAAGCGCACTATTGGATTCTTTTTCCGAGACCATTAAGCCGTTATAGGTTCCGGCAAGGTCAATCTGCTTTTTAACAACGGGCAGCGTTTGATCATCCGCCTTGGCCGTTTTCATCAGATAGTAAGCAATGGCCATGTTTCCCATTGAATGGCCGACAAGGTTGACTTGATCGACCCCCTCTTTTTTCAGATTGGTCATAATGGTCTTCACCCAATCAGCCGTTTTATCAAAGTCCTGGTTCTTATTTTGATTAAATTGAACCAAAATCAAGGGATTCTTGTCTTTTTCGGTAATCTGCCGGCCCATGGTTACTTCGCCATCCTCAGAGACCGTCACATCCATCCGTCGGTTGGAATAGCCATTGTCAACAAGATACTGCGCCATTGATTTCTCGGCGTTTCGAGATGAGCCGTAGCCATGAAAGAAAACGGTCGCCGTCTTGCCTGACACCTGCGCCTTATTGTTGGGTGCTTGCTGGTGGGCAGAAAGCGACTCAAAGACTGCATAAGCAATCAACGCAAGGAAAACAAGGATCAGAATGGTCATTAAATGACTGTGTTTTTTCATGAAAAACCTCTTTTTCTACTTTCTCTACTGTTCATTATAACCCTTTTAGCAAAAAGCCGTTTGTGACAGCTATGAGGATGTTCCCCGTGATTTTGTTGCTTTTCAATGGGGCATTACAGTCATAAATGTCTCTTAACTACCAGTTAGGACAATTTTTTCCGGTAATCGTTCCTTCTCCTTGCCTTGTGAAAAGAAAGCGCTTACCTTAAGCCTGTACCAAGCAGACATTTCGTCGTAACAATCCATGAGGTGAATCATGACAAAAGAAAAAACAAACCCGTCGAAAAATCATTTACCGACGCTCTCCCAAAAGCAAATCTTCTTAATGACCTTTGGCTACTTTGGCACACAAATCGCCTTTGCCATGCAAACCGGTACGATGGGGCGAATCTTTCAAACCGTCGGGGCCGACCCAAACCGATTAGGTTTCTTCTTTATTCTTCCCCCACTAGCTGGTTTAATCACACAGCCCTTAGTCGGCTATTTTTCAGATAAGACTTGGCATCCCCGCTTTGGCCGCCGCCTTCCCTACTTGATTTTAGGGAGCCTGGTTGCCATGGTCGTTATGTTCCTATTACCCAACGCTGGTTCCTTTGGCTTTGGCTATGGGTCAACAGCAGCCCTGATTTTTGCGGCCGTGACCGTTTTGTTTATCGATCTTGCCTGTAACGTGGCGCAACAGCCCTTTAAAATGATCATTCCAGACATGGCCAATGAGAAACAGGCCCAAACCCTCTGGTCCCTGCAAAACGTTTGGGGTTCATTGGGGGCCTTAACCGCCTTTGGTGCACCCTTTCTCTTAACGGCCGTCGGTTTTGCAAACACCGCAAAAGTCGGAGAGGTTCCCGTCTCCGTCCGTGTTTCTTTTTACTTAGCAGCGCTCATTTTGGGCCTTTCGACCCTCTTCACCATTCAAACGGTTAAGGAGTACAGCCCAAAAGAAATGGCGATCTTCCACGAAAAAGCACCGGATGCCAAGTCAGAAAAAAGAACTTTTTGGGCCAACTTAAAAAGCGCACCAACCGTCTTTTGGTGGCTCGGTCTTGCCGCTTTCTTTGTTTGGATGGCAATTCCTTATATGTGGACTTACTCAACCGGTGCCCTAGCTGAACAAATTTGGCAGACCAAGAATCCGACGTCGGCGGCCTATCAAGCGGCTGGTAATTGGTTCGGACTGCTCCAGGCCATTTACTGCGCCGTCGCCATTATCTTTGGCCTCCTCTTTACCAAATTAACGAAGCGTCTTCGTCGCCCTATCTACACCATTTCCTTATTGCTTGGCGCCTTTGGCTTTTTATTGATCGCCATCGGTCACAGCAAAGCACTGTCCATTCTCGCCTTCGTTCTTTTTGGCATTGCTTGGATTGCCATCATCACCATCCCCTTCACCATTCTGACCAATGCCTTAGATGGCCAACACAATGGCGCACTACTTGGCTTTTACAACTGCTTCATCTGTCTCCCACAGATGATCGCTTCTTCCCTTTCCTTTTTCATTCTGCCAGCCCTTGGCGGTTCCATGGCCAACATGTTTTACCTCTGTGCCATTTTCTTTACCATCGGATCCTTGACGATTTGGTTGGTCAAAGACGAGCACTAAGCGGTAGACCTCAAGTCAAATCTCCGATATAATGGCAAGCAATTGCCTTAGAACAAAGCCGAAAATTCATCAAGTAATGGAGGATTTATTCATGACTGAAAATCAAATTAAATGGTGGCAAAAAGCCGTCGTTTACCAAATCTACCCCCGCTCCTTCCAAGACGCCAACCAGGACGGTATTGGTGACTTGAAGGGAATCATTTCCCGCTTGGACTACGTCAAGAAGCTGGGTGCCGATGTGATCTGGCTAAACCCAATTTACGCAACACCAAACGCCGACAACGGTTACGACATCTCTGACTACGAGGCCATCAACCCCGAATTCGGTACGATGGAAGAATTCGAAACGCTTTTGGGTGAAGCACACGCCCGTGGCATTAAGATTGTCATGGACTTGGTGGTCAACCACTCGTCTTCAGAACACAAGTGGTTCATCGAATCACGTTCTTCAAAGGACAGCGACAAGCGCGACTTTTATATTTGGCGTGATCCAGTTGATGGTCATGAACCAAATAACTGGGGATCATTCTTCTCAGGTTCAACTTGGAAGTTTGACGAGACGACTGGTCAGTACTACCTGCACCTCTTTGCCGAAGGTCAGCCTGATTTGAACTGGGAAAATCCTGAAGTTCGTCAGTCCGTCTTTGACATGATGAACCGCTGGGTCGACAAGGGAATCGACGGTTTCCGCATGGACGTGATCTCCCTTTTGTCAAAGCCTGAAGGCTTGCCTGATGGACCTGTTTCAAAGGATGCTCACTTCGCCAACTCAAACGACATGGTCGCAAACGGCCCACACATTCACGAATACATTCATGAAATGCGTGAAAAAGTCTTGAACAACGCCGATATCATGACGGTTGGAGAAGCTTCCAACGTTGATATCGAAAACGCCAAGCGTTATGCAGCAAAGGACGGTTCCGAGCTGAACATGGTCTTCCAGTTCGAGCACATGGAACTGGACAACAATCCAAACCCTGCACTAGGACGTTGGGATGATGCCCCACTTCCTTTGACAAAGTTGAAGGCCAACTTGACGAAGTGGCAAAACGAGCTTGAAAACGTTGCCTGGAACTCACTCTACTGGCAAAACCACGACCAGTCACGTGCTGTTTCTCGCTTTGGTTCTGATGCTCCTGAATTCCGAGTTAAGTCCGCCAAGATGCTGGCAACGATGCTTCACTTTATGCAAGGTACGCCATACATCTACCAGGGTGAAGAAATTGGAATGACCAACGCCAACAACTTTGGCTGGGACGACTACGACGATATCGAAATCAAGAATGCCCGCAAGTACCTCGTACAACGCGATGGTCTCTTGGATGATGATACGATGCTTCGCTACGTTCACTACAAGGGTCGTGACAACGCTCGTACGCCAATGCAGTGGACGGATGGTGAAAACGCCGGATTTACAACTGGAACACCTTGGTTGAAGCTAAACGACAACTTTGACAAAATCAACGTTGACCAGGCTTTGGCTGATGAAGGTTCCATCTTCTACCACTACCAAAAGCTGATTCAATTCCGACATGATTTAGATATCGTGACAACTGGTCACTACGAAGTGCTCGACTTGAATGATGACGAAGTCTACGCCTACAAGCGTGTCCTTGATGACGAAGAACTTTTGGTCATCAACTCATTTGCAGAAGATGCCATTGTTCGTGACTATAACGTACCGGAAGATGCCGAACTGCTCATCTCTAACTACAAGGACGACGCGGGCAAGGATCTTCGCCCTTACGAATCAAAGGTTTACCGAATTAATAAGTAAGAAAAAAAGCCGCTCAGCTTATCACTGAGTGGCTTTTTATATACTCTTACAATTCTCCATTCAAGAAGTGGTTCTTTCCCTTACCGAAGGACCAGTCTTCGGCATGGTTGGTGACAAATGAGATGATGACGTCTTCTGGACGAACCCCTGCCTTTTCTTCCAATACGGCAACCAATTGCTTAGTAAAAGCCTTCTTAGCTGGCATTGGTCGTGGCGTCGACAAAATCGTAAAGAACAACGCCTTGGCTGTTCGTTCGTAACCCAACCCAACGTCTTGGAAGTTCAATTCGTAGTCTTCGTGCTGCGTCACAATTTGGAAGCGGTCACGGTCTGGCAAAGACAATGTTTCCTTGGCAACGTCAAAGGACAATTGCATCAAATTCTTGATTTCTTCAGGCTTGTATTGACCCTTAATCATATCGATTTTCATTAATGGCATGGTGTGCTCCTTTTGATTTTCCTAATTAACTCTAGGTTATCACAAGTACGATTGGGCAAACATAAAATTTTATGAACGCGCTAGCTCTACTTTTCGGATATGGGCAAAGTCCAATAACTCCTGATCAGATAAATTGGTCAGTTTATCCATCAATGCCATCTTGAAAGAAGCTGGTCCTTGAACCTTATCTTCTTCCATAACTAAGTCTGCAGCAACCGGAAGAATTGCTGCCACCTTTACCAATTCCTCAATCATCGTACAATGTGCTAATCCAAGAGCTAAAATACCATCCAAAGCATCCCCCATTCCAACGTTTTTTGCTAAAAACGGATGACCATTGGTAATTTGAAAAACTTGTTGGCCATCTCTAATAGTGTCGACTTTTCCTGAAATAACGACCCAGGCCTTCGATTGCGCAGCAAATTTTAAAGCTGTTTTCACACTATCAGCTTCACTGGTTGAATCAATTCCAAGATGAGACTGCTCACCAGTCAATAATGCAGCAATTTCACTCAAGTTGCCTCGAATCACTTGCATTGAAACTTTCTCTAAAAGTTTCCCTTGCCTGCGCCTTCCTTAAAGGAGATGCTCCTACCCCTACTGGATCAAAGACAATTGGTTTACCATGTTGGTTGGCCGTTTGGCCAAGCTGAATAAGGCGCTGATGACTAGATTTGGTAATGGTGCCCATGTTCAAGTCAATCGCAGCAGAAAGTGGCACTAAATTGGCATCATCTTGGTAATCCTCCGCAATCAGCGGTGAACCGCCTAGGTATGAAATCACATCGGCCACCAGCTGTTCAGTTACGTGATTACCGTTCATGATCACCATGGCGGGCTTTGTTTGAATATCTTCTAAAATGCTCATGTTGCTTCTCCATGTTTAATTAATTTTTTGACAGTTTCGATTAAATGATCACTATTAGTAATCGCTGAGATGACTGCCAGGCCATCCGCACCAGCTGAATAAACAGCTACTGCATTCTCTTCGTTGATTCCACCAATGGCAATGACCGGCACCTTGACTTGATTCTTGATGGCTTTCAAGCCTTCCAAGCCAATTGCTGGCTTAGCATCGGTTTTCGTTGTCGTCTCGTAAACTGGCCCGACGCCGATATAGGTAATCTGTGCTAAGTCTTTTTTACTCTTTTCTAATTCCTGCATAGTTGAAATCGACAAGCCAATTAAAAGCTCAGGAGCTCTTTCTACAATCGCTTCAACAGAAGTATCGTCTTGTCCGACATGCACCCCGTCCGCCTTTGATAAAATCGCTAAGTCCACGTCATCATCAATAAAGAGGAGAACCCCATATGCTGCACAAAGTCCTTTTAGCTTTCTAGCAATTTCAAGGCGCTTTTCAAAGTCAACTCGCTTCTCCCCTTTTTCGCGATACTGAACGACAGTCATCCCCGCCTGGCAGGCTTCTTCGACAAGGCCTAAAAGCTTCTGTTCATCATATTGAACATTCCCTAGTCCAATGACCAATTGCCGACTCAGTGATTCCCCTGTCAATGACTCACGCACTTTTTCAGGATTCTTCCAAAGGCCATGGTTGAGCGAACCATGGCCATGGCCAGTAAACAATGGTTGAGGTAAGATAGCATTCATATAGTCATTAGCAGCAATAATCGCTGATTTCAAGGAACAGCCTTTAGCCAATAAAGAAATGATGGCTGCAGAGAGTGTATCACCCGTTCCATGCTTGCGTGCCGTATTGACTTTTTCACCTGTTAACACGAAAGTTTCAGAGCCTAATAAAGCAAAATTGTATACTTTCTCTCCGGCAAGATGACCACCCTTAACCAGTACATTGGGCACACCGAGGGCTTGGATCTTCGACGCTGCCTTTTTCATCTCTTCCAAGTTCCCAATCGACATTCCCGACAGAAGTTCGGCTTCGGGAATGTTTGGCGTTACAAGTAATGCTCGCTTGAGCAAATCCTCCTTCATTGTCCTGACGCCATCTTCGTCAAGAAGCGGCGCACCACCTTTGGCCACCATGACTGGATCGACAACCAAGTTCTTAATCTTATACCGCGAAACGTTTTTAGCTACTTCTTTAACCCGTCGTTCATCAAAAAGCGCACCGGTCTTAGCTGCCCGAATTTCAAAGTCAGCCATGATCGACTCAAACTGAGCCCGTACGACCGATTCATCAGCTGGGTAAGCTCCCTGCACACCGAGTGTGTTTTGTGCAGTAAGTCCAACAACAACGCAGGTTGAAAAGACTTCAAAGGCTTGCATCGTCTTCATATCGGCTTGCAATCCTGCCCCACCACCAGAATCAGAACCAGCTATAGTCAAAACCGTTGGATACTGTCTTTTCTCACTCATGCTTTTTCCTCGATTGACTGTGCAAAGAAATCATTTTCAAACTGAACGCTTTGGTAAAAAGCAGTTAACCCACGCGTCTGTTCCTCTTCACTGACTTGTTCAGCTTGTTCTTCCAGAACTTTCATGAAATCAACGGTCAGTTGTCCATCCGTTTTCTTATAAAAGTCAAACCATGGATAGTAAGGATTACCCAAAAAGGTTGGCATAGCATCCTGCATAATTTTCTTAAACTGTTCAATAAAAATCATTTTCTTTTCCTCTTCTTGAATTTCTGTAATTAAAAACGCCCCTGGCTGTGCCAAGAGCATTCTAAAATGAGCATTTGTACTCAGACTACTCCCGACGGCCGTTCTAACGGTTTCCGGTTCAATGGGTATAATCTCAGCACAAGGCACCCCAGTCGTGATTTTGTTTTGAAAACTAATATGGTAAATAGCTCATTGCAACACTTACTATTGCAATGAGCGCAATCCAGTAAAAGCCAATTTTCTTAAATGGATACTGCTGATAAGCACTTCGCTTTGCTCCTTCTTGAAAGCCGTGAGCCGTCATGGCCATCGCCAGCGATTCAGACCATTGGATGGCTTGAATCAGAGCTTTAAAATATAAGGTCGGCTGATACCAGCGAAGGGTCACCCCACGCATTTGGCTGGCCGCTTGGATATTTTGAAAGGCCTGTTTGAACCGTGGCATAAAGTTCAAAGCAGCAAGCATTCCATAAATAAAGGTGTTTGATAAATGCAGATTTTGCTGAAGTGATTGAAGTAAAACCGCTTCCTTTGTCCCGTTTACCAGCCAAGCACCAAGGAAGATTAAGACGATAACACGTGATCCCATAACAAGGCCGGTGTGTAATCGCATGGCTAAGTCTCCCTGTGCATAGAGATAAAAGGACCAAAAGGATCCAAAACTTGGAATGATGGCAACCAACCAGTAAGTGCCATAACGTTTCCATGCAATTTTTCGATAAATGACCAACGCATTAAAGCAAAGCAGCAAGATCAAATTAAAGGACAGGGAATTTGTCAGCACGATTTCAAGTGAAAGGAAAAGTGCTAAAAACAAACGTTGACTGGCGTTCATCATATGGCAACGACCTCCTCATCCACAAACTCTCCGTTCTGAAGAGTCAAGTGTCGATTCACCAAACTTGCGAGTTGATCAACCTGGTGTGAAACCACCAGTAACGTGATGTTCAGATTGTCTTTTACCTCTGTCATTAGCGCTAAGACGGCACGAACTGATTCGCTATCTAAACCAGCAAGTGGCTCATCCAATAAGAGTACTGGACTTGCCATCACCACCATCAGCAACAGCTGCAGCTTCTTTTGCTGTCCACCAGATAGCGTGTAAACTGAACGATTCGAAAGGCCATCCAATCCAAGTGTCGAAATGACTTTTGAGACTTTTTCATCCGTCCAGTACAGTTTTTGATAACTCTGTTGCCGAACCTGCTGAATCTCTTCTTCCACCGTTATGTTTATAAACTGATCCAGTGAATTCTGGAAGAGCATGGTCACCTGACGATAGTAATCCTTTTTCTTCCACTTAGAAAAGTCATGTCCAAGATAAGTCATGGACCCGTCCGCCTTTAAAAGTCGCGCGAGCACTTTCAAAAAGGACGATTTACCAGAACCATTGGGCCCCGTCACCAATGTCCATTCACCTGCAGTAATTGCCAGTTCTACTTGATGAATCAAATGCCGCTGATCATTTTCAATCGCAACATTTTTTAAATCAAACAAAACAGGACGATTTTGCTTCTTTTGAATTCGAACTTCTTTTCTTTCCTTCTTCTTTGGCCACTGTTCTTTCTCAACTGGTTCGAAGTGACCTGAAGCAAAAGAATAAAAGGCAGTAATCTTATCTAGATAACCATGGTCATCGTGATCAGAAACCAAAATGGCATAACCTTCCTTGGCAAGTGATGCAAGAAGCCCCTGCAGGTCCGCACGTGATGCTTGGTCGACTGCTGCAAATGGTTCATCTAGCAAAAGATACTTGGCTCCAGTTAAGAGCACCTCGGCAAGGGCGACTTTTTGTAGTTCGCCACCTGACAGTTCCGATAACAAACGCTTTCTAAAGTCTGAAAGGCCCACACGTTCTAACACCTCATCAATTTTTTCAGACATCTGTTTAGGGTCAACTGATAGATTTTCCAAGGTAAAAGCAAATTCCTCTTCCACGGTTTGCATGACAAACTGTTCTCTTGGATTTTGAAAAAGTAATCCGACTTGCTTGGCTCGATCATTGGCCTTTTCTTCTGCCAAAAGGCAGCCATTAATTGAAGAAGAACCAGAAATTTTGCCACCATACTGTGGGTAAATACCGGCCAAAGTTTTTAGCAAAGAAGACTTTCCACAGCCCGATGGCCCCATTAACAAGACGAAGTCTCCTGACTCAAGGCTAATCGAAAAGTCAGAGAAGAGCTGCTTTTCACGATAGGAAAACGAGAGATTTTTAACCATAAGTGGCATGACAACCTCCTAGTCAGTGTGCGTTTGCATGAACTTTGAACGGTCTAATAGCTTTTCAATCCCCTTCACCAAAACACCTGAGAAGAAGAAAATCGAAAGGTAGCGGACGACAAAGAGTACAACTAACATTCCAAAGTGATAATGACCATATCCTGAATGGAAGAACTGCCAAACAAAGGTAACAACCGTCCCCGTCAAAGTCGATAGCCAGAGGCTAGTTGACCCTTTCTTATAGCCAGTCAGCGTAAATCCGAGTTCTGATCCGGCTCCTTGAACCATACCAGAAATCAAAGTCGCTGCTCCCCAATAGCCACCGAGAAACATTTCGCCAGCAGCACCAATCATTTCAGCTAGCAATGCGGTTCCTGGCTTCTTTAAAAGATAGGCAGCCAAGGGACCAGCCATCATCCAAACGCCGATGGTTAGTTCACCGGCGAAGGCTTGCAACCCAATCACGGTCAGGCCACCTGAAATAATCTGATACAGCGGGTCCATCAAAAAATAGATGACCGAGAAAATAATCCCAATCAATGCCAACAAAATGGCGTCCCGTAATTTCCACTGTGTATTCTTCATGCTTATCCTCCTTTTTTGTCAGGGGGAACCATTGACAACACTTGCCAATAAAAAAATCACTCGTTTGGACGGAATCCAGCACGAATGATCTCAAAAAAGCTTGTGCGAAACTCCCTACGCTGGTATTAACCAACAGGTTCAATGGGTCTTATCTCAACCGAAAACGGTACCCCAGTTCTATATGCAATTAAATACAAGCAAACTATAGCAAGAAGTTAGCAAACAAACAAGTTTTTATTCTAAAATGACTTGAAAATAAAATCAATAAATCTTATATTGTAAGTATACTTATCGGACAAAAGGAGTCCAATCATGCCATCCAAAGATTTAATTACCGCCTTCCAAGAATCGACTTCGCAGGACTTTTTTGCTCTCTATACGGACTGGCATCGCCAAATGAAGCGGCAATTACGTCCCCTTCATTTGACACACCCACAAGTGCAAGTGTTGGCTGCCCTTCAGGCACTCACGTTTGAAGAAGAAGAAATTACACAAGTCATGGTCGCAAAAAAAGCTAACATCGATCCGATGACAGCTTCTGCAATTATCACAAAGCTTGCGCGGGAAGATTTGATTGACCGCTTCCCTGGTAAGAAAAAACTGCGAACAAAGGCTTTGCGGATTAACGAAAATGGACAAGAACAACTGAGCCAAGCCTTGGCCCTTTTGCATGACTTTGAAAAAGACTACTGGAAAGACCAAAATCCCAACCGCCAAGCATTGATTCAAGCGGTTAAAAAAGATTTCAATTAAAAGAGCTAAGCCTTCGCTTAGCTCTTTTCTTTATTGATTCGTTTGGTTGGCCGCCACTTCCACAGCACGTAATTGCTTTTCCTTATAAACCAAGGCAATGAGCAAAGCGATGGCGAAAACGGCAGCTGCATAAATGACATTCGAGCCCATCTGCCAACCATACTGGTTAACCAAAAGCCCAATTAAAGCAGTGGCAATCGTTTCACCAAAGATGTACTGAAAGAAGCCCATAAAGCCAGTGGACAGGCCCAGTGCATAGTTTGGAACGGCTTCGTTAACCATTAATCCAACGAGTGAAAGTGGCGTATAGATCAACGTCCCCATCAAGAAGAGAACGATCACCAAAAGCAGCTGGTTCTCTGAAGTAAAGTAAAGGACCAAGCATGCGAGCATGCCAATTGAAGAAATCAAGCAGATGAGTGCCCGGCGGCCGTTTAACAGGTCGGACAAGGCGCCCAACGCAATCACACCTGGCACGGCCGACAATTCAAAGATACCAACAAACCACTTGGCCCAAGTGACAGAAAATCCCTTTGTTGGCAGGTAAGAAGGGATCCATGACAAGATGCCATAACGAACGATGTAAATCGACATCGAAGTCAGGGTCACTAACCAAACCACACGATTCAACAAGATGCTGTGCAAGAAAATTTCACCAAAATTCGGCCGGGTCTGCTGACTTGCTCGTACTCTTCCCTGCCCATCGACCTCCACGTAGCCCGTCAACGTGCCAATATCAGGCAAGCCCACACTCTCTGGCGTATCGGTGTTAATGAGCAGCATCAGTGTGGCAATCGTTGCGGAAACGAAAGAAGCAACAACGAAAACCATGGTTAAGGAACCAGCAAATAGAAAAGTCGCGACTTGAATCGATGCGACACAGAGGAAAGCACCGGCATTATGGGCAGAGGCCCAAATCGAAAAGATGGAGCCGCGGTGCTTCTTTGAAAACCAAAGGGAAATTTGCCGCTGACAGGCCGGTGCCCCCATCGATTGTGTCACCGCAATCAATAACATCAAAAGCAAAATCACAAAGAAATTCTGTGTAAACCCAATCAGCAAGTTGAAGAAAGCCGATAAGTAGAGGCCAATGGCCAAAAACCAGCGGGCATTCAAGCGATCAACGAGGGCGCCCATGAAAATCTTGGCGATTCCGTAGCCCAAACCAAAGGTCGATAGGATAAGACCAATTTGGCCCAGATCAAAGCCATAGGCCTTCATAATGTGTACCTGCTCGGTCGTAAAGACCAAACGAATAATGTAATAACCGATGTACGAAAAGGACGTTGCCAGTAATACACCGATTTGACGACGCTTGTAGGCGGCCAACTGCCCGCCCCTGACTGACTGCTGAACAGTCTTCTTCCATGCAAACATAATTTTTTCCTCATTTCTGATAGTCGAAAGAGGCTTGGGCTGGTCGATTGGATTGCTGACCGGCTGATAGCCCCTAAATGCTGAAGGGCCTTTCACCCTTAACCCTAATTAAATTTTAGATAGTATTTTAAAAATTGTCAAACATATTTCCGCCTAAATGACCGATATTTATTAAATGTAAGCATTATCATTTAATTTTTATTAAGTATGAAATTGCTAAAAGGATCAAAAAGTAAGAATTTTTTAGGGTAGATTCTCGATTCTTTTTAAAAAAATTATTTTCTTTGATACTCCTGATAAATGGCTTTGGCCTCTTTTAAGGGCAAATAACGGCATTCAACAGAAGAAACATCATTATCCGAGCGAATCAGAACCATCAGATGAGCCCGTTGATTTGATAAGGAAAGCCAAAAGGATTGCGAAAGCGTCATCGATTGAATACGATTCCATGGCACATAGACCGTTTTCTTATCAAACAAGTGGGCCGTCTGCATGACGAGCACCCGACCATCCAAAATGGTGGTCGTTCCCGTCACCTTTCCCTTGTAGAAACCAGCAGCAAACACCAGCGCTGACAACAAAATAGCGAGGAGAACAGTTATCGGATTGCAAAAAAAATACAGGGTCCAGCCCAGTAATAACCACAACCAGAGAAGCCCGTTACGGCCCATTGTTAACGATTGATACCAGTCCTTGGAGTGAATGTGTAGGTTTTTAGGCGCCACCAGCTCTGGTAAAAAGCGATGAGCAACGGAAGCGGCGGTTTTCATTTTGACCAGTGGTAATAACGTTGGTAAGCGCTTGGCCACTTCATCATCGCCATTTCGATCCGTGATGATTCGTAAACGAACGGTGGCCAATCCCAGTAAGTTTCGCCATATATTTTGTTCAATCTGCAGGCTTTGGATACGACTTTCTGAAAGTGACAGTGAGCGAACCTCGAAGAGTCCACGTTGAATGTGCAGGTGATGGCCCTCTTTTTTCACAGTAAAGCCGTAGTACAAAATCACGGTTTTGATAATGTTGAAGATAAAGAGGAGCAGCAAGAAAGCTAACACAAGCGCAATCACGATGACAATGCCAAGGGCCGTCATTTCTGAGAAAATCTTGGAATAAAGTTCCCCATTATGATCAATCCGCGAAATCAAACCAAAAACCAGGGCAAACTGCAAAAGCACTTCTGGTGCCGTAATCGCGTACAGGAAAAGCGAAAAAGTCGAGGCTCGGAAAGCACGTTTCTTCGGCTCTTCGTTCGCATCCGCAGCCGACTGAAACATGGCGTGTGGTTGCACTTCTTTTGCCAACTGATCAAAGTCATAGCGCTTCTTTTCGTCAGCAACCGCCACAATCTGCCGCAAATCATCCAGTGATTGAGTAGGATTTTGATGCTTTTGTTCCAATACCCAAGTCAACCAATTAGGAATCACTGGTAATTTGATTTGATTGGACCGTTCCCCACCATGACCAGCAGAATCAACGGAGATTTTTTCCAAACGGAAGGGTTTTAGGAAAAACCACTGAGACCGGTGAATGTTTTGTATTTTATCGTAGGGCAAGTGCCGCCAATGTTTATGAATAATTCCTGAGGTCAGAACCAACTCGTTTTCCGTCAACCAGTAGCGCTGCTTAGCAAAATCAAGGATTTCAAAGCCTGCCCAGAAAAAAGCGGCAATGAGCCACTGCCACCATGTAAGATGTAAAAAAGCCAACATCGAAATCACGGCAAGGATCAGGGTCTTACCATCCAACACCAGCTGCTCGATAAAAGCGAGTACGTGAAAATGTCTAGGCTTCACGGCGCGCCTCCTTAGCCAAAAGCATCACGCGATCTTTAAAAGCCTGTGCTTCTTCTGTTAAGAGTGCCTCGACTTCGTGGTGGGAACCACCGGTGACCAAGACGACTTTTTGAAGGTGGAAGAGTTGCAGCAATGGGCCCTGATCCAAATCGACGTTTTGAATACGGTCAATGGGGATGGCGATTAAACGACGAAAGAAAAAGCCCTTCTGAATTTCAACGCTGTGCTCGTTTACGCGGTAGTGGTAGACCGCATAGCGGTAGTGGACAAGAAAAAAGCCAAACACAACCGCCAGCAGGGCCAAAATCACGAGCAGGCTCATCAACCACTTTGGCATCGTCCACTTGAAAAAGAGCGGCAAAAGCCAATTCAAGGCGGCCAAGATAGCAGCGAGGGTCAGGGCCGAAATGACCTCCATCACATACCAGACGGTTTTCATTTGCTTGGGTAAGTTCTTCATCCTTATTATCTCTTTCTAATTCACACAAATAAAGCGCCACTACACGATCACTTTTCTTTAAAAATTATAAGTGCACTTATCTATTATCCCTTGTCAGCAGCCAAAATAGCCGCATGGACGGCATGTCGGAAACCGTGTTCATCAAGTGCTAGAACACCCTGAATGGTTGTCCCACCAGGCGATGTAATCTGCCCCTTCAGGTCCGCTGTTGAGCGATCCGATTCTTGTGCAAGCACCGCTGTTCCTCGAACAACCGAGGCGATCAAGCCGGCCGCTTTCTCACGATCCAAGCCCTTCGACACCGCGGCATCTTCCATTGCATCCATCAAAACGTCAATGAAGGCTGGTGAACAGCCGCCAACTACTCCGGCGATGCTTAATTGTTCCTCTTTGACGATTAAGACGTCTCCCAAGCTCTCTAAGAGTCCCTTTACCAAAGTCGTCTCTTCCTCCTCCCCTGCTTCAGAAAGCGCAAGGGCGATGGTTCCTGCATTAACAGCGACTGGAATATTGGGAATAAAGGGATAAATGGCATTCTGTGGTGCCACGGTTTTTAACGAAGCCGATGAAACGGCGGCTGCTGCAGAAAGGACAACGGTCTTGGCAGGTAGTCCCGCGGCAACTAAGTCCGCAAGGACCGAAACCGTCGCCTTAGCCGGAACCGTTAACATCAGCAAGTCGAGGTCGGCTGCGACAAAGTCCTTTTGTTCAGTAAAGGAGTCAATGCCCAATGCCTGCGCCTTTTTGGCATTTGACGTCTTGGCAACTACCGTTAAATCAGCCAATAAATCCTGACGTAGCATCCCTTGTACAAGAGCGGTCCCCATATGTCCTAATCCAACAACACCAACCTTCATCATGTACCTCCAAAAGAATTTCTTGTTATTATTTTAGCATAAATGCCTGATTGACTAAGGCAAACAGTAAAAAAGTCGATGACCAGCAGGCCATCGACTCTATTCTTATACTTTTTTGATATAGGCCAAAGCCGACATGACCAGCAGCCAGACAATCGCCAGGATTGTCGTGAACATCGTCGCCTTTGACAGCAACATCAGCACAAAGATCAAGGCTAAGAAAGCAATGGTCAGATAGTTGGAATTTGGCGCAAAGGGTAACTTAAATCCTGCTACGCGAGCGACTTTTCCAGCCTTCTCCTGCTTCTTATAAACCACGTGTGTGACCATTAGGGCCATGTAAATGATTAGGAAGGCAGCAGAAGCCGTTGATGAAATCAAGCTAAAGGCATCCGTTGGGAAGAAGTAGTTCACCACCACCGAAAGACCGACAATCAAAGTCGAGATATTGATGGCGTTTCGTGGAATCTGATTCTTATTCAATTGCCCGTAGCGAGACTTAGGACCAGCCAACGAATAAAGCATCCGACCCGTCGTAAAGAAGGCTGAGTTAATGGCCGAAGCCGCCGCCGTCAAAACAACGAAGTTAATCAAAGCCGCTGCTGACTGAACCCCAATACCAGAAAAGACCTGAACGAAGGGTGATTCACCAGCCATGTAGTTCGTCCATGGCTGAATGATCATGATGGCGGACAAAGCCCCAATGTAAAAGATCAAGATTCGAAAGACAATCGAATTAACTGCTCGTGGAATCGTTTGCAGTGGATCCTTGGTTTCTGCGGCCGTTACGCCGACAAATTCAACACCCAAAAAGGAGAAGAAAGCCATTTGGAAGGCTGCTAGCAACGTCTTACCATGGTTGGCAATCAGGCCGTGTGACCAAAGCGTCGAAAACTCCGTCTTTCCCATGTCCGTGTGCACTTGGCCAAAGGCCAAAATCAAGCCAGTCACGATCATGGCGATAATGGCCGTGACTTTGATCATTGAAAACCAGAACTCGGCCTCACCAAAGGCCTTCACGGCGATCACGTTGACAAGGTACAAAACGACCAGGAATAACAATTCCCATGGCCAGGTTGGCATGCTTGGGAACCAATAATGCATATAAGTTCCGATGGCCGTTAATTCGGTCATGGCAATGACAATCCAACCAATCCAATAGGTCCAGCCAAGCACAAAGCCGGCCTTTTTCCCTAAGTACTGAGTCATAAAATCAATGAAGACAGGCTTCGAATCATCTGAAATCAGCAATTCACCCAGCGCCCGCATCATCGCGAAGACAAAGAGACCCGTAATAATATAAACCAACAAAATTGCTGGTCCGGCCTTTTCAATCGACGAACCCGCTCCCAAAAAAAGACCAGTTCCGATTGTCCCACCGAGGGCGATCATGGCCACGTGTCGGTGCGATAGTGTACGGGCAAAGCCCTGTTGTTCTTCTGCCATACGATGACTCCTTTTCATTTCCTCTCTTGTAGTTTATACTGACTTTATAAATAAGTAAAACTAAACCTTTTCAATTTAAAGTGAAAATAATTCATCGAGGTTCCTATGAAAATCTTTACTTACCAAATCTTTGCCTCGGTTGCCGAAACCGCCTCTTTTAAAAAGACCGCCCAGCAGCTGCATATCACCCCTTCTGCCGTTTCTCACGCCATTGCCAGCATGGAAAACGAACTGGGCCTGCCACTGCTCATTCGCAACCGTTCCGAAATGGTCCTTTCGCAAGCAGGAAACGAATTGCTGCCAATGGTCGAGCGTCTGCTCAACGAAGATCGCCAGATTCATGCCCGTGCAGCCAAGATTGCCGGGCTGGCCGGCGGGACCCTTCGAATCGGCGCCATCTCTTCGGTATGTATCGCCTGGCTGCCAACCATCATTCGCCACTTTAAAAAGCAATATCCCGACGTGAGCATTACGATCGTCCAGGGGTCCTTTCGAGAAATCGAACAAGGTGTCACCCAAGGACGCATTGATTTAGGCTTCTCTGCCAATCAGAGCGGGCAACACGTGGATGCCCACTTCTTAATCGACGACGAAATCAAATGTCTCACACCAAAGGACTTTCGCCCGAAGAACGGCCATTCGATTTCGCAGTCCGATCTTTCAGGCCAACACTTTATTTTACAACGTGCCGACTATGATTCGGATACCAAAGTCGCCCTGGATGAATTAGATGTCAAACCACAGGCCATCAATTATTCCATCGATGATCAATCGATTCTTGCCATGGTGGAAGCCGACCTTGGCTGGGGAATTCTGCCGGATCTGGCCTTAACAAGGTTGTCCGGTGAAGTCAGTGCCTACCCCTTTGAAAAAGGCTATTTCCGACACCTCGGGCTCCTAACGAACTCCTCGGCGAAAAACGATCCACTTGTTCAGGCGATGAAAGCAGAAATTCTCAACTACATCGCTGAATTTCAAACAAAAAAAGCGTCCGTTTAAAACGGACGCTTTTCATTTGAAAAGATTCAACCGGTTATATTACCAAGCCCTGGCAATTAACAAAACACCGAAGGCAAAAAGATAAAAGGCAATCAGCAAAACCATCACCGTTGCAGCTAAAATTGGTGAGAATAGCAAAATCAAACCAAAGAGCAACGAAATTAACCCAAGCACAACGGTCCAAAAGGACTGCGCCTTCGTCAATGGGCGAACAAGTCGAGCCATGTAGATTTCAAAGATGGCATCCCAGATAAACCAAATGGCAAAGAAGACACCAATCACCGAAACACCGGCCACCCAGTGGAAAAGGAAGAGAACGGCGATAACCAGGTCCAATATAAAGGTGGCCAGCCACCAGCCAGAACTTGCCTGAGCCAATTGTCGATCCGTCCAGGCTTCATAACCCACGATAAAAGCATGAATCAAAGCTAAGAGACCAAATAGATAACTTAATGAAACCAAAGAAGCCAAGGGCTGATTCACCATCAGCAAGGCCATAATCACGAACAAAGCACCGACGGCCATTGTCCACCAATTGCGTTCATTTCGATTTTCTTGCATGCTAGCACCCCTTTTTTAACGATTAATGAACGATGGTCGAACTTCCTTCAAAAAAGCCTACCAAACGCTCATCTTTACCCTCATTGTAGTCTTCATTGGACCATTTGTTAAATCAAAAAAAGACCAGCATTTGTGCTGACCTTCCCTGTTTTCATTTACTTACTTTGCTGCCTTGGCAGCCGCTGCCATGGCAACGGAAGAAACGTAGTTAATTGGCTGCCCGAAGTTAGGCTGGAAGAAAAAGTCCGTCATGGCCAATTGGTCAATCGTCATCTTGTTCTCAATGGCTAGTGACACAACGTTTGCTGCCTGCGAGATGTCGTGCTTTGACAAGAAGGCGGCACCAACAATCCGCTTTGTCCCCTTCTCCCAAGTCAACGATGCCTGGACCGGCGTTGTGGACAACATAAAGTCTGGTCGGTAATCTTCTTTAATCGTCACCGTTTCGGCATCAACGCCCTTAGCAGCTGCGGCTTCAACCGTCAGACCGGTTGCTGCGTAGGCCAAGTCGTAAAGTTCCACGGCAGAAGTTGCTTGGGTTCCTTGGTAAGCAACCGTGTTCTTTTCGATGTTTTTACCAACAAGGACACCTTGGCGGACCGCATTGGTTGCCAATGGGATGTAGTCATAACGGCCCGTTGGATTGTAAAAGACCGTCGCCGCATCACCCGCCGCAAAGACACCAGAAACGGAGGTTTCCATGTATTCATTGGTTTCAATAGCACCGTTTGAAAGCATCTTAACCTGCCCCTTAAAGAGCACCGTGTTTGGTAAGAATCCAATGCCTAAGATGGCGATATCGGCTTCATAAGAGCCCTTATCCGTATTCACCTTGATGCCCTTGTCCGTTTCCTCAAATGATTCAACCATTTGGTTTAAGGCAAGCTGCACACCGTGTGCTTGATAGGCATCTTCAAAGACCCGTGAAAAGTCGGCTGACGTGTTCTTAGCCAAGACGCGGTCCAGGCCATCAATCAACGTCACCTGCTTGTCGTTTACAGACAACTGTTCGGCCAACTCAGCTCCGATATAACCCGCACCAATCACGATGGCTGACTTGATGTCGCCCGTGACCTTTTTCAAATCATTGGCATTATCCCAGTTTTTTGAATCAAAGACTTTGTCAGAGTAGATACCAGGCAAGTTCGGCTTAATCGCCTTTGAACCGGTTGTGATGACAAACTTATCGTAATCAGCAGCCTTCTTCTTGTTCGAGTCCAAGTCTTGGTATACCAAGTGCTTAGCAGCCAAATCGGCCTCCACCACTTCGGTTCCCATATGCATCGTAATGCCTTGGGCATTCAATGATTCGGGTGACTCATAAAACATCTTTTCTGGTGATGAAACATGATTACCAATCCAAAGCGCGATACCACATGAAAGGAAAGAAACCGTTTGGTTCTTTTCAAATACGTCGATCTCTGCGTCAGGATGTTCCGCCTTAATCTGCTTAGCGGCGAAAACGCCGGCGTGTGTTGCACCAATCACTGCTACTTTCATGAAAAACTCCTTTTGGTATGCTTTCATTACATTTGTTAATTTAATTATACAATCGTAACAAAGTTTGTCAACAACTTCACGAATATTCACAAGGGTTTTGTAAACAACAAAAAAAACACCCCGGAGGGTGTTTTTAGAAGGTTTTACTTAACTGCTTCCTTCAATGCCTTACCAGGCTTGAATGCAGGAACCTTTGATGCAGGAATTTGGATTTCTTCCTTCGTTTGTGGGTTGCGTCCCTTACGGGCTGCACGTTCACGAACTTCGAAGTTACCAAAGCCAATCAATTGAACCTTTTCGCCCTTCTTCAAAGCGTCTTCAATTGATGACAATACGGCTGCAACAGCCTTATCAGCATCCTTCTTAGTTAAACCAGTCTTCATTGCGACTGAGTCGATCAATTCTTGCTTGTTTGCCATTCCTAATCTCCTTGCAAAAAATTAATTTAGAATACCTGTCAACGTGACAACCGTTAGCAGGCTGGGAACGCTACCGTAGCAACTTCCATATGACAAGCTTAGCACAACTAAATTAAAATGTGTAGGAAAAAACGTGAATTTAATACTTGAAACCTGAATTTAATCGACTTCTAGAGCAAAATTACTTCCGCTGTCGGATAATTAGCTTGATTGGCGTACCTGAGAAGTCAAAAGCGGAGCGAATCTGATTTTCCAGGAAACGTTGATAAGAAAAGTGCATCAATTCAACGTCGTTGACAAAGACAACAATCGTTGGTGGTGCAACCGCGACTTGGGTCGCATAGTAAACACGCAGACGACGGCCGTTATCAGAAGGTGCTGGGTTGGTTGCCAAAGCATCCATCAACACATCGTTTAACATGGATGAAGAGATTCGCTTCTGGTGGTTTTCGTTAACCGAAAGAATCAAATCTGGCAAGCGATCCAAGCGTTGCTTGGTTTTCGCCGATACAAAGACAATTGGTGCATAATCCAAGAACTTAAAGCGATCACGAATGATGTTTTCAAAGTCTTGCATCGTGTGCGTGTCTTTTTCAATCGCGTCCCACTTGTTGACAACGATGACAAGGGCCTTTCCCGCATCGTGTGCATAACCAGCGACGTGCGTATCCTGCTCACGAATCCCCGTTTCGGCATCCAAGACCATCAAAACAACTTCGGAGTCGTCAATGGCCTTCATGGCACGCATAACGGAATACTTTTCCGTGTTTTCGTAAACTTTGCCTCGCTTACGAATACCGGCGGTATCGACCATGACAAACTCGTCGCCTTCCGCTGTCATAAAGCGCGTATCAATTGCGTCACGAGTCGTTCCCTCGACGTTTGACACGATCATTCGATCTTCACCCAAAATGGCGTTGACGATGGATGACTTGCCAACGTTTGGTCGACCAATGATGGAAAAACGCACGGCTTCATCATCTTGAACGGCCGCTTCATCAGGAAAATGCTTCACGACTTGGTCTAACACATCACCCAAGCCGATTCCGTGAGAACCAGAAACTGGGTACGGATCGCCTAATCCGAGTGAATAAAAGTCATAGATATCCGCCCGCATTTCGGGGTTATCGACTTTGTTAACCGCTAAAACAACTGGTTTGTCCGAACCATACAACAAGTTCGCAACCGCCTGGTCATCAGCAGTCAGCCCTTCACGGCCAGATACGACCATGACGATAACGTCAGCTTCATCAATGGCGACCTCGACCTGGCCACGGATTTCAGTCAGAAACGGCGCGTTCCCCATTTCCAATCCACCCGTATCAATGACGCGAAAGTCATAGTTCAACCATTCTGCTCGAGCATATAAACGGTCACGAGTCACTCCTGGCATGTCTTCGACAATGGCCATTCGTTCTCCAACGATTCGGTTAAAGAGCGTTGACTTACCGACATTTGGTCGGCCGACAACAGCTACAACTGGTGCTGCCATAATCTGCTCCTTTCTTTTCAATAAAAAAAGACTGGCAAGCCAGCCTTTTTATGTCATCTTACAACTTGTCGCCGAAGATGTCACCCAAAGTAGCGGCACCTTCATCGTCTTGTTGGTAAGCTGCAACATCGGCACGTGAAGCACCGTTTGAACCTTCGTGATCTTCACGCTTGTTAGCAGGCTTTTCTTCCAAAGCCTTCATTGACAATGAGATACGTTCTTCTTGTGGCTTAACGTCCAAGACCTGTACCTTCACCTTGTCACCTGACTTCAAAACGTCAGCTGGGTTTTCAACACGCTTGTGTGAAATTTGTGAAACGTGAACCAAACCTTCAATACCAGGGAAGATTTCAACGAATGCACCGAAGTCCTTGACACGCTTAACCGTTCCTTCAAGAACAGTACCAGCAGGTGCCTTTTCAGCAACTTCGTCCCATGGTCCAGGCTGTGTTGCCTTGATTGACAATGAGATGCGGCCACGTTCAGTGTCCAAGGCCAAAATCTTAACGTTAACCTTTTCACCCTTTGACAAAACGTCAGCTGGGTTCTTCACACGGTCGTGTGAGATTTCTGAAACGTGAACCAAACCATCAACGCCGCCCAAGTCAACAAAGGCACCGAAGTCAGTCAAACGAGCAACCGTTCCTTCAACAACTTCGCCAACGGCCAAGCGTGAGAAGGCTTCTTGCAACTTTTCAGCACGTTCTTGGGCTGCAACAGCCTTACGTGACAAGATCAAACGAGCCTTAGCAGGATCGATTTCGATCACTTCGGCCTTGATGTCTTGACCCTTGAATTGGTTCAAGTCAGAAACGAATCGTTCGGCAACCATAGAAGCTGGCACGAATCCACGGATTCCTGCAACGTCAACAATCAAACCACCGCGAACGGCGTTCAATACAGTGGCGTCAACAACGTCACCTTCAGCAAATGAGAGCTTTTCCCATGCCTTGCGTGCTTCCAAACGCTTCTTTGACAAGAGGTATGCAACCCCTTCCTTGTCAGACGTTACGTTCGAAACAACAACCGTTTCGATTGAGTCTCCGACCTTCAAGTCGTCGGCCAAGTTAACGCTACGGTCGTCAGAATACTCACGCGCTGGCACAACTCCTTCTTCTCCGGTATGCAAACCGATAACTGCTTGGTTATCGTTGTCGATGGCCAAAACTTCACCAGTTACGACATCGCCCACCTTAATTTGATCAGCACTTTCCAGAGCTGCTAGTAATTCGCTGTTAGTATCATTCATGACGTCAAACGTCCTCCTACATTTACACTTATAAGAGTATTTTATCAGAGCTCCCCCTTTTTTCCTAGTATTATTTAGAAAAAAATACAGAGCGCCCCTTCATCTTCTTTGCTTAAAAGACAAAAGAAAACGTAAACACACACTTATTACTACTATTTTAGCAGGAAAGCCCCGTTGACCGCAAGAAAAAAGCACCGGCTTATGCCTGGTGCTCTTCGATAATTTTTTTAATTTTTGCCACCACTTCATCAATACCGATGCCAGTCGTATCGACTTCAATCGCATCAGCCGCCTTGGTCAATGGTGAAATAGCGCGGTGTGAATCCTTATAATCGCGGGCCTTAATTTCATCCTTTAAGGTTTCAAGGTCGACTTTCATGCCCTTTTCCTTATTTTCCTTATAGCGACGAGCCGCACGCTCATCAACGGAAGCAATCAGAAAAATCTTGACCTGCGCATTTGGCAAAACGGTTGTCCCGATGTCACGACCGTCCATGATCACCGGGTTCTTTTCCGTCATGGCTCGTTGCTTTTCCACCATGTCGGAACGAACGGCGCCGTATGACGACACGAGGGAAACGTTGTTGGTTACCTCGGTTGACCGAATCGCTTCCGTCACCTCTTCACCGTTCAAGAAAACTTTTTGGACGGGTTGCCCTGGTTCAAAGTCGATTTGGATCGTTGGCAACAGAGCCGTAATCCCGGCCTCATCGCCATAAGAAAGACCCGCCTTCTTCGCCGCAACCGTCACTGCTCGATACATGGCCCCTGTGTCCACGTATACAAAGTGGAGCTGGCTAGCCAAAATCTTAGCAATGGTTGATTTACCAGCGGAAGCTGGGCCATCAATGGCAACTTGGAAAAAAGCGGGTTTTGTCATGATTCATTTACTACTTTCAATTACTTAATCTTCAATAATTGGCCTGCGTACTGTGAGTAGTTTTGAACCGTCAAACCAGGGTTCAAATTCACAATGTTAGCAGGTGAAGTATTGTGGGTAATGGCGAAGTTATACAGGGTTTGTCCTGCTGCCAAAACCGCCGTGTCGGCGTTGGCCGTTGCGGCTGCATCTTGGTTATCAGACGACGTTGCGGCCGTTGATGAGCTCATCGAATCAGACGATGACTGTGCCATCGCACTTGAATCAGAAGAAGCAGAAGATGATGCCTTTGCAGCACTCTTGCTACTTGATGATTTCGTGCTCGTTGCTGTCGTCGTTGACTTGGTCAACTTTGGCTGGTTCTTCACCATGCCATAAACTGGCGCTGATGCCAGCAAAAACATGGACAAGAAGACCAAGAAAACTAATAAACCACCGTAGTTCTTCTCTTCGCCTTGCTTCTTTTCTTTTTTAGGTCCGTCAAATCGGTTCTTTCGTGAAAGAACTGCACCTTCGTTATTCATTGGGTATGCCTCCAATTTCTTCGTATTTTTAGTCTAACACGAATCGGCCCACCCGTTTAATAACCTTTTCTTAAGGTCGCAACGTTTTCTTAAAAGGTGCCAATGCTTTGGCCACAGCCAGACTGGCAAGGGCCCAAACCAATCCCTCAATCAAGTTAAAGGGCAGCACCATTCCCCAAAGGTAAACACCGACCCCGATAAACTTGGCGATGTCAAAATGTGCCAAAGAGGAATAGAGCGGAATGCCCCATACCAGGTTGACAACAATGGCCACTACCGTCATGAAGGCGGTTGCCAATAGAAAGCCGATGACTTTTTTAATGATCGGACGGGCCGGCTTAATACCGGGTAGCTCAATCGTGATGGCATAGGCCAAAAGAAAGGCCCAGGCAACCAGAAAGTTCATCGGCATGCCAATGTAAGTGTTCACCCCCTCGTTAAACAAAACGAGTTTTAAGAGGGTTCGCACAACTAAGAGCAGGCTAGCTGATCCCAGACCGTACCAGCTAAAGGCTAAGAAGGCTGGCACGATGGAAAAGTCAATCTTTAAAAAGGATGCTGCCGGCAGAATCGCCACCTTAGGGAAGATGGTCAAAGCGAAAGAAATCGCCGTCAGTGCCGAGAGGATGGTCAACCTTTTTGTCGCGTGATTCGTCATTTTATACTCCTTTTTTGACCATAAAAAAATGGCCTTGATCTCACGCGGGGCAAAATAAAGGCCAGTCAAAAAAAGACTGTCTTTAAACTTCTTTATACCCGACTGTACGGTCGGCTCTGGATTCTCACCAAATCAGCTGCAAAAGCAGGTCGCGGGCTTATCAGTTAGACTGCATCACCGCCGGTTGGGATTTTCACCCGACCCCGAAGTTCTATTCAATTGAACGTTTTCTAGTTTAGCACAGGCAAATAAAAGTGCAAGAAAAAAAGGCATATTTATGCCCATTTGTACTCTTAACTACTTCCGACGAAGGTAACGGTAATCCCCGTTCTTTAGTCGCTTCACTTCATCGTGTGACAGGTCCCGGTAATCGCCGGCCTGCAAGCCCAACAAATCTAAGAAGGCATAACGGTCACGACGTAACTTGTCGACCGGATAGCCGACTTTTTGCAGCATATCCTTTACCTGGTGGTTGCGTCCTTCGTGGATCGTCAACGTGATAAAGGAAACCTTGCGGTCCTGATCGACTTTTTCAATGGCAACACGGGCCGGTGCGGTCTTCTTCCCATTCAGCATAATACCACGCTTTAAGGGTGCCAAATCAGCCAAGTTCGCAATGCCCTTGACCTTGGCCGTATAAACCTTGTCGACCTTGCCCTTCGGGTGCATGAGCTGGTTGGCCAATTCCCCATCGTTGGTCATGATCAAAGCGCCCGTCGTGTCATAGTCCAAGCGGCCCACGGGATAAACTCGGGCGTCAACATCGGTTAACAAATCAACCACCGTCTGCCGTCCTTTATCGTCGGATGCCGTTGTAACCACCCCACGTGGCTTGTTTAGGAGGTAATAGACCTTCTTTTCCGAGCCATCGAGTGGCACGCCGTCCACCTTGACTTCGTCGGCGGACGTTACCTTGGTCCCAAGCTTTGAAACTTGTTGCCCATTAACCGCCACACGCCCCTCTAAGATTAACTTCTCAGCTGCCCGTCGTGAGGCAATACCCGCTTGAGCAATGACTTTTTGTAAGCGTTCTTCCTTGCCTGCTGTCATGGTCAGCTCCTCTCATCCTTTTCTGCCGGCTCCTTTGAATGAGCCGCTTCTGTTGCTTTTGGTTCAGCCGTCGACTGATCTTCTGTCGACTGTTTTTCTGTCGACTGCACAGCAGCCGGCCTTTCCAATCGCTTATCACCATCTTCATCGATGTCATCAAAGAGCGCCAGCTCATCTTGTTGCTCATCTGACAAAATCACTTCTTGAATATCAGGCAGCTCCGGTAAATCCGCCAAAGAACCCAAACCAAAATAATCCAAAAAGTCCGGCGTCGTGCCATACAAAATTGGCCGGCCGACTTCTTCTTTTCGACCCACGCCCTCAATCAGTTGATGGAGTTGCAGCTTCTGCAAAGTGCCGGCTGAACGGACACCTCGGATCTGATCGATTTCAACACGGGTAATTGGCTGCTGATAGGCGACAATCACCAATGTTTCTAATTGTGGTTGTGTCAGCTTCGTGTTAACGGGTAAGTCGAAGTAAGAGGAAACCAGCTTTCCGAAGGCCGGTTTTGTCACCAGTACGTAACGTCCGTCCGCCGACCGGATGGTCAATGGCCCCTCGTTTTCGTTTAGCTTCTGCCACAACTCGTCAACAAGGCCCGGGATCGCCCCTTTTTCATATTCCGTTAGCTTTGCTAATTCTGCGGCCGACAGGCCATCTTCGCCCGCTACAAAGAGCAGGGCCTCAATTTGATCACTCGCGTTCATGCTTCACCGCTTTAATTAAAATTTCATCCTGTAAATCCGCTTGCCAAATGGTCAGCTTCTTTTCCTTTGACATTTCTAGTAAACCAAGAAAAGTCATGACCAAACGGTCAACGTAGAAAAGCCCGTCGAAAAGCTCCGTAAAAGTCAACGAGGCCTTTTCAGGCAAAGTCGATAGTTTGCGTTCAATCGTTTGAATGCCATCCCCAATCGTAAAGGATTCCGACCGAACCTGACGCGTCCTTGGCACCAGGTCTTGCTGGCGAACCAGCACATTGTTGAAAGCAAGCTGCAAATCGACTAAGGATAAGCCAGGCGCAAGGGCCAACTGCCGTTCTTCCTCTGGTAGCTCGTCGGTCAAAGCCGGCCGACCAAAGGATTGCATCCCCACTTCCTGACGCTCGTCAAAGAAAGTCGCCGCCTGCTGAAAACGCTGGTAGACCAGCAGGCGATTGATCAGCTCCTGCTTGGGATCCAAGCCCTCTTCATCCGTCAGTTCTTCTTCGACTTCGGGCTGTGGCAGCAAGTCGTTTGACTTGAGGCGAATCAGCTTGGCCGCCATCACCAAGTATTCCGCTGCCACATCCAGCTGCATCGCTTGCTGATCCTTGATGAAAGCCAAATACTGCTCCGTCACCTGGGCAATTGGCAGTCCCAAGATATCCATCTCGTGTTTTTTAATCAGGTGCAAGAGCAGGTCCAGTGGCCCCTCAAAGTCCGTGATTTTAATTGTTAAATCCGCTGGCTTAATAGTGCTTTCTCCACTTATCAATGGCAGTTTGGGTGTCAAAGGTCCCCATTAACGTCTTGTCCGGGTGTTGTTCCTGCAAATCGGACAACATTTGTGACTGGGTCGCCTTTTTAGGAGAACCCGGTGTCACAATCACACGACGTACCAAAATCACCTTGTCTTGATAAAACTCATAGCCTAAAAGGCCAGTAATCGGATCGTGTGGTTCGTCTTGAAAGAAATAAAGATAGAAATCATCTTCTTGATAAGTCGCCATGACTTCGTTTAGATGATTCATATCCTTTAGTTCAGGTACCAAAGAAAAAAGGCCCATAATGGTCTTTTCATCGTCTGGTCGAGGTTGAATTAACATATGCCCTCCTAAGCGCGGGGATGAAACTGGTCATAGACCTGAGTCAGCCGTCCCTTTGAAATATGGGTGTAAATCTGTGTGGTTGAAATATCCGAGTGGCCCAGTAGTTCCTGGACAACACGCAAATCAGCACCGTTTTCTAGAATGTGTGTGGCAAATGAATGCCGTAAGGTGTGGGGCGACACATCCTTGTGAATCCCTGCCTGAGCAACCAGCTGCTTGATTAAAAGCCAGACACCCTGTCTGGAAATGGGGCGACCGTGATCATTTAAAAAGATCTGGTCCGCCTTTTGCTTCTTTAACAGTTTTGGCCGACTGTCACGTAAGTAGGTGTTCAGCCAGTCGATGGCGACTTCGCCAACGGGGATGATTCGCTCCTTATCCCCTTTTCCAATCGTTTGAAGCAGGCCTAAATCAAGGTGCAAGTCATCAAGTGTCAGATTGACTAATTCCGAGACACGGAGCCCCGTCGCATACAAGAGTTCGAGCAGGGCTTTGTTTCGAATACCAAGTGTCGTTGTCAAATCAGGTACAGCAAGCAAGCGGTCGACCTCTTCAATGGTCAAAACGGCTGGTAAGTGCTGGGCCTTCTTGGGTGGTTTGATGGTTTGCATCGGATCGTGTGCGACCAAGCCCTCCTTTTTCAGATAGGCAAAGTACTTTCGCAAGGTCGTGACCATCCGGGCAATGGAAGAATTCGCACGTCCAGCTGCACGTAACTGGTTTAAAAAGGTCAAAATGACGAGATGGTCCACGTCATCCTTGCTCTTTTTTTGCTCCTCTAAGAAACGAGCAAAAGCGGTTAGGTCTTGCTGATAGGCCTTGACAGTGTTTTGGGACAGACCCCGTTCGACCTGAATCACCCGCAGGTAATCGGCCATGTCCGAGCTGATCATTCGCCCGCCAATCCTTTATCGGTTAAGCGAATCCCGTCATCCACTTGCTCAATCAGCCGTTCCTTATAAAGTCGTCCCAGCGCACGTTTGAACTGTGACTTAGAAAAGCCGAATTGCATCTTAATGGACTCGGGATCGGACTTATCATTAAATGGCAGGAAGTGTTCGGGCTTGCGCTTCAATTGGAGCAAGAGGAACTGTGCGTCCTCATCCATGACCTGATAAGCCAATGGCTTCAGTGACAGGTTAATGACCCCGTGCTCGTTAACTCCAAGGACACGGGCTTCGACGACCTCACCGAGGCGTGGTTCGATTTCGCGTTGGGATGGATGGATAAAGCCAAGGCAGTAGTTATCTGTCAAAACCAGTGTTCCAACCAGCTTATTGCGATAAACCGTCGCTTTGATTTTGTCACCCTTCTTAATGCCGGCACCCAAACGGGCCTGGCGCGATACAGCCTTGACGATGTCTTGCTGTGCGGGCTTTCCCCAGAGACGGCCCTTGTTATCTTCTTTAATCGTGAGAAGCAAGCGATCGCCCTTTTTAGGCCATAGATCGTGGATTGTTGGCAAATCATCAAGGGAAACGACGAGGTCCTTATTTGCTAAGCCAATGTCGACAAAGACACCCAAATCGGAACGGCCCTGCACGACTTTGCCCCAGGCGTACTGATCTTTTTGAATATCGGGTACAGCCTTGGTAATTTGCAGGCGGTGATCCTCGTTTTGGTAGGCAAAGCCGGTCACGTAGCCGCCAAGTTTCAGCGGCTTTTCCAGCTCGTCTTTATCAATTTCATAGGTGTGCCCACCGTCGACCTGCGCGTAAAAGTAGGCGTCGTTTTCGTCGGTTACCTTCGCCTTAATGATCTGGCCCAATCGTTCTTCCATGCTTTTCTCCAAACTTCCGATTCAATAAGTCAAAAAAGTGGGTTGCCCCACCTTCTCGTCTGACTCCTGTTCAACTATTAGTTCGCTAATGCTTGCTTGACCGTGTCAGCAACCACCTTACCATCGGCACGGCCCTTGGTTTGAGCAGAAACAATACCCATCACCTTACCCATGTCCTTTGGTGAATTCGCACCCGTCTTTTCAATGGCAGCGGCAACGACCTGCTTGATCTCTTCTTCTGTCATTTGAGCAGGTAAATACTTGGCCAAGACATCGAGTTCAGCCTGTGTGGCTTCGGCCAAGTCATCACGTCCGCCTTCTTTAAATTCAGCGATTGATTCCTTGCGCTGCTTCACTTCGCGGGACAAGACGCTGAGTTCTTCTTCTTCCGTCAAGTCATGTCCCACGTTAATCTGTTCGTTCATCACGGCGGACTTAATCTGACGGACAACGCCCAAAGTCTGCTTGTCCTTGGCCTTCATGGCCGTCTTCATGTCTTCTTGCACCTGTGCTAATAAGCTCATTTCACCCACTCCTTTTAGAAAGTTTCCATATAGTTATAGTTTACCACGAGGGCACAAAAAAAACGCCACAAAGTGGCGTTTTTACAAACGAATTAACGCTTGTTCTTCTTCTTGTTGCGCTTACGTGCAGCTTCAGACTTCAACTTACGTTCTACTGAAGGCTTTACGTAGAATTCGCGCTTTCGGTATTCTTGGAGAGTACCGTCCTTAGAAACACCACGCTTGAAACGGCGCAATGCATCATCCAAAGATTCATTCTTGCGAACAATAACCTTTGCCATGTCGATTCCCCTCCTTCCTGGCATCTTTTTTCGTCGAAACGATATGCACTTGAACCTTGTTATTATCTCAAGGCCCCATTCGAAAGTCAAGCAAAACTTCAGCTTTTCGCTGGAGTGAACCGTCCGGAAGAGAAACCGACAAGAACTTCTTTCATCACTTCGTCAAGGTCGCACTTTCCTCAATCATCTTTGCTAATTCTGCGGAAGTGACCGCTGTTTGATTCACTCGGACTGTATTCCAATGTTTCTTATTCATGTGATAACCGGGGAAAACACCCGCTAAATCACGCATCTCTTGCCCATGTTCCGGCGTCAATTTCAAATCAATGAGCAACTGCCCATCTTTTTCAAAAACCATGGCGATCATCTTGTGATTGCGCTTTTGCTTAATCACTGACCAGAGGATTTTTTCCTTGGAATTTCCACCGTTAAAAGGATAGTCGACATAGCCCTGACAATGAGCTAGGGTAAAATCAATCAGTTCTTCTCGAGTATAAGACATCTTGTTCCTTGTTTATGCGGCTTGGTGTGAATGACCAGCTTTTGTTGATTGACCATCGTTTTCATGCTTACCTGGTCGAAGCATGGCCAAAAGAATGACCACTGCCATTACCAGAATTAACAGGCCATACAAGCCAATCCCGGGGTTGGTTCCCTTCAATGGCGAAAACGCCCCCAGGAAGGAAACGATGGCTGGGGCAAAGGCCGTTCCAACGTTGCAGCCGACTAACAAAATCGAATTGGCCAGTCCATCAGCTGACTTTGGAATCCGATTATCAATCGTGTCAAAGACGTAGGTACCCGCCAACGGGTAAGCAAAGCCGATAATGGCAACGGCCAGTGTGAGCACCCACAAGTTTGTGGCGTAATTCATCAAAAGGGTTCCGATTACCATGCAGCCCAGGCCTGCCAGTAAAACATAACGGCGCAAGGCTTTGAAGGCGGTCCCAAACAAAAAGCCCATGGCCATTGAGGCCAGCGTATAGGCAGTGATGATGAAAGCAGCCGTCGTCCCGTCACCCATGTGGTTTGAAACGACAACCGAAGGGGTCAGCACGTTGACAATGGCCATGCCAATGGTCAAGGTGCCACAAAAGACCGAGGACCAAATAATTGGCCATGAGAGTTTTGGCTTGGCCTCATTTGCCTTCTTGGCCTTTTTTGAAAAGTGGTACTCCGGCACGACTTTCCAAAAGCCTGCCAATACCACGAGAATAAAGGCGTAAGCCAAAAAAGAAGTCTGCCAGGAGATATTCAATAAGAGACCGGCCAGCAAGTTAATGATGCAAATGCCGATTGGTTCAAAGGCCGAGCGTTCACCGAGCATCTGGGCCTGATCATCCCCTTCATAATAGAGGTTAATCAGGGTAATGGCCAGTGAATTGGTCATTCCAATTCCGATCCCAAAAACAATACGAGCTAACAAAACGAGCCAAAGGTTTGACAAAATGGCTGGGGCAATCCCTGCCAGCCCCATCAGCAGCATCCCGAGTCCAACGACTTTTTTAATGCCGAACTTAGCTGCGATTTGACTGGAAAAAAGTAAAATAATGAAGGCCGGGATTTGTTGAATCGTGGCCACCATGTTCACTAAGGTGCTTGGGTAATTGGAAAAGGCGCGCTGCATCGCTGGTAGCGCGGGTGAAATCGCTGTCCCCGAAGTAATAATCAGGGAAACAGCCAGAATCCAAAAACGGTGTAACGACGTCTTCGGGTCCCATTGTTGTCGATCTTTTGACATTGGGCACTCCTTTCAACTGTGTCTACACCCTTATTGTACCCCTCTTTTAAACAAGTGTTAAATGCTTCGCAAAGTCAAAAGTTCAGGTAAACAAGCGGCTAATAATGGCGAAAGGAAGGAAAGGCAAAGCGATTGAAAAAGGCAATGCACTCCCCGTTACAAAACAAAGCCAGCACCGTCCCAATCTGAATTCCAACAAAATGACCCGTCACAATAAAGGCCAAGAAAATGAGCAAAATGGCTGGCAAAAAGGCAAGCAATTGCCCCTTCCAAACATTGCCAGAAAAGAAGCGACTCGCCAAGATATCCGTCAAGTAATCCGTTGGGTACATCCACAGGTTGGCCCGTTGGTAGAAGGACGTACCGAGGCAGACAATGAGAATACCGAGTACGACAAGTATCAGTTGCCCCACCCCACCCGTGAAAAAGCGACGGAGAAAGAAAAAGGAAAGGGCAAAAGCATGGATGAGTTCACCAAAAAAGAAAACAAAGAGCACCGAACCAGCAACGTGCCGCCAAGACACAAGTGGTAAAAGAAAAATATTAGCGATAATGACCAAAAAACCAATCAGCATGATTGTGGCATTCAAAGGAGCGTGGAAGACCTGTGATAAACCGAGAGAAGCCGCCGTCCACATACCGTTTCCCGCACCAGAAATAATGCTCAACGCGTTACCAAAGGTCACGAGTAACAAACCAATAATAAAAAAGACGACTCGTGTTGTTTGCCGATTAATCATTGTTTTTTCACCATGTTGTTAACGTCCTTTCTCGTTTTTATAGCGTACACTTTAGTTGCATATGCAACATAACCCTGCTAAACTAGAGGCATTCGTCATCGACTTTGGCAAGTAACCGTCGCAGTTCTTTCTGCTCCGTCGTTGTCAACTTGGTCATTTTTTCGTGAATATATTCTTTTTCGATTTTTTCGAGGAATTGATAACTTTCCCGCCCCTTTTCAGTTGGGAACAGTTGCTTGGCCTTTCGATTGCCAGGCCCTGCGACTTTGTCAATGTAGCCCCGCTCGTCTAGCTTACGTAAGGCTCGGCTCAAGGTAGTTTTGTCGACCCGTACCAGTTCAGCAAGAGACGATTGCGTTAAGCCTTCGTTTTCGACAATTCGAATCAGGTACAAAAACAGGTTGTTTTCGAGCTGATACTTTTTGGCTGCCTGGTTCATTGACGTGGTGGCCGTGCGCGAAATGGCCCCCATTTGACGGAAAATTTCAAATTCAATCATCATTGTCCCCCACTGTTGTATTTGCAACATTAAGTATACAAGAAAGGTGCCCTGCCATTTGGCAAATCAAGCAATTAAACGAACTATCCGCAACCGACTTTTTCGCCATGGAAAAGCTGCGAATCGATACCTTCGTCGTCGAAAAAAAGCGACTTTACCATGACCTTGATGACATCGATTTAAAAGCCGACCACCTCAGCTATATTGAAAACGGGCAATGCCTGGCCTACGCCCGGATTTTTGAAAACGGGGATGCCATTCACTTTGGCCGAGTTGCCACGGCTCTTTCAGCCCGTGGTCAGGGCTATGGTGGCGAACTAGTCCGGCGTATTTTAGCTTTTTGTGCTGAAAAGTGGCCGGAGCGCCCCATCGAGATTGAAGCCCAAGAACAAGTCGTGGGTCTCTATGAAAAATTCGGCTTTCAAGCCGTTAGCCCCCTCTTCATACTCGAGGGAACACCCCACCAAAAAATGATTAAAAAATAAAAACGAGTCCAAGTAATCCTTGGACTCGTTTTTTTGAAAATTAAGGTTCTGGTTCAAAGAAACGGCCACCCGTGTGCTCGACTTTGGACTCGGAGTAAAAGGCATGGGGATCCACCTCGTGAATCGCCTCACGCAAATCACCCAGTTCGTGCTGGGTGACAACCGTCAAAAGAACGGCCTTATCCTTTCCCGTGTAGCCACCGTGAGCAGAATCAATAATGGTCACCCCACGGCGCATCTTTTGCTGAATGTGTTCACACATCATCTCAGGCTTGTTGGTCACAATCATCTCTTGGATTTGTTGTTGGCGGGTGTAGAAGACATCAATAAAGTGGGCCGACACCACGACACCAATAATCGAATACAAGGCGTACTGCCAACCGTAGGTCAAGCCTGCCCCAACCATAATCAATGCGTTAAAGGCCAAATTGACCGAGCCGACTTTGGTATGGAACTTCATTTTAAAGAGCATCCCGATGATGTCTAAGCCACCGGTTCCAACCCCAAAGCGCAAAGCCGTTCCAACGGCCATCCCGTTCAACGCACCACCAAACATGGCACAGATCAAAGGATCCGGTGTCAGCACAATCGATGTGGAAAAAACGGGCACGAACAGTGCCGATAAAATGACAGCCAAAGCCGTAAAGACTGCAAAGCGCTTGGAAAGTTTCAAAGCCGCAATCAGCAGAAGTGGCAAATTGGCCGCAGCGATTCCCCAAGAAACAGAGACACGGCCGTGGGTCAGGGTGTCAATTAGCTGGGCCAGTCCCGTGAAGCCAGAAGAATAGATGTGGCCGGGCTTCCAAAAATAGTTTAGGGCGATGGCCAAGATGACCCCGTATAAAACGGCCCCCATGAACTGGTGATAGTAATAGTGATCTAACTTTTTTTCGATTTTTGCAATCATTGTCTTGTGCTAAGTTAACTTGGGCGAAAAGCCTTTTGTCCCTAGCAGAGATTTGACCAAATGGCAGCCTGGTCCTTGGCTGATTCACGGGCGAACCGTGAACTACCCTTATATTCTAACAAGATTGGCTGAAATGTGGCCATAAAATTGCAAAATGTCGTCATTTTGTTTGAAATGTCACGCAGCAGCCAAATAAAAAACGCGCCCATTCGGTCGCTAGGACCGCCATGCACGCTTTTTTTCTTTTTTTAATAAGTCCACTTAGCCTTTCGAAACTTCTTCATCAGCTTCCAATCCCAGTTCAGCCAATTGCTTGGCATCAACGGGGGTTGGCGCTTCCGTCATTGGTTCGGTAGCCTTCGAGTTCTTAGGGAAGGCAATCACTTCACGAATGTTATCCTGTCCGGCCAAGAGCATGGCCAAGCGATCCAAACCAAGGGCGATCCCTCCCATTGGTGGGAAGCCGTATTCCATGGCTTCAAGCAAGAAACCAAAGGCTTCTTCTGCTTGTTCATGCGTAAAGTCCAAGGCACGCAACATCTTTTCTTGAATGTCCATGCGGTGAATACGGATGGAACCTGAACCCAATTCGTAACCGTTCAAGACCAAGTCGTAAGACTGGGCGTGGGCCTTGTGAGGATCTTCTCCCTCATTCAGGTAGTGCAAGTCCTCTTCGTTTGGCATCGTGAATGGATGGTGAGCGGCAATCCAACGATCAAAGTCTTCGGAATACTCAAACAATGGCCAATCAACGATCCAAGCAAAACGCCAAGGCGTCGTCGTATCAATCAGGTTCAATTCCTTGGCCGTCAAACGACGCAAGGCGTCAAGTGAGGCTGCCACAACATCGGCACGACCAGCACCAAAGAGCAAGAGGTCGCCGACTTTGGCATCGGTTGCAGCCAACAAGTCCTTGGCCGCCTTTTCGTCAAAGAACTTGGCGATTGGTCCGGTCAAACCGTCGTCGGCAACCTTCATCCAGGCCAGACCCTTGGCACCGAAACGTTCGATGTATTGGCCAAGCTTGTCGATGTCTTTACGTGAGTAGTGATCAGCAGCGCCAGGTACAGCCAAAGCCTTCACAACGCCCCCATCCTTAACAGCATTGGCGAAGACACCAAATTCAGAATCCTTGACAACGTCTGAAAGGTTTTTGATTTCAAATGGAATCCGCAAGTCTGGCTTGTCCGTTCCGAAGCGATCCATTGATTCTTGCCAAGTCAATCGCTCAATATCTTCTAACTTCAAGTCGAAGTTGACAACATCCTTCATGATTTGTTGAACCCAGTGACCGACAAGTTCTTGAATTTCTTTAGCATTCAAGAAAGAAGTCTCCAAGTCCAGCTGTGTAAATTCTGGCTGGCGGTCACCACGCAAATCCTCATCACGGAAACAGCGGGCAATCTGGAAGTAACGGTCAAAGCCAGCTCCCATCAGCAACTGCTTAAAGAGCTGTGGTGACTGTGGCAAGGCATAGAAAGAACCGGGATAGATACGCGATGGCACCAAATAATCACGGGCCCCTTCCGGTGTTGACTTAGCCAAGTATGGCGTTTCGATGTTAATAAAGTCGTGCTCTTCCATGAAACGGTAGGCAGAAGACATAATCTTTGAACGCACCCGCAAGTTGTGTTGCATTTGTGGGCGGCGCAGATCCAAATAGCGGTACTGAAGCTTCAGTTCTTCCCCAGCGTTCACATTATCTTCGATATCAAAGACAGGGGTCTTTGAATCGGCCAAGATTTCAGCCTTTGACACCTTCACTTCGATGCCACCCGACTTGATCTTGTCGTTTTTTTGTCCGTCCGCACGGGCTACGACTTGGCCTTCGATGGCCAAAACGAATTCGTTTCGAGCCTTCTGAGCGACTTCGAGAGCAGCGGCTTGATCAGCTGAAAAAGTCAACTGCACGATGCCTTCGCGATCACGCAAATCGACGAAGACCAATTCACCAAAATTACGGCGCTTCTGCACCCAACCAGCCAATTTCACTGTCTGACCGATGTACTTTTCGTCCACTAACCCTGCATAGGTTGTCCGTTCCATTATTCTGCCTCCTCTGCCACTAATTCAGCCATGACAGCTTCAATTTCTTCTTCAAGCTTTGCAATATTCATGGCCGCTTGCTTCCCAGTGACCATGTCTTTTACCTTCACCTGCTTAGTCTGGGCTTCTTCATCACCGATTGTGATCACGAAGCGAGCCTGACGACGGTTGGCCGCCTTGAACTGTGCCTTCACCGAGCGACCTGAAAAGTCCAAATCGGCCGAGAAGCCGAGGTCACGCAACTTCGTCGCCAACTCCAAGGTCAGCGCCTGATTGTCATCCCCAATGTGTGCCAAGTAAAAGTCCAATTGAGCCGGTGCCAGATTCAACTGATTTTGTGCCGTTAACAAGGCAATCAGACGTTCCACGCCAAGTCCAAAACCAATTCCCGGCGTTTCTGGCCCACCGAATTCTTCGACCAAACCTGAGTAACGACCACCACCAGCAATCGTTGCCGCCCCCTTCAAGTCGGGATCGGTCGTCATGACCTCAAAGATCGTATTATTGTAATAGTCAAGGCCACGAACCATTGATGAATCAATTTCATATTGGATTCCCAAGTCATCCAGATAGGCCTTCACGGCTTCAAAGTGAGCCTTTGATTCTTCTGACAAGTAGTCAAAGATCGTTGGTGCCCCTTCAACAATGGCCTGATCCTTTTGATCCTTTGAATCAAGCACCCGCAAGGGGTTCTTTTCCAAGCGCGTCTTAGAATCCTCGGATAGTTCGGCTTCGTGTGGCTTCAAGTAATCAATCAGGGCCTGGCGATAAGCGGCGCGTGATGCTTGGTCGCCCAAGGTATTCAGGGCGACTTTTAGATCCTTTAGTCCAAGGGAGGCCAAGAACTTCACAACCATCGTGATCACTTCGGCATCTAAGCTTGGCGCAGTCGAGCCAAAGGCTTCCACACCAATCTGATGGAATTGGCGGAAGCGGCCAGCCTGTGGCCGTTCGTAGCGAAACATTGGGCCCATGTAAAAGGCCTTATAGGGCTTTTCTTGTTCCGGGCCAAAGAGCTTGTTTTCAACAAAGGCACGGACAACACCGGCCGTCCCTTCAGGACGCAAAGCCATGTGACGGTCACCCTTGTCGGCAAAGTCATACATTTCCTTTGTCACGACATCAGAAGTATCCCCTGCTGAACGGGAGAAAAGGTCGAAGGACTCAAAGATGGGCGTCCGGATTTCCCCGTAACCGTAACGGGGAAAAATCATGCGTGCCTGCTGTTCAATCTTTTGCCATGCAAGAACGTTTTGCCCAAAAATATCGGCCGTTCCCTTTGGCTTTTGAAAAGTTGCTTTTGCCATGTGTTGTCATCGACGCCTCTGCGTCGCCTCCATCTAATTTATCGAGCAAATAACGAAAAAAGCGCCCTCAAGAAATGCTGTCTAACAACATCTCCTAAGGGCGCTTTGGCGCGGTACCACCTTACTTTCGTGTGCCGTGCACACGCTAGGTTTCCCTTAACGCGGGAAAACGGCTGGGTTAACAGCGCCTGTGTAGGTGTCTTGAGCAAAGCCTCGCCCGACTCTCAGCAGCCGTCGGGTCTCTTTTTCGAGGGGGTTTGCTCTTTCCCTACTCATCGGTTATTCGTTAATTTCATTTTAGCAGTTCCAAGGAGCATGTCAATAGGTATTCCTTTGGATTCGCCCCAACTTTCGTTATAATGAACCTAACAAAATTCACTTTTCAATCAATCAAAAGGAGGTCTTGATGAAGAAAATCATCCATCAATTAACGCGGGATGGCCTTTTCCTTTCGACCAGCATCCTCGTTCTCTTCTTTGCCTTACTCGGTCGTGTCCAATGGGCAAGTATCTCTTGGCCGACAGTCGAGTCACTACTTGCCTTGCTGGGCCTTGTCACACTCTTCCAATCGCTAGGCTTGATCGATGCCTTAGCTGACTTTTTCATTGAAAAGGCCAAGACGACCCGCTCACTCGTCTGCGCCCTCTACCTACTGACCTTCTTCTCGGCCATGGTGGTCACAAACGATGTCGCGATTTTAACCTTTTTGCCCCTTACCTTTGCCCTGGCCAAAAGAGTGCCTTTCCCGACTGTCAAAGTCGCCGCGGCAACTACCAGCTATGCCAACCTGGGATCGGCGATTTCGCCACTTGGAAACCCACAAAACATCTTTTTGTTGGCCCATTACCAAAAGGGCTTCGCTGAGCTGTTTTTACCCGGCACGTTGCTCCTTTTCTTAGCACTCTGTTCCCTTCCCTTTTTCATCAAAATGGTGCCAGAGAAAAGCATCCAACCGATTGAACAAAAGGCCCAGATTCGTCCGTTCAGCACCTTCGATCGTCTCCTTCTTTTTCTGGCGTCAATCCTTGTTTTGCTTAGCCTGCTGTCCCAATCGAACCTGCTTGGTGCACTGGCCATTGTTTTTTTATTGATCTTTCACTTCGATTCGACCGTCCTAAAAGCAATTGATTACGGCGTGGTCCTTTCGATTTTAAACTTTTTCTTGCTCGTCTCGGTCCTGATTGGCTTGCCCGTCGTGCACCAACTATTGCAAGAACTCGGTTCTGAAAAGCATTCCCTGTTCATGACCGCTACCCTATCGAGCCAGTTCATTTCAAACGTACCAGCGGCTGCGCTTCTAGCACCTGTCACCAAACAATTCACCGCTCTTTACCTCGGGGTTTCCATCGGTGGATTCGGTACTTTGCTTGCTTCCCTTGCCAACCTTTTGGCCTTCCGTCAGGTCAAAGAAAACGTCAAAGCAGGGGTTCAACGGGACTTTTTCATCGTTTTTACCCGCTATAACCTTTTTTTCTTAGTGTTTGGCATGCTACTTGCCCTTCTCTACTTAACCCTGACATAAAAAAAGCAGCGACATCGATCGCTGCTTTTTTGCTTGTTTAGTCCGTCGTTTTTTGTGGACCAAGAATGTCTCGAACTCGTTTTTGCAAAGCCGGAACAACTTCTTTCTCATACCAGGGATTCTTCGCTAACCAAATGTTATTTCGTGGTGATGGATGAACAATTGGAAAGTATGTTGGCCAGTATTCCTCGTAGTTCTTGATCGTGTCGGTAATCTTAGCAGAAGACTTAAGGTGCAGGTAATACTTCTGTGCATAAGAGCCAACTAGAATCGTCAACTGCCGATCGGCCATTCGATCAAGCAAGCGTGGATGCCATTTTTCGGCAATGCCCTTGCGAGGTGGCTCGTCGCCAGACTTGGCCTTGCCCGGATAGTAAAAGTCCATCGGAATAACGCCAATGTCCCCTGAATCGTAGAACTCTTCCTTACTGACTCCCAACCACTCACGGAGGCGGTCACCAGAGGCGTCATTCCACATAATCCCAGATTCCTGGACCTTCAAACCGGGGGCTTGACCAATGATCACAATTTTCGCCGTTTTCGGTGCAATAAAAATCGGATCCCAACCCTTTTTTGTATAGTCCTGATTCATTGGATCAGCTTTTATTTCATCATGAATCGTCATCCTTCTCCTTCTTCCTTTTAATTAATCAAGGCTGGATCAACGGCTTCAGCAGCGGCTTTGACCGCACGGTCCTTAAAATAGATCCGGTCTGCATTGTGATACAAGACATCCGCCAGCTCATCTTCTGAAAAAAGGTCACTGGCTGAAAGCCAGTTGGCTAAGTTCTCATACGAATTAAAAGTGGCCGACCATGGGGAATCCGTTCCCCAAATCAAGCGTTTAGGCCCTAACAACTCCTTGGCTATGGCAACGGCTTCGTGACACTTTGGATAAGGAAAGTCCGTCTCGCCAATAATGTCTTGGATTGCCGACAAATCAGTCGCAATATTTGGATGTGGCGCAAAGAGTTCCAGCGCCGCCCGCAGGCGATAAAGATGATCAGCAGCAGGAAAAGATAAATGGCAGACGACAAAGTCCATCAGCGGATAGCGAGCCGCTAAATTAGCGATGGCTTCCGGCTGATAGGAAATCTGTTCAGAAGATCCGTAGTCCACCGTCACGGTAAAACCAGGAAAGTCGGCTAAATAATGAAAAATCTGCCCGACTTTGGCATCGGTATCTAAGCGAAAGGGCTTTTCTGAATGGTAGCCGTGCAAGCCACCACCCTGCGAAATTTCGAACTTAATGGCACGAAAGCCAAGATCTTCGACATGCCGTTTCACGATGGCCAGCGCATGATCAGCAAATGGGTCAACCGAAAAGGCGGCAATGAAACGTTCTGGGTACTTTTTTACCATTTGATAGCTATAGTAATTTTGATAGCCATTTAAGGAGCCCTGCAGCAAAACGGCCTTTTCAACGTCTGCTTGATCCATTAATGACAGCGCCGCTTCGGCCGTAAAGGAATCGTCACCAGCGCCCTTTGGAACCAGCTGAATCACCGTTCCATCATCCCAGATGGCTTTTCCATCGCCGAGAGCGTTCAAGCGGCCCTTCCCGTTTAACCCGGCAATTGTTTTGACGAGATGTAAGTGTCCATCAATTTTCTTCATGACTTTCTCCAATCCTTTTCAAACCCAATTGTACACTTTCTGCTTGCCTCATCCTACTCGTTCCAGCAATTAAAAAGTCGAACCATTTAGTCCGACAAGTAAGTATACTTACATTAAGTAAGCGGCGTTATAAATCAATAGCAAAGCACCGAGAGCAAACAGAAGCGTCCCCCAGAGCAATTGTGAAATCACGGAACGATCGCCGAAATAAAGGCGCAGCAGTGGTGCTGTGCTTCCAAAAATCAAAACAATAATTCCTAAAATAACCAGTCCAAGTCCAACAATTGCGAGCATGGCCTTTCCTCCCTTTCTGTCTATGCTTTCGCCAAAACTGGAACCGCTGTTTGTGCTAAGACGTGTCCCTTCATGGCTTTTAGTAGATCGTTTAAGTAATAGCCTTCCGTTAAGTTCAGCTTCTCATCAAGTGCATAGACCGTTAACGTATAGTCGTGGTCCTTATCCGGTGGCATCGGTCCGCCATACCGGTACACGATGCGCTCGCTATAGTCTGGGTAGAACTTCGAAGCAAAGCTATTGCTGTCCTGGCAAATCGACTGATCCTGCCGACTTGCATCGGCTGGTATCGACGTAACCGGACCAAAGTTCGTTGCTAGCCAGTGAATGAATGGGAAGCCACAAACCGGCACGGCATCGTAATCGATGAAGGTGACAACCAAGTCCTTGGTTCCGGCTGGTAAATCACTGATCGAAATTGGTAACGAGCAAACTGGCACGCCCTCTTCTTTATCTTGGTCAGCAGCATATTTTCCGAACTGATCAGGCAGATAGCCATCAAATTGCTTAAGTTTCATGGAAAGCTCCTTTCCTTCTCTTCTATTCCATTCTAACAGCTTGAAAAAGAAAGTAAAACTGAGCAAGGGGCTGTTGCACGTTGCAAAAAGTGCTATGCTAATCGTAGAAATCAGAATGGTAATTTGTTAGGAGGTTTTCATGACAACAGAAGAGGAAAAAGAGGAAGAGAAGAAGGCCGACCAGTTAACGCCCTACCACAAGCCTTGGTTTATTTTAATTGCTGTCATCGCCGTTATTAGCATGATTGCCTACGTCGCCTTTTTAGCTTAAAAAATAGAAGTTGCTTAAAAAGCTGTTGCTAGAATGGTCGCAAAAAAATAAGACAAAAGTGCATAGCATTTAATCGATATAGCAAAAGGGTTCGCTCCAAGCAATATAAATCCTATAAAAGAGCCTAATTATTCAACTAATGTCGGGTATTGTAATTGATAAAGATTTTGTAAGTGAAAACGGACAGATAAACGAAGAATTATCTCACATTGTGATAGAAGATTTTTCCAAAGCTATTAAGTACATTTCGCACTTCATGAAGGGTATTAAACTATGATATTAAGAGAATATGATTGGGTAAAACTAAAAAATGGAAGCACTGGCGTCTTAGTCGATTTAGCCAACAAAGAACATGGTTATTTTATTATTGAGATAGATTGGCCTGGAAAGCCAGGTCACGTTATTGACTGGGATGGCATTTTTCCAAAAGACATCAAGAAGGTATTGACGCCCTACACTCCTTCTTTAGAGGCTGGTCAATACTGGTCCGACGAAGAGTTTTATGATTGCTTAATAGCCGATATGACGAAGTAGGCGTGATAAAATTAAAAGTAAAAAGGCCTCTATGTATTTCGTATTGGATATATTGATAAACTTAAATTGTTATAGCTACCGTACAACTTTCTTGACTGGTTATCGGAAAAGTCCCGGTCTTTTTTTATGCATAAAAAAAGCACTCACAAATAAATGAATGCTTGCATACTTTATTAAATAAATTCGATTGACTTCATATCTTTTGTATAAACCATGTGACCCGTATCGCCATCCTTTAATGTGATAGCATCTCCTGGTTCTTCGTTGTCACCATCAGGATTCCAACAGAAATACATTCCCGTAACAAAAGAACCATCTTTTTTAGTAATCTTAACATTCTTATCAAGATATTGATTTGGATTATCTACTTTCAAAATATTCTCCTATTAATCTAAGCAAACTAAGTATTATTTATAACTAATTATACATTTTTCATATTCTTACACAAAGTACTTATGATTTAAAAAGCCCTACTCATTCAAGTAAGGGCTTTTATTTTTTGGGTGACTATAAATTGCTATCGGCAATACACTATTGAAAAAGGTAAGGTTTTATATGGTTCTTGGATCTTAATATATAGATATTGCTTTTTCTGTCTTTTAGGAACAAAAAAGAGGATTGGAAGTTCATTCTTCCAATCCTCTTTTTATATCAAGGAGATAGCGGAATTCCAAAAAAGCCTGTCATATCAACGTTTTACGGGTTTTGTGTTAATTTATGTGTTATTTTATTCTAGTTTTGGGACGATACCATCAAGGACGCTTGCTGTTTTTTCGCTGGCCTCTTTGGTCACTTCACTATAAATATCTAGCGTAATGGAGGCGTCAGCATGACCTAGATAGGTTTGTGCTTGCTTAACGGTTGCACCACGTTCAAGAGCAAGAGTTGCCCACGTATGGCGTAGCCCATGAGGTGTTATCCCCTCAGCCACGTTGTAGCGTTTCTTAACGTCATCCATCCACTTTTTAGGCCTGGTCGGCTGTACAAAATGGCCTTCAGTATTAAAAACAAAGTCATTTGGCTTTTTATAACTACTTTCATCATAGTAGCTGGCTAGTACCCTGACCATGTCAGAGGCTATCTTAATTGTTCGATAGCTTGCAGACGACTTTGGATCTTTCAAATACCCTACACCGTGTAGGCCTCTCCCTATGGCTTGTTCTATGGTTATATAGCCACCATCAAAGTCTACATGCTTCCACTGTAAGGCTATTAGCTCCTCTGACCTCATACCAGTGAAAGCGGCCAGCCTAAGTAAAACATAAGCCTGCCTGTTAATCTGGCAATATTGGCTATCAAGCACCTCAACAAACCGCCTAAACTCTTCAAGGTTCATGGCCTTCTTTTTCTTCTTGGTTCGTCTCTCTCTTGGGAAGACAACTTTGGTAAATGGATCTACAGCTATCATGTCCAAACGTACGGCCATATCTACCACCTTACGAAAGTACAGCACCGGCTTTTTATACTTGATAAGTTTGGCCTGCATTGTGGTAAGATACTTCTGTAAAGCTATAGGGGTGATTTCATCTACTGGAGTATTACCCCATACAGGTAAAATGTGTATATCAAAGTAGCTTAGTACTTTGTTAAGCGAGCTTTCTTCTACAGTGCTTTGGTAACCATCTAGCCAAAGTTCATAGAGTGCTTTGACTGTTAGAACGGCCGGGCGCTCTTTTTTGTTGTACTCACTTTCTCCAGCCTTAAACAATACTTTTTCATTATTAAACCAGTCTCTTGCAACTTTCCGGGACAAGAAGCCACGCTTTTTGACTCTTGCTCTCGTACCGTCAGGATGTTTACCAAGATACCCTATTACCTCCCAAGTCTTCCCGTCCTTTGTATTCAATTCTTTTAATTGCATTGCTTACCTCCGATAGCGGGGATGCTATCAAAACAAGCAAAATAAAAGGCGTTGAAAGCTATAGCAATCTATAGACACTCAACACCTTTATATATTGCCACACCATCCCCCAACTAGTACATAGCCTAATTACTCATGCTATAAATACGTTCAGCTTCTTCAAGTTCTTCATCCGTAACTTTTAACCGTGCTTTGCGTATTTGCTGACGGTCATAGATAGCCCACTTTTCTGACTCTGTCAGTGGCTTTCTTGTTTTGTCGCCATTACTCAATCTGTCCACGTCATACCCCAACTGTTTGAGTAGGTCTCTAAATGTCTCCGCCTCTTCTTCGGCATAGATCGCTTTATTTTCGTGTAGCTTGGCATAGTATCTAAAAAAGTGTGCGCTTTGATAAAATTTGTTCATTAGCCACTTTTGGTAAAGGATAATACCAGCCATCACGGCCAATAAAATTGCTATAAAAATGTTCATCGTATTCCTTTCTTGCTTTGGGTCAAAATGTGCTGTTTTTTGTGTCAATTCGAAAATCGATGTATCCGTTGTGACTCTAGGCATACAAGCTCTTTGTGTCGTTTTGTGTCGGTTTTTCGCCACTTCTCTCCTCTATATATGTTTCTATTACCTCCCTCTCTCTTTATTCAATTACCTTTCTATATACTCAAAACCTAACACTTATAACACAAAATATAGTTAAGACTTAGAGTAACAAGGGTTTTCAGGTTTCAACTTTGGGCACATTCGTGGCACGTTGACGTCTCTTGAGGTCTCTTGCCAGTTTGCCTCTGACACGAAAACGTGCACAATCGCTCTTAAACGTACTTTTCGAGGTCTAAACCTAGCCAGCTAAATTGTGGATTATTTGAGTCTCCCTCTGGATGAAGGCGGGTTCGTGTCTCTAAATACCCATTTTGTGCCAATTTTGTGTCAAAACTCTTCTTACTCATTTTCGACTCGATTTTATTATCTCTAAGCCAATCTTCAAACCGTGAAAAAGCGACTCGCTTCGATATTCCGCCGGTATATCCTTCTTCTGTCTCTCGCCGTGCTTCTAGTAAGAAAGAGGCTACCAAGTCCTGACTGTTCGCCCAGTCCTTTGTTGTTTCTTCAATTTCATTACTAACCGTCAGCTTCATGTTAGCCTTGGCTGTTTGAAAGGCAGTAATGCACTCAATAGCAAAGCCTCCCAGCTCCTTGATTGCTTCGGACTCATTCCATAAGGTCGCCCGGTGTTTGGCCTCTTTCGGGTTGTCTCGTACCTTAGGGGCTACAACAGGCACTAAGTGCATGCGCTGGACTAAGGCAGAGCTAACCGATAGCTTAGGCTTGTTGTTGCTTGCAAAGATAAGTAAGGCGTACAGCTCAACACTAATTGAGTTAGATCCTTTACCCTCGACTTCTACCAAGTCGCCCCCTGATAGAGTTTTTAGAGCGTCTGGCATGTCGATACGGGTGTCGGGTATGTCTAGGTGGATATTAGCTAACTTGTTGATTAGGTCAACCGTCCCAAAGCGGGCGCTCTTGCCATTGCTACCGGTCAGCGTGTCGATGTCCTTGGCTGTGATGTTAGCCTGTCCGATAAGTGGCTTTACAATCTTATCCACAAAATAACTTTTACCACTGCCACCCGTTTCATCTAACAAAATTGTGATGGTGTTAAAGGTGTGCTGTTCGGGTATAAAGGCATAACCGATAATCTCCTTGAGATACTGCCAAGAGTTGCCGAATAGATAAGCACCCCATGCGTTAATATTGGGGGAGGTCTGCCCCGGCTGTGCTTCGATATTATGCCCGTTGATCAAGTAGTCTTCTTGTTGGTTGGCCACGATTTCGCCATTATTCAGCATATAAGTTCCATTTTTAAAGGCCACCCGGTCGGTCTTTTGTTTTTCAAAGGGGTTATAGCTTTTTTGCGCCTGCACTAGCACCGTCTTAGCCGTGTCTTCCATCTTGCGGACGGTATAAAATTGTTCCGCTTTGAGATATTGAAAAGCCACCCGCTTAGCTTGCTCTAATGCTCTGTTACGCTTGACCTGTTCCCAGTTAATACCGTTGTAGAGGTAATAATTCATATCATCCCCAAAAGGAACAACGGCCATAGGGTTATCTTTTAGGATCGTGTCAGCAAGTTTTAAATAGTTGACGGCGGTAGGCTTGCCGTCTTCATTGCAAATCAACCAGGCCGGCTTGTCAGTCCGTTCAGCTAAAAAGTTCTGTTCAAGTTGCTCTGTTTTACCCATGAAGTGCCTCCCTCTTTCGTTTTGCCTTAGCAATTTCACGCTTTAAAACGCTTGTATAGACCTTTTCCAACTCATCATAGCTAAGTGGTTCAAGGCTTCGGTCATTGGCTACCTCGGCAATCTCTAAGGCCTTGCGTGGGTGTAGCTGGTAAGACAGTAGCCAACCAATGAGGCTAGTCGCTTGGTCGTTTCGTTGTCCTGTATCAAAACCATTAGCAATCATTCCCCAGCGCTCCGCCACGCTATAGCGGGCATGGCGTTGGTTGTTTTGCTCCTTGCTGTTGGCTTTGTTTTGGTCTAATTCATCCACCCACTGCGGTTTATTCTGGAGTGTTTCCAGTTCGGTGGTTGCTTTGTACTCGTTGCCATCAATTACAGACGGGGCAACAATCACACCACCACTATTTAACAGGTCTAGGCCATCCATGGCGCTTATTAGTCGTTGCTTAGTCTCTTTATCTTCACACTTATAAAAAACGTGCCAGCCACCTCCTGCGGTATTTTCTAGGTAGGTGTTTGATATGGTGGCAAGGTCAACTCCTCGACTGTTCAAGAAGTCCTTTAGACTATGCAGGCCGTCTTTTCCATGTTGGTCAACGTCCACCACCACCAGAGGCGAACGGTCTAGGTCAATGCCCACATTACCGCCCTTGTATTGGGGATGCTCTGCTAACCATTCGGCCAACTCTTCCCAGTGATTAAAGCTATTCTTATAGCCACCGCCTTCACTGTTGTACTTAGTATTAGGTAAAGCCATGAACACATAAGCGCCAATGTTCATATAGGACTTAATCGCTTCTACTTTGTTGTTATTCATTCAAAGCGCTCCCTGTGTTGTTCTAGCCCCGCTACACGCTTCTGGTAGCTCCTAACGTTATTCTTCATCATGTTCAACGTATAAAAATACTCGTCACTGCTTACAATCTTGTACACGCCACCCTTTGCATTCCTCAAACTACCAACTAAACATCCTTGGTCTGCTAGGTGGCTTAGGATCGTGTATAACCGTCTTTCCGGTATTCCTACCTTCTTAGCCAATACAGGCACTTTAATAGCGTTCTCCTGTCCTTGGGGCAGTGCCATGTATACAGCTTTTTCTCGTGCTGTTAGTTGCTCTTGGTGTCGTGCGTTAGTCATTGTTAGCCTCCTCTTTCAGTCGCTCTAATAGCTCCACCAATCCCTTTTTATTGATTACCTTAAATGTGTGTCTATCCTCATCAATAGCGAATATAGGCGTATCAGATAGAGCGTTAAACTCTTTTAACTGATCAATAGTTAGTAATACCCCTGCGGTGTATTCTCTAATCATCGCCATTAACCGCCTTTCTAGCTTCTTCCGCCCTCTCGATTTCGTCATCTAGTGCGTTCAGTTCGCCAATTAACTCACTAACGGCCAAATCGAGTAGTTTAATCACTTTCTTTTGTGGTGTGGTCGTTGTGATTTTTCCAAGTTCATCAGATAATCTTTGGATATAGTCAGAAAACAGTAATAGTCGGCTTTGTGTTTCAAACGTTTCATCTACTAAATTTAATAAAATATCGTTGCTATTTTGTTTAGTCATTGATCAAGCCCCCCTCAACTTTCGCCACTTCTGGCGAATAGAAACCGTTTATTGTTACTGTTTGTGTGTTTTTCATGTTAAAATATAGCCAAATAGCCATTAAAAAAGGCGTTTTTTCCAAGTCATTCCCGTCGGTCGCCAAACTTTCAGGGGATGTCTTTTTTTGTGCCTTTTTCATGGTCTCTGGCTCTCCTTTCTTAAATATCAGCCAGTAGCTTCTTCTTGATGTCTTGGTAGTCGTTGCCGTCCAGAATAAACAGGGCAATGTTCTGCTTGACTCGTTCCAAGCGCTCCTTTTGGTCGTTGTCTAGTGCCTCTTCTGGGCTATTCACACCTTTAGCCTTTTTGAGTTGCTTGGGTGTCATCCCCGTGGCGTACTTATAGGCTAGTTGGTGGTAGTTACTATAAGCGTGGGGATCATCAGGTAACTCTGCCTTGATCGTATCGGCCAGTCCAATATTTGCCCGCTTATTGAGCTCTCGGCTTAGCTTTGCTTGGTCTAGTTCCTGCTTCATGCTGTAAAAAGCATTAACCAAAGCATCCTTAAAATCTAAAACTTGTTCGGTGTTTCTTAAGTAAGTAATAAGCACGGTTGCTTGTCGCTCGTTATACTTCCAAACTTTTTGTTTTTGCCCACTGTCCATAGCTCGGATTTCAAATCCGACCTTGCCAAACTTTTCAAGGCGTTCCTTATGTGTTCTTGTTAGTCGGTTAATACTGTCCAAATCAACCCCACTAAATTCAGCAATTACTTCCGCTGTTGTGTAAGGTTCATCTTTCAAACCCTTGTAATAAACCAATTCCATTCAGTCGCTCCTTTTATTTAGCGTTTTCAAATCGCTAAAATAACTTGTTTTAACTAAGCTGGTCTTTTGTCGTATCTTCCAAAGTAGCCAAGTCAGTTAGAACATTGCTAATCTTCGTTTGAGCCAGTCGCATAGATAGGATTAGCTCCTTATGGCTTGGTTCAAGTCCCGGCATTTTAGATCCGCCTAAAATAGTTTCAGCCTTGTGTAGTTCGTCTTGGTAATAACCAATCGAGCTAAGCACGTCCTTGGTGTAGTCCCTGTTATCCATGCTTATCATCCCCTCTTAAACCTTATTCTTTCGTGACCGCTTAGCTTCATTCTCTGCTACTGTGTAGCCCGCCACATAGCCAACTACTCCAATACATACCACTGTTACCAGCGTTGTCACAATATTCCAAAGCTCCATGTCATCCCCTCCTAATACCAGTTCTCAATCGCTTGGTCAATTTCGTTACGATCGTACCGTTTGCCAAAGTCTGTGACCTTTGCATGTACTCGCCCAGTGTCAATGAGGTGGCGCTTAAACGTCCCTTGGGCTATATTGCAATACTTGGCCGCTTGTTTCCAATTAAGCCACCTAGGCCACTCTGTGACTGTCTGTGTTGTTTGTTCCATGCTCTGCGCTTACCTCCTTACAGCTTTTGATATAACCACTCGTTAAGTGCGTTATAAGTCTTGTCGGTCACGTATTCGCCTGTTCCGTTTAAAACACGGTACAAGGTAAAGCGTGACAAGTTTGTCTGCTCTGCTAGGTCACTCACTTTTAAATTAAGTTCGCCCCGCTGTCTCTTAATGGCCTTGGCCATATCATTACTAATTACTGGCAATGTTGTGCCTCCTTATAAAAATTCAACAATTTGTTTAATAAACAAAATAAATATAGCACCGTCATCAATATAAATCAACAAAAAGTTTAATTTTAGATAAAAATATAATCATTTTGTTGTTATTAGCTATTTTTAATTTATAATTAAGCCATGAACAGAATTAAAGAATTAAGAAAAAATAAACATATAACCCAAGGAGAACTTGCGGACTACTTGGGTATTTCAACCCAAGCTATTTCACTTTACGAAAGAAACGAACGTGAACCAAAGCTAGCAACGTGGCAAAAACTTGCGGACTTCTTCGGAGTTGGTGTTGGATATTTACAAGGACTTACAGAAATTAGAGATACCCACAAAAGCGGAATGGGTAGTTTGGTAAGTGAAAGTGCTGAAGAAGCACTAGCAAACTTATCCAACTATGTAAATGAAGTAGGAACTGAACATTTTAGAGAAGAAATGGCGATAAACGGTGCCGAGGCGGACTCAAAGTCTCTTACCCCTTTTGTTAATTTGTACCAAGAACAGCAAAAAGATGAGTTTGAAGATGATTTTAGTTTAGACCAACATATAACGTCCCTAAGCCAACGAGCTGGAATAATGGAGATAATAAACAGCGTTTTTGAACTAGCTTACTTGCACACAGATAATTCTGATAAGGCTCTTAAAAAAATACGTGCATTAACAAGAGCAATGACTACTAACGTCCTTATGGCTGAGGGAGAACCCCGCGGACATGGTATGGATGAACTAGCACAACAAGCCAAAGAAAATATAAAAATACTTCTCAAAGAAAATTAATTTTGTACAAATAAAAAAAGCCCGCTTGGGGCTTACGTGATACAAAGCGCCTTGATTAGTAAGGCATGTTCTCCCCCTATTGGGGATGAAAGGATATTTTTAAAATAATGATTAAACAGCTAAAGAAAAAAGGCCTCGATGCACCTTTAGTACCATTCTTATATATTTTAGGGGGCATTCTTGCAATGGCCTACGGCATTGCCTTTCATAAATACTACGATGGTTACATGTGGACAATTTTATACGGCGTTCTGATGATTTTTGCAGGCGCTATCTTTATAAACACCTCCATTAGAGGCAAGCACAAGATATGGAATAGTATTTTATCCAAAATAACAATTGATCCTAATTCAAAGGTTCTTGACTTAGGTACTGGTCATGGAATGGTCTTGCTAATGTTCGCTAAACTTTTATCAGGTAATGGTCACGCTACAGGTATTGACTTGTGGCGCAACTCTGACCAGTCTGACAATAGCCTTCACAATACTCAAAATATTATTAAGCAACAGCACTTAACCCATATTGCTGACGTCAAAACGGCGAACATGATCAGCCTTCCTTTTGCAGATAAAAAGTATGACTATGTCGTATCAAGTTTAGCCATCCACAACATAAAGCCGGCTTCCGAAAGAGTACATGCACTAGAAGAAGCTGTACGTGTTCTTACTGACAATGGTTCTCTAATCATTGTAGACACTGGCCATCACAAAAAAGAGTACATAGACGTGCTCACTAGCTTGGGTCTTGAAGTCATAGAAGCTAAAACATACGGTGTATCTGGCTGGTGGACAGGTCCATGGATGCCCACCTATTCCATCATCGCAAAACGAGCCCATTCATAAACTATGTAATTAGCCTACTCAGACAAGTAGGCTTTTTATTTTGGGGATGTACACAAAACTACTTTTATCACTGTACCCTATTTGTAGTTTTTCGAAAAAATGCAGGCTTTTGCAGACAGTAGCAACTACTGCAACCGTTCTAACAATGTCGTTGTCGTTCTGAACGATAACGAATTGGCATAAAATCAACCGTTCCAACCACTGCTCTATTTTGGGAATCTGGTTTGTGACTTTTTAGGTGTGACCTTGTTAATCTTTTTCATACACCTTTTTACCATGTACTCTTATTGCTTCCGACCATTGCGCTTTAATGGCCTTGTCATGCGCTTTCTTTCTCTTTCCGTAAAGTGCATATAGATTATTTAATTGTCGGCCTATGCTACATATTTCATCCATTTTCTTATTGTAAGTAGCCCAGTGCATCCCTTTCGGCCGTTTTGGTGTATTGTACAATCTATAAGCTAGATCACAGGCTAATAGATGGCCTAAGCCCATATAACTGTTGTACAAACCTGGATCTAGGTTGTTAATAAGATTTAGCTGTTTATCGTGTAATGCCATAATTTTAGTGAAAGTGTGACGTCTGGCTTTATTATCTTGCCCAGCGTAATACAACCCCGCACACACTCGGCATATTACTGCCTGCCCTACTTGATATAGTGCACCTTTTCGTTTCTCACAGTAAGGACAAACAAGCCAAAAACGTTTACCGCCATAATTAGGTTTAGTTGTTGCTAAAGCTATCTTGTGACCTTGCCATTTAACAAGATGAGCACGGGGATGTTTGCTAAAGTCTAGTTCCATGATATTTAGTTTTGGATAACTTGTATTTTTTTGCATTGCAACCCTCAATTTGTGTCTAAAACAATAGTCAAATTTTGTAACCTTGTTGCACACTTTTTAAAGCTCTTTAGTCTACTATCGTTATTATATCAACCTCTATAAGCCTGCAACCCTGTAACTTTTAGGGTGCAACCTTTTGCAACCATCAGCCAAAAAGGTTGCAACACTTTTTGCAACGTTGCAACGCTATTTAAGTGCGTGATCAACCGTATAGGCATAGCTATATAAGCCTTTCAACACTGCAAAATACTGCAATAGAATGCTAGGATTTATGTTAAGAATTGTTAAGGTAAAATGTTGGAAAATGTTGGAGTAAAATGCTGGAAAATGCTGGAGTAAGTGCTAACATTTGCTAACCTAAATGAACGCTTTTTAATGACAGGTTTTGACAGGTTTTCATGTTAGGTTTTGTTAGGTTTTTAGTAAAAAATAACTGAGGTTTTCTGAGGTTTAGGCATAGGTTTTAATAGGTTTTTAAGGCAGGTTTTAGCAGGTTCATAGGCACAAAAATAGCCCTACTCGTTTGAGTAAGGCTTTTCTTATTCATACACTTTAAACATGTCATCGTAACTAATGGCTAGCGTATATGTCTTTTTGTTTGGGGCATCCTCTTCGTGCTTATCAATAAAATAAAATCCGTTGCTTATATAAAAGTCAACTGGATCGGGTAAGCTCTCAACCATAACACCAGCAAAAGCTATCCCGTATTGTGCGCCTACATCCAGTAACATCTTAAAAATATACTTCAGAATAGCTGTCCCAAGATGTAGCCCATCTAACCCATTACCAAATTGAAAGGGCTTATTAACAGATAGATGGTCTATGTTGATCATTGGCAACGACTTCATCCCACTAGCATCCCCAAATATTTTTTCACGGTTTGCATCAGCAAAGGAAGCAGAGCTACTTGAGGTTGATAGGGCAAACATTCCAACTAACACATCATCAAGATAAACAGCGTTTAGGCTGGTTATATGTTTTCTCTCTAGGTCTTGGTAATCATACTTAACAAACTCATCAAGCCCGGCCACTCCACAACTATAATTATCTAGTTGTTTTGTATCAATCAAACCAGAAACAGAACATACTTTAAATCCTAATTGTTCCATTTTCTACCAATTCTTTAAAGCGCTTTACACCCTCATCAGATTTAGCAAAGCTAGCCTTAATCTTAGCTACATTTTTTTCTTGTTCAACCTGTGTAGGGTGGAAGATCTTACGGTACTGTTCAGCTTGTGCCTTGTTATCTAAATCAAAAACAACATGCTTGTTATCAATAATCATAGTAACCCCCTTATACGTTACTGTTGCCAGAAACAAAGTAAAGGTATAAAAAACATCGTTCCTACACCTATCTATAAATAAATAATACAAGGAAGTCATACAAAATGTAAAGCTATTTTTTAATCGTTTTGACGTCTCTTGACGGTCATTGACGGTCAAATAAGCGTAAAAGATAAATTGGTATAGTCGCTATATAGTTAATCATTGCCCGCTATTCAAGGTGTAACCATCCCCGTTACATACTTGCTACTTTGTAACGTTGCCATTTTTGGCAATGTTTCCCCACTGATGGGGAACGGTCTAAATTAAACTTAGGTCGTTAAGCTACCCCCTTACTTCATACCTTACGCTTTGTCGGTCTAGGTTTAATCTAGGTCGTTAAGCTAGCGGCAATATGCAGACCCCTTTAATCTTTTTGGGGATGTTTAGCGTTTCTGCCGCTTCTGGCAAAAAGTAAAGGGGTTGTATCTTGCCACTTCCTCCAATCTATGCAATGCCTTCTGTTTAACTGTTATCTGTACCGACTCTACCTCGGTTCAGGTTCGAACACTTTAGAAAAAATACAAGTGTAGTTGCAACTAATGTTGTCAAAGGGGTGTCTATTTTGGACACTCCTTTTTGTTTCCTACATTTCCGGCGAACGTGTCAGCAGGTCTTGTTGCACAGGCTTTAAATATAATGTATTTGCTTTACTAGTCTTTTTATCATGAATAAAGGCCGTGTGTTTAACAGAGCCATCTGGATTATAGACATCGGATTTCTTTAACGTCATCACATCACTCACCCGCAGTAGGGTGGCTTTGCCAACTTGAAAGATGGTGTAGTTACGGCGCCCTGCCCGAAAACTATCTAATAAGGTGTCTTGTACCATTTTTAAAACGTTAGAGTCCTTGATCGGAAGGACAATTTGTTGAACCATAGTTAAATTACCACCTTTCAAAGGTCACTTTATTGTTAGTTAAACGAGCTAGTATTTGTATCTTTTTATATAATGCATCTTTAGAAAAATTAACGTAGACATGATATTTACTTGAGTCTATAGCTTTAGTTAATTTAGTACCTTTCCCTGACACGCGCTCTAGGGTTCCTATTATTTGTACAGTATTGGGTTCAGTAGAATTTATTAAATCCGTTAATTTAGATATCTCTGATGACAGAACAAGTGTAGATACTAACTTAGTAAAGACGTCTCTGTAAGAGCTTCCTGTATAATGCTGTCCGCCAAATAAAATCGATATAGTATCGCTGTTGGGAGTAGGGTCTAACCTATCAAATTCAGTATCATCACTAGCAAATAAGTCAATATTTGCGATATCTATCAATACCCTTTCAACTTTCGATAACAATGATAAGGCAGAAAATTGGCTTAATTTATCAATATAGCTCTGATTACCTTGGGTATTATTATCTAGTTCGATTTCTGCTCGTTTCATTTTTTCAATTATTTTTCGTTCTAGCAGATCTAATTGTGCTTTTGATAAATGGCCATCTTCACGTCCAAAAAATATTAACTTGTTCCACCACGGCTTATTAATATAGTGTTGCTGAAGCCTATTAAAAATAGCATTTGATGCTTGACCGATATATCGTTTATCATCACCTAACAATATATAGATTCCAGGTTTTTTAGACTCATCAATCAACTGAATGCTAGCTAAATCATCTTTATTCGCAATGACCACAAATGATGGTTCGTCATAGAATATTGAAATGTTATCATTACCTGACTCTCGATTGATAAATATGTGATTGGGCATGTGGTCATCGACCTCGTTTTTTAAGTACTATTATACCACCTAACAAAAAACAACCCCTGTTATCTAACCAGTAGATAACAGGGGTTGTTTTAATAGGATTCGTTAGGGGCGATAATGTAATTATAGACCCTATACAAACATCTTTTGTAAAAAGCCTTTTTTCTGTTCTTTGAATAGATCTAACTTACGTTGATGAAAAGCGATAGTGTCATCTAGAAGTTTGAAGAACGAACCGATTTTTTCTTGCTCAAGATATGTTGGAAACATAATATTCATTTCAGACAATTGATTAAAACTCAGTGTATCTCTGACGCCACCTTCAGAAAGGCGCTGACGTTGAGCATCAAATGATGCGGTCTTAAACCAATTCCAGAGAAATCCATCGTTTAATACTTTTTTTGTTGAGAAAGATACGTATAAAGGTGACACAACAGATATCTCATCACCTAAATATTTATAAGCAATTGACCCTACATTGATACGAGAAGGATTATACGCGAATTGTTTTTCGCGTATAACATAGTAATTCGATAGATCAGCACTGGCAACAGAGTAGTCTTCAAATTGATCGGTTTGCTTTGTAAACCCAGTTTTATTAGATACGCTTTCCACATTTATAACAGATAAATTTTTATTCTTCTCACTGTTTTTATTTAACAAATCACCTAACTTACGCTCTTCCCAATCGTCAACAAACCCCGCAAAGCGCAATTCAGGAACTTTTGCCCCATTTTTAGGGAACATTTTTTGCAAGAAACCTTTTTTCTGTTCCTTAAGCAAATCTAACTTACGCTGATGAAGAGCAATAGTATCGTCTAACTGTTTAAAGAATGAACCGATTTTACTCTGCTCTTCAAGTTTAGGAGTTGAAAAGTTCATCATAGAAAAGTCTTTTCCTGTAATTTGATTTATAGTGGCTCCCAAACTTTTATGAATTTCTTTTTGAAAATTAGTAGTACTCAATAATGCATTAATATAATCCCCATTTTCTCCTCGAAAAGCGGACATAAATGCGCCGATTACTGTATTAGGCATTTCTTTGGTAACAATAGCGTGTTTCCCAATTAAAGATCTACTTCCATTTCGTACAACTACAATAACATCACCAATTTTTACATTATTTGAATTGACGATATGAGGATTGACATAGACATTATCAGCATCAATAAGTTGATCATTTTTTACATTCGATGATCGTAAAACAAATGTTCCTTTATCTTGTACATCAGTTGGACTATATGTTAATCCAGAATAGCTAGAAGTTACATCGGTTAACTTACGCTCTTCCCAATCATCACTATAACCATTAAAGCGAACTTGAGGCACATTATTACTCATGCTTGCCTCCTAATAATTGCTTAGCTGATTCGATGATCGGCTGACTATCGTCTGTGACTGCTAAATCATTAATCATCGCTAATAAGTCTGCTTCGCTTTGTTCAATGTTTTGGTTAACATCACCTAGCTCCTGGCTAACCGCAACCAAATCCACCGGTTCTTCTTCTTCAAATGTATCCACATAACGGGGAATATTGAGGTTGAAATCGTTTTCCTTAATCTCTTCAAAGCTGGCAACGTGCGCATACTTATCAACATCTTCACGCTTTAAGAACGTCTCCACAATTAAGTCCACGTCTTCTTGGCGCAACTTGTTATTATTCTTCTGCTTTTCAAAGCCCTTTGAAGCATCAATAAAGAGCACATCATCAGTGGTACGGTTCTTTTCCAGAATCATAATAATGGTTGGAATACCAGTGTTCGTAAAGATTTTTTCAGGCAGCCCAATTACCGCTGAAATGTTGCGATTTTCTAGTAATTCTTGGCGAATACGCCCTTCGGCGGCACCACGGAACAAGACCCCGTGTGGCAGAACAATTGCCATACGTCCATCTTGCTTCAAGTGATACAAACCATGCTGTAGGAACGCAAAGTCAGCCTTTGATTTAGGCGCAATACCGGACTTGAAACGCGGGTCATCTTCTCGGTTCGTGTTATCCCACTTCAGTGAGTAAGGGGGGTTGGCCATCACGGCATCAAACATGCGGGGACTATCCACACCACTTTGGACCCCGTCAGGCCAATCTGAACTCAAAGTATCTGCATTACGGATATTGATATCATTATACTCAACCCCGTGCATCATCAAGTTAATCCGGCCTAAGTTATAGGTTGTTGTGATAACTTCTTGCCCGTAGTACTTAATGGCCCCACGAACGCCATCATTTTTCATATATGAAGCAGTCGTCAAAAGCAATGAGCCTGATCCCATGGCTGGGTCATAGAGGCTGTAAGTTGGCATCTCTTCACGACCGGCCGTTAAGATACGGGCCATAATATCTGATACTTGGTGTGGCGTATAGAACTCGCCGGCCTTCGCACCAGAATTTGCCGCAAACATCCCAATCAAGTATTCGTATAGATCACCGAGCACATCGGCATCTTCATCCAATTCGATTTGGTCAATCAAACTAATCCAATCCATCAAGGTCTTCGTACGCGTTTGCGTATTACTCCCAAGACGGTTTGAAGCCAAGTCCATGTCGTCAAAGATTCCTTCAAAAGTTGCCTTAGCGCCTTGTTGAATCTCTTGGTTAAAATGAACCAGCGCATCCGCCACGTTCGTAATGTTGAATTGATCCACATTAATGGCCGCTTGCCAGTCGCTAAAGAACTCACCCGGTTGGATGACATATCCTAACTTTGTTTGCATAAAAGCAGCCGCTTTTTCTGGGTTTTGTTTCCAAACTGATGCCCAAGTTTCACCACGCAACTGGCTATCCAACCATGTTTGAGCTTTTTCAGATAGAAACTTATAAAACATCAGACCAAAAATGTAGTTCTTATATTCAGAAGGTTCAATCTTACCGCGGGTCTCGTTCAATGTTTTCCAAATTAATGCTTGTTTATCTGCTGTTAATGCCATGTTTAGCCCTTTTCTATAATAAATAATTTATTTTTTGGTGATTTTAGCAAAGTAGTTCAGTAGTGACTCTTCAAAGTCCGCTAGCTCAAAGAAGCCAATGTCCAAGCGACTCTCTAAGTCTTGTAAATATTGATTCAGCGCCGTGTTATCAACTAACGCGATGCCAGGGCGGTATAGCTCGTAAGCTGCTAGAATATCGTTCCCATTGTAATCATGGTCGGCTGCCCACTTGTAAATTTTTAAGTCTTGTTGCGCAGTGCGGATCGCCTTACGGACTGACTTGAGTGTTTCAGTCGTAAAATGCTCCTGATACTCCCCGTTCTCAATGCCATCTAAGACTTGCCCAATCTCTTCACGATTATCTTGATCTAAGGGCTGTACATGCTCTTCAACAGCGGCACGGTTGGTAACACTGGTTTCATCCATATACGCATTCAATAAATCGACTAGTTTATCGTAATCAATAATTTCATTCGCAAATGATTGCAACACCAGCTTGATATTCGTTAAATCAACTTGCTTGTCCGGTGGCAAAACCTCGTTGACATCGTTCATGCGCGCCTGCAGTGAGCTGAGCTGCGTGGCACTCTCAATGCCTAGTGTAATAGGTCCATCCGGTCCATCAACAGTGTTTCCCAAAACGTACCCTTGTTGCACTAGCTGTTGGACTTGCGAGTTGACTTGTGCCGCTGTCACGGCAAACTCGACTTGTTCCTTTTCAGAACGTGGCATCTGTGAAAAATCATCGCCTGCTAACTGCTGCAAACGCTTGATTTGAGGGTTCAAGTCGATAATTTTATCAGCGGCCTTAGGCGCCAAAATTCCGTCATCAAACAACTCTTTTTGTTCCTGATCATCCGGGGTATTACCCGCATCCGCTAAGGTATCATTGCCCCCTTTGGTATAGATAACCAACGCATCCTTGACTTTTTCTTCCATCACCGCACCCTGACGATAAAAACGCACTTTTCCATGCGGTTTAGCTGTCTTATCAATCGTCCGGTTAGTTCGTGACATTGCTTGAATCAGGGGCCCTTCACCCAAAATCTTATCCATGTAGATGATATTAACGAATTTTGAATCAAAGCCCGTTAATAATTGATCTGACACAATAATCAAGTCCAATCGATCGGCATCATTACCCTTGTTATAAGGTTTCTTACGGGCAATGCGCTTGGTCATATCATTGAGGTACGCCCGTTGTGGGTCCTTGTCCTCTAAGAAATTGCGGGTTTGGTAGCGATCCATATAGTCTTGCATCGCTTGCTTTAAAGCAGCTTGTAAGTCTGACGCCCCCGTTCCATTGGCTTCATCGCGAGAATACGTCATAGCGACCCGTAATTCAGGGGCTAGTTGCTTAAAGAGACTGTAATAAGAAGCAACGGCTTGCTTACCTGATACGGCTAACATACCTTGGAATTGATTCGGCTCACGGACCCCCATGTTAATCGGTCCGCTAGCATTCGTAGCCCAATTACGCTGAATATCTTCCACAACAGCTTTTCGGAATGGCAGGCTGGCATACACTTCTTTTTCCAGTTCCTTTTCCGTTAAATCACTATCCATATTGTGTTCAAAATCAGTCTCATAATAGGTCACATCAAAGCCAAGCACGTTACCGTCACCGATAGCGTCCTTGATCGTATAACGGTGTAAACGCGGCCCAAAAATATCATAAGTTGAAACATCCTTAGAGGTTTTCACGTCATGTACTTCGTCGCTATAAAAATTAGGCGTCCCTGTAAACCCAAACCAAGTGGTTTTCGGTAAGGCCTGTTTAATTCGGCTGACGGCATCACCACTGGCTGATCGGTGGGCCTCATCCATTAAAATAACCATCCGCTTATTAGAGGCTAGACCTGATTTAATGGCCTTATCCAAGCCTTGTACCGTAATCAAATAGATATGGGCCGTGTTATCGTGCTTAAGAGCACGCTTTAGTTCACTCCCATTCACCACTTGAATCCGATTTTCAAAGGTCTTATAGGCAAAGGATTTAAAATTCTCATAGGTCTGATTAACTAAGTCAACCCGATCCACAATAAACAAAACATTTTCAACCCTAGGTCGTGAAGCAAGTAGTTGCGCCACTTTAAATGATGTGACCGTTTTACCAGAACCAGTGGTGTGCCAGACATAGCCCCCTTCTTTTTCAACTAAGTCATTTTGATCCATTTCACGCATACGATCTAAAATTTGACGGGTTGCTTGAATTTGATATGAGCGCATGACCATTAAATTATCGTTGGCTGCATCTGGAATCATATTCACGGTTACTAAGCGGTGTAAAGCTGGAATACCCATCACCCCATGAATAAAGGTCATTGTATTCGTGACATCCTGACCCGCGTCATCACGCCAGCCAAAGACAAAATCACGGTTGTAAAAGTCACTATTCTTTGGTCTTGCAAAATAGTGCGCTGAATTTTGTGATAGAACAAACTGGACTTGCACAAAAGAAAAGAGTCCCGTGTACATACCGTCACCGTCATACTTTTGGAACTGTTCAAACGCATTCCATTGGTTTTGCAAGGACTCATCTTTTTCTTCAATATGAGCAACCGGTAGCCCATTAATCAGCAACATAATATCAATCCGGCGCTTAGAACTTAGACTAGTTGCTAAATCCGTGAACGTAATTTGGTTAACGACTTCATAACGTGAATGTCCACCAGCCACTTCATCACCATAGAAAATCTCGAGTTCCAGCTGTGTGCCATCATCACGATTCAATGGGACGGTTCCAACACCACCCGCACCCGCCAACATGAGTTGTGCATCATACGGCGTTTTATTTTTTGCCAGTTCCAACTTCACTTGTTCAAACTCATTATCAGATAATGGGGTGTCTTCTAGTCGTTTACGATTGTTGGCATTCAGAATATCTCGCCAGTGGTCATATAGTCGATCAGCCGGTACACCAGAATATTCTTTCAGGTAGTCCCAGCCTTCACTCTGTAGTTTTTCAATCACAGCTTGTTCAAATTTATCTTCCGCCATTTATCTGCTCTTCTTTTCTTTTTTTATTTGGAACGATTTACCAAAACGCTACTATTTGTTGGGTTTAAGTTGTCAATCCACCTTGCTTCTAGGTTCAGGTTGTTTTTTTCGTCACCTTTTTTTCACCATAATCCTGATTGCAAATCGTCAGTAAATCCTTTAAATCTTATTGCTGGTGTATTCTCATTCATTTATTACACTCCTAGATTCCTGTTACCTTAGCTAATCGTATAGTTTTCAGAATATCAAAGCAATAGAATTTTGTTAATCTTAATAAATAAAACACCTACCGACTAATCCTTTCCATAGCGTATATATTTACGCGCTATTACAGACTTTTTTAACTATTTACGTCCAATCATACTAGAACAAATTAAAAAGCCTATACGGGCTTTATATGGCGTATTTATTTAAGGTTTGTTGCCTCTAGTATTACTTCATCATAATCAATTTACCGCCCTTGGCTCTTTCTGATAACTTGATCGACTTGGCCAACCTGTTCAGCTCGTTGTTGACCTCTTGTATCACGGCCGTAGGCGCTACTATGTTGTAATACTCGCCAAAAGGTTTACGGTACTTGTAGTGGTCGTGTTGCATTTGTACGATTTCAGAGGGTAGAGTGGCCACATACGGGTCAAGCGTCCGATGTATTTCTTCCCACAAGTTACAGTTCTCTTCTGCAAAACGATTATTAAAGCCTGCCCGTTTTAATTGTTCGATGTTCTCCAACGTCCAGCCATTGCAACCGGTAAAGTATTCTCGGAGTATTTCCCTTTTGTTCATGTCATCCCCCACAAAGACTTTTAAGACAATTATACAGGACTTATCTGACGCACTGGTTCGGTGCACCAGCGTGTTTGAAAACACGGAGGTCTGTAGGTTTGTGGATGTAAACACACCGCAAATATAACAGACGTAGTTGTTAGTTGTCCACTACTGGACAATTTGGGGATGATTCATTTTCTGCCACAACTGGCAGACTTTCTTGATTGTCTTTGTTAGATACTAAAGTACCAAATCAGTACCGCAGATACAGGTTCAACTCAAATTCGGCGTATTTGTGCTAAAAATGTGTTATTTTGCAAAATAAAAGACGGCACAAAGGCCGTCCTCGATAGCATCCCCGCTATAAAAAAATGTGTTAAAAATGTGTTATTTTGCTTGCAATCTATAGCAATTCATAGCAACCCTAAAAAACAAAAAGAGGTCAAGACCAGGCTTTTTGAGCCCTCTTGACCTCTCTTGAAATGTCTCAAGGAGATAGCGGGATTTGAACCCGCACACCGCCATACGACGGCTCGACGGATTTCGAGTCCGCTGCAGTACCAGATTGTGCCATATCTCCATTAACCGCCCTAAGATTATATCATGAATAATCCAGGGCGAACAAGATTTAGTTACTTCTTCTTGCGCTTGGCAGCCTTTTCACGCTCACCAGTGTTCAAAATTTCCTTACGGATTCGAACATTTTCAGGCGTTACTTCGACGTATTCGTCATCGTTCAAGAATTCAAGCGATGCTTCCAAGTTCATGTCGCGTGGTGTCTTGATTGAGGCCGTTTGGTCCTTGTTCGATGAACGAACGTTAGACTGTGGCTTCATCTTCGTAACGTTAACGGAGATATCGTTATCACGGGCGTTCATACCCACGACCATACCTTCATAAACATCAACACCGGCACCAACGAACATTTGGCCACGATCTTCAACACCCATGATGGCGTAGTTGGTCGTTTGTCCTTGGTTAATTGAAACCAAGGCACCGTTACGACGGCCTGGTTCCCAATTCTTAACCATTGGACGGTATTCTGCATACGTGTGGTTATAGATACCATAACCGTGTGTTGCCGTCATAAATTCAGTTGCGTAACCAATCAAACCACGTGAAGGCGCCATGTAAGTCAAACGAGTTTGACCGTTACCAACGGATTCCATGTTTTGCATTTCACCCTTACGTTGGTTCAATGAGTCGATAACAGATGATGAATATTCATCAGGCGTATCAATTTGTACGGATTCGTATGGTTCTGACGTCACACCATCGATGTCTCGAAAGATAACCTGTGGACGTGAAGCTTGCAATTCGAAGCCTTCACGACGCATGTTTTCAATCAAGATTGACAAGTGCAATTCACCACGACCAGATACCAACCAAGTACCAGCCTTTGGCAAATCTTCAACACGGAGCGAAACGTCCGTGTGCAATTCGCGGTGCAAGCGGTCTTCGATTTGACGCGCCGTCACGAACTTACCTTCACGACCAGCAAAGGGGCTGTCATTTTGACGGAAAGTCATTTGCAACGTTGGTTCGTCAATACGAAGCAATGGCAAGGCGTCTGGGTGAGCAGGATCAACAACCGTTTCACCAACGTTGATGTCTTCCATTCCAGAAACGGCAATCAAATCACCGGCCTTGGCTTCTTGGATTTCAACTTGATCCAAACCAATGAAACCAGCCAACTTCGTAACGCGGAAGTCTTGGGTCGTACCATCCAACTTCATCACGGTCACGTTATCGCCGACCTTGATCGTTCCACGCTGAACACGTCCGATTCCAATACGACCAACAAAGTCGTTGTAATCCAACATTGCCACTTGGAACTGCAAAGGTTCGTCTGAGTTATCAACAGGTGCAGGAATCGTTTCGAAGACCGTATCAAAGATTGGCTTCATCGTGTGTTCTTGCGTGTCAATTTCAGGATCCAATGAAGTCGTTCCGTTCATGGCTGAGGCAAAGATCACTGGGAAGTCCAAGTCATCTTCATCCGCACCCAATTCGATGAACAAGTCCAAGACTTCGTCCACAACTTCTGAAGGACGGGCACCCGGACGGTCCACCTTGTTGACGATAACGATTGGTGTCAAGTGTTGTTCGAAGGCCTTCTTCAAAACAAAACGAGTCTGTGGCATCGTACCTTCAAAGGCATCGACAACCAAGAGAACACCGTCAACCATTCCCATGATACGTTCAACTTCTCCACCGAAGTCGGCGTGACCTGGGGTATCCAGGATGTTGATTTGCTTGTCGCCAACACGGACAGCCGTGTTCTTAGAAAGGATCGTGATTCCACGTTCCTTTTCGATGTCGTTCGTGTCCATTGCACGGTCACCCAATGATTGTTCCTTACGGGCGTCCATGGTGTCGGACTGCTTCAACATTTCGTTCACCAACGTCGTCTTTCCGTGATCGACGTGGGCGATGATAGCGATGTTACGAATATCTTCGCGAAGTTTTGCCAATTTCTTGTGCTCCTTTATCCTTGCTACTCACAAGAAAGACTAGGAGTTATCCCCTAGTCTTTCACCATCTTGACTACCTCGCGATGTATCCTGCTTGTAGCGATTAATACTGAGTTTGATAATAGCATATTCGGGCTAGTGCCGTCAAGGTTTTTTACTTCATAAGAAAGCCCTTCCGCCAGGGCGCGACCAGCCGCTAAATCCCATGGCGATAACTTGGATAAGTAAGCCTGGGCAGAACCCGTCAAAAGTCTTGTAAATGAAATACCCGCTGAGCCGAATACGCGAAATGCGCGGGCTTCCTTTGCCATCTGGCCATAAGGCTTTTGACCCAAGACGAGACGACGGCCGGAAACGATCACCACCGAATCAGCCAAGGCCGTGTTGGCCACAACCTGAAGCGGTTGGTCATCCAGATAGACTCCCGTTTGCTTTCCCCCATGAAAAAGTCGCCCTTCGGGCACGTCATAAATCCAACCGAGGACGGGCTTCCCATCGTCATACAGAGCCACCATAATGGCATAATCCCGGTCCTCTAAAACAAAATTTAGGGTCCCATCAATCGGATCAACGAACCAAACGTGACCAGCCATCGATTCGGCGCGTGCCTCACCCGCTTCTTCACAAACAAAGTGAGCTGTTGGATCGAAAGCCTGAATTTTTTCGATGAGCGCTCGCTGGTTGGACTTGTCCAAATCGGTCACCAAATTGCGCTTATCACCTTCTTTATAAGAAACATGAAGGGCCTGGCCCGCCCGGGCTTTTTTGGTTTCATCCGCCAATGTTCGAATCCAAGAAGACACCTCGCGGTCAATTTGCTGCAGTCCCTTGGTTGATGATAAATCAAGCACCTTTAATCACCCGCTTATCCGATTCTCTGGCCATTTTGACCGTCTGGTAAATGGAACGACCGGTTTGTTCTTCAAAGTCCCGATCGAACCGTTTTTGCTCTGATTTTGCCGGCATGACTTTTGTAAAAGCTCGATGAGCTTCGAGCAATTGCGCTCGCTCACAACCGCCTTCGTATACCTGTAACACCGCATCGACCAATTCGGACACGGCAACCATGTCGGCCACATCCCAATTACCATCGATTGGAAGCTGATAGTTCTCTGCCATCGACAAAACCTCTTTCATCTTTTCCTTATCCCCAGTTTACCAAGAAAAAAGTCGCTTTTCTACTCAAGCAAAAAAGGAAAAGTACCGATGAGCACGCCCTCAGCCGACCACGATTCATCCGGCCAATCTTCCCATTCTGTCGCTTTTTTTGCTATACTAGAAAGGATGAAAAGAAAGGTGGCAAGTACCATGACCATTCGCTTTACCATGGACAAGATTACAAAGGATGGCGACCCCGTTTTGCGCAAGCAAGCTGAAAAGGTCCCCTTCCCACTCTCGGACGAACACCGCCAACTGGCCGAAGATATGATGACCTATTTAGTCGTCTCACAAGACCCCGAAGCAAACGAAGAATACGGGTTACGACCAGGTGTTGGCCTTGCGGCAAACCAAGTCGGCGAATCCTTACAAATGGCCGCCATCTTGATTCCTTCCGAAGACCCAGCCGAAGAAGATGAAGAACCCTACTTCAAGGGCGTCATCTATAATCCGGTCATTATTTCTGAGACTGTTGGCCGCACGGCACTCGAAACCGGTGAAGGTTGCCTCTCCGTTGACCAGGACGTGCCCGGCTTTGTTCCCCGCTCAAAGAAAATCAAGGTTCGTTACCAAGATGAAAACGGGGATACCTATGAGAAGACCTTGCGCAACTACCCCGCCATCGTCTTCCAACACGAGATTGACCATCTTCACGGCAAGCTTTACTACGATCACATCGATAAGGCCCAGCCATGGCAGGTTGATGACAACACAAAGTACGTGTAATAAAAACGATTTGCTGCTAAAAAAATGTCGCTTGGAAAAATTTCCAAGCGACTTTTTTAATTTTTTACTTAAACATGCCCTTCTTGGCCTTACCAGAAGCTTCAGCGAAGGCTTGCAAAGCCGCCTTCTGCTCCTTGTTTAGCTTGGTTGGCACCGTCACGTTAATCACGACGTACTCGTTTCCAAAGCCTGCACCGCGAAGACGAGGGGCACCCTTGCCGGCCAAACGGAAACGACGGCCGTTTTGCGTACCAGCTGGCACTTTGAGCTTAACATCCCCGTGAACGGTCTTTACAGGAATCTCGGCACCCATTGCCGCCGTGATAAAGTCGATATCTTGCTCAACGTAGATATCAGCACCGTCACGCTCAAAGCCTTCCTTAGACGCGCCAACAGAGAAGACAACGAACAGGTCACCGTGAGGGCCACCGTTTACACCAGCTTCTCCCTGACCAGCCAAGCGCATTTGCTGACCCGTTTCAACACCAGCCGGCACCTTGACTTTGACTTCGTGTTGCTTAGCATCGCCTTGGGACTGCGTGTACTTCACGTGCTTTTCCGTACCAAAGATGGCCTCTTCAAAAGTCAGCTGCATCCGGTATTGCAAGTCACGTCCCTTGCGAGGGGCATTTGGATCCTGTTGGAATCCACCGCCAAACATCTGCGAGAAGATATCGCCCAAGTCGGAGAAGTCACCACCAAAGCCACCTTGTGCACCGCCAAAGCCACCAAAGCCGCCTTGACCCTGTGCACCAGCTGAACCAAATTGGTCATATTGCTGACGCTTCTTCGGATCCCCTAAGGTTTCCCAGGCTTCTTGTACTTCCTTGTACTTATCCTCGGCACCCGGTTCATGGTTCAAATCGGGGTGGTACTTCTTGGATAATTTTCGGTATGCCTTTTTAATTTCGTCTTGACTCGCATCCTTTGAGACCCCGAGTCGATCATAAAATTCCGTATTATTCACAAGCAGCTCCTTTATTTCTTAGTATGTACAACAGGCTAGGTTCCCCTAGCCTGTTCTTTGTATTGAAAAGCTGGACGAGCGTTTCTTAATTACTTCTTGTCGTCGTCTTTGACTTCTTCAAAGTCGCCATCGACCGTGTCATCGTTTCCCGCTTGTCCTTGACCAGCTTCTTGACCATTAGCAGCACCTTGAGCGGCCTGTGCTTGTTGGTAAAGCTTTGCAGCCAATTCTTGGGCAACCTTTGACAAGGCATCGGACTTGTCCTTCAAGTCAGTCAAGTCGGCGTTTTCATCCTTGGCGTCTTCTTTGGCCTTCTTCAAGGCTTCCAAAGCATCCTTGGTTGGCTTAACGTCGTCTTCTGACAACTTGTCGCCAACTTCTTCCAAAGTCTTTTCCGTCTGGAAGATCAATTGATCGGCGTTGTTGCGCGTTTCAACGGCTTCCTTCTTCTTGTTGTCGGCTTCTTCGTTTGCCTTAGCGTCGTTCATCATCTTTTCGATTTCATCGTCAGACAATCCACCGGCAGCTTGAATGGTAATCTTTTGTTCCTTCTGCGTACCAAGGTCCTTAGCAGAAACGTTCACGATTCCGTTACGGTCGATATCGAAGGTCACTTCGATTTGTGGGACACCACGTGGGGCTGCAGGAATGTCAGCCAACTGGAAGCGACCCAAAGTCTTGTTGTCGGCCGCCATTGAGCGTTCACCTTGCAAGACGTGGATGTCAACGGCTGGCTGGTTATCAGCGGCCGTTGAGAAGACCTGTGACTTTGACGTTGGGATGGTCGTGTTACGATCAATCAACTTCGTGAAGACACCACCCATGGTTTCGATACCAAGTGACAATGGCGTTACATCCAAGAGGACAACGTCCTTCACGTCACCAGTAATCACACCACCTTGAACAGCGGCACCAAGGGCAACGGCTTCATCAGGGTTGATGGAGTGGTTTGGTTCCTTACCCGTCAACTTCTTAACTGATTCTTGAACGGCTGGGATACGAGTTGAACCACCGTTCAGGATGACTTCGTCGATGTCATCAAATGACAAGCCGGCATCCTTCAAAGCGTTCAAAACTGGTTGCTCCGCCTTCTTAACCAAGTCAGCCGTCAATTCGTTGAACTTTGCACGGGTCAATGATGTCTGCAAGTGCAATGGGCCTTGGTCACCAGAAGCGATAAATGGCAAGTCGATTTGTGCTTCGGTTGCAGAAGACAACGTCTTCTTTGCTTGTTCAGCAGCATCCTTCAAACGTTGCAAGGCCAACTTGTCTTGCTTCAAATCAATGCCGTTTTCCTTCTTAAATTCATCGGCCAAGTAATCGATAATTTTAGCATCGAAGTTATCACCACCAAGGTGTGTATCACCATTTGTTGACAAAACTTCGAAGACACCATCACCTAATTCAAGGACAGAAACATCAAAGGTTCCACCACCCAAGTCATAAACAAGCACCTTTTCGTCCTTGTCCAACTTGTCCATACCATAAGCCAAAGCAGCAGCCGTTGGTTCGTTGATGATTCGTTCAACCTTCAAACCGGCAATCTTACCAGCATCCTTGGTTGCTTGACGTTGTGCATCGTTAAAGTATGCAGGGACCGTAATAACGGCTTGGTCGACTTTTTCACCCAAGTAATCTTCAGCATAGCCCTTGATGTACTGCAAGATCATCGCTGAGATTTCTTGTGGCGTGTATTCCTTGTCGCCAACCTTTACCTTGTAATTTGCTTCCCCCATGTGTGACTTGATTGATGAAATCGTGTCGGGGTTTGTGATGGCTTGGCGCTTTGCCACGTCACCAACTTGGCTTTCGCCGTTCTTAAATGAGACAACGGATGGCGTTGTCCGGCCACCGTCAGGGTTGGTGATAATCTTTGGCTTACCACCCTCCAAAACAGCAACTGCAGAGTTCGTCGTTCCTAAATCAATACCAATAATCTTTGACATATTCGATACCCTTTCCATTTTTAATTAACAATTTTTAGCTTTTTTCGGTGTGGTGCGTTAAACGCTGAATCACCATGCATCATACTATGTAAGTTAACTTACTGTGTAACCGCAACCATTGCAGGTCGAATGACACGATCTTGTAAGACATAGCCCTTTTGCAAGACGTTCGCCACCTGATCGGCCTTTTGGTCGTCTTCGGCAGGCACCGTCTGAACACCTTGCATCGTCTGTGGGTCAAAGTCGTCACCGACCTGGCCAACTTCTTCGATGCCGTTGGCTGTCAAAGCGGACTTAAGCGTCTTCAAGGTGATTTCAACACCCTTGTGAATCTGGGCGACTTTGTCATCACCATCAACGTCGACGGCCAAGGCACGTTCCAAGTTGTCAACAACCGGTAAAATGGCTTCGGCCAACTTCTGACCGTCATACTTTCGAATGTTTGCCAGTTCACGCGCGTTACGCGTTTGGATGTTTTGGATTTCGGCCTGTGCACGCAGCAAATCGTCATCCTTGTCGGCCAACTGTTGCTTCATGTCAGCCAGTGGATCAACTTCTTCCGCCTCAGTGGATTCACTCGTCACTTCTTCGGGGTTTTCCCCTGCAAAGTCCTGTGCTTCCTCTTCGTCTTTGATTTCTTCTTGGACTTGTTCTTCTTGATTTTTCTTGGCCACGACAGCCTCCTTTATCTAACTAACATATTCAATGAGTTTGGCATCCAGTGCTTGGGCAAATGCCGAAAGCAAACGCGAAAGTTCCGCGTATGGCAAGCGCATTGGTCCAACTAAGGCAATCACACCCGCGTCATCTTGTCCGACGGTAAAGGCCGTCGACAACATGGCAAAGTCTTGTAAGACCGGCGTGTGCAATTCATCGCCTAAGCGAATGTTGACTTCGTTCTTCTTTGCCTTCGCTAAGTGACGAACGGCATCCGGCGAATCAAAGAGCTCCAAAACCTTCCGGGCAGCTTTGATGTCAAGATAGGCATCGTCTGCCACCTCTAAAAGATTGAGGCGACCACCGAGATGAACCGTTTCCGAAACGGAGCGGGCCAAGACATCGCCGAAGAGTTGCAGAAAGGCCGCCGGGCTTTCAATGTTACGCGACAGCAGAACCGGCAGCTGTTCAGAAGTCATCAAAGAGAGAACTTCGTGAACCGGCCGACCGACCATCTGTGCATTGATGTAAGCCACCATGCCCGCTAATGAATCGAGGGGCAACTCCTTTGGCAAACGGAAAGTCTGTGACGTCACCTTGCCATCCGAGGTGGCAAGAACGGCAATCACCTGCCGGTTCTCCATCGGAATTAACTGGAAGGATGAAATCTTCAAGTTAATCGGTTTTGGCTTTAAGACCAAAGCCGTGAGTCCCGTTTCCTTTGCCAGTAGCTTGGCTGTTTGATCAAGCAATTCGTCTAACTCGTGAAAGTTTCCCCGAATCTGCTTGGCCACCAAAGCAATCTCTTCATTCGACACCCCTGCCTTTCCCATCAAATGGTCCAGGTAGTAACGGTAACCTTCTAAAGAAGGGACACGACCGGCAGAAGTATGCAACTTCTTAATCAGGTCGGCCGATTCAAGGCTGGACATCTCATTGCGAATCGTCGCGGGCGAGACATCCAAGTCAAGCTGATCGTGTAAAGTTTTCGATCCGACGGCGTGGGCCGTTTGAGTGTACTGGTAAATGATAGCGGCTAAAATCCGCTTCTGTCTTTCCGTTAACACGTCCAAGCAGCCTGCCTTTCTTTAATTAGCACTCGATTAACTCAACTGCTAATTCTTATTATACGGATTGTTCGACAGAATGCAACCCCTTTTAGCACTCTTTTTATATGAGTGCTAAATCATTTAAAAAAGCCCTTTCCTGGCTAGCTTCTTAAACAACTGCCAAAATAAAAAACTAGGATTTCTCCTAGTTTTCTTTAAAGTAGGCCAGACTATTTTGTCGGTCTTTTTTCAATTGTTCAATTAATGCCTCGGCGCCAGTAAAGGCTACCTCGCCTCTTAGGTAGTGGAGCCAGTTCACCCGAACGAATTCCCCATAAACCGCTTCATCAAAATCAAAGAGGTTGATTTCAACCGTCACCGGTCGCCCCTTTTCAAAAGTCACGTTGCGACCAATCGAGGCCATCCCCTGTACCAACCGACCAGCCAGCTGCACCGAAACAACGTAAACACCGATTCCCGGCAGACTTTCTTCTTCGTTCGTCCAAATGTTAATGGTTGGAAATCCGAGTGTCCGACCACGGGCATCCCCATGAACGACATAACCAGAAGTCTGGTGCGGCCGACCAAGACTTTGCTTGGCCATGTCAACATCCCCACTGGCCAATGCCCGTCGGATGTCGCGGGAGGCGACTTTGCTTTCATCGGTCGAAAGAGCCGTTTTTTGGACAGCTTCAACCAGGAAACGGCTCTTGGCGTATTCGGGCAAATGCGCCATGTCCGCTTGCTCCTCCTGCCGGCCGTATAAATGGTCATAGCCTGCGACGACGGCCTTGGCCTGTAGCAAAAGCAAGACTTGCTCAACGAAGTCCTCAGGTGGCAAAGCGGCCAAGGAGGAGGTGAGATTTAACACATATACCCGGTCAACGCCCAGCTTTCCCAAGAGTGCCACCTTTTGTTTAAGTGGTGTTAAGGCCCGCCAGGGAAGTGGCTGCTTTTCAAAAACAAGACCAGGATAAGGCGTGTAGGTCAAGACAGCCAGTGGCAGCCCCAGTTTATCAGCCTGTTTTTTCGCTGCTTTAATGACGGCCTGATGCCCCAGGTGAACACCATCGAAAAAGCCCATAGCTAATACCTGTGGTCGCACCGGTAATTGATTGTCATCCAATGGATAGTGAATGTGATAAAGTTCTGTCATAACTACTATTATAACCTGTTTCAAACGATTTGACTTGGCCGATAAAACAAGCGAGCACAATTTGTGCTCGCTTGTTCTTTTAACACCTCACTCGTCAGGAAGCATCAAAAGCAACCGTTATGATCACTTGCGTTCTTTCAAAATAAAGTAGGCAATGACCGTGACTGGCAAAATAGTAGCGGCTGCTAGTGAAAGGGTCTGCTTTCGACTCGCTCCTCCCGTTGTCTTTTTAGACTCACCGGTTGGCTTGATCCGCTTGCCATGTTTAGAAGCTGACTGCCCCTTTGAATGTTTATCCTGATTGGTTGCCCTTTTGCCCTGTGAAACCTTCGACGACTCCTTCGAACGCCGAATGGCTGCTTGCTCCTCAGCATTTTCTTTTGCTTGAGCTGCCGCGATATCAGCTCGGGCACCTGCCTGGGCCATCGTTGTTCTTAAAGCAGTGCCGGCAAGGGCCCCATCGCCATTACCTGCCACTTGATTCGCATTAGCTCCCGTATCTGTCCTGCTTGGTTCATTGCTAGAATCAGCCGGTTGGCCATTTGGCTTAACGTCCTGACCATTGTTTGACTGGTTATCGGGATTGTTCCCACTGTCCCCGTTTGGTTGGCGATCTGGGTTATTCCCTTTACCACCATCGCCCTCTGGTGTCTTTTGAACATAATCCAGTCGTTGATCAAAGGTTTTGTTTTGCTCGATATCCGTTTCTGACGGCGTGATATCAGCCGTTACACTTTTACCTGTCAGCTGGTAATTGTCAGCCGATAGATCCGGTGCTTTCAGCCCTGATATAACCGGCTGCTCACCTGCTATCAACTGCCAATCACTCGTTTTAACAAAGTCACTGGTGACCGCATCGACGTAACCACTGCGCTCATAAATCAAGGTAGCCGTTCGGTCAGCTAGATGTGCTTGGTCAATTTCCTGACCCGACTTTTGATCGTAAAGGTGAACAATCCGGCTAACCGTCCGCTTCAACTGGTCATCAGAAGCCTCCAGATGCGCATGTCGATAATTAACGGTGACGTTTTCAACCGTCCCATTCACAACGGTTTGAGCATCCGGACTTTCTTCTGAAACCGCCTGACTCGCTAAGACATAACGGCCATCAGAAAGCTTAGCTTCTGGTGAATAGGCCGCAAAACGACCATTCGACGAAGCATCAGCCACCCAAGGGGTATAGCCATCAACCTGTTTCTTCGCCAAGTTAAAGAGTGCCTTTCTGCTGTAAGTAATTGTCTGGGTCAGCTGGCCAAGTTCCTTGGCATTAGCATCGTCTTCATCCTTAAAGTGAATGGTTCGCTGAACAGTCTTGGTTAAATCTGACGCATTAACACCCGCTGGCAAATTCGCATCATTGGGTCCAAAGTCCTGAGCCTTCTCGGTGTACACCACCGTCTGCTCGAAGTTTTTATTCTGGTCGATATCATGATCATCTTGACTCAGATTAATAGCCGGTACATCTGCTGGATCAGGATTTTCATAGCCAGCTTGGCTCAAGTCCGGTGCCGTCACCTGACCAAAGTCTTCTTGTCCGTCATCTTTGACCCAACCACTCTCCGAAACAAAAACATTCTTTACCGCATCGACATAACCCGTTCGGTGGTAATGAATGGCACTAACCAGGTTATCTCCAGCCTTGGCACCGGTTCCTGCTACCTGCAAATGAATGGTTCGCGTCACCGTTCGCTTCAACTGCTCATCTGGAGCCTGCAAGTGTGCGTGTTCATAAAGCACCGTCACGTCTTCGTTCTGCCCAGCGGTTACTGAATCGGGATTCAAACTTTCTGCTGGCGTTTGCTTAGCCGAATTTTCAGCCAAGACATATTTTCCATCTGCTTGACTCTCTGGCCAGTTATAAGCAACAAAGTTCCCCTTTGATTGAGCATCGGCCTGCCAATCCCCATACGTCACCTGCTTAGTCACTTCGTTGTATTGGGCCGTTCGCGTAAAGGTCACGGTCTGGGTGTCTTGACCAAAATCCTGCTGCCCGTCTGCTGACTTGAAGTGGAAGGTCCGTGTGGCCGACTTTTGTAAATCAACCTTCGTGACACCCGTTGGCAGTGACTGACTATCAGCACTGAACGTATCGACCTTTTCTTGATAATCAATCCACTGATCATAGACCTTGCTCGTTTCAACTTCATCTTCTGATGGCGTCAGTGCAGCCGTTTGACTTGGCGCTGGACTTTCATAGCCCTCCTTGGTTAAGTCTGGAGCAGTAAAGCCTGCCAAAGTCGTCATGTTTTGTTCCGCCTGCCAACCAGACGTTGGCGTAAAGGCCTTCGTTACTTGATCCATGGTTCCAGTCCGCGTGTAATTAACGGTTACCGTCCGGCTGGCCAAATTGTCAGCATCAATCTCCTGCCCCTTATTAGCATCTCGTAAGTGAACAATCCGCTTCACCGTACGGGTCGTGTCCTTTGCGTCCGTACTGGTATCAACCGGTTTTTGCACATGGACATAGTGCAGGACAACCGTGGCCGGATTGTTCCCATTGCTGATGTCATCTTGGCTAGTTGTATCAGCAGCTAGGCTATCCGCTTGGCTAGTCGCCTGTTGATACTGCCCGTCTTGAATGGTTTCCGGTATGTCTTCTTTTTCAAAACCCGGTTGGTTGGCATCGACAGGTTGCCAATCGGTATAACCGGTAACTTTTTCAGTTGCATAGTCATAAATGGCTTGACGCTGGTATTTCACCTGTTCCGTTTTTGAACTGATTTCCTTCTGATTTTCATTATCATCGACCGACTGAACCGTCCGTGATAAGGTCTTCGTTAACTGGCTCTTATCCACGGCGCTTGGCAGATTAGCGTCCTCTGGCCCAAAGCTTTGCACGTTGTCTTCATAAACCACGGTGTACTTGCTGTCGGTGGTATTTTCGTCAAAGTCCGTTTGGGCGGGGATGGTATCGGAATTCAACACGTTCCCCTGGCCATCCAAAATCTCTTTGACTCGATACTTCTTATCGGCCGTTACTGAATCAACCGGTACAGCCTCCCAGGATCGATCGGTGCTAACTTCATCTGGGCCAACCTGTTGATTGTCAAAGTCAGACATGTGCTTGGTGATTGTCCGGGTGACCGATTGAACCTCATCCAAAAGACCATCAATCGCATGCCCAGCGGCGTCTTGATAGTGAATTGTGCGATTTAGTTTCGATGCACTGGGCTGTGCCGTCGTCTTTGACTTTAAATTCAAAGTCAGCACCACCGAATGGTTATTGGGATCGTCGGCCTGATAGGTTCGGCCATCCCCCGTTGCCAGGCGGAATTTCCCAGTACTTTCGTTTTTGACAGACTTCGTATTCTAAATGCCAAAAAGCTGATCATTTTTGTGGGCTTCATAGGTTCCGTCAGGAATTTCCTGCCCATCTTCCGTTGCGGTAAAGGAATCAAAGGAAAGCTTATCACTTTTTAATTCCGACAAGCGAGTCACAACTGGGTATGCCTGATCATCGGATGGATAGTTAATGGAAGAGGCAAAGAACTGAATGGCCGTGTTACTACTTCCTACCCAGCCAGCATGATGACCATAAACCTGGCCAGAACCGTCTGATTTATCAGGCTGATCGAAGGTCCAGGAAGCCTGGCCATCCTTAACGGTTAGCGTTCGTGTGATGGTTGCCTGAGTATAAAGTGGTTGTTTATAGATTTGCCCATCTACATTAATGTTAACAGTCTGACTCATCGTCAACGTGAACAGGCTCTTATCCAACCCTCGAGGATTACGATAGGTGTAAGTTCCATCAGCCAAACCACCGGGTAGCTCAATTGCCGTTTTACTTGTCCCTTGGGCTGGTAAATTATCTGGGGTGTCGTTACCGGCTGTATCGTTTGAATTAGTTGACGAATCCGTCCCCGTATCGGCCTTTGCCTGACCATTTGGTAATGCATTCGAAACGGTCGCCTGAGCGCCAAAAAGCAGGGCAAAAGAGGCCAAGGAGGTCACGACCCACTGCTTTTTAACCTTCTTCATTTTCATTCGTTTATTCTCAAGTGCCAGCTGATTCCGATTAAACTGCATAAGCTCTCCCTCATTTGACTCTAAACGTGAAATATCAAGTACTCCCCAAAGTGTAACGCAGTCCTTTCGGTTTTATCAAACTATTTCATTTGTTTCAAATATACAAAAAAGTACTGGAAGTATCACAACTTCCAGTACTTTTTTTAGTTATTAAACAAATTATGCAAAGAAATACCGAGAACGCCACAGCTGCTCATCCTCCGAATAGGCGTATACCGCAATTAATTGATTGTGATAATAAAGTTGATAGAAACCATCATTATTTTTCGCCCAAGATTGAATTTTTTGCCCGTTCTTGACGGCAAAGTACTCCTCATCCGTCAAATCTTTCCGTTCATAAGTTAAAACAGAAGCAATTGGCTTCACCTTTCTCACAATGCTTTCTTCCGTCAAGGCCATCAAGTCATCCAAGTCCGTGGCCTCCGATAAATCAAAGCCAGAACCAGAAGTTCGGGTTAACTTCGTCATTGTTGCTGGCAGGCCAAGGGACTGACCAAGGTCATAGGCCAAGGTTCGAATATAGGTTCCCTTTGACACCGTGGCTTCAAAGTCGATTGACTGGTAGGGCTTTCCTTCCACCCAACGAAGCCTTGAGCTAGGTCGAAAGCGGTAAATCGTTGCCGACCGCTTCGGCAATGTCACCTCTTCCCCCGCACGGGCGTATTCATAAAGTCGCTTCCCATTGACTTTGACAGCGGAATAAATGGGTGGAACCTGGACAATATCGCCCTCTAAGGCAGAAAAGGCGGCCTGCAGCTTGTCTTCATCCAATGCTTCCGTCAGTGGCTTTTCTTCCACCACCGCCCCATCGGCATCCTGACTCTCCGTTGCATACCCAAAGGTGACCGTCCCCCGATAGGTTTTTGGCCGAGTCTGCAAGAGGTCAATCAGCTTCGTTGCCTTTCCTAAGGCGACCACCAAAACGCCATCCACGTTTGGATCGAGGGTGCCAGCGTGGCCAATCTTTTTTTGACCAGAAATCCGTCGGAGTCGAGCGACTACGCCAAATGAGGTCATCTTTTTGGGCTTATTGACTACTAACAATCCAGATAAATTACTCGCCTGCTTGGCCATGCCATTCTCCATTCCAGCAAAAAAGCCGGTCATTCAAAGTGAAATCGTCGGCTTTTATTTTACCGGTTTGCCCGGCGCTTTTCAATGTATGCTTTGATACGGGACAAACCTTCCTTCAATTGTTCAGTATCCCCAGCATAGGAAAGTCGGATATAGTCCTTTGCCCCTTCGAATTGTGAAAAGGCTTCACCAGGAATCACGCCGACTTTTCCATCCTTGGCTAACTTTTCTGCAAAAGTCCAGCCATCTTCCTCGATATCTTCTGGCAACTTAGCAAAGATATAAAAGGCCCCGTCCGGTGACAAAACATCAAAGTCCAATGAGCGCAGAAGCTCAACGGCCATGTCCCGACGAACCTGATAAGTCGAAAGCATTGGCTGGAGGTCTTCCTTTGGCATCTGTAGCGCTGCCAAGGCACCGTCGTAAACAAAGGTCGGAATCGAGTAAATCAAGGAGGCGTGCACCTTCTTTAATTCGGCGGCCACTGCCTTCGGCGCTAAAATGAAACCAACCCGGTAGCCAGTCATTGCATGGGACTTGGACAGGCCGTTGACGACAATGGCGCGATCCGGAATCATTTCACCGATGGAATGGTGTTCTTGACCATAGGTCAATTCAGAGTAAATCTCATCCGAAATCACCCAAACACCGGCCGCTTCAAAGGCCTTGGCCAATTCCGCTAACTCCTCTTTACTGTAGGTAACACCCGTTGGGTTACTTGGGTAGTTAAAGAGGACTGCCTTGACTGGAACAGTCGCTTCAGCCACAGTTTTGGCCACAAGTTCCGGCGTTAATTTGAAACCAGTCGTTGATGTATCGACTGGAATCGCCTGCGCATTGGCCAGGGCAATGGAAGAGAAGTAGGATCCGTAAGCCGGATCTGGCACAAGAATCCCATCACCAGTTGAAAGCAAGGTTTTAAAAATGGCATACATCGCTTCCGATACGCCAGCCGTTATCACCACTTGGTCAATCGATGGATACTGGGTCAAGCCGTAACGATCCTGCATGTAGTCAATAACCGCCTGGCGTAACTCAGGATTTCCTTGCGAATGCCCATAGTGTGAGTGATTTTCTTGAATGCCACGAATGGTGGCTTCCTTCACCACTTTTGGTGCATCAAAGCCAGGTTCCCCAAAGGTCAAGAAGACCAAATCATCCACGCCTTGAATACTTGCCTGAAAGCCCAAAATCTTATCGGTTGGGATGGCGGTTACTTCGGAATTTAAAGTCGGGATGTCTTGGCTCATAAAAATCACACTTTCTTTGCTTATTTCTTATTGATAGTGTAGCTTATTTTATCGTTAATGAAAAGACTTTTATGAAAGAAAAATGAGTTTTAGCATGATTAGATTAAAAAAATACAAAAAAAGAGCCTTTCGGCTCTTCTTTTTCTACTTGCCTTCTTGTCGGTGTAAATCACGAATCAACGATTCAATGTGATCACCGTACTGGATGGAATTATCCAAGACAAAGTGGATTTCTGGAATTTTATAGACGGTCAAACGAGCCCCTAATTCGCGACGGATTAAGCCCGACGCAGCTTCAAGTCCCGCTTGTGCCTTCTTCCGATCAGAGGCAAAGTCTGACAGAATTGAATAGTAAATCGTGGCGATCTGCAGGTCACCAGAAACATCAACGGAAGTCACCGTGACATCTTGGACCCGTGGGTCGTTCACCCGCTTCAAAAGCAAGTCTGACATATCTTTTTGAATTTCCTGAGCTAGACGCCCAGCGCGTTGTGCATTTGCCATCGCGACCTCCTTATGGACTTTACTTTGGCTTAACTTCTTCCATGATGTAGGCTTCGACCTCATCACCAGGCTTAATATCGTTAAACTTGTTGACCGTAAATCCAAAGTCGTAACCGAACTTCACTTCGTTAACAGCATCTTTACCGCGCTGCAAGGAAGCTAATTCACCATCAAAGATCACCGTACCATCACGGACGATTCGAACCTTCGAATCCTTCGTAATCTTACCTTCTTCAACAGTGGCACCGGCAATCGTTCCAACCTTAGAGAACTTGAAGAGTTCTTTAACAACGATTTGACCAATTACACGTTCTTCATAAACTGGTTCGAGTTGACCCTTCATGGCTGCCGTCACATCATCGATAGCATCATAGATGACCGAGTAGAAACGCATGTCAATGTGGTCGGCAGAGGCTTGGTTCTTTGCAAACGGCGTTGGACGCACGTTAAATCCAAGGATCAAGGCACCAGAAGCTTCAGCCAGTGACACGTCGGATTCGTTAATCGCACCAACGGCCGCGTGGACAACATCCACCTTCACACCATCGACTTCGATCTTCTTCAACGAACCAACAAGGGCTTCAACAGAACCTTGTACATCGGCTTTGACAACGACGGGAACCGTCTTCATGGCCTTTTCAGCCATCGTGTTAAAGAGCGTATCCAAGGTAACGACAGAAGATGAGTTGCGAACTTCTTCGCGAGCACGCTTGGCACGTTCTTCACCAGCGGCACGAGCGGACTTTTCATCTGCCATGACCACGAAACGATCACCGGCAGAAGGCACTTCGTTCAAACCAGTGATTTGAACAGGCGTTGCTGGTTTCGCTTCGTCAAGGTCTTGACCATTTTCGTTTTGCATCGTACGGATACGGCCGTATGTGTTTCCAACAACGACGGGATCCCCAACGTGCAAAGTACCTTGTTGAACCAAAACAGTGGAAACAGGACCACGTCCCTTATCCAAACGAGCTTCGATCACAGAACCGCGGGCAGGAACCTTTGGATCTGCCTTCAACTCCAAAACGTCGGCTTCAAGCAAGATCATTTCAAGCAACTGGTCAACGTTTTGACCAAGCTTGGCAGAAATCTTAACAAAGATCGTTGAGCCACCGTATTCTTCAGGAACGAGATCGTAGGCCATCAATTGGTTCATGACCTGTTCAGGGTTGGCCCCTTCTTTATCAATCTTGTTCACAGCAACGATAACTGGCGTTCCAGCAGCCTTGGCGTGGTTAATGGCTTCAATCGTCTGTGGTTGTACACCGTCATCGGCAGCCACAACCAAGACCGTGATATCCGTCACGTTAGCACCACGAGCACGCATTTCTGTAAAGGCCGCGTGACCTGGTGTATCCAAGAAGGTAATCAAGCGGCCATCCAAACGGGCCTGGTAGGCACCGATGTGCTGCGTGATACCACCGGCTTCGCCTTCGGTCACGTTTGTCTTACGCAAGTAATCAAGCAAAGTCGTCTTACCGTGATCGACGTGTCCCATGATGGTAACGACTGGTGCACGAGGCTCCAAGTCTTCTTCGTTGACGGTTTCTTCATCGAAGAAACGGTCGATGTCGGCCAAGTCTTCTTCTTCCTTTTGCTTGGCTTCAATACCATAATCGGCAGCCAGAATTTCAATGGTATCTTCATCCAATGATTGGTTCTGGTTCGTGACGATTCCAAGCAGGAACAACTTCTTAATAATTTCAGCCGTGTCACGGTGCAAGAGCTTTGACAAGTCCTGCACGTTCATGCCAACCTTATACTCCAAAACTTTTGGTAATGGCTGTTCCTTACGGACCGTTGGTTGCTTCTTAGGCGCTTGCTTTGCCGCAATACGGCGAGCCTTCTTTGAACCATGTGGCTTGTCATTACGACGAGGCGTTTGCTGACCAGTACCGTTGGTGTTGCGCTTCCGGCTGTTGTTACGAGCCGAGTTATTACCAGAGGCCAATGAACCACCGAAACGGCCAGCGCCATTAGCGGCTGGCTTTGCGGCACTTGCCGCAGCGGCTGGTTGTGCCGCCTTCTTTGCTGGCTTAGCAGCCTTCTTTTCCGCTGCCTTTTGCGCTTCTTGCTTGGCCTTGTTATTCTGCGCAACGTATTCCTTCAAAGAATCGTCTTTTTGGGCAGAATAGTTCACTTGACCCTCACGAGGCTTTGTCGACCATGACTTCTTTTCACGAATCATTGGACGGCCAGTTGAATTGTTTGACCGGTTATTTGGACGACGTGAACCACCTTGTGACGGACGGTTCGAATTGCGGTTTTGTCCGCTTTGCTCATTCCGTGGACCATTGGTCTTTGGACGTGGGCGGCTAGGACTTGCAGGCTTGGCTGCCCCGTCTGATAATTTGGCGGCGTGCCGACGCTGGGATGCTGGAAGCTCCTTACGCTCTGGTACGGCCATTTTGCGGGTTTTTCGGTTTGAGCCGGAGAATTTCTTTTCTTCTGCCATTAATTCCGCTCCTTTTCTTCAAGTAATTGGTTAATTTTCTTTGCAAAGCCCGTGTCAGAAACCGCCAACACCGATCGGTTCATCCCGATGGCCTGGCTGATTTCTTCCTTCGTTAACGCATCAACGAAAACGATTTGATAGAACTGACTCTTGTCTGAAAACTTCTTACGCTGACTAGCCCCACCGTCTTTTGGGAAAAAGACGACTTTGGCAGTCTGGTTTTGAATCGCTTTCAAAGTCGGCCCGGAACCTAAAACGAGCTGGTTAGCTCGCCTGGCCAAGCCCAAGACCTGCGTGATTTCCTTAGTCTTGTTCATGTTCGAAAAGCTCTTTTCGGGCTTGCTGGTGATCGACAAAGGCGTATAGTTCCTCGTAGAATTCGGGATCGATTGGCTGAGAAAAGGCCTTTTCAAACACCCGTTTCTCACGGGCTGCTTTGGCAACTTCGCGGTCCAAGGCAATGTAGGCACCACGGCCGTTTTGCTTCCCAGTTGGATCAAGGAAGACCTCGCCTTCCTTGTTCTTGACCACTCGAACCAGTTCTTTTTTCGGGTACATTTCACCCGAAACAATCTCTTTACGCATCGGAATCTTACGAGTCTTCATGAGGAACCTCCAAGAAATTAAATTTCAGGGTTTTCGCTATCGTCATCGACCATGGCGTCAACAGTGTCGTCAACGTTCGTGTCGGCTGCTTCATTAGCGGCATCGTCGAAGGCGTCATCAGCTGTTTCATCCATGGAAACAGCCAAGTCAGCGGCTTCTGATTCTGGCTTGATATCAATCTTTACACCAGTCAAGCGGGCTGCCAAACGGGCGTTTTGCCCCTTCTTACCAATGGCCAATGACAATTGGTCATCCGGCACAATCACCGTCACGGCTTGATCATTTTCAGGATCGAAAATCACGTCCGTCACTTCGGCTGGATTCAACGCGTTGGCAATGTATTGCGCTTCGTCTTCCACCCATTCAACGATGTCCATGTGCTCACCGCCCAGTTCCGTCACAACGGACTGAACACGGGCGCCACGCTGACCAACCAGTGCCCCAACGGGATCCAAGTCAGAATCGTGCGTGTAAACGGCAATCTTCGAACGGTCACCAGCTTCACGAGCAACAGAAACAATTTCAACCGTTCCATCGTAAACTTCTGGCACTTCTTGCTCGAACAAACGCTTAACCAAGTCAGGCGCTGTACGAGATACAAAAATCTGTGGCCCCTTCAACGAATCATCAACCTTTGAGACCAAAACCTTGATACGGTCGCGCATCCGGTAGTGTTCTGTTGGCATTTGGTCGCCGGCAGTCATGACGGCTTCCTGCTTTCCTGGCAACATCACGTACAAGAAACGGTTATCCTGTCGTTCAACTTCACCAGTGATGATTTCGCCTTCATAATCCTTGTAACGATCATAAACGGCTTGACGTGTTGCTTCACGCATCTTTTGAACAATAACTTGCTTAGCCGTTTGTGCGGCCATACGGCCAAAGTCCTTTGGCGTCACGTCGAAACGAATTTCGTCACCTGGTTCATAAGCCTTGTTAATGGCCAAGGCATCGGACAAAGAAATTTCTGTGTCGGGGTCGACAAGGTCTTCATCAAGCACAACGGTCTTCACCTGCTTGATGGTCATCTTCCCCTTCTTGTCATCAAACGTTGCTTCAACGTTTTGATTGGCGTTGTATTGTTTCTTGTAAGCGGCTTTTAGAGCATCTTCCAAGGCTTCAACAACGATCGCGCGGTCAATTCCACGCTCTTGTTCCAAGGCATCTAAGGCCTGTACTAGTTCTTTACTCATGTACTTACTCCACTGTTAACTAATCAAATTGGACAGAGACAACGGCTTTGGCAATTTCGTCAAAGGAGAAAGGCTTGGCTTCTCCATCAACTGACAAAGTCAAGCCAGCATCATCGAGCTGATCGATTCGACCAGTCCACTTCTTCTGACCATCTTTTGCAGCAAAGAGTGCAACCGTGATTGGTTCCCCCTCTTCTTTTGCCCAAGTGTAGTGCCAGCGCTCGTTTAGCGAGCGATCCAGGCCTGGCGAGGCAATGTCTAGCAGGTATTCGCCGGGAACTGGGTCGACGGCAGCCTCATCAATTGCTTCGTTGACAGCTCGGGTAAATTCCGTAATTTGCGCCATCGATATCTTATCGTGGTCTGGCAAATCAACGAGGAGTTCCACCGTCTTTTGTCCAGCAACGTTTTTAACAGACAAATCCCACAACAATAGGCCCTGTTCGTCAATAATCGGCTGAATAAGGTCAAGTAGTGCTTGGTTCTTTGCTTGCGCCATTCTCTCTTCCTTTCCTATTCTTTGCCATAAAAAATGAGCCGGTCTGTTTCTCGACCCGCTCATTTACGACTGTAAATTAACTTACCTCTATAATAGTTGATTTACGGCCGAAAAGCAAGAAGGTAAAGAAAAAACCACAGCAAGGCTGTGGTTTTGATTCAAATTACCAAGAAGCCTTGCGAACACCAGGAATCTGACCCTTGTGTGCTAATTGGCGGAAGTTCAAACGTGACAAACCGAATTCACGCATGTAACCGTGTGGACGGCCATCGATGCGGTCACGGTTGTGAACACGTACAGGTGATGAATCCTTTGGCAACTTTGCCAAACCGATGTAGTCACCAGCAGCCTTCAAGGCAGCACGCTTGTCAGCGTACTTTGCAACCAAGGCTTCACGTTGCTTTGCTTTTGCAATCTTTGATTTCTTAGCCATTACTTGATCTCCTTAAACGTTACAACTTTACGAAGTTTTGGTGAGTACTTCTTCAACTCCAAACGGTCAGGCGTGTTACGACGGTTCTTTGACGTCAAGTAAATACGCTCTCCAGTTTCATCATTGCCTAATACGACATGAATACGCATAGTCCAGCTCCTCAGATTTAGAATTTTTTGATAAAAATTTATTTGCTTGTCAATACAAAATAGTATTATACATGCTTGTTTACACACTGTAAAGGGGTCTCTTTAACTTTTTCTTAAAAAGTTCCCGACCCAGGTAGCAACTTAGAATTGCTTTTGCAAAGGTGGCACCACTTGCTTCTTACGTGAGACAACACCAGGCAAATCGATGACGTTGTTTGCCAACTTGCCATCAAAGGCCTTTTCGATTGCATCCGCAGCATCACCAACGTAGATTGCCTTTGAATTCGAGTTCAAAATATCGGTAATCACTAACAAGAAGTCTTCGTAACCCGAAGCCTTCATAGCCTTTTCCAAATCAGCTTGACGCTTCAAGACATCATCGATATCAACCGTGTTGACCTGCCCAATACGAAAGTCGTGCTTTCCCATTGTAAAGGACTTCGCATCCCCTTCCAACAAGTCTTCGTCGGTCTTCTTTGATAAGTCCGTTCCAGCTTTGAGCATTCCCAATCCGTAAGCTTCGATGTCATCGATTCCAGCAATCTTTGCCAATTCTGGCAATGCTTGACGGTCCATATCCGTTGTTGTTGGGCTCTTCAACAACAACGTGTCTGAGATCAAACCAGAAGCCATCAATCCCGCAATCGCTGCTGGAATGGTCAAACCGGCTTGCTTGTATTCGTAATACAAAATCGTTGATACTGATCCCCATGGCTTGGCCGTAATGTAAAGTGGCGTTCCATTTTGGAAGTTGAACTTGTGATGGTCATAAATGCCATAAACCGTGACGTCAGCCAGATTATCGACTGATTGTGCGGCTTCGTTGTGGTCAACCAACACGACTTCGTCTGTTGTCGCCTTTTCGATGATCGGCAGGGCCTTCAAACCGAAGTGGTCCAAAGCGTATTGCGTTTCAGCGTTTTGCTTGCCCTGGGCAACGGCTTCTGTATCAAGGCCTTGTTGCTTCAACAAGTCAGCAGCAGCAATTGCTGATGCCACCGTATCCATATCCGGACTCTTGTGTCCAAAAACTTGAATTTTTGCCATGTTCTCTTTCTCCTCATTGCGGTTATCCGCTTGCATTCATCCCTATTGTATCAGGTAAAAGTGACGGTGCGCTAGTCTTCTTCCGTCAAATCAAGTGCTTCAATCGATGTGGCTTGACCATCAGAAGCTGGGTTCAGGAGCGCTGAACCATTCGCCGTCCGGTTCGACAGTCCGTGATCTTGTAATTGAATATCAAAGGTCTTCAAGCGATCCGTTTGAATCCGAAGCGCCTGGTCCTTTTCATCAATCGCCGTGACCGCAGCAACTGCGTAATCAACCGTCTTTCGAGGTGAAAGCACCTGCATGCCCTTATTGGCACGATGCGATTCAGAAATTTCATCCAAACGCGAGTACTTAAAGGTTCCCTGGTTCGTGACAAGCGCCAGGTAGGTCGTGTCATGATTCAAAGCCAAGGCCGAAACGACCTGATCACCATCCGCCAACTTCATTGACTTAACACCCGCCGTTCGTGCCCCGACAACCGGCACGTCATCCGAAGCAAAGCGCAGGGCCAAGCCCTTTTCAGAAACCGTCATGACCTCATCACCTTCAGTAACTGAAACAACCGTGACAAGTCGGGCATCCTCGGACTTTAACTTCATGATTGTCGCGGACTTCTTCTTGTATGACTTTGGAATTAGATCCTTGATGAGTGATTGCTTGATGTAGCCATCGTTTGAAGCCAGTAACAAGGCTTTTTCACTGGCAGGGTCATCAATCACCATCGCTGACAAAATCGTTTCGTCCGGACTCCAGTTCGTTAAGGACTGGGAGAAGTGTTCGCCCGGTTCCTTCCACTTGAAATCGGCAATTTCATAGATTGGTCGATAAATTAAGTTTCCCAGATTGGTGAAGGCCAGCAAGTGCTGTGTCGTGTTCACCGTCTGGTTCAAAATCGTTGGGTCGTCCTCTGCAAGCCCATTATCAGCTGCTGAGGCCTTAAAGGACCGAAGGGAAGAACGCTTCACATAACCGTTTTGAGAAAGCAGCAAGCGCACGTTTTCATCCGGAACGGTCACGGCCGCATCAATAACCAATGATTCAATCTGATCTTCGATCACCGTTTGACGAGCCGAAGCGTATTCCTTCGAAATGGCCTTCAATTCATCACGAATCACCGCGTGCAAAGCCGCCGTTTCGTTCAAAATCTTTTGCAGCTTGGCAATCTTTGCTGCCAATTCATCGTGCTCATCTTGTAGCTGTGTCACATCAGTATTGGTCAAACGATACAGCTGCAAGGTCACGATGGCTTCCGCTTGTGCCTTTGTAAAGTCAAAGGCGGAAATCAGATTTTGTGTGGCATCCTTACGGTTCTTTGATGAACGAATGGTTTGCACCACCTCGTCCAAAATCGACAGCATCCGGATTAACCCTTCCACGATGTGCTGCCTTGCCTGTGCCTTCTTCAAGTCATAGGCCGAGCGCTTCAAGACAACGTCCTTTCGGAAGTCCAAAAAGGCCGTCAGACCGTTTTGCAAGGTAACCAAAACGGGTCGTTGGTCGTGAATGGCGACCATGTTGAAGTTATAAGAAATCTGCAAATCCGTCTTTTTAAAGAGATAGGTCAAAATCCCATCGGCCGAGGCATCCTTGGCCAATTCAATCACGATTGACATTCCTTCGCGATCGGATTCATCGCGGACTTCAGAAATGCCAGCAACCTCCTTGTTCAAGCGAATCGCATCGATCTTAGCGACCAAGTTTGATTTCACTACTTCGTATGGAATTTCAGTAATTTCAATCTTTTGCTTTCCACCCTTGAGTGGTGTGACTTCGGTTTTCGCCCGAACAACGACACGGCCACGGCCCGTTTCATAGGCCTGCTTAATGCCGTCAATTCCCTGAATAATCCCACCGGTTGGAAAATCCGGTCCCTTAACGAACTGCATCAGATCGGCCAAAGTCGCCTCTGGATGATCCAAAAGATAAATCAAGGCATCGTTGATTTCCTTCAAGTTGTGTGGTGGCATATCGGTGGCGTAACCAGCAGAAATCCCAGTTGCACCATTCACAAAGAGATTGGGAATGCGCGATGGTAAAACGGTTGGTTCATAGGTCGTGTCATCGAAATTCAGCACCATCTCCACGGTGTCTTGGGCCAAATCCTTTAAGATTTCACCCGAGACTTTGGCCAAGCGAGACTCCGTGTAACGCATGGCAGCGGCTGGATCGTTATCGACGGAACCATTGTTTCCGTTCATATCAATTAATGGTTCACGGACTTTCCAATCCTGAGACAAGCGAACCATCGCCTCGTAAATGGAGGAATCACCATGAGGGTGAAAATTACCCATAATGTTTCCGACGGCCTTTGCAGACTTACGGTATGGGTGGTCATACGTGTTGGAATCCTGATCCATCGCGTACAAAATACGCCGTTGTACAGGCTTGAGTCCGTCACGAATGTCGGGCAGGGCGCGTTCTTGAATAATGTACTTCGAATAGCGTCCGAAGCGCTCGCCCATGACGGCTTCTAATGAAAGCTCGGTAATGCGGTCTGCCATTTGAGCAATCCCCTATCCTTTCGTAATCAATGATTAAAACAAGTCCAGGTTCTCGAAGTTTTCGGGATCCTTCTTATCGGAGGCTTTCTGGACTAAGTGCTCCGTTTCGTTTTCCTTTTCAACTTGTGCTGAATCGGCTTGCTTCGCGTTTTCATCGGCCTTAGCCTTTTCAGCTTGCTTTGCTTGATCGGCAGCAACTCGCTTGGCCGTGGCCCGCTCGGCCTTGGCAGCCGGACTGTTTTCAGCGACTGAAGCCACCTCGTCCACTTCGTTTTCCCCATGGGGGTCTTGGCCGGCCATTACCTGGTCGAAAACCTGGCTGGAATCAGAACCACCAGCCACGTTATCCAAGATTGATCCCTCTTCTTCCAGGGTAAACTGCACGTTTTTTTCGATCCACTGACGACGGGGGTCAACTTTATCGCCCATCAAAGTCGTCACTCGCTTTTCAGCCAACATGGCATCGTCAATTTTGACACGAATCAGCGTCCGCGATTCTGGATCCATCGTTGTTTCCCAAAGCAGGGTGGCGTTCATTTCACCAAGTCCCTTAAAACGAGTCAGCTCATACTTCACCTTAGCTTCAGCGGTAATCTGCGCCAATTCATCGTTGGTCCAGGCAAAGGAATCATCCTTTTTACCACGGTATTTCACACGGTAAAGCGGTGGGAGTGCGATGTAGACTTTACCAGCCTCAATTAAAGGACGCATGTACTTGTAAAAGAAGGTCAACAGCAGCGTTTGAATGTGGGCACCATCATCATCGGCATCGGTCATGATAATGACTTTGTCAAAGGCGGCGTTTTTAATTGAAAAGTCTGGTCCGACGCCCGCACCAATGGCGTAAATCAGCGTCGAAATTTCTTCGTTTTTCAAAATATCTGGCAACTTGGCCTTTTGCGTGTTCAAGACTTTTCCACGGAGGGGCAAAATCGCCTGGAACTTACGGTCACGGCCCTGCTTAGCAGAACCACCGGCCGAATCACCCTCGACCAGGAACAATTCGTTTTTATCGGCGTTCTTTGACTGGGCAGGCGCGAGCTTACCAGAAAGCAAGCGTTCCTTCTTCCCCTTTGACTTACCCGTTCGTGACTCTTCACGAGCCTTACGGGCTGCTTCACGCGCTTCTCGCGCACGCAGGGCCTTTCGAACAATCTTTTGTCCGAAATCCCCGTTTTCCAAAAGGAACCGGGCCAGCGTTTCATTAACAACGGCATCCACCGCGCCACGAGCCTCGGTTGTTCCCAGCTTATCCTTCGTCTGACCTTCGAATTGTAGAATTTCTTCGGGTACACGAAGGGAAATGACAGCTGACAGTCCCTCACGGACATCGGACCCTTCCAGGTTCTTATCCTTATCCTTTAACAAGTTCACCCGGCGGGCGTATTCGTTAAAGGCCTTTGTCCAAGCTGAGCGGAAGCCCATTTCATGGGTTCCCCCGTCCTGAGTTCGGACGTTGTTAACAAAGGAGAGGAGCGTTTCGGAGTAGCCGTCATTGTATTGGGCAGCCACGTCGACCACAATCCCGTCATTTGTCCCTTCAAAAGTCATGACCGGACCAAGGCCTTCTTTTTCCTCGTTCAAGAAATCAACGAAGGATTGGAGGCCGTGTGCGTAGTGATAAATTTCTTCACGAGCAGGTTGCACGCGCTTATCCGTCAGAGTGAACTTCACACCAGACATCAAAAAGGCCGCTTCCCGAAGGCGCTCCGCTAAGGTATCAAACTTGAAAACCGTCGTTGAAAAGATGCTGGCATCCGGCTTAAAGGTCACTGTCGTTCCCGTGTGATCCTTCGTCGCCCCCAAGTCGATGAGGGTTCCGACTGGCTTTCCACCCTTTTCAAAGCTTTCTTCAAAACGGTGGCCATCACGAACGATGGTCACCTTCAAGGATTCAGATAGGGCGTTCACAACAGAAGAACCGACACCGTGCAAACCACCAGAGGTTGCATAACCGCCTTGGCCAAACTTACCACCAGCGTGAAGGACCGTTAAAATCACTTCGGGTGTTGGCTTTCCGGAGGAATGCATGCCAACCGGCATACCACGACCTTGGTCGGAAACGGTAATGGCGTTGTTTTCTTCGATTGTTACCTGAATGTCGTCACCGTAGCCACCGAGGGCCTCATCAACGGCGTTGTCGACGATTTCATAAACCAGGTGGTGGAGGCCACGACCATCGGTCGATCCGATGTACATACCGGGTCGCTTGCGGACGGCTTCCAACCCTTCCAGGATTTTAATCGAATCTGCATCGTAATGTCTTTGCTCTGTCACAGTGATCATCCTTTATCTTCGTTTTCAAAAGAACGGGCTCAGCCCTTCTTTCGGCAATCTACTTTATCATAGATTAAAAATGAAAAACTGACAACAAAAAATATTTTAGACTTTTCAATGATTAAATAGACGCCTGGAGGAAGGCAATCAAAAAGAAGGCATTAGAATGAACCAAAAGTCCCAGCTTGTGGTAAAATATTAGCTGCTTTTAAAAAAGGAGTGAAACAAATGGAAAAAATCATCATGGTGTTTATCCTTGCCTACCTAATCGGATCCTTGGTACCTGGCTACTGGATTGGGAAACTTTTCTTCCATAAAGACATCCGAAACGAAGGGTCCGGAAACATTGGGACGACCAATGCCTTCCGAATTTTAGGACCCGTTGCCGGCTGCTTCGTCTTGGCCTTTGATATTTTAAAGGGCGCCTTTGCCGGCATGTTACCCGCCATCTTTGGCTTGGACATTAACGTCATGTGGGTCGGCCTTTTCGCCATCCTTGGTCACACCTTCTCAATCTGGATTGGCTTTAAGGGGGGCAAGGCCGTTGCGACTTCTGCCGGTGTGCTCTCCGTCTACAATGGGCCACTCTTTTGGATGGTCTGTGCCGTCTTTGTTTCCTGCCTCATTCTCTTTTCGATGGTCTCGGTTGCCTCAATGGTTGGCTTCTCCTTTGCCACTGTGATGTCGGTCTTTTATTACCATGACCTCGTCTTATCAATCATCGCCATCGTTTTGACCGTCTTTGTCTTTTACCGACACCGTCAAAACATCGGCCGGATCCTTTCCGGAAAGGAATCAACGATTCCCTTCGGTCTGGTCTACTGGCTGAAAAAATCCTAAATCCAACAAAAAAGTCGCCCCTAGGGGCGACTTTTTTGTTTACATTAATTGTCTTGCTTTCAACTTCAACCGCTGCCAGACATCTGGCTGCAAACGTCTTAAGAACAAAGTCCCGTGCAAGGTTAGCAAAACTGCATCCACTAGGTTCATCTTAACGATGTAGAGTATCAAAAAGAGCAGGCTGGTGGGTGGCAAAAGCAGTAAAACAAAGAGAATCCAAACCCTTTCAAACCCCCACTTGCCCTTCAAGTATTTCTTTTGAAGTGCGCTGGGTTGAAACGGTTTGAAAGCTGCTGCTTCAATTGGGTGCTGCTTTTTATCATGATAGGCCCGCCACCAGAAGTAAGCCGGTAAAATCGTTGTCAGGAATAATCCCAGCCACCAATAAAATGGGTTTGTTAGCGTTATCTTTGGAATTGGAAAGAAAAGCTTACCTAACCAGAGAACCGTACCAATGATGGCTGAAATCAGAAAAGTTATAAAAAGGGCGAAATCATGGCCACTTTTCTTTCCTAAGCTAACCTTGTAGTAGTTTCTCGTCGAGGGATTGTAATAGATTGTCTGATCCTGCTTACCATCTTTTAATGGCTCCAGGCGGATTGGGGTGTTGGACACGGGGCCCTCCTCGCTTTCTCTTTTTAATCTTTAATGAATCGTTCGTTTCACATCATAGACGGAGTGTTGAGCAGAAAGGGAGTCAATGATGCCATTTAATTGGGCAATATTGGCCACACCAAGGGAAGCCTGCACTTGCACCATGCCGCCACGGGTCACATGCCCGTTAATTTCTTTAATAAAGCGCGTCTTGGCATTCAGGGACTTGAGCAAGGTGTTTAAGATGCCTGGTTCATTCTCCGCATGAATCGTCAGATCCGCCGTATAATCCGGTCGTTGGCCGTTCGGGTCGGCCCAGATAACATCAACCAGGCGCTCGCCCGCCTTTTGCGCCGCATGAATATTCGGACAGTCAAAACGATGAACGGCGACACCCCGTCCCTGGGTAATGTAGCCTGTCACGTTATCGCCAGGTACTGGCGTGCAGCACTTTGCCAGGTGGACTAAAAGGCTATCGATTCCGGCAATGACCACGTCAGAATCGTTACCCTGTTTCACCTTGTTTGGCTGGGCCTCTTTTTTGATGGCCCCACCTTCTTCAAGCAAGCGTTTTTGAAGGTCGGCAGCCTCCTTGGCATCCCGTGCTTCTCGCTCGCTTTTCGTCAGCTCTCGGACAACTGCTAAACGGGTCAAATCACCATAACCAACGGCGGCCAAAAGATCATCTTTGGTACCAGACTGGAACGTATCCGCCACTGCCTGTAATTTGTCATCCTCGATAAAGTCGTTCAGGTCATACCCCTGATCGAAGAGCTCCTTTGAGATCGCATCTAAACCAGCTTGAATATTATCAGCCCGGTCCCGTTTCTTCAACGAGGACTTAATCTTATGACGGGCCTTGCGCGTCTTCACCAAATCCAACCAATCACGCGAAGGTTGGGCATTTTGACTCGTCAGAATTTCCATAATATCGCCGTTTTGGATCTGATAGTCCAAGGGAACGATGCGGCCATTTGCCTTGGCCCCGGTTGTGTGGGCCCCAACATTGGAGTGAATGGCAAAGGCCATGTCCAAGGGGCCGGCTCCCTGAGCAAGTTCGTAAACATCCCCTGCGGGTGAAAAGGCGTAGACACGGTCAACAAACAAGTCCGTTTGGACCGAATCCATAAAGTCCTGGGCGTCCTCCGCCGACTCCTGGAATTCCAGAATACCTTGAATCATGTTCAAGACTTGTTCGGATTGATCCGTCACGTTCGCCTGTTGCTCGGAGCCCTTGTTCTTCTTATAGGCCCAGTGAGCGGCCACACCAAATTCAGCCACCTGGTGCATCTTATAGGTTCGAATCTGGACTTCCAGTGGCCGCCCACCAGGGCCAAGCACCGTGGTGTGCAGCGATTGATAGCCATTCGGCTTTGGCAGAGCAATGTAGTCCTTAAACCGGCCTGGAAGCGGCTTCCAGTGGGCGTGAATGGCACCAAGAACGGCATAGGTATCCGTCAGGTTTTCCGTCAGCACGCGAATCGCCGATAGGTCGTAAATCTCATCAAAGGACTTATGCTTATCGACAAGCTTTCGATAGATGGAGTAAATATGCTTAGGGCGACCATAGACCGAGACGTCTTCGATGTGTAGTTCATCAATACTTTGCTCGATTTGATCAATGGCTTCTTGAATCACGGCCAAGCGTTCGTCGCGCTTCATGGACATCATGCTGGCAATCTTATGATAGGCGTCGGGTTCCAAGTATGAAAGCGACAGGTCTTCCAATTCCCATTTGATGGCCGAAATACCCAAACGATCGGCCAGTGGCGCATAAATCGAGAGCGTTTCCTGTGAGATCCGTCGCTGTTTTTCAGGACGTAAGGCATCCAGGGTCCGCATGTTGTGCAAGCGATCAGCCAGCTTGACGATAATCACGCGAATATCCTTTGCCATCGCCAAAAGAAGCTTGCGATGATTTTCGGCCAATTGGACTTTGGAATCCTGGTACTTAATCTTTGAAATCTTCGTCACGCCGTCAACGATTCGACCAACAATTGGTCCGAAGCGGTCCACGACGTCTTCCAAAGTCACCGGGGTATCTTCGACGATATCGTGCAAAAAGCCAGAAACAATGGTTGGCCCATCCATTTTTAGCTCAGCCAAAATCCCCGCCACCTGAATTGGGTGGGCAATGTATGGTATGCCAGACTGTCGCTTCTGCTCCTTGTGCAAATCGCGGGCCCATTCATAGGCGTCCTTGACTGCAGCCAGCTGTTCCTCTGGTAGGTAATCGGCGACCATGTTCAGCACGTCTTTTGCTTGATATTCCTTGTGCTTTGTCATGGGACCCCCTTTCACGACACGCTGGTCGAATGCTTATTAATAAGTTTCATTATAAGGGAAGCAAAGAAGAGACACAAGAAAGGAATTGTCCCCTTTCATTCCCAGTCAAAGCGACTTTCTAATTCTTATTAATGCCTTAGAATAGCTTTTAACACCCGCGCTGAAATTCAGCTGAAAAAGCCGCAAAAAAAGAGTAAGATATTGCCATAGTAAAAACATTTCAACTGGAGGATTCATGACAACAAACGATCAACCAATCGATTGGAAACGAAACATGTGGATCATCTGGCTCGCCGTCATGATGACGGGTATCGCCTTTTCCGAGATCATCCCCTTCCTTTCCCTCTACATTGACACAATGGGGCACTTCACAAGGGACCAACTGAATTTCTATTCAGGGGCTTCCTTCGCAGTGACCTTCTTAGTTTCGGCCATCGTTTCGCCACTGTGGGGAAAGGTTGCCGATAAAAAAGGCCGTAAGTTAATGATGATGCGCGCCGCCTTGGGTCTGGCCTTCGTCATGGCACTGACCGGCTTTAGTCAAAACGTGTGGCAGCTGATTTTCCTTCGAGGTCTGCAAGGCGCACTGGGCGGTTTCGTATCGAACTCGAACGCGCTAATCGCCACGCAAACGCCAAAGGAAGAAGTGGGTCGGGCACTTGGAATCGTCGTAACCGGCTTTACCGGTGGTACCTTAATGGGGCCATTAATTGGTGGTTCGCTGGCGACCTTTATGTCCTACCGGCAGATTTTCCTGATTACGGCGGCCATCTTCGTTATCGTGTTCTTCTTCATTTGGCTTTTAGTCGAAGAAGAAAAGAAAGAACCGCTAGCAGAGACCGATCAGAAGAAACCGGCCCTGCGCTTCCGTGATTTAGATAACTGGCGGGTTCTCATGGCCCTTTTCGTTACAACCATGTTAGTTCAAATCGTCAACATGGCCATCAACCCAATTGTCGCCCTCTTTGTCCGCGAAGTCCTTTCCGGTCGCGGTAACGTCACCTTTATTACGGGTGTTGTAGCAGCAATGCCGGGTTGTGCCACCTTTATCTTTGCTTCTTGGTTTGGTCGTTTAGGGGACCGCATCGGAACCAAATTCATGTTGCAGATGGGCTTTGTTTTAGCCGTTATCGCCTTTGTGCCAACCGCCTTTGTCACCACGGTTTTCTGGTTGCTCTTCTTCCGTTTTGCCATTGGAATCGCCGACGCCACCCTGCTTCCGGCTATTCAAACGCTTCTGTCAAGAAACAGCCCAGACGAAATGGTTTCGCGAGTCTTCTCCTATAACCAGTCCTTCCAATCAATTGGTTCGGTCCTTGGTCCCCTTTGTGGAACGGCCATCGCCTCCTTCTTTGATTACCGGGCCATCTTCCTCTTTACAGCTGCCGTGATGGCTATTAACGGTGTGCTCTTTTATTTCAATATCAATCGAAACAAGGCCGTTCATTAAACAAAAAAACCAATCAGAATTGATTGGTTTTTTTATTCGCTTTAATAATTCATAAAGTAGTTATCGAGTTCCCACTTAGAAACAAACTGACGATAAGACGTGTATTCGATTCGCTTGGCCTCGATGAATTTATCAATGATATGCGTGCCGATGGCATCAATCACCACATCATCTTGCTCCAAGGCTTCAAGTGCGTCGAGTAAAGTCTCTGGCAGATTTTGAATACCCGCCTTCTTCCGCTCGTTTTCGTCCATCAAGTAAATGTTCTTATCTACCGAAGCGGTTGGTTCCATTCGCTGTTCAATGCCATCTAGTCCAGCTGATAAAATAGCGGCCAGACAAGTATACGGGTTGGTCGTTGGATCCACCGTTCGTAGTTCCAGGCGGGTGGCCAAGCCACGGGAGGCTGGCACACGAACCATTGGTGAGCGGTTCGAAGCTGACCAAGCAATGTAAACGGGTGCTTCAAATCCAGGCGTGAGTCGCTTGTATGAATTGACCGTTGGATTGGCAATGGCCGTCAGGGCTGGGGCATGTTTTAAGACCCCGCCCAAGAAGTGTAACGCCGTATCAGACAAGCCTAAATAATCACCATCTTGACCGGCAAAGGCGTTTCCCTTGTCGTTGAAAAGGGACATGTTCACGTGCATTCCCGAACCATTGATTCCAGAAACGGGCTTGGGCATGAAGGTTGCGTAATAACCATTTTGACGAGCAATTGTCTTAACGACCAATTTAAAAGTCTGAATCTTATCTGCTGCATCCAGTGCGTCATCGTACTTAAAGTCGACTTCGTGCTGTCCCGCCGCAACTTCATGGTGGGCAGCCTCGACTTCAAAGCCCATCTCCTCAAGTGTCAAAACGATTTCACGGCGGACATCTTCGCCCCGGTCTAAAGGTGCCAAGTCAAAGTAGGAACCATGATCATTGAGTTCCATCGTTGGCTTTCCCTTTTCATCGAGTTTGAAAAGGAAAAACTCTGGTTCAGGACCAATGTTAAATTCCGTAAAGCCCTGCTTTTTTGCCTGCTTGACTGCGTTCTTCAAGGCAATTCGTGGGTCACCGGCAAAGGGTGTCCGGTCCTTGTTGTAAACGTCAGCAATCAGTCGGGCGACTTTGCCACCGTGACCATCCGTGGCCCAGGGGAAAATCATAAAAGTCGACAAATCAGGATAAAGATACATATCCGATTCATTGATCCGCACGAAGCCTTCGATTGAGGAACCATCAAACATCAAGTCGTTGTTCAAGACCTTATCCAACTGTGATGCCGGAACTTCGATATTCTTAATCGTTCCTAACACGTCAGTAAAGGTCACACGAATAAACTGGACGTTTTCTTCTGCTACTTTTGCCTTGATTTCGTCTTTTGTCATGAACTGCTGTGTCATTTTCTCTCCCCCGTTTGAGCTACTTTTGTGTTTGCTGTCGACTGCCAAATTAAGGCTGATTGAAGCGGGCAATTTGAGCAAATTCGTCCTGCAAAGAGCGGCGCAGTGAGGAATTCACGTCCTCTTCCCGTGCCTTTTGCAATCGCTCGGCCTTGTCAAAAAGTTCCTTGATATCCTTTGTCGAATCGCCAGCATCCAAGTGATCTTTGATGCGCAAGAGTTGGTCGATATCGTTTAAGGAAAAGCGGCGCTGGCCACCCTTCCCGCGTTCTGGTTTCACCAGCCCGTGCTCTTCGTAATAACGAATTTGACGATCCGTTAGTAAAGTCAGCTCGCGAACAACCGACATCGGCAAGACAGCTTTATTTCGTTGTAATTCTGAACTTTTCACGATTCACCATCCCCCTTGCTAAAAATCATAATCGAAAATCAACCAACTGTCTTGAATTTGGTCAGCTTTCTTAACCTCAAACATAGAATCGGTATAGAAATTGGTCTAGTAATCAATGACCAAAACGACCCAGCAACGAGTGTTTGTTGATGCTTAAAGACCCACTTCTCTAGCAAAAAAGAGCCGAATTGGTCGACCCTTTAAAAGCTTATTTTGCCTCATACCACGTTGGCCCCGCATGTGATTCCACCTTAAGTGGAATGGCCAGCTTCACGGCTTGATCCATCACGGTCGTCACCGTTTCACGCAGCTGTTCAAGCTCTTCTTTTGGACATTCAAATACCAATTCATCGTGAACCTGGACAAGCATTTTCGCTTGTAGTCCCCGCTCTTCAATCGCTTGATTGACTTTGATCATGGCAATCTTAATAATGTCAGCAGCCGATCCCTGAATAGGCGAGTTCATGGCCGTCCGTTCCGCAAAGGAACGGGTGTTAAAGTTCTTCGCATTGATATCAGGGAGGTAACGACGGCGGTGTTCAATCGTTTCCACATAGCCATCCTGATGAGCCTTTTCCTTAATGGCAGCCATCCACTGGTGAATCTTTGGAAACTCCTGGAAATAGGTCTCAATAAAGCTTTTAGCATCCTTACGGGCAATGTTTAAGTTCTTTGACAGGCCAAAGTCGGAAATGCCATAGACAATCCCGAAGTTAACCGCCTTAGCCGTCCGTCGTTGATCGGCATCAATCGGCGCATCATCGGCCAAGCCAAAGACTTTGCGTGCGGTTTCGGCATGAATGTCTTCATCCTCAACAAAGGCGTGTTCCATGGCCGGGTCACCAGTAATCGATGCCAGTACGCGCAACTCAATTTGGGAGTAGTCGGCACCAAAGATCAGCCAGTCATCATGGGATGGCACAAAGGCGTGGCGAATCTTTCGGCCAGCCTCCGTTCGCATTGGAATGTTTTGCAAGTTTGGATCAACGGAGGACAACCGACCCGTTTGCGTCAACGTTTGCAAGAAACGGGTGTGCACTTTGTGATCAGCTGGATCCACCACTGCCAAAAGGCCATCAACATAAGTTGACTTGAGCTTGGCCAACTGACGATAAGCCAGAATGTGTTCGACAATCGGTGCTTGCGGTGCCAGCTTTTCCAGCACTTCCACAGCAGTCGAATAGCCCGTCTTTGTCTTCTTAATCACGGGCAGGCCCATTTTTTCAAAGAGCAAGGTCCCCAACTGCTTGGTCGAATTAATGTTAAACTCTTCGCCAGCCATTTGGAAAATTTCGTCCTTCAAAGAGGCGATTTGTTCTTCCATTTCCTGTCCCATCTTGGAAAGGCGGTCTTCGTTGACCGTAAAGCCCTGCGCTTCCATTTTAGCCAAGACAAAGGAGAGTGGTAATTCGATATCGTGATACAGATGGCCCTGTTCGTGTTCATCAAGATCCGCAAAGGCCTGATCACGCAGATCAAAAATCGTCTGGGCCTTATGACCGACGTGTTCTAAGACGACTGTTTCATCTTCCGGGATGGCAAACTTCGCCCCTTTACCGTAAATTTCCTCATTCGAAGCTAAATAGCGGCCAAAGCGACCAGCCAAAGTCGACAGCACGTTATCATTGCCAACCGTGTCTAAGAGGTAGGCAACCAGCAAAAAGTCAAAGTCCACCCCAGCCAAGTTCAAGCCCAAGCGGTGCAACAACACCCAGTGTGCCTTGGCGTTGAAGAGGCGCAGTGCGATTTCTTGGCTTTCAATGATTCTTTTAAACGTTTCAGAGCCAAGAAGGGTCAAGTCACGACTGGCATAGTAGCCAACTTGGTCATTTCCGATGGCATAGGCGATCATATCGGCTTGGTGGTAGTTATCCCCCGTCGTATCAATATGAAAGGCCAAGCTTTTTTCTTTGGCTAACTGAGTTAAAGCAGCCTCGTTTAGTTCCTTAACAGCGGCAAAGTTCCCCTGTTTCTTTTCAGAATCTTCGGCAGCCTCAGCAAAATCCTCATCGAGCAGTGAGTGGGCCCGTAATTTACTCAATGCCTGCTTAAAGTGTAGCTTTTCAAAGAGCGTGACCAAGCCCTTTTCTTCCGGTTCTCGATACACTAAATCAGAGAGACCAATTTCAAGCTTGGCATCCGTAATAATCGTGGCTAATTTCTGTGCACGATAGGCACTAGCCTTGTCGTTAATCAGGTTTTCCTTCATCTTGGAAGCCTTCATGTCTGGGACATGTGCGTACAGATTATCCAGGTCATGATATTCCTTCAGCAGCTTCAAAGCGGTCTTCTCGCCGACTTTGGTAACGCCTGGATAGTTATCCGACGTATCCCCCGTCAGCGCCTTCTTATCAATAATTTGAGCAGGGGTAATGCCAAATTTTTCCATGATAAAGTCGGGTGTGTAGACCTCGACCTGCGTCACACCCTTCTTGGTCAACTTCACCGTCACAGAATCCGTCACCAATTGCGTCAAATCTTGATCACCAGTAATGATAATAACCTGATCGCCGGCTTTTTCACCCACCCGTGATAGCGTTCCGATAATATCATCGGCTTCTAAGCCAATCTGCTCATAGTTATGCAAGCCATGGGCTTCGACCATTTCACGCAAATACGGGAACTGCTCTTTAAATTCTGACGGTGCCTTATCACGACCCGCTTTGTAGTCATCGTAAAGGTCACCACGGAAGGTTTCCTTACCCGACCGGGCATCCCAGGCCACCAGGGCCATATCCGGTTGCATGGGCAAGACGATGGACTCCAAAAAATTATTAAAAGCCACCAGGGCGTTCGTGTGTAAGCCCTCTGGTGTGACCATCCGGTCAAGTTGTTGATACATGGCGTAAAAGGCCCGAAAGGCCAAGGAATTACCATCAATTAGTAGGATCTTTTTGCTCATTTTGCTCCCCTTGTTTCATCTTCTTGTAGTTTAGCATAAAAAAACACTCGCCGAAGCGAGTGTTTGAAATCATCAGTCCCGGCTGTCGCCGAAGAGCTGAAGTAATGAATAAAAGATGTTGATAAAGTCCAGGTAAAGCATCAGGGCACCAACAACGGCGACACCAGTTAACTGGTTTTCACCCGCACCCTGACCGGCCATTTGCACGTATGCTTGACGCAGCATGTTGTTATCATAAGCCGTGTAAAGGGCAAAGATGATCACCGAAGCAATGGATACCAAGAACTGCAAACCACTTGAGGCCATGAAAACGTTAATCAATGAGGCAACGATCAAACCAATCAAAAGACCATACAAGATCGAGCCCATCCCTGCCAAGGACTTTTTCGTGAAGAAGCCGTAAGATGCCATTCCACCAAAGAGTGCGGCCGTTGAAGCAAAGGCTGCCAGTACGGAAGCCCCTGTGTAATAGGCCAACAAAATCCCAAGCGTCAAACCTTGTGCCACGGCAAAGGTCATCAGCAAACCAAAGGCCTTGGCCGGATTGTTCTTAAAGGATGCGCCACGAATCATTCCCACCAAAACCATTTCAATGGCAATGACCGCAATAACACCAATCCATGAACCGGTAAAGAGGCTCAAAACCTGTGGCAAAAAGAAGGTTTGAACGATGTAGCCAGAAACGGCCGTCACCGCCAAGGCAATGGCCATGTAGCCATATACCTTTTGGAAAAAGAGCTTCATTCCTGTATCTGCGCCCGTCACGTCGCGACGAGAGTTGAAATCAAAATTGTTCATTCGATACCTCCTCGAAATTCTCTCAAATTATTTCAATCATTCTATGAAACTGAGCTTAAATCAAAATTAAAAGCTGCTTAAGTTCGATCGGATTGGATCTGACCCAGGAGTTTTTCAAAAGTAAACTCATACTTTTCAATATCACCAGCACCCATGAAGACCAGGACGCCGTTTTCGTGATGAAGCAAAGGTGACAAGTTTTCCTCTGAAATAATGGTTGCACCGCCAGGAATTTCCTTGGCAATATCTTGGGCGGAAACCGTTCCGGACTTTTCCCTGGCAGAACCAAAGATTGGTGTCAGATAAACCGTATCAGCCTTGGAAAGCGCCTTGGCGAACTCATCCTTATAGGCAATCACCCGAGTAAAGGTGTGGGGCTGGAAGACCGCCACAATTTCCTGGTCCGGATGCTCTTGTCGAGCCGCATCCAACGTCGCCTTAATCTCGGTTGGATGGTGAGCGTAATCATCGATAATCGTCACATCGCCGACCTGTTTTTCAGAGAAGCGACGTTTAACACCTGGATAAGTCTTCAAGTGCTCACGAACCCCTGCCAGGTCCAAGCCCTCGAGGTAAGCAACAGCAATAACCGCCGTCGCATTAAAGATATTGTGCTGGCCAAAGATTGGAATGAAGAACCGACCGAGGTCCTTGCCACGGAAGGAAACGGAAAAAGTCGAGCCATTTGTTTCCTTATCCACATCTGAAATCAAAAAGTCATCACGACCCGCCACATCACCGTAATAGTAAAGCGGCACGTCGACGGCTAGCTTCTGCAGAGAAGGATCGTCTCCCCAAGCAACAATTCCCTTTTTGACACCCTTAGCAAAGTCTTCAAAGGCTGAGAAAACATCGTCTAGATTCTGATAGTAATCAGGATGATCAAAGTCAATGTTCGTCACAATGGCGTAATCAGGATGGTAAGGCTTAAAGTGTCGACGGTATTCATCGGCTTCCAAAACGAAGAACTCGGAATCCTTGACGCCATGGCCCGTTCCATCACCAATCAAATAAGACGTGCGGGCCACGTTCTTCATCACGTGGGCCAACATACCAGTTGTGGATGTCTTCCCGTGCGCCCCGGCAACGGCAATGGTCGTTGCCTGTTCGATTTGCTCAGCAACGGCTTCGGGAAAGGTAATCATCTTCACGCCGGCCGCAAGTGCTGCCTTTACTTCGACTTGGTCATCTTCGAAGGCGTTACCACGAACGAAGATAAAGTCCTTGTGATCGGCGATGTTTTTGGCATCGAAAGGCAAAATTTGAATACCAGCCTTTTCGAGAGGCGCTTGAGTATAGGTGAACTGCTCAATATCCGAGCCAACCACTTCGTTTCCCTGATCGTGTAAAATCTGGGCTAGTGGGCCCATTCCTGTCCCTTTAATTCCAATAAAATAATATTTTTTTGGCATCCTGCCCTCTTTTTAGTAATTCGTGTCAATACGGCCGTCTGAATAGAGGTCTTGTGCTGCATCAAATGAAAAGACATCGCCAACTTGGGCAAAGTCATCAGGTAAGACCAGCGCACCCGGCTTATCCGGTGCTCCCGGTAACTTCAGTTCCCGTCCGGATGAAATCATGCCGGCAGAAGGAACACCACGTAGGGCACCTGGCCAGATCATTTCACCAGAAGGCATCATGGCGCCTGGTTTTGCTACCACGACTTTGATACCCGTGGTCATGTTTGGAGAACCCGAAACAATTTGCAAACGTTCGTCTTCACCGACATCAACCTTGGTAACGTGGAGGTGATCGGAATCAGGGTGGGCCGTCATTTCTTCCACGACGCCAACCACCAGTTGTGACGGCTCTGCCTGAATCGTCAAATCAAATCCGGCAGCGGCCATTACTTGATTAATTTGGTTGGCTTGTTCTTCAGATAAGAACACCTGACCAGCAGGCAATTCGGTCAAGCCGAGCGCTTCGCCCATTCCTTCGATGTTAATGCCAAGCAGCTGGTCCGTTTTCTTATCTCGAACGACCGTCACCTGCTTCTTTGTTTCAACTGCTTCCCCGTTTTCAGAAGGAGCAAAAGTCAGCATCAGGATGTCACCTTCTGCTGCTCGATTATAAACTGCAATCATGGTTTTTGTCCTTTATTGTAAGTTTGCTTATTTGTTCAAAGTGTTCAAATAGGCCAGTAATAATTCTGCGGACTTCTGACCGGCTTGGACAACATAGTCGTCAAAGTCGACATCCGATTCTCCGTCTGCTTGGTCTGAAACACCGCGCAGAACGATAAAAGGCGTTTGGAAGCGGCTGGCCACTTGCGCAACGGCTGCCCCCTCCATCTCCGCTAAGAGTGCATCAGGGAAGTTTTCCTTAATGGCTTCTTTCTTTGATTGTTGGACAAAGGTGTCACCGGATACAATCAAGCCAGCACGAGCGTCTGTCAACTGCTTAAAGGCGCCCACCAAATCATCATCCGCCGTAAAACGGGCTGGCTGAGCTGGCAGCTGTCCGTATTCGTACCCAAAGGCCGTGACATCAGCATCAAAATAGGCCAATTCCTGCCCGATTACTAGATCGCCAATCGCCAAGTCGGTTTGCAAGGCACCGGCAGAACCGGTGTTAATCACCAAGTCGACATCAAAAATCTGTGTCAAGATAGTGGTAGCTGTCGCAGCGGCGACTTTGCCAATGCCGGATTCGGCCAGAAAAACATCCTGGTTCTGGTAGCAACCAACCAGAACTTCCAAGTCCGAAAAGGAAACAACCTCGGCATCTTCCAATGCTTCTGTTAGCGCCTTCTTTTCTTCGGCCATCGGTGTGATAATTCCAATTTTCATGGGTGTTCCTTTCTAGGGTAAGACGAAGAAGGTCACGTATGCTACGACCGTCAACACTCCAACAATAATCATCCCCCGGTTATAGCGGTAAGACAGTCGGTCCGTCTTACCTTTTTGGGTTAATTCACCGTTTGAGCCAAGTTCGAAACGTCCCTTGTGCGTTAAGCGCATCTCATGACGGTTAGCAGGTTCGACAACGGTAATCGTTTCTTCATGGGTCTTGGCATATTCACGTTCAACTTGCTTACGTTGCTTTGCCCGAGCCTTCTGTTCCCGACTCGCTTGATTTTTCAAAAAGAAATTATTGGCCATTCTTCATTCTCCGAATCGTCCAGTGGAAGTAAGCAGCCAAGGTCTTTAAATCATTCAGCTTACCTGTTTCGTATAAGGCGGTCATCTCATCGTAGGAGACAGTTAAAATATCCAGATACTCCCCTTCATCACGGGGTAACTGATCCGTCCCGTCTAAATGATTTAAATCCGTTGCCACGTAAAGTGCAATCTTCGAATCGGTAAAGCCGACTGCTTCAAAGCCGTCAGCGAATTCTTCCAATTTACCAGGATGAACGCGAATCTCTTCATTCAGTTCACGCACCGCCGCTTCACGACAGGCTGTTTTGACATCCCCGTGATCACGCGCATCGACTTTGCCGGCGGGAATTTCAAGAACAAAGTCTTGAACGGGTTCACGCCATTGTTTAACAAAGACGGCATGGTCTTCGTCAACCAGTGGCAAAATGCCCACTGCAGGGCCACGGTCGACAACATCACGTTGCGCAATGGAGCCGTCGAAAAGTTTGACACGGCGAGAATCAATTTTAAAGATTGGTCCCTCGTACTTGATGTCATTTGAAACGAAGGTTTCCTTTTCCACCATGACTAGTTCTCCTCTTGAATGGGTGCGACCTGGGCTGCTTGGAAAGCATCCTTTCCCTGCACGAGGACGTACTCGACACGTTCTCCAGGATGGAGGGATTTAAAGCCCTCGCCCGCAATGCCGTTAAAGTGAACATAGACGTCGTCGCCTTTTTCATCAGGAGTGATATAACCGTATCCACGGTCTTTTTGCCAAATTTTTACTGTACCTTTTTTCATACCCCTATTATAGCAAAAATTGGCCTAGACTAGGTAAAAAAGCCAGTAAGAAAGAGCTAAAAGTCAGAATATCAATGAACCCTCAACTTTCTAGAAACGATGTTCTTTTTCATATTTTTCTGCCCAGCGCTCTTGTTCGTCCATCATTTTTACAAAATCAATCAAATCATCTCTCGTAATTTTTTTAAGAAATTCTTCTTGTGTAAATTCTGGAACCTGCATTCCCTTCATTTCATGTAATTTTGTCATAGGTAAACCCTTTCAATATCTGTCATTCGGTTTAAATTTCTTATTAATAATTCTCGACCATTTGTTATGTTTGAGGCATAACCATTAAAACGTGAATAAGTGTCTAAAATGATCATTTCAGGCTCCCTTAAGATGTTATGCTCAATTAAAAATTCGATAAACACACCATCCATTTGTTTTCTTCTACTCGCACGATTGGTCTTATATTTTAACGGAATTTCTGAAATGGCACTATTTAGAAATTGTTTATACAACCTAACCATTCGATTTCGTTGATTCAATTGGTTTAAATTTAATATCTGATCATCAAACACACTAACCTTAAATTGGAGAATGGCATAATTTTCTTTATTTCCACGGATATATTTTGAAAATGATTTTGCATTTGTTTTAGCATCATTGATAAACTCGACATCGTTTATTGAAAAATCACTATCAATATACCCATAAATTCCATGACCTAAATCATTTGGATATTGACCACTATCTTGTTTTATTTTAAATCCCTCTTCCAAAATCTTCTCTGCATTTTTTACACTTGTGCCATGAAAACTCGTAATTTTAATCATCGAACAACCTCCTTTCGTCATCGTATAATCTGCCGTCATTATAACTGATTTCGGATCTCAAAAGAGCATTATTTTTAACAAAATAAAACCGCCTATATCCTATGATACAAGCGGTTTAAAAGTGTTTATTATTTTTAGATAAAGGCTAACAAAATAAAGTTTGCCAAGAAGAAGGCCGTTACAATCAACAGGATTGGTGACAGTTCCTTGCGCTTTCCCTGAGCCAATTTCACCAGAATGTAGAAGATGAAGCCAGCAGCGATTCCATAAGAAATGGAGAAAGAGAAGCCCATGAAAATGGACGTAAAGAAGGCTGGCACGGCAACGGCCAAATCAGACCAGTCAATCTTCTTAAATTCACCCATCATCATGATTCCAACCATGATCAAAATTGGTGCCGTTGCAGCAGTTGGCACAATTGAAACCAATGGTGACAAGACAAGCATGCCTAAGAAACCAATCGACGTGATTACGTTGGTCAAACCAGTCCGACCACCAGAGGCAACGCCGGTTGCAGATTCAATTAAGGTCGTCGTGTTTGACGTACCCACTGCCCCTGCCAAAGTCGTCGTAAAGGTATCCACAACCAAAGCCTTATCCATCTTTGAGTTAAAGGAGTTGTCAGCCACAAAGGCTTCCTGGTCCTTCTTTGAAAAGATACCCGTCTGGTTACCGATTCCAATCAAGGTACCGATAGCATCAAACAAACCGGTCAGCCCCATGGCAAAGACCGTCACCACTGCAAGGGAAGCCTTCGTCCATGAAGACCAAAGTGAGCCCATTCCATTTGAACCAAAGGCAGCACCAAAGGTGTTAGTAAAGTCCGCAAAGGCGTTTGGCAATGAAGTAGCCGCTGACAAATGCGTGCTCGTAACACCCATCGGGATACCAATCAAAGTCGTGGCTACCAAGGTAATCAAGAAGGAAGCCGGTACTTTTTTAATGACCAAGTAAGTCAAAATCAACAGACCAATCAATGCCAACAAAGCCGATGCCTGTGTGAACTTCGTTAATTCAGGTGTAACAGAACCAGAAGCCATGATGGATGAAAGCGGTCCCTTGACAGCACCACCCGAATAAGGCTTGTCATTCACAGACATTATTGAGCTACCCGAAACAACAAAGTTGATGAATCCAGCGTTCTTCAGACCAATATAGGTCACAAAGACACCCAATCCACCACCAATGGCGGCCTTAAGCTCTTCTGGAATGGCTTTAACAATTGCCTGACGACCGTGCGTCAACGTAATGACAATGTCCAAAAGACCGACCATAAAGACAATGGCCAAGGCCTGTTGCCACTTAAAGCCAAAGCCAAAGACGATGGTATAAGTGAAGTAAGCCTGCATCCCGATACCGGGTGCCAGTGCGAACGGTACGTTGGCGTACAAGCCCATCAGCAAGGTCCCAAAGGTTGCCACCACAATGGCTGCAATGAAGACGGCCAATTGTGACATCCCCGCTTGGGAAAGAATCTGTGGGTTCAAGAAGAAGATGTAAGCCATGGAGACAAAAGTCGTCAATCCGGCAATCACTTCTTGTTTAACCGAGGTCTGGTTCTCTTTTAGTTTGAAAAATTTATCCATTTCGTTTTTGGGCTTACGCCCACTCCTTTAGTTTTTACGTTTTTCTTGCTGGTCGACAATCGTCTTATCAGACGGTCACGCTAAAACAGCAAGTCCCTTCTTCTCCTAAAAGTCGAAGAGCGACAGTTGGTTCTCATCCGGCAAGTCCGACACAACCGAGTGCAAAGTCAAGAAATCAATAATGGTTTGCGAGACTTTACCACGCTTTTTTAAGTCTTCCTTTGAGATGAAGGGCTTTTCAGCCCTGGCGGCGACAATTTGGTTGGCCACGTTGTCACCAAGTCCCGGAATAACCGAGAACGGCGGAATTAATTCCTGCCCATCAATGACCCACTCCGTGGCCTCGGAACGCTCGAGGTCAACCATCTTAAAGGAGACCCCACGTTCCAAGGCTTCGTTGGCCATTTCAAGGACCGTTTGCAGATCCTGGTCCCCCTTCGTCGCATCGTTTCCCAGGTCTTTAATCTTAGCAATTGCCGCCTTGACCGCTTCCTTTCCACGTGCCATGGCCACCACATCGAAGGCGTTGGCACGAACTGTGAAGTAGGTCGCGTAGTATACCGTTGGGAAATAAACCTTAAAGTAGGCAATTCGGAGGGCCATTAAGACATAGGCCGCCGCGTGGGCACGGGGGAACATGTACTTAATCTTCAAGCAGGAGTCAATATACCATTCAGGAACGTTATTCTCGCGCATCAAGGCTTGGTACTCATCCGTGATGCCCTTTCCCTTACGAACCTTTTCCATGATATTAAAGGCATCCGCCGCCGGCAATCCCCAGTTAATCAAATCCGTCATAATTTTATCACGGGTTCCAATCACCGTAGCAATCGTTGCCGTCCCGTTTTCGACCAGGTCGTGGGCGTTGCCCAACCACACGTCGGTTCCGTGCGAAAGGCCAGAAATCTGGAGCAGCTCGGAATAAGTATGCGGCTGCGTATCCTCCAACATGTTTCGAACAAAGCCAGTCCCGAATTCGGGCAAGCCAAGCGTTCCGGTGTTGGAATAGATTTGATCCGGCGTTACCCCCAAGGGTTCGGTCGAGGTAAAGAGATTCAATACACCCGGATCATTTGCTGGAATCGTCTGTGGATCAATCCCAGATAAATCCTTTAGGGTACGAACCATGGTTGGATCATCGTGACCCAAAATATCCATTTTCAACAGGTTATCGTGAATCGAATGGTAATCCATGTGGGTCGTTTGCCACAAGGCCGTCTGATCATCGGCCGGGTATTGCACAGGGGTAAAGTCGTAAATGTCGTAATCGGCAGGCACGATCAAAATACCACCCGGGTGCTGACCGGTCGTTCGCTTCACGCCGGTTACTCCCTGAGCAAGACGTTCGACTTCGGCACCACGGTAATGCTTTTCGTGATCGCGTTCGTAGGCTTTGACATAGCCAAAAGCCGTTTTTTCGGCGACCGTGGCAATGGTTCCGGCACGGAAAACCTTCTTGACCCCGAACATGACTTTCATATAATCGTGGGCAATCGGCTGATAATCACCTGAAAAGTTCAAATCAATATCGGGCACCTTATTTCCTGTGAAGCCCATGAAGGTTTCAAAGGGAATGTTATGCCCATCCCCAATCAGTAATTCGCCTGGATGATTGGGATCTTCCTTGTCCGGCAAGTCGTATCCGGACCCATACTTTTTCGGATCAGCTAATTCGAAGTAGTCGCCGTGAGCCGACCGGTAGTGTGGTGGTAGCGGATTAACCTCGGTTATTCCAGACATTGTCGCCACAAAGGACGAACCAACGGAACCACGGGAACCAACCAGATAACCATCCTTATTGGACTTGGCAACTAATCGTTGCGAAATCATGTAGTGCGGAGCGAAACCGTTTCCAATGATGGCCTTGAGCTCTTTATCAATGCGCTCTTGGATTTCTTGTGGAATTGGATCACCATAGGCCTCCTTGGCAGCCGCGAGCGTCTTCTCCCGCAACTCCTCCCCGGCTTCTGGAATCTGAGGGGGATAGGAGCCCTCTTTCAAGGGTTGGATATCTTCGAGCATATCCGCTACTCGGTGGGTGTTATCAATCACCACTTCTTTCGCTTTTTCTTCGCCCAAGAAGAGGAACTGTTCCAGCAAGTCCTGTGTGGTCCTGAAATGAACTTGTGGCAAGGCCTGACGATTTAGCGGATTACCGGGTTGGGAGCCGATCAAAATATCACGATAGATATGATCTTCCGGATTGGTGTATTTCACGTCTCCGGTCACCACAACCGGCTTCTTCAGCTCATCGCCGATTTTGACCATGTCCGCCAAGATCTTCTTCAGCTTATTGGGTCCTGCAATCAATTCGGAATCCAGCATTGGTTGATAATTGGCCAGTGGCTGAATTTCAATGTAATCGTAAAAGTCGGCCTTTTTCTTTGCCTGCGCGTAACCCTTTTCAATCAAGGTCACAATCAAGTCCCCCGTGGTATCACCAGAGCCAATCACGAGGCCTTCTCGAAACTTCGTTAAAACGGAACGAGGTATGCGTGGGACTTTGTTAAAGTAGGACACGTTTGATTCCGACACCAAACGATACAGGTTTTTCAATCCAGTTGGATTTTGGATTAACAAGGAGGCGTGGAATGGTCGACCATGTCGCCAGGCGCCACCATCCAGCATGTGATCGTTTAGCTGCTTTAAGTTATCCAAATCATAGCGCTGCTTGGCTTCCTTAATCAGCTTCCAACCAAGATGCCCCGTTGTTTCCGCATCATAAATTGCCCGGTGGGCCTGCTCCAACTCAATGCCGAACTTCTTGGCTAACGTTCCCAAACGATAAGACTTATAGTCTGAGTATAGCCAGCGGGTAAAGGGCAGCGTATCAATCACTGGCTCTTCAATTGGCCCTTCCTGATAGCGAGCATAAGTGGCGTTCATAAAGTCCACATCAAAGGTCACGTTGTGACCAATCAACACCGACCCCTGAATCCATTTTCGGAAGTTATCAATGACGTCTTTTTCAGGTTTGGCGTTGGCCACCATGGCATCCGTAATCGAGGTCAAATTGGTCGTGAATTCGGACAGTGGGAAGCCCGGATTGATGTACTCCGAATACTTATCAATCACATTGCCCATCTGCATTTTAACAGCGGACAATTCGATAATTCGATCGGAAACGGCTGACAAACCGGTCGTTTCCAAATCGAAGGCGACGTAGGTCAATTCCTTGTCAGAAAGCGACTGATCCTTGGTGTTATAAGCAATGGGATCCCCGTCTTCAACGACGTTGGCTTCCATTCCATAGATCATTTTCAAGTCGTTTTTCTTCGCCGCTTCGATGGCCTGTGGATAACCTTGGACATTTCCGGTATCCATCACCGTTAAGGCTTCTTGTCCCCATGCTTTGGCGAGCTTGGCGACTTTGCCAAAGTCGGTCACGGCATCCATCCCCGTCATGTTGGTATGGGCATGTAGTTCGATTCGCTTTTCTTCGCCCTCGTAGGTTTCCTGCCGATCCTGGTGGTCGATCACCTGCAAATCATAGATGTTTAGGACCAGTTCACGAGCGTAGGTATCTTCTTGAACATTACCACGTGCCTTAATCCAGCAACCCGCCTTCAACTGTTCAAAAACAGCCTCGTCTTGCTCGTTATTGGAAAACTTTTTGGCCGAAATCGATGAGGAATAATCCGTAATCTTCAACGTTAACAATTGTCGTTTCGACCGGAGAACCCGGACTTCATCGGCAAAAACGTAACCTTCGATGACAACCCGTGACTCTTCGCCGTCAATTTCTGACAGTCGGGTAATGTCGGCATCCGGATTAATCGCCCGACCGAGTCGCAGGGCAACACCCTCAGCAGACTTTTTCGGTGCGGCTTTTTCGGCGCGTTCAATGGCTTGATTAATGTTTTGGCGAACCTGTTGCTGATGAGAGGCGAAGTTTTCTTGTAACTTTTGCTGCTGATTTTCATCCAATTCAGCCGTAAAAGTCAGATCCGACAGGCCAAAGCTTGCATAAATCGTCGCCAGCTTCGCTAAGACATCATCAGTTAAGGCAGCAGCCAAAGTCGGTGCCGCCGTCTGAATCGTTACCTGATTGGTATCCTTTAAGGAAACGGATGAAGCCGAGGCGAGCTGTTGAACAAAGGCGTAGTTCATGCCCGTCTGCTTTAAAGCAAAGTGGAAGTAGGCCTGGATTTCTTCTTCTCCAAAGCCCTTTTCCTCAGGTTGAATCGTCAGATAGACGGCCTTGACCTGCTTGAAATTGCTGACTAACCCCTGGTAAAAAGCCAAGTAGGCGGCAAAGGACAGCGCCCGTTTCGTTGCCACGACAAAGCGCCAAGACTTTGCCTCCGGATTGACCTGGACCGCCGCCAAAGAGGCGTCTGACAAAACGGCTTTTAGCTCATCAGGCAATTCGGCCTGTGTCATTAATTTTTCTAATTGTTCTCTTGAACTAAGTGGCATAGGACCTTCCTAATTTAAAAGGCAAAAAGCCGACCTCTGTCGACTTCTTTCACTTCTTACTTTTTTAACCAATCGTTCAAATGGTCAGCAACTTCGCTGGCAGGCATTTCGAAGTTTTCGCCGCTTTCACGCAGTGTCACTTCAACAATCCCTTCACCAGCCTTCTTACCAACCGTGATGCGAACTGGAAGACCGATCAAGTCAGCATCCGCAAACTTCACACCGGCACGTTCCTTCCGGTCGTCAACCAGGCTGTCAAAGCCTGCTTGGGCCACTTGCCCTTCCAAGTCGGCAGCAACGGCGGCTTGATCGTCGTCCTTCAAATTAATTGGAACGATGTGGACGTCATAAGGAGCAATCGCTGCGGGCCAAACTAAGCCCTTATCGTCGGCTTTTTGTTCGGAAACGGCGGCCAACAAACGGGAAATACCAATCCCGTAACTTCCCATAATCATGTCAACGGCCCGACCGTTTTGATCCAGCACTTGGGCACCCAAGGCAGCGGAATACTTCGTTCCAAGCTTGAAGATATGCCCAATTTCAATGCCCTTTGTAAAGGCTAACTGGCCCTTTCCATCAACCGCTAATTCACCTTCCTTAGCCGTCCGAAAATCAGCAACTTGATCGGCTGTCAATTGCACGTCACGGCCCCAATTAACATTCAGGTAGTGCTGGCCGTCTTCGTTGGCACCGGCCGCAAAGTTCACGAGGTCAGCTGCTCGTTCATCGACTAAGAGCGAAACGTCCTCAGGCAAGCCAACAGGTCCAAGTGAGCCAAACGAAGCGCCCAACTTTTCTTTGACGAGGCCTTCATCAGCCAATGTCACCTCTGGCAAACCAAGAAAGTTTTGCACCTTCACCAGGTTCACTTCAAAGTCTCCCGTTGTCACAACGGCCGCTAACTCCCCTTCAGGGCCAGCCACAAGAATGGTTTTGACCAACTGGTCAGCCGGTACATGCAACAATTCAGACAAGGCTTCGATTGTCTTCGTGTTTGGCGTGGCAATCTTTTCCAAATCGGCGGCTGGTTCGTTTGAACGATCAACTCGTTCATAAAAGTCCTTGGCCATTTCCAAGTTGGCTGCATAGTCCGAACCTTGCGAATAAACAATGGTATCTTCACCGGCAGCGGCTGGGGCTGAGAATTCCTTCGAATCAGAACCACCCATGGCGCCAGCATCCCCAACAATGACACGGTAATCCAATCCGATTCGATCAAAGATCTTCCGGTAAGCCGCTTCCATTTGGTTAAAAATCGTATCGAGTCCTTCGTAATCGGCCGTGAAAGAATAGGCATCCTTCATAATGAATTCACGAGTCCGCAAAAGACCGAAACGAGGACGTCCCTCATCACGGAACTTCGCTTGAATTTGGTAAACCAAGAGTGGCAATTTCTTATAGGACTTAATGTCATTACCAAGTAATTCCGTGAACGTTTCCTCATGGGTTGGTCCCAAAATAAAGTCCCGGTCCTGACGGTTCTTAAACTTGTACAAATCCTGTCCATAAGTCGCATAACGACCAGAACGTTGCCACAGTTCGGCTGGCAAGATTTCAGGCACTAGCATTTCGTTGGCGTCGACCGCTTCCATTTCCTCACGGACAATGGCTTCGACTTTGTTCAAGACGCGCTTAGCCAATGGCAAGTAAGCAAAGGCCCCAGCGGAAACGGGGCGAATGTAGCCGGCCTTTAACAAATATTGGTGCGACTTTACCTCAGCATCGGCTGGTACTTCACGGAGGGTTGGCATAAACAACTTTGTCTGCTTCATAATATCCTTCTTTCCTGTTGGGAATTTACTATGTACGGGGAAAACCCCTTTAAATCAATTAAAAGTGAATCAAATCATTGGCCGTGACTAAGACCATGAGCACAATCAAGGCCACGGTGCCGACCATGATCAAGCCAGTCGACAAGACCTTTGGAAAGGGCCGACGGAAAATCGACTCGTAGAGATCTAAGAAGACTTTGCCACCATCAAGCGGTGGAATTGGCAGCAAATTGACGAGGCCAAGGTTGACCGATAGCATGCCCAGCAGGGCCAACACGGTCAAAAAGCCTTGGTTTGTTGCCGTTGACGTGGCTTTGGCGAGCATCACAGGTCCGCCAATTTTATTCAATGAAAAAGTCGTACTGAAGAGGTTCACTATCCCGTTACAGACCTGTGTAAACCAAGAGGAACACATCATCCAGGCATAGTGCAACCGTTCCAGAAAACCGGTTTCACCCTTGGCCAAAACACCAATTCGATAGGCCTTTTGACCAGAAACCGTCGTCTCGACCGCCTGTACCTTGGTCGTCATGACCCGACTGTTTCGAAGATATTGAATCGTCATCACTTGGCCCTTTTGAGCCGTTACAAGTTCTGCAAAGTCCGTAAAGTGCTCAACCTTTTGACCATTAACGGATTCAATCCGATCGTTTGCTTTAAGGCCGGCTTGTGCAGCGGGTTGACTCTTTTCCACTTGTCCCAGCACCGGTTCATTAACCGACACTTGACTTAATGAAAAGGCCAGCGTTAGAGCAGCCACAATGGCTAGAACAAAATTCATCAAGGGACCAGCTAAGTTAATGGCCACTCGTTTTGGTGCAGAAGCCGATTCCACCCAGCTAGCTCGTGGTGCTACACGGGCCTCTTGCCCATTGTCATCCACAATGATTGACTGCGGGCTAACCGCAAGCTCTGTTTTGTCCTCTGAACCAACGCGAAAGCCAGAAAGGATTAGCTGATCCACTAAGTCGGCTTGGTCGACTTGGAATAAGAAGCCCGCTTCCTCCTGGTCGACACGCAAGTCGATGCGGTTAACCGCACCTGTGTCATCCAACTGTAGCAACAGCCGCTGACCGGGATCCAATTCATCGTGGTCTTCTTCCGAAGCCATGCGCACATAACCACCAACGGGTAGCAAGCGAATGGTGTAGGCCGTGTCGTTTTTTATCCATGCAAAGATCTTTGGTCCCATGCCAATCGCAAATTCACGGACAAGCACGCCGCACTTCTTGGCGACAATAAAGTGACCAAACTCATGAAAGCTGACCAGAAGGCCAAAAACAATTAGAAACGCAATAATCGCGGTAATCGACATGAAAGACCTCCTTTACTGACAAAAAAAACTTAACGTAAGAAACCGAGGATGGAAAGCAATGGCATAACCACCAACATGGAATCGAAGCGATCCAGAATGCCACCATGACCCGGCAAGATGTTACCAGAATCCTTTACACCAAAGTAGCGCTTAAAGGACGATTCAATCAAATCCCCCAGTTGGCCACCCAATGACAAGAAGGCAACGGCCAACACAATTTCAAGCACTGGTCGGTGTAACCAGCCAGTCAAGCCATACAGCGTGGACATCACGATGATGGCAATCAGAGAACCACCCAATGAACCTTCCCAGGTTTTGTTCGGTGAAATGCTTGGGGCTAACTTGTGCTTTCCAAAGGCTTTTCCACAGAAGTATGCAAAGGAATCCGTAATCCAAACTGTCAACATACCGAAGAACAAAACGGCTAGTCCCTTTTGATCGGCCATGTAGAAGTAATGGAAGCCAGTTCCAATGTAGACCATGGAAAGGAAAAGAACACCGGCATCGTTGATGTTAAAGGACTTTTTAGATAGAACCGTCCGCAAAAGGAACAAGAAGGCGATGGCGTAAACAACGGTGTCAGAAGCTACCGTCATTGGCCAGTTATCCGAAACCCAGATCCAAAAATGATTAGGCAAAACCAGAGCAACCACACCGGTTAATGACAGAATCGCTTCAAAGGACACCAGAAGCGTTTTGGTCATTCGAAGCATCTCCCCCATGGCTACCCAACCAAGGATAATGGTTAGCAAAAGAAGTGGCATGTGACCGATGATAACGAGTGGTACAAAGACCAAGAGGGCCACGATGGCCGTAATAATGCGCGTTTGCATTGTTCAATTCTCACTTTCAAATTAAGCTTTTACGTTACCAAAGCGCCGATCACGCTTTGTATAGGCAGCAAGGGCAGCTTCAAAGTCCGCTTTATCAAAGTCCGGCCAGAAGACATCCGTAAAATAGAGTTCGGAATAGGCGGCTTGGTAAGGCAAGAAATTCGACAAGCGCTCCTCACCCGATGTTCGAACAATCAAATCGGGATTGGCATATTGTCCCAAGAAACCAGTCGTTAACCGTTCGGCCAAGCTGTCACGATCAATTTGTTCGATCAAGCGATCACCAGCAGCAACCTCTCTGGCTAGTTCACGAGCCGCGTCAACGATTTCTTGTTGGCCGCCGTAATTAAGCGCAAAGTTTAAGATCAAGCCCGTGTTCTGCGCCGTCTTTTCTTTGGCATCCAGCACGGCCTGCTTCGTTGTTTCAGGAAGCCGGTCAATATCGCCAATCGTGGCAACGCGCACGTTTTGTTCGATTAATTCCGGCACAAAAGTGTCAAAAAAAGTCACGGGCAACTTCATTAAGAAAGAAACCTCATCGTTTGGACGTGACCAGTTTTCGGTTGAAAAGGCATAAACCGTTAGTACGTTAATGCCAGCAGCATTGGCCAACTTCGTCACCTTCTTGACCGTTTCCATTCCTTCTTTGTGCCCCGCTACCCGCGGCAAATGTCGTTTCTTAGCCCAGCGGCCGTTGCCATCCATAATGATGGCCAAATGATGTGGAATCTTATATTGTCCAGCAGAAAACCCCTCTTCTAAGGAATGGTTCTCCTGCTTTTTGGCATTAAAAATCCGGGAAAAAATTGACATAACGACTACCCCTAAAAAATGAAAAATACTCTTCATTAGTTTACCAGAATTCGAAGGGACAAACAAAAAAACCGGTGAAAAATCACCGGTTTTTATTATCCGTATCAAAGCCCTACTTTCAGGTCTTTTAACTTCTTTATTGAACCGTCACGGACTTCGCCAGGTTACGGGGACGATCAACGTCCAATCCCCGGGCCAAAGTAGCATAATAAGCCACCAGTTGGGCCGGAATAACTGCCAATAATGGCATGAGTAATTCGTTAACCTGTGGCAAAACGAAGGCATCGCCTTCCTTAGCCAATTCTTCAGAAGCAAAGACAATGGTGTTAGCACCACGAGCAGCAACTTGTGCGACTTCACCGCGAAGCAAACCAGCCGTCTTTGATTGTGTGAGCAAAGCAAAGACTGGCGTTCCCTCTTCAATCAATGAAATCGTTCCGTGCTTTAATTCACCAGCAGCAAAGCCTTCAGTCTGAATGTAAGAAATTTCCTTCAACTTCAAGGCTGCTTCTAAGGCAACGGCGGCATCTAAGCCACGGCCAATGTAAAAGGCAGAATGCTGATCCTTCAACGCATCTTCTGCGATCTTCTTGAAGCTTTCCTTTTCATCCGTAATGGCTTGGATTTCGACGGCGACTTTGGCCAATTCAGCCTTCAAGTCAAAGCCAGGATTACCAAGTGAAGCTGCTAAGATCGCCTGGACCAAAACCTGGGCCGTGTAGGCCTTGGTTGAAGCAACGGCAATTTCAGGGCCAGCCAAGACAGGCAAGGCAAAGTCTGCTTCACGCGTTAAGGTTGAGTTCATCACGTTAGCCAAAGTCAAGGCTGGATAACCCTGCTTCTTCACGTTATCCAATACTTCACGAGAATCAGCCGTTTCACCGGACTGTGATAAGAAGATGAAGAATGGCTTCTCGGATAACATTGGCTGATCATAAGCGAATTCCGATGCAATGTGCACTTCCGTTGGGATTTTTGCCCACTGTTCGAAGTAACGCTTTCCAATCAAGCCGGCGTGGTAAGAAGTACCAGCCGCCACAATGTACAGTCGGTCGGCAGCTTCAATCGCATCCGTCACGGCACAAGGAATGCCTTGCAAATTGCCGTCTTCATCAAAGTAATGGCCCGCAATGTTTCGTGCCACAACGGCTTGCTCATCGATTTCCTTCAACATGTAATAAGGATAGGCACCCTTATCCGTGTCTTCGGGATCGATTTCAAGTGTAAAGGGTTCACGGTTCACTCGTTCGCCAGCAGCATCGTAAATGACAACGGAATCCGGCTTGACAATGGCCATGTCGCCATCACGCAATTCGATAAAGTCCTTGGTCAAATCAATCATTGCTGCCGCATCAGAGGTCACGGCGTTACCATGCTCTGAAACGCCAACGAGCAATGGGGACTTCTTCTTTGCCACGTACAAAGTCTCTGGATCTTCGTGATCAACGAGCAAAAAGCCGTAAGCTGAGTTGCCGTCGAGCAACGAAATCATCTTTCGGAAGGCATCTGGGGTTGCCAAGCCATCCTTGGAGAACTTATCGACCAATTGCACAGCAACCTCAGTATCGGTTTCAGATACCAAGTGAACGCCCTGCAAGTATGTCTCCGTTAATTCCTTATAGTTTTCAATCACGCCGTTGTGAACAAGGAAGAAACGATCGTCAGCGGACTTTTGTGGGTGGGCGTTTTCCACCGTAACGTTTCCGTGGGTCGCCCAACGGGTGTGGGCAATCCCGGCCGTTCCGGCAAAGCCATTAGCCTTGGCCTTTTCAGCTAACTTGGCAACACGGCCCTTTTCCTTAATCAAGGCGTTCTTACCTGAAGCATCCGTCAAATAAACACCGGCTGAATCATAGCCACGGTACTCCAGCTTCTGTAATCCTTGCAAGAGATAGGGTAGTGCATCCCCAACTCCAGTAACACCAACAATTCCGCACATGGTTGAATCTCTCTTTCATATAAAAATTGGTTCATTAAAATTTATTTATCTAACAAGGCTATTTTATCAAGTTACTAGCCAGAGTAAAAGACCAATTTTACGATTGGTATAGACAAAAATAAGCCCTTTCTTACGTTTCCTTAACGATTCCTTGCTTTCGCCTGCTGATTATCCAATTATTTCCGAACAATCGAGTAATAAATATGCTAAAATAAATAAAATTTACTCAGAAAAAGGAGTTCTTTATGTCCATTCCCGTTGATTACTGCTTGCATTCCGGACGCGTACTAAATGTCTTTACTCAAACCTTTTCCGAGACGCCGGTTTGGATTAAGGATGATCGTGTCGTCTTTGTCGGACAATCGGATGCTTATCAGGCAGCAGAAGAAATCGACTGTCGTGGCCAGTACCTAGTGCCCGGTCTGATCGATGCGCACCTACACATCGAATCCTCCTTATTAACACCCTCAGAATTTGGTCGTCTTTCCTTAAAGCAAGGGGTTACGCGTATTTTTGCCGACCCACACGAAATTGCTTCGGTAGCCGGTGTTTCTGGTATTCAATACATGTTGGATTCCGCTAAAAAGACGCCCTTACATATTCATTACATGCTTCCCTCATCGGTGCCAGCCACAACCTTTGAGCATGCCGGTGCGACTTTGGACGCCGAGGCCTTAAAGCCCTTTTACCAACACGCAGAAGTGGCTGGTCTAGCTGAGGTCATGGATTTTCCAGCCGTGGCAAATCAGGAAGAAGACATGCTGCAAAAGATTCAGGACGCACGAGCAGCCGGCAAGCACGTCGATGGGCACGGAGCTGGTCTTGGACCCGAACAACTCGCACTGTACCGAGCCTTCGGCATTGATACCGACCATGAGGCGACCAACGTTCAAGAGGCGCTCGATCGCGTGAGCGCGGGCATGAACGTCTTTGTTCGTGAAGGAACGGTCGAACGAGACGAACTCGCCCTCCTGCCTGCGGTGAACGCGCCCAACCAAGCTCATTTCTCCTTTGCCACGGACGACAAATCCGCCAAGGACATCCAAGAAGAAGGGTCCATCAATTTCAACGTTGCCCTCGCCATTCAAAACGGCCTGTCCGCCGAACAGGCCTACACCATGGCCTCACTCAATGCTGCTAAGGCTCATCACCTGGAGAACGTGGGCGCTATCGCCCCCGGTTTCACGGCGGACCTGTTGATTCTGTCAGATCTCAATCAGGTCAAAGTCGCCCAAACCATGGTCGCCGGGAAAATCTTCCAAGACCAAGCCGAGCCCGTCCTCTGGCTTCCAGGTCAACAAATCAACTTAACATTCGAAGAAGAGGACCTCTCATTACCAGTCGATCCTAAAAAGCCGGCCCACGTCATCGAAGTCGAGCCTCACCACATCACGACCAAGCACTTGATGACGACCGTGCCGGTTGATCAAGCAGGTGAATTTCTTCCCGATGATACCTATGCCAAAGTCGCCGTTATTGAACGCTATCACAACCTCGGGCATGGTATCGGCATCATCAAGGGACTGGCGCTCAAAGACGGGGCCATTGCCTCGACCATCGCCCATGATTCCCACAACGTGATTGTGGCCGGTCGAAACGACGCCGACATGGCCATCGCTGTCGCTACTTTAAAAGACTTGGGCGGTGGTCAGGTCGTCGTCAACAAGGGCAAGGTAACAGCGCTTCCCCTGCCCATTGGCGGACTCATGTCGGACAAATCCTACGAAGCACTGATCAGCGAACAAGAAGCCCTCAACCAAGCATTTGCTGAAATTTCTTCTCTGCCTTTCGACCCCTTCTTAACGCTTTCCTTTATGGCACTGCCAGTCATTCCAAGCTTAAAAATAACCGACCAAGGACTCTTTGACGTCGAAAAGTTTGAATTTATCGGCCTCCAAGATTAGAATATTAAACATGAAAGCAATCAATCTACCAGCAAAAGCACTTGTCAAAGTCCTTGTCGGCCAAGAAGTTCAGGTTGACCCAAGCATTCAGGGAACCTTCCTGCTCGTGGCCAATGAGAACACGGAAAAGGGCCTTCCCTCTGCGATGGCAGCCGCCGTTGCCGACATCGCCATTGGACAGGTGCAACTACAACGACTCGTCCACCCACTGCGCGTGGCAGTCGATCAGCCCGACTGGCTTCCTTACCAATTTGACGAGTCCTTTCTAACCGTTGAACCACACAATTGGTTTGGCCCCGAAGCCATCGTTTTAGAAAAGCGCTTCGGCGACTTTGCCAAAACTTATAAAGGGAAAAGAAGTCCGGACGGCCGCATTCCAAAAGAAGCGGTCCCAAAAGAGCTCGTCGAGCCACTTCTGATTGAAGATGCCTACTGGTCAGCCTATGCCAAATTCGTCAACGACCCCGACGGCAGTTTCAAACAAAATCTAAAACCCGTTTTCGGACAATAAAAAGCAGCCAATTAATATGACCTAATTCTAGGGCTCATATCAAATGGCTGCTTTTTTACTTACAATTCATCGTGTCTGGGGCTACTGTTACCTGCAACTCCCGGAATGGATAGGTCTAGAACACCTAAGTTGCTTGGTTCGACTGCCATGACCTGCCGGGCCGTACTTCGATCATCAAAGTAGTGCTCGTATGTCAATAAGTTAGACACTTTTTTTACATCACTAGGTTCGATTCATAGGTATGA
>NZ_JAAMFL010000002.1 GCF_018437265.1 Fructobacillus parabroussonetiae | reverse complement strand
GATAAAGCCTTTGCTTTAAAAGTCAGCGAAATGACTCGAATCAATTATCAGCAACTATTAAACGACTATGCAGAGGGGCACGAACGACAAACGGTTATGGACTTCCATCATCAATTAAAAGGGGTAAACTGACTAGTTGCTATCTCTCGATAACGCCTATCCGTTTATTGTTTGTTACGAATTGACTTCGCAAATTTGTTTCTGACAGTCATCAAGCTGTCAGCGTTACAGATTTGTTTGTTCAAAGTTTTGTTCAGTTTTCAATGTGCGTACCCGATTGGGCAACTCATATATCATAGCAGCTTATCACCTTGCGGTCAACTGTTATTTTTGAGTTTTTTAGCAGTGACGAACTCTCGCTCACCACCGTCAGTCCCTCGCAAGGAACAATAATTAGTATACTGACTTTGCCGGGGCAGGTCAATGATTTTTTTGTAAAAGCACAATTAATTGTACTTTACGACCTGTAAATAAGAAAAAGAGAAAAACATTCGTTTTTCTCTTTTTCTTATTTCTTTGACATTAATATTGTTCGGAAATTCTACAACCACTCAACTGATTGGCCATCACGATCATCTTTTACCAAAAGGCCCATTGTCTTCAGTTCATCTCTTAGGCGATCCGATTCCTCAAAGTCCTTAGCCGAACGTGCCGCTGCTCGCTTTTCCAACAGCGCTTTCGCCCCATCCGGCAACGCCCGTTTCTCTTCAAAGTCGTCAAGGCCAAAAATATGCAGCCACTCCGTCAATTGCTTTTGTAGCAACAAGGCCGTTGCGGCACTCGCTCCCTCTTGCATTGATCGGTTGGCCAAAGTCAAAGCTTCAAAAATCACCGTTAGCGCGTTTTCGACATTAAAGTCATCATCCATGGCTGCAATGAATCGTTCATTTTGCAAAGTGACCTGTTCCTGAACCCGAGGATCAACGACACCTTCGGACCCCGCCTGCTTAGCAAGCGAGCGCATCGTCCGGTAGATTTTATCCACTTCTTGTTGCGCCTGATCGAGACGTTCGCGAGAATAGGCAACGGGACGGCGGTAGTGTGTCTTAACTAGGAAGTAACGAAGTCCCTGAGGATCAATTCGATCATCCGCCAATAGATCGTGAATTGTCACGAAATTGCCTAGAGACTTGGACATTTTTTCGTCATTGACGTTAACGAAACCGTTGTGCAGCCAGTAATTGACAAAGGGCCGATCATGGAAGGAAACCGACTGGGCCAACTCGTTCGTATGGTGAGGGAAGGCCAAGTCGATGCCGCCCGCATGAATATCAATCGTTTCACCGAGCAAGGCATCAATCATCACCGAGCACTCCAAGTGCCAACCCGGCCGACCAGGTCCCCAAGGAGATGGCCAGGCCGTTACCCCTGGCCGATCTTCTCTTTTCCAAAGGGCAAAGTCAGTGGCTTCGTGCTTTTCTTCTTGATCTTCTCCTTCTAAACGGCCGGCGGCATTCTTCTTCAGTTCGGCCATGTTCTGGTGGGAAAGAACGGCATAGTCTTTGAACTGGTTCGTCTTAAAGTAGACATCACCGTTGACCTCATAGGCTTGTCCCTGTGCCAGCAGTTGTTCCACAAAGGCAACCATTTCCTTCATATAATAGGTGGCCCTTGGACGAACCGTTGCCGGTGCAATATGAAGGGCCGCCGCATCTGCCAAAAAGGCGTCAGCATATTTATCGGCCACTTCCGCTTCGGTCAGCCCTTCCTTTTTGCCTTGGGCAATGACTTTGTCACCAAGGTCCGTAAAATTCGAAACGAAAGTCACGTCGTATCCACGCCAGGTCAAGTACTTCCGAATCGTATCGAAGGCGACGGAAGAGCGGGCATTGCCAATGTGGATGTAATTGTAAACCGTTGGTCCACAAAGGTACATCCGCACTTTGCCCTTTTCAATGGGCGAAAAGCTTTCTTTTTCAAGGCTGTAGGTGTTGTAGACCGTTTGCATGCTCGTTCGTCTTCTTTCAGGTTTTTTCTTATTATAACAAAAAGCGAGAACCATTCGGCTCTCGCTTTTTAATTAGGCCAAGTACTTGGCTTTGACATCTGCCATCGTCTTCAAGACCTGCTTCTTGTCCAAGAGAACAAGGAGTTCTGGCAAGTTTGGTCCTTGAATTTGGTGGGTTGTCGCAATTCGGATTGGGTTCCAAAGTTCGCGGCCCTTAATTTCAAGGTTGTTTTGAATTGCTCGAATCGTCTTCATGTAAGCATCGGCGTCAGCATCTTCTGGTAAGGCTTCATAAGCTTCTTCCCAGGCAGCAAAGACCTTGCGACCAGCTTCTGAAGTCAAATACTCGACCATTTCATCCGTAATGTCGCCCAATTGGAAGAATGGTTCGCGCATCAAGTCGACGATTTGACGCGTGTATGAAATACCATCAACACCCGCCACATTAATCGCTTCAACCAACCAATCGTGCTTGACTTTGGCATCAGCTTCTGAAATCAAGCCGGCCTTCACCAATTCTTCAATCAGCTGTGGCATGATACGGTCTTTGTCACGGCGAATCCACTGGTTATTAATCCATTCCAGCTTCTTCTGGTCGAACTTCGCGTTGGCCTTTGACAAACGGTGTTCATCAAACATGTTCTTGAATTCTTCAAGGGAGAAGATTTCATCTTCACCCTTTGGTGACCAGCCCAACAAGCCAATAAAGTTATCCAGAGCTTCTGGTTGGTAGCCCAATTCGCGGTATTGTTCAACGAATTGAAGAATATCATTGTCACGCTTTGACAACTTTTTACCGGTTGCCGCGTTAATGATCAAGGCCATGTGGCCAAACTTTGGAATATCCCAGCCAAAGGCGTCGTAAACCATCATTTGCTTTGGCGTGTTTGACACGTGGTCATCCCCACGCAAAACATGGGAAATCTTCATCAAGTGGTCATCAATCACAACGGCAAAGTTGTAGGTTGGCATACCATCAGCCTTTTGGATCACCCAGTCACCACCGACTTCTTTTCCACCGATGGAAATGTGTCCCTTGACGATGTCATCCCATTCGTACATCTTGTCTTCTGGCACGCGAATGCGAACAACCGGCTTCAAGCCTTGCGCTTCGTACTTTTCGTAGGCTGCTTCGCGTTCTTCTTGAGACATCCCTTCATACTCATAGACGTAGTGGGGGGCTTGCTTTGCCGCCTGTTGCGCTTCACGCTCAGACTTTAATTGTTCCGACGTCTTGTATGACTTGTAGGCCAAGCCACGCTTCAACAAATCGTCGATAAAGGGTTGGTAAATCCCCTGTTCGTTTCGTTCGGATTGACGGTAAGGACCGTATTCACCAGGATTTTCTGGTGATTCGTCCCAATCGAGGCCCAACCACTTCAGGTTGTCCAATTGCGACTTTTCCCCATCGGCAATGTTACGGGCAGCGTCAGTATCTTCGATACGGATGACAAAAGTCCCGTTGTAATGTCTTGCAAAAAGCCAGTTAAACAAAGCCGTGCGGGCGTTTCCAATATGTAGGTAGCCCGTTGGTGATGGGGCGTAGCGGACACGAAAGTCGTCAGTCATGAATTCTGTTCTCCTCAGTCAGCTTAGCTGAAAAATTTCTATTAATTAGTATACAACAAAGTGCCAGTTCTTTCAGGCTTCTCTCGATTTAAGGACTTCCTTAACCCAAGGCCAGCTTCAATGCTTCCTTGATGGTGGCAACACCAATCACTTCTAGCCCCTCTGGTATTTTCATGCCGGCCAAGTTGTTCTTTGGCACGACAGCCCGAGCAAAGCCGAGTTTGCGCGCTTCTTTCAAGCGTCCTTCCAAGTCCGAAACAGAGCGGATTTCACCCGTCAGGCCGAGTTCGCCAATGAAGACATCCGAGGCTGGTGATTCCTTATCTTGATAAGAAGAGGCAATGGCGACCGCAATCGCCAAATCAATGGCTGGTTCGTCCAACTTGACGCCACCAGCCGCCTTCAAATAGGCATCCTGGTTTTGCAAAAGCAGGTTCGCCCGCTTTTCCAAAACAGCCATGATTAAGGATACCCGGTTGCGGTCCAATCCGGTCGCTGTTCGCTGCGCATTACCAAAAACCGAAGGGGTCACCAGGGCCTGTAGTTCTACTAAGATGGGCCGTTCGCCCTCCAACGTTGCCACAATGGCCGAGCCAGTGGCACCGGCCAACCGCTCTTCTAGGAAGATTTCAGAAGGGTTGGCCACTTCGGACAGCCCCTTATCACGCATTTCAAAAATGCCCAATTCGTTGGTTGCCCCGAAACGGTTTTTCACCGCTCGAAGGATCCGGTACTTATAGTGCCGGTCACCTTCAAAGTAGAGCACGGTGTCGACCATATGTTCCAAAATCTTTGGCCCAGCAATGGCGCCACCCTTGGTCACATGGCCGACAATAAAGATCGAAATATTGTTGGTTTTAGCAATCTGTAACAGGTCGGCTGTAACTTCGCGAATCTGGGCGACAGACCCAATCGGTGAGGTCAAATCAGGTTCCTGCATTGTCTGCACAGAATCGATAATCAAAAAGTTGGGTTTCAGCTCCTCGACCTGCTTTTTGATGGCTTCCATATCCGTTTCTGGATAGAGGTAAAAGTCGTCGCCACCAACCTCCAGTCGGTCGGCCCGCATCTTAACCTGAGTAGCCGACTCTTCCCCCGTGACGTAGAAAACTTTGCCATGGGCGGCCAGTTGACCAGAAACCTGAAGTAGCAAGGTGGATTTCCCAATTCCCGGATCGCCACCAATCAAAACCAAAGTACCGGCCACAACGCCGCCACCAAGAACACGGTTAAGCTCCTTCAAGTCCGTTGCGACCTTCGGCGTTTCTTCCAGAGAGACCTGGTTGATCTTTTCAACCTTGGCTGTCTTACCATCTAGGCCAACACGGGATTTTCGGGACTGAGTTTCCGGCTGAATCTGTTCTTCAATAAAGGTTCCCCACTCCCCACAGTTTGGGCAGCGGCCTAAGTAGCGGGCCGAAATAAAGTCACAGTTGGAGCAAATAAATTGTGTTTTCGTCTTGGCCACAATTAGGCCTCCCCGGTTGAGCCAAAGCCACCGGAACGAATCGTCTTGATGGCATCGCCGTCTTGATCAGCTAACAAGAATGGTAAAAAGAGCCCCTGGCCAATCCGATCACCCTTCTTGATTTGCAAGTCTTCATCTCCGAAGTTCAAGAACTGGAAGAAGATTTCGCCCTCGTTCTTTTCATTGTTGTAATAGTCCGCATCAACAACACCGACGCCGTTTGGCATCACCAACTTTTTCTTGATCGGACCAGACGAACGGGAAACCAATTGCAGGTATTCCCCCTCTTGCATGTAGGCTTTGATTCCAGTTGAAACCAGCACTGGCTTCATGGATTCTTGCAGACCACGGGCAGGAATCACCTTGTCTTCGGCTGCTTCAAAGTCGTATCCAGCAGCCTGCTCTGTCGAGCGCTTTGGCAGGTTCAAGCCCGCCTCTTCGTATTTTGTTACAATTTCAAAGCCACGTGTCGCCATTGCACATCCCCTTTGTTTCACATAGAATTAGATAGTATTATTATACGTCATCATTGGCTTTTCAAAAAGGAGGAAGCGATGGCAATTCAACAAAAGGGTAATCGTTTCATTTACGAAGTAAACGGACAGGTGATTGGCGAGGCTGTGTTTCTGCCGACTGAGGACCAAAGGGTTCTTGCGTTGACCAAAACCTTTGTCGAGCCCGCCTTCCGTGGCCAAACGATCGCCCAAGACTTGGTCGATGCCGTTTGCGACTTTGCCCGCTCGAAAGGTGCAAAAGTCCGACCCGACTGCCGCTATGCCGCCGTGCTATTCCGGCGTTTTGAAGAAAAGTATGCAGACGTTGCCGTTCAAGATAGCCCAGAGGCCAATTCCTGCTCAATCTAGCACGCACCCCGAAGAAAAAAGGAGTCCCCATGCAAACATTTGTAAAAGAATTTGAAACCCTGGTTGTCAAAAAGAAAAATGCCCTGCTTTCATCAAGCAAGTTCGTTGATTTAGAAACTCAAATCAACGAGTACGCAAAGGAAAACAGCCTAGAGATTGTCAACCTTTCCGCTCAATACGGCGATAGCTTCGCCCAGTCCTCAGAATTTGCAAGAACGCTCGTCCTCTTCCGCCGCATCGAAGGATAAGCAAAAGAAATTTTCATTACCACATCGACGGAAGCGGAAGCCTAATGCTAGCCATTGCAGTATTTGGCACAATCGGTGTCCTCAAGAAATAAATCGCTATATCAAAGTCGCCCGAATCAATTCGGACGACTTTTCCTTTGTGAATCTTTTGATTTTCTGGGGGGGTATGATAATCTACTGGGTATATATTCTAATTTAGAGAGAATGGAAGAGAGGTTCAAATGTTCCCAAGTGCAATGTTTACATCACTCATTGTGTTAACTATTCTGATGTTGATTTCCCGAAAAGAGCTAAATCAAATCAAATATCAAATGCTTCTATATGTCTTGTATCTATTGTTTAGCATCTATTTGCTCTGGTCAGATGTTCAAAGATACCACGGTATTAATCAATCATTTTATCAAAATCTCTCAAACCTTTACGTGGGCATCGTCTTACTCGCAACTGCTTTACTGTCTTTTTGGAGAGAAAAACGCGGTATAAAGCGCAAAAAGCCTTCTGAATACCGTCCAGTCGTTCGAGCAGTCGTTATCACTTTACTCGTAATATGGTTTGCAATCCTTATGCCCGCCATCGATATTTTCAACATTTCTCTTTACGACAACTGGTACACTTTCTTGATTTTCCTCCTCATAGCATGTCTGGTCGGTTACCTTATCGATGTCCTTGGTCGCTTTTTAGATCGGAAATATCCTAAAGAATAGTTTAATAACTGTTACTTATACCAACTTTGAAAAAAGTTGGTATTTTTTATTTTCAGAAAAGAGTGCCTTCTTTCTCTATTATAAATACGAATTATAGTCCTATTTGTCGTACGACTTTTCGATATAATTTCGGCATATTTTTCCGTTATACTTTGGGCAGAAAGAAGAAAGTTCAAAAGAAAGGAGATTATCATGATTGATAAACTGCCAGAACAGCTCATTTCAATTATGGCTTTACTTGTATCCTTCTATAGTTTTTTGCTGGTGGAAAGAAGAAGCAAAACCAATCAAGAAATCGAGATATCCCGCCCAATCTATGCGGATCATCTGACTAATAAGCTACCGAGAGCTTTTGAAGAATACCGAAATGCAAAGAATACACTTCGAGCAAATCAAATTTTTTCTAGGCACCTTAGGCAATTCCGCATCGATATTCAGTATTTTCAATATGCTCATCCACATATTCATAGAAAGATCCTCCACTCACTATCAAAGATTGACTTCGCAATCAGTCATAGTACAATGCACCCAAATTCACCGTAACCAACACTGAAATCAACAAAGCATTCAAAAAAATCTACACAACCCTCCTACATGATCTACCAAACGATCATATAGACACGATTTTTAACAGAAAGTCCAGGTAACTTACATGAATACAACTATCAACCTTGAATTCAAGTATCCATTCACACGAGCTTTAGCTGGTGACAAATTAGGAAAAAGGACCTATAAGGAGCAGGTTGCCGCCATCTTGTCAGAAGAAGAATGGCAAGAAGAGATTACGATTTGTTTTCCAGATTCCGTCTACGTTATCGGTACTTCCTTTTGGCATGGTTTCATTGACAACATGATTGATAAAATCGGCTATGACGGTATTCGAGAACGTGTCAAATTTGTTACATGTTCCCAGGAGCTAACCGATGATCTTTATGAGGATTTATATTAGGGAGTGTCGCAATGAGCATAACCATGTCAGATATATCCTTTATTATGTCAGTAATTAGCTTAATTTTTGCTCTCCTTGTATTGATTGAGTCTTACAGAATTTATCCTCCTAAGTTTGTTCGATGGCTTCGATATAGAAGATTAATGAAAAAACTTTTTGGAAAAGATTTCTTTAAAAAAGTGAAAGTACACAAGAAATAAACCCAACAAAAAAACAGCCCCCAGGCCATCAGCCTGGGAGCTGTTTTAATTTCTAGACAAATCTTACTTCTTTGCCTTCTTTTCTTAGATGGCTGAGATAACAACCTTGCCATCGACCATGTCAGCAGACAACGCCTTCTTGTCGGGGTTGTCCAAGTAGAAGTCCGTAACTTGGTCACGAATCTGCTGTTCAATGACGCGACGCAATGGCCGTGCACCGAGTGCTTCATCATAACCATCGTCAATCAAGTGTTCTTTGACTTCGTCAGAGATTGTCAAAGTCAAATCCTTCTTAGCCAACGTCTTGTTGACGTCATCCAACATCAAGTTGACGATTTGCTTCAAGTCATGCTTCGTCAAGGCGGAGAATTCAACCACACCGTTGAAACGGTTCAGGAATTCTGGACGGAAGAAGTGTGACAAGCGGTCCATCAAATCGCCCTTTTCAACTTCCTTGTTACCGAAGCCGGCATTCGAAGTAGCAATAACGACGGTGTTCTTGAAGTTAACCACGTTTCCTTGACCATCTGTCAAACGACCATCGTCTAAGACCTGCAAGAGCAAAGTCAAAACTTGTGGGTTAGCCTTTTCAATTTCATCCAAGAGAACGATGGAGTATGGGTTACGACGAACTTTTTCAGTCAAGGTGTGGGCGTTGTCGTCATAGCCGACGTATCCGGCCGTGGCACCAATCAACTTTGATACCGCCGTTTGGTCTGAGTATTCAGACATATCCAAACGGATGATGGATTCCTTGGTTCCGAAGAGGTCCTTGGCCAATTGCTTTGCCAATTCTGTCTTACCAACACCGGTTGGTCCAACGAAAAGGAATGATCCGATCGGACGGTTTCCTTCGTCAAATCCAGCACGGTTACGACGGATGGCACGAGCGACCATGTTAACGGCCTCGTCTTGTCCAATGACTTTTCCAGCCAAACGCTTGTCGATTTGCTTCAAGTGTTCAATATCGGAAGCACCCATCTGTGAAACAGGGATTCCCGTCAAGCGTTCAACGGACTTGGCCACATCGTTGGCCGTTGCCGTGACTTTCTTGGCTTCCTTGGCTTCCTTCAATTCGTGCTTAATGTCTTTGATTTGGTTCTTGATTGACAGAGCCTTCTCATAGTCTTCTTCAGCAACGACCCGGTCTTGTTCTGCTTGCAAAGTTTCCAACTTCTTCTCCAAGGAAACCTTGTCGGTTGCCGGATTCTTTGCTGACAAGTGAGCGGCCGTCATATCAATCAGATCAATGGCCTTATCAGGCAACGAACGCTGTGGAATATACTGTACTGAGTAATCCACGGCTGCCTTCAACACATCATCAGGCAACGCCACATTGTGGTGCTTTTCATACAATGGGGCAATCCCCTTCAAAATCTTCAAGGTATCCTCTGCAGATGGGGCGTTCACCTTCACTTCGTTAAAACGACGAGCCAAAGCCGCGTTCTTCAAAATGGTGTTACGGTACTCGTCTTGCGTGGTGGCACCAATCAAAGATAATTCACCACGTGACAAAGCCGGCTTCAAAATATCAGCCAAGCCCTTGCCGCCTTCGCCATCACCAGTTGAACCAGCACCCAGAATTTGGTGGATTTCATCAAAGAAGAGCACCACGTTTCCGGCCTTCTTGACTTCGTCAATGAGCTTTTGAACGTTTTCTTCAAAGGCACCACGGTATTGAGTGCCAGCTTCCAACTGTGAAATGTCGATTGAGTAAATCTGCTTGTCTTGGATGGCAGCAGGGACGTCACCGGCAACAATGGCCTGTGCCAAGCCTTCGATAACCGCCGTCTTACCGACACCGGCATCCCCAACCAACACTGGGTTGTTCTTTGTACGACGAGACAAAATCTCAGCCGTTTCTTGGATTTCTTTGTTACGTCCGATCACTGGATCAAGCAAGCCATCCTTGGCTTCTTGCGTCAAGTTGCGGCCGAGCTTTGCTAACATGCCGTCTTGCTTGACTTTGCCAGCTTGTTGACTCGCACGTCCGTTACCGGCAGTCTGACCTTCTTGGCCAGCGCCGTTTGGCAAAACCCCGGTTTGCTTGTATTGAGCAAACTCTTCTGGGCTCACTTCACGGCCATTGATGAGGTAACGACGGTTTTCGGAATTCATGCCGCCGAGGCCGCCCATCATGTTGTTAAAAATATCATTCATATCTGAATTAAAAGGATCGTTTTGGTATGCCATAATCTTACCTACCTTCTTTATCGTTATTTTTTTATTTTGGGCCTTTTAAAAGTCCTGCGGAGTTACGAACCGGTTAGCCATCTTGTGCCTGGCGATAACCTTCTTCCAATTCACGAAGCACCTGCCACATGGCAATGTGCTGTGCTTTGGCAAGGGCGTCCAAGTCGCGAATATTCATCGACGTTGCTTGGGACTGCGCCTTGTTAAAGGACCGGTGAATGGTTGTATAGCCGTAACCAGAATTTTTGGATACACGATAAATCGTTAGGGACTTATCATCCAAATAGCGTTTAATATTGAATCGGACCATTTGCGTCCTCCTCTTCCGTCACATTCTTAACCATTCTGTAACCTCCTCGACTTTTAGTATATCACATCTGTGACATAACACAAGTGTGCTATATCTATTTTTTTCACTATCCTTTAAACTAGGTATATTGATGTTAACGGGCCTTGGTCCAGTTAACGTTTCACTTTTTTCCTATTAAAGAGGTAGCCACGTGTCAAAAAAACGTTTTGAAATCGAACTCCCTGAACGAGTGGTTCAGGAACTCCACCTAGAAGATGGGGACCAAATTGATATTCAGGTCAGCAACCAGGCGTTCAAAGTCCTGCCAAGTAAGAAGGCACAGGAAAACCAAAACCAACAGCTGTCGATTCGGCGTTTCATCATACCTTCGATTCTAGCGACCGTCGTTTTCGCCTTTTACACCATCTGGCAAAAAGAATCCCTCGTTCCCCTAACCGGTTCGGATTCCATCGCCACTTGGGTTATTTTTCTTGGCGAATTAACGGGTATGGCGACCTTTATCTATACCCACATCCAAAAGATTCGCGCAGAGCAAACGGCTCAAAAGCGCAAGATTGCGATTCGGCTGGCGCCAACCCTTATCTTTTCCTTTGCTTTGATTCAGGCTTTTGTCACCGTTGCCTTGTTTTGGGCAATTGGCTACCTCTTCCAGTCTGCTTCCTTCGATTCTTTAACCGCCACCTTAATTTTCTTCCTCTTTATCTCGGTGGTTAACTACGTCATGATTTACTCGGCCACCCTAGTATCAACGACCTTTATGATGTTCTTGCTGATCATTACCATCGTTTGCGGCGTCTTAGTTGCCATGGTCACCAACTCCCGTCTTCTCTGGTGGCAGCACAACTTTTCCTTTTTAGGAACCGCCAAGGCGGACTTTTCCTGGACCTTTAACGCCACCTTGATGATTGCCGGCTTACTGTGGGCCACCCTTATCGACTACCTCTTTGTCCCAATCCAAAGTCGCTTGAAAAAGAATTGGCGGCTCATCCTGCTGCGTACCTTTTTGACCTTTGATGCCCTTTGCCTCTTTGCCATCGGGGCCTTACCAAATGATCCAGGCCTGCTTCACATTGCCCACGACACCGCCGCTAACTTCTTAATTCTTGGCACCGGCTTGCCAATGATCAGTATTCACTTCTTGCTACCAAACGCCAGCAAGGAATTTAACCTCTTTTCCCTCGGTACTGCCGCTGGCATGCTGCTTTCATCACTCTTGTTTTACTGGGTTGGCTACTTCTCGTTAACCGCCTTTGAAATCTTTGTGTTGACCATGGGGATTTCCTGGCTACTCTTGCTGATGCAAAACATCCACGAACTATACGAACTAAAAGACAACACTTACGCCATTCAGCTAAAGGCGCTTAACTAGGAGAGCTTATGTCAGATTATCAGAAAAATCATCCCTACAAAAAACGGCCAGCAACCCGACAAAAGCAAGGGCATGGTCAGCGCCCGACTTTTTCAGACGTTTCGGTCAAAGTCGGCCAAAAATTTCCACTGACCATTAAGCGTTTGGGCATCAACGGCGAAGGAATTGGCTACTTCAAGCGTAAAATCACCTTCATTCCGGGTGCACTTCCCGGCGAAGTGGTCACCGCCAAAGTGACGAAGGTGACGGATAAGTATCTGGAAGCCAAAACCGTCACCGTTCGTGAACCTTCCCCTGATCGCGTGACAGCAGAAGATCCCGCCGCTGATTTAGTCGGTGGTTTCGAACTCGCCCACCTGGCTTATCCGGCACAATTAGCCTTCAAGAAAGATCTGATTGGCCAAGCACTCGAGAAGTTTAAACCGAACCATTACGAGCAAATCAAGGTGTTGGACACCCTTGGCATGGCCACACCCGCTCACTATCGAAACAAGGCCTCCTTACCAATTCGAAAGTTAAAGGGCCAGTTAACGATTGGCCTTTATAAGCGAGGCACCCACGATCTCGTGGATCTGCCAGAAATGGCGACACAGGATCCACGAACGCTTCGAATCATTCGCCAACTCGGCCAGATTTTAGATCGGCATTCGCTTTCCTTTTATAACGAAAAAAGCAAAAAGGGCCTGGTAAAAACCTTAATCGTTCGAACGAATCAGGCTGGTTTCGCCCAAGCAACCATTGTCACGACCGAAGACAAACTACCAGATGCCGACTTGATCATCCAAGATGTTCAAAAGACTTTGCCAGAGGTCCAAGGCCTTTTTCAGAACCGAAACGATGGTTCGACCTCTCTGATTTGGGGAGACGAGACTTGGAAGCTCTGGGGAAATGACTACCTACAAGAGGATATCCTTGGCCTAACTTTCAACTTTTCCCCAAGGGCCTTTCTCCAATTGAACTACGAACAAATGGAAAAGACCTACGAGGTGGCATTGGCCGCCTTGGACCTCCAGTCATCCGATCGCCTGGTCGATGCCTACGCGGGGGTGGGTACCTTAGGACTTTCCATGGCCTACAAAGTCGCCGAAGTACGGGGAATGGAAATCATCCCCGAAGCCGTTGACGACGCCCGGAAGAACGCGGAGGAAAACGATATCCAAAACGCCCATTACGAGGTTGGCTCTGCTGACCGCGTCTTCAAAAAATGGGCCAAGGATGGCTTCCACCCCACGGCACTGGTGGTCGATCCACCACGTCCCGGTCTTGAAGATGACTTGAAGCAAGCCATTTTGAAGGCCCGTCCAAAGAAGTTTGTTTACATTTCATGTAACCCCTCGACTTTGGCACGGGATTTGCGCGACCTTGACGCCGCATACCACGTTGACTACATCCAACCAATTGACATGTTCCCCCAAACCCCACGCTGGGAAGGGGTTGTGAAACTTTCACTCAAGTAATCATCAAGGGGCGTCCGACGCCTCGCATTGGCCAATCAATCTATTAGGAGGCACTCGCTCATGCACCACAGCGATGGACAATATTTCGAACTTTCCTTCAAGCAATTTCTCTTTTACTTTATTTTGTCACTAACGCTCGATGCCTTGGGAAACGGGCTTTCCGTTTCAACCAACCTTGGCTCAGCACCTTGGACGGCCGGAGCGGCCAATTTGGCCCATCTAACCGGTTTGCCCATCGCCCTCTTTTTGGGCTTAACCACAGTCTTAGTCGCGACAGCCAATATTTTCTTCGCCCACAAACTCGATTGGCGCCGTTTCTTTGGTAATATTCTCTTCGGTGTTCTTTTTTCCCTCTTGGCCGGCGTTTTCACATCCCTCTTCATGGTTTTTCATTTCATTGATTACCCCATCTGGGCCAAAGTCATCATCGATGTTCTTGGCCTAAGCACCATTGGAGTTGGGATTTCGATTTACCAGCGGGTCAATGTCATCCTCCATCCCATTGATGACCTGACGAACATTCTCCGCTTTTCATACTTCCACGGATCAGCTCCAAAGGCGCAAATGTCCAACTTCGTGGTCGGCGTCATGATTTCATTGGTTTGCTGGCTCTTATCCGGAACGGTGGTCGCCTTGAATGTCGGAACGGCTTTTGCCTTTTTCTGCCAAGGATCGATCATCGCCTGGTCCGACCGTTATATCTTTCCGTCCCTTGTACACGGAAACATGGACAAGTCCCACAAGGACATTCCAAAACAAAGCTAAGCAAAAAGCCGCTCTTTCCAAGGGAAAGAACGGCTTTTTTTATTGATTCATTGATTGAAAAAACGTTTTGAAAGATCCAAAACAACTCGATTATTCAAGACCCAATAAGTTAATAACAGCTGAATCGGGTAAAAAATTACAGACTTTAGCAAACGGGGCGCAAGCATCCCGTTAAAAACCGCCCAAGAATGCTTACTTGAATACAAAAGCATGATCGAAGCGGTGTTAATCAGCAGATTAACGATGACCGTGATGGCCAGCACGGCCAAGGCAATGGTCCACCAAGATAACTTCTGTTCCTTATTCTCCCGATAGAAAAAGGCCCCATAAATCAGGCCGGCAATGGCAACGCCAATTGCCATAAAGGGCGACCAGTTCCCACCACCAAAGAAATTCGTTTTAACAAAGTCCAAAAGGACCATGACAAGCATGGACCAGATTGGCCCAAACCACTTCCCCATCAAAGATGAGGCAAGAAAAACGAAAGAGATACGAAGAATTTGTGTCGTAATTGACACCCGTCCCAAAACAAAGGAGAGGGCAATTAAAGCAGCAAGTAGGACGAGCTGCTGGACCGACAAGATGGGCAAAGCCCACCTCGAAAAACGCGTGCGTGTCTTGTTCATATGATTGAACCTCCTCAAAGGAGCGTCCACCTAGTTGGTGAATGCGAAACCCGTACCGCACATTAACTGTTTCGTCGCTGGCCCACATTCCGTTTCCAGCGCACTTAACGCACGGGTTTCTACCCCATAAATTGTTGGCGTTTTTTTGCAGAACGCCGCTTCCTATTATAGCAGGTTTTGCATTTTCCCATGCCAAAGTCACAGCAATTCAGTCACCGAGAGCCTATGTTATAATAAATTAATTGACTTCACGTTCACCCCCCATAAAGGAGATTTCAACATGAAAAGGTTCATTGACCAGCACCTCTACTGGTTTTTAAGCGTCGTCATTATTCTTGCCGCACTAAATGAATACACACCCTTGGTCCAAAATACAACCGTTAGCCTTGCTGTTAGTTTGTTCACGGCCGCTTACGCCGTTCTTCTTGTGCTGATTGTGTCTGCAGAACACAAGAGCAAAAAGTGAATCATTCTTTAAAGGAGATGTTGCCATGAAAGAATTCATCAACCAACACATCGTTTACTTTCTAATCGCCATGGTCATCCTTGAGTCGCTCATCCTTTTTAGCCCCCTTGGCAAAAACGGCATGACGAGTATCATTCTCAACCTGATTCTATTGCTTTGCGCCATCTTTGTATTAGTCGCTGTTCGTTCCAATAAGAAAAATAAGTAGGCCATCACCATTTTTTGTCGAAATTAAAAACCCCGCGATTTGTTCATCAAATCACGGGGGTTTCTTTTACATCATTTATATAGAATCAATGCCGAAACACGACGAATCGACTGGGCATATTTAATATTGATGATTTCATGATCCTGGTTCTGCAAATCCTCTATGGCTGCATTCAGCTTGTTGGTAAAGCCAATCCCAGAAATGGAACCGGTCACTAAGTAAGTTAACATCAACCGAACTCCTTTCACGTTTTGCTTACATCTTTGCTTCCAAATCCACGTTTGGATACTTGTCTTTGAACCAATTCATGGCGAACTGGTTTTCAAAGAGAAAGACGGGCCGGTCGTAGCGATCCTTAACCAAGAGGTTTCGTGACGAGGCCATTTTTTCGTTGACCTGGTCAGGGTCGACCCAGCGGGCGACTTTGGAACCAATTGGCTCGAATTGGATGGCCACGTTGTATTCGTTTTCCATTCGGAACTTGAACACTTCAAACTGCAGTTGACCAACGGCACCAAGAATGTATTCGTTGGAATTCCAAGACTTATAAAGCTGAATTGTTCCTTCCTGAACCAACTGGGTAATCCCCTTGTGGTAGGACTTTTGTTTCATCACATCCTTAGCGATGACTTTGTTAAAAAATTCCGGGGTGAAGGTTGGCAAATCTGGGTAGGTCACCTTCTTCTTACCAGAATAGATGGTGTCGCCAATCTGGAAGTTTCCCGTATCGTAGATACCAATGATGTCACCCGGAACGGCATCTTGAACGTTTTCACGTTCTTCCGCCATAAACTGCGTGACGTTGGCCAAACGCAGCTTCTTATCGGTCCGTGACAAAGTCACGTCCATCCCCTTCTTGAATTCACCGGAGACAATTCGTGCAAAGGCGATTCGGTCGCGGTGGCGAGGGTCCATGTTGGCCTGAATTTTGAAGATAAAGGCGGAAAACTGATCGTTTGTCGGTTCCATGACTTGGTCATCGACCGTTTCAACGGCAACTGGTTCCGGTGCGTACTGCAAGTACTGTTCCAAGAACTCCGTCACCCCAAAGTTGGCCAAGGCCGAGCCGAAGAAGACCGGCGTCAACTTTCCATGGGCCACGGCCTCTTTGTCAAAGTCGTTTCCCGCATCTTCCAGCAGTTCGACCTCATCCATTCCTTCTTCCATCACTTCGGGATGGTCCGAAGCGTTTTTGAAGGGAATCAGTTCCTTTTGACGAAGGTCGTAAATCCCCTGCAGAATTTGTCCTGAACCAATTGGCCAGTTCATTGGAAAGGCTTGAATGCCAAGCGTTGACTCCAATTCATCGACCAAGTCCAAGGGTGCCCGGGCATCACGATCGATTTTGTTAAAGAAGGTAAAGACAGGAATACCACGCTTTGAGACAATTTCAAAGAGCTTCTTAGTCTGTGGCTCAATTCCCTTTGCGGCATCGACAACCATGACAACCGAGTCAACGGCCATCAAGGTTCGGTAAGTATCTTCCGAGAAATCTTCGTGACCTGGGGTATCCAAGATGTTAATTCGCTTGCCATCATAGTCAAACTGCAAAACGGAAGAGGTAACCGAGATACCACGCTGCTGTTCAATGGCCATCCAATCGGAAGAGGCCATCTTCTTCGCACCACGTCCCTTGACCGTACCCGCTTCACGAATGACACCACCGTGGAGCAGGAGTTGCTCAGTCAGTGTTGTTTTACCCGCATCGGGGTGGGAAATAATGGCGAATGTTCGCCTTGTTTTCAATGCTTCTTTAAAGTCTGTCATAATGTCTTTATTCTACCGGAAAAAAGCAGTTAGGGCTAGATGCAATGTCTGCCTTAACTGCTTTTACTCGTTTAAAGAATACCTTCTCTAGTCATTCTACTGTTGGGCGTCCTTGTACTTGACCACTTCTTCTGGCGTTGCCAAAACAAAGTGACCCGGTTCCACTTCCAGCATTTCACGTTCCTGCCCATCCTTTTCAAAGGATGGATCGTATGTTTCAACGCGGTGGGCCTTTTCCTTAACAGGATCTGGTTCAGGAACGGCTGAAAGCAAGGACTTGGTATAAGGGTGCAGGGCGTGGTTATAGACCTGTTCGGCCGTTCCTAACTCGACCAACTTTCCCCAGTGCAAAACACCGATTCGATCGGACAAGTACTTGACCATGGCTAAATCGTGGGCGATGAACAGATAAGTCAACCCGTGGTCCTTTTGCAATTGGGCCAGGAGGTTGACCACCTGGGCCTGAACGGACACATCAAGGGCCGAAATTGGCTCATCGGCAATGATGAACTTTGGCTTCACAGCCAAAGCGCGGGCAATCCCAATTCGTTGCTTCTGCCCACCGGAAAATTCGTGCGGGTAACGAGAAGCATGGTCCTCGTTCAAGCCAACCATGTGGAGGAGTTCCAAGACTTTCTTCCGACGCTTTTCCTTATCCTTTGGATAACCGGCTTCATCAAGGCCTTCGCCCAAAATGTTTGAAACCGTCAAGCGCCCGTTCAAAGAAGCCTGCGGATCCTGAAAGATCATCTGGGCCTGACGACGAAAATCGCCTAGCTCCTTGCGCTTCATCTTCGTGATATCTTGACCATCAAAGGTGATGGAACCGGACTCTGGTTCGTACAGCTTCAAGACGGAACGACCCAAAGTCGTCTTTCCCGAACCAGATTCCCCAACAAGGCCGAAGGTTTCCCCCTCGTAAATGTCGAAGGAAACGTTGTCCAAGGCCTTGTTTTCGTTTTTCTTTCCCTTGTTAAAAGTCAAGGTCAAGTTCTGAATCGCCACTTGTTTTTTTGCATCGGGATTCTGCATGGCTTACCCCTCCTTTACAAAGTTTTCCTGCCAAAAGGCTTGGCGTTTTTGAATTTCAACCGGTGGCTCCACCTTTGGGGCCCGTTCATCAAGCAACCAAGTAGCGGCTTCGTGCGTATCGGAAACCTTAAAGAACGGTGGTTGTTTCTCATGATCAATGTCTAGCGCGTAGGCATTACGGTTGGCAAAGGCATCCCCCTTTGGCGGATATAACAAATCCGGTGGCGTTCCTGGGATTGCATGAAGCGAACCAAGGGCCGTTGACGTCGTTGGCATTGATGAGAGAAGTCCCCAAGTATAGGGATGCTTTGGATTGTAGAAAATCTCGTTGACTGTTCCCTTTTCAACAATCTTACCAGCGTACATAACAGCCACGCGGTCGGCCACGTCGGCCACAACACCCAAGTCGTGGGTGATGAAGATAACCGACATGTCCCGCTTCTTCTGCTGGGCCTTAATCACGTTAATGATTTGGGCTTGGATGGTCACATCCAAAGCCGTCGTTGGTTCATCGGCAATCAGCACGTCCGGTTCGGCCGCCAAGGCAATAGCGATAACGGCACGCTGGCGCATTCCACCAGACCACTGGTGGGGGTAATCATTAATGTGCTTGTCAGCATCGGGAATCCCAACGTCTTTCATCAAAGCCAGGGCCGCTGCAAAAGCTTCCTTGGCTGACATACCCAAGTGCTTTTCCATGGGTTCTGCAATTTGCTTGCCAATCGTCATGGTTGGGTCCAATGAGGTCATTGGATCCTGGAAAACCATGGCAATCTTGGCACCACGTACCTGGTCCCAGTCACTTTCTTCATAACCGGCCAAGTTTTCCTCACCGAGCAAAATCTGACTTTCTTCTGAAACTGTCGCGTTTTGGGCGTTTAAACCAAGCAAGGTCTTTGTCGTAACGGACTTTCCAGAACCTGATTCCCCGACAATGGCCAAGGTTTCACCTTTCTTCAGGTCAAAGTCGACCCCGCGAATGGCTTTGACAACACCGGCGTAGGTTTGAAAGGAAACCGATAGATTTTTAACTTGTAAAACGGGAGCTGGCATAAAAGCCTCCTATTCGTCTAACATCTTTGGATCAAAGGCGTCCCGCAAACCATCCCCTAAGAGGATGAAGGCCAGGGAAACCAGAACCAAGATGGTAGCTGGAATGAGAATTTGATAAGGGTAGTATTGCAACATTTGCTGTGCGTCGGCAATCAGCGTTCCAAGGGAAGCCGTTGGCGCCTTCACACCCAGGTTAATAGCTGACAAAACGGCTTCGAACATGATGGCTGATGGAATCGTCATCATCACTTGCACGATAATTGTACCGGCCATGTTTGGCACCAGGTGTTTAATTGCGATCTTTGGTCCGGAACCGCCAAGTGTCTTGGCAGCCAGAACAAAGTCACGCTCCTTCAAGGTTAAGGTTTGGTTTCGCACCTGCCGGGCCATGGCCACCCAGTTTGTCAGGGCGATGGCCAGGATGATGGACCCAATTCCGGAACCGAAAAGCATGGCCAGGAGAGTCACGACAACCAAAGTTGGGATGGCCGAAATCACTTCGATGATACGCTGCATGAGGGTGTCAACCCAACCACCGAACCAACCGGAAATCAATCCGTAGGAAACACCAAAGACCAAGTCAATGGCCGTTGCGGCCAAGGCAACGAAGAGCGAAATACGCAGACCAACCGTGACACGCTTTCCAAGTGAACGGCCCAAATTATCCGTTCCAAGAAGGAAGTTTTGCGTCACGCCGTTTTTCTCGTAAACGTCGACTTTATCAGCCGAGCCAAGCACCGTTCCGGTCCCATCCCAGTATGGAATAGGTAGGCCGGACTTAGGGGGCAGACTCTTATACTTGGCACCCGCATTGGTATTAAATTGGTTCGCATCACTTTGCGAAACAACGGCTGTTGATCCGATGGCAAAGACTGCCACCGCAACTAAGAAATAAAGAGAGACCACGGCCAACTTATTCTTCTTCAAACGGTGCCAAACCGACTGCCAGAAAGTCAGTGTGGGCTTGTTAATTTTTTCCGTGGCGGCTTCGTTTTTAATCCCCACCAAGGCAAATTCTTGACTTGCTTCCATGACTTTCCTCCTAATTCAAACGGACACGTGGATCCACAATGGCCGTCAAGATGTCGGTAATCAAAATCATCACCATCAACATCAATGCATAGATAATCGTTGTTCCCATGATGACGGGATAATCCTTTGTCGGAATTGATGACACAAACTGCTGCCCAATTCCGGGAATGGAAAAGATGTTTTCCACCAGGGTTGAACCCGTCAGCAAGTTGGCCGTCATCGGCCCAATCAAGGTCAAAATTGGAATCATCGAGTTCCGGTAGGCGTGCTTTTGAATCACTTGGGCTTCACCAATTCCCTTTGCACGGGCCAACTGAATGTAGTCCGAATGCAAGACATCAATCATTTCGGATCGAACAAAACGGGTTGTGATGGCAGCGGGCCCAACGGCCAGCGCAATCGTTGGCAAAATTGTCTGGGAGAATGAATCGCCCCAGCCAGAAACCGGCAGCCAGTTTAATTGGTAACCGAAGACGAAGAGCAAGACAATCGCCAAAATGAAGGAAGGTGTTGAAATTCCAAGAGTTGAAACAACCCCCAAGAAGCCATCCAACTTTTGGTTTTGGTGTCGCGCCGAAATTGCGCCAAACCAGAGGCCAAACAAAACACCAACAATCAAGGCCTGTACACCCAGTTGAGCCGAGATTGGCAAACGCTGGCCAATCAGCATCGAAACCGATTGGTTCTGGTACTGGAAGGAGGTCCCCATGTCACCGTGCAAGAGATTAATCAGGTAATCCCAGTACTGAACAAGAACTGGCTTATCCAATCCATAGGTGGCGTTCAGTTGTTCGATGGCCGAGGCCGTCAACTTTGGGTTATTATATGGCGTTCCTGGCAGGATCTGCATCAGGAAGAAGGTGGCCGTGACCACGATCCATAGAGTGATAACCAGGATCAATACACGTTTCAATATATAGCGGGCCATAAGGTCTCTCCTTTAGTTCAAATATGTACGAAAGTCGGCTTTCGCCGACTCTCTTCTTTCTTACTTACGGTGTGCGTAAGTCAAATCAAGTGTTAAGCCAACTGGGTTTTGCACAACACCCGTTACGTTTGAACGAACAAGTGAACTGTTCTTCCATGAGTAAAGTGGGTTAATGTTGGCATCATCCATCAAGGCCTTTTCAGCATCCTTAAAGTCATCTTGACGAGCCGAAGCGTTGTTTGCATCCGTCGTGTCAGCCTTCTTGACAGCAGCGAAGTAAGCTTGGTTGCTAAACTTACCACTGTTATAACCGGCATCCTGGCTTGCAAAGAGGTCGTAGAAGGTTGAACCGTCTTGGTAATCCCCGTTCCAGTTGGTTGCCACAACATCGAAGTTACCAGCTTGTGAATCCTTCAAGCGTTGCTTGAATGGCACAACCTTTTCCGTTACCTCAATGTCTGAACCAAAGGTTGATTCCCAAGCCTGCTTGATGTAATCAACCGTGTTCTTAGCAATTGGGCTTTCCGCATCGGTTTCAAGCGTAATCTTCATCTTGCCTTGGTTTACCTCAGCCAAACCTTCCTTGAAGAGTTCTTGCGCCTTCTTCTTGTCGTAAGTGTAACCTGGCTTGACGTAAGCTGACAGATCTTGACCAGTGGTTGTCTTCGTCAATCCCTTTGATACAAGTGATTGGGCGGCATCACGAGAACCACCTGTTGCTTGTGAAGCCAATTCCGTCCGGTTTGTCGCGTAGTTCAAAGCCTGACGAATCTTTTGGTTCTTCAAGAAGGCGTTGGTTGCTTGGTTGTATTCAAGATAAGTTGAGGCAGCAACCGCCGTGGACTTCACATCCTTGTTATTCTTGTTAGCTGAGTACATTTCAGGTGAGTTTGAAATGGAGACACTATCGATCTTGCCTTGCTTGTAAAGCTTCAAAGCCGTATCGGGGTTCTTCACGACCTGCCAAGTAACCGTCTTCGTCTTCACGTCCTTAGCGTTCCAATAGTTATCGTTTTTAACCATCTTGAACTTACCGTTGGTTCCGTTCCAACCTTCAAACTTGTAAGCACCTGAGTAAACTTGCTTGTCAGCAGTCGTACCGTACTTGTCGCCTTCCTTATCAACAAAGGATTGCTTTTGCGGTGCGAAGTTTGCAAAAGCTAAGAGGTACTTGAACTGTGGCATTGCGTGATCCAACTTGAAGGTAACCGTGTTACCAGAAGCCGAAACGCCCAATTCAGAAACATCCTTCTTACCCGCCATAATATCATCAGCATTCAACACACCGGAGGCCAATGAAGCGTATTGTGAACCAGTCTTAGGGTTAACCATTCGCTGCCATGAGTAGACAACATCTTGCGCCGTCAACTTTGAACCATCCGACCACTTCAAACCAGAACGCAATTGAATGGTGTAAGTTAAGCCATCTTCTGAGACCTGATAGGACTTAGCCAAATCCGGTGCAGCATCACCCTTTGCGTTCACACGCAACAAGTTCGATTCCGTGTTACCCAAAATCAAGTTTGAGTACTGATCCGTTGCCTTTGAGACATCCAAAGTCTGGATATCCGTTGGCATCGCATAGTTCAAGGTATTCTTATCGGAGCTAGGGTTTTTCCCCCACCAGCCGGCTGCTTTGGTTCCACCCGCCACAGCAGCGACAACAACAACGGCTGCTGTCCACTTCTGCCATCTTTTCATTTTCTAGACCTCCCGGCGCTTTTAATGTTGAATTAATAGTATCAGATAATTTTTTAACTTTCAAATAATTTTCTAATAAATAACTAATAAAAACTGTAACATTATTGTTATATTAGCTTTTATGCCCTGGTGTTAATGAGTTTTTGCTCATTCTTTTCATTTGTTTTTAAAGAAAAAATAATTTTAAGAAAACAAAAAAAGTCTCACTTTTGCTAAGTGAGACTTTCTCTTTTGACAATTTCTTGCGCTATGCTTCAGGATCTTCTTTATAAGACAATGCGGCCACGTTCAACGTTTGATCGGCCAGGTCTTTTGTAAAGGCTGTTTCGTGGGAAACGATGATGGCGTTTCCAGGAAAGGCCTTGATGGCTTTGTACAAAGCGTTCTTTGTTTCTTCATCCAAATGGTTTGTCGGCTCATCGAGAATCAAGAAGTTCGATGGTTTCATCTCCATTATCGCCAACTTAACCTTGGTCTGTTCCCCTCCAGAAAGCTGGAAGAGCGGTTTTTGCGCATTTTCAGCGTTAATCCCTGCACCAGCTAATCGTTGGCGTAGTTCCTTTGGCATGATCGTTGGGAAAAGATCTTGCATCGCCTGCAATGGCGTTTGCTGATCATCATCCCAGTCCAAATCCTGGTCAAAATAATTGACTTTGGCCGAAGGTGAAAATTCAACGGTACCACCAAGTTTTGGAATGTCACCCAGGATTGATTTGATCAAAGTTGACTTACCAGCACCGTTAAAGCCGGCAAAGACCAATTTCTTTTCGGTCGTAATCGAGAAGGAAACCGGTTCCAAAATTGGCTGGTCATATCCGACGGACAAATTGGTAACCGTCAAAGCGGCAGCTGACTGTGTATTCACATATGGAAAGTCGAACTTGGCCCTCAAGTTTTCTTGTGGTGGCTCGACCTTGTCCATTCGAGCCAGCATCTTTTCACGGGAACGAGCCTGCTTAGAGGTTGACGCACGGGCCTTGTTTTTCGCAATAAACTTTTCAGCTTTGGCGATTTCTTCCTGCTGCTTTTCATACTCACGAATCTGCTGATCCGCCCGTTCCTCTTTTTGGCGCATGGCCTTTTGGAAGGAACCACGGTATTTCGTAATCTTTCCAAAGGACACGTCGGCAATGGCGTTGGTTACTTGGTCCAAAAAGTCAAAGTCGTGGGAAATAATCATCGCCGCGCCTTCGAAGTTCTGCAAGAATCCTTCCAACCATTCGATGTGGGAAACATCCAAGTAGTTGGTTGGCTCATCCAAAATAATTACGTCATCGTTTTCAAGCAACAATTTCGCCAGGATGACTTTGGCACGTTGACCACCAGACATATGCTCTAATTCACGGTCACGACCGATTGCTTCGAGACCCAGTCCCGAAATCACGCGCTCGATTTCGGTGTCCACGTCATAAAAGCCAGCGGCGTCCAATTCTTCTTGGAAACGGCCCGCCTTTTCCAGCAGCTTGTCATCAGCAGTAGCCGCGTACTTCTCGTAGAGCGCCGTCATCTTGTCCTGCTTATCATAGAGATCCTGATAAGCGGTGTGCAAAAAGTCCACCAGGGTCATCCCCGCCGGAATCTCGGCATACTGGTCTAAGTACCCGATCTTTAAGTTCTTGGCCCACTCGATTTTTCCAGACAGTGGGAGCACTTGCCCCGTTAAAATTCGGATCAAGGTTGATTTGCCGGCCCCGTTTTGACCAACAATGCCCATGTGCTCACCAGCCTGCAGTTCCAAGCTTGCGTTTTCGTATAAGGTTTTTTCTGCGTAGGCCATTGACAGCCCACTTACTTCTAATAATGCCATAAGCCTAATTCTAGCACATTTCTGCCCATTTCCATAGCAAAGCCGGGTCGCATGGCCTATACTATTAAACAGATAAAGAAGGAGTGACTGATGAAAGTCCGTAAACTAAACCACAAAACCATCCCCGCCAGCGATAAAAACCGCGCTTACCGCTTCTGGCGCGACGTCTTTGACCTGCCACAAGTCGGCCTGCAAAGCGAACGTCGTTTAGCGGTTGACCATCAGGAACTTTTTTTTATTGATGGACCGGCTGAAAACGACTTTGAGCTCCTGGTTCGCGACCACGAAAGCACCCTTCAGCAGCATTTCAGGAATAACTTTGTTCCCATTTTAAATCGTGAGGAACGCTTTGGTCACAAGGTGGCCTTGACCGTTCAGGATTCTGAGGGAAACCTCGTGGTCATTGAAGGAAATTTGGATTAATTTTTCGAGTTTTTTCTCTAAAAACCTTGCCTGGGCAAGGGTCCCATGCTACAATAATATCTGTTGTTTAAAACAAACTGGTCAGTTAGCTCAGTTGGTAGAGCAACGGACTCTTAATCCGTGGGTCCAGGGTTCGAGCCCCTGACTGACCATCAAATAAAAAGATCCGCACCGAAGTGCGGATCTTTTTTTACGCGTTTTTTCTATAGAAAAGAACTGGTAGCTGCGGGATAAAGTAAACAGCACTCATTTTAATAAATCGATTAAACGCTGTGACACTCGAGTCATTAACCGCAGCCATTATCATCCGGAAAAAAGGCCATCAATGCATAGGAAAGATAATTAACATCTGCATCAACAGCGACTTTTTCAAGCACATAAAAAAAGCAGTCGAAGTACAACTGCTTCGAACTGCTTTTAGATGAAATGGGCTCTTACTGTCGGTAGACGTAATAAGCCAAGCTTCCACCATTTGCTTTTTGGTTGTAATAATAGGCGTTATCGTAATTCCATACGGAAACTGCGGCACCAGCCTGATCACCATGGGCATAGTTAACGGAAATGGCGTTGTTTGCATCCGTCATAATTTGCACGTGACCGGCTGACCCACCAGAGGCTCCTTGCTGTCCCCAAATGACAATGTCACCACGTTCAGCATTCCAAGGCGTATTGGTCGAAATCAAATGATAGCCGTTCGCCTGCAAGTAACTGTGCATGGAATCCGTGTTGTACAAGTAAGCTGGTTTTGAAGCACCCGCCTCATACATGGCTTCCACCATTGAACCAGAACAATCGGCCGTACCATCCGCCCCGTTACGTGAACCAGCCATATCATAAGTCAATTGACCCATGTGGTTGTAGAACCAGTTAATCACAGCGTTTGAATCAACACGGTTCGTTTGCGTTGCCGCTGCATCCGTGCTTTGGCTATTCGTGTTCGCATTGTTGCTTGCGGCAGGAACATAGGCGGTTGGCGTTACAGAACCTTGCGTATCAACCGAATCGTTGGCTGACTGATCGTCATCCCCCATTCGTGTTGACAGACCTTCTTCGTTATCCGTTCCACTTTGTCCCGCGTTGGTAGCAGTCGCTGCATCATTTGTTGAAGCAGCGGTACTTGATTGTGCCGTTTGACTCTGTCCTTGGTTCACTTGTGACTGTGACTGGGCTTGTTGCTTTGAAGCAGCCTGTGAGGCAGCTTGCGAACTTGCTTGCGAAGCGGCCTGACTATCAGCTGCAGCCTGTGAGGCTTGTTGGTAAGCCGCCTCTGAACCAGATTGCGAACCTGCCTGATTGTTGACTGTCGCCGACTGTTCAGTCGACTGGTCATTTTGACCATTGTCCAACGTTGGTGTTCCCTGCTGAAGGACAATCAAGTTTTGATCGCCATTACCAAGATCTGCCTGCGTGGTTTGCTGACCATCTTGCAAGTAACCAGCATCCTTCAACCCTTGGATAATTGGTGCTTGCTGTGCCATCTTTTGTCCAGCAACCAAGAGTCCGTGATCAGTCAAACCAAGCTGGTTGGCTGCATCATCCGTTGAGGTACCAAAAGCTGCCGCAATGGCAGACAATGTATCACCCCATTGGACTTGGTAATCGGATAAATTCTTAGCCCCTTGGCTCTTAACGGCCGCCCGAACATGATCAGTCGAATTAGCTGACCAATGATTTTGCTGATCACTTTGCGTCGCTTGACCAGAAACATCATTTGCGGAAACCGTTTGCGCGTTTCCAATAACGTTTGCCCCCAGGACAGCGCCTGTGGCTGCCAAAGTTGTGGCTCCGGCAGTGACCATCAGGCGCTTGCTGAGTTGCTTCATTTTGTTATTTTCCATAACAATAACCTCCATTTCAATCTAGCGCTTCTCCACTATAGATTAGCAGAGAAAGAACAGAGGGAGCGCTTAATTAAGCAAGCTTAACCTTTGCTTAAGCATCTTTGAAAAATCAAAAGGTCCAGATTAGGGCGATTTACAATACAATAAAAAAACAGCCCTTTCGGCTGTTAACAGTTAATCATCAATTGGTAATGAAGAGGAGTGACCGGGGCCACCCTTTTCTGGTGCAATCAAGGCAATGGCCGCATTAACCGCTGCTGGGGCTTGCCCAAAACCAGTCGCGATCAAATCAACATGATCAGCATAGGAGCTGAGATCACCGATTGCAAAAAGGCCGGCCTGCTTTGTTTTGACTTGGTCTTTAACCTGAAGACCCGCCTTATCCCAATCAAGGGCAATCGTCCAATGCCGCTCGGCCTGCCCCGCCGTTTTAAAGCCGTATTGCACAATCAGTTCGTCAACCACCAAGTCCTTTGAAAGCGCCTCGTTTTTTGGATCGACTAGCTTGACTGTTAGACCTTTTCCCGCGTTTTCGTCAACCGCTTGGACTTTGTAAGGCGTTTCTTTAATAACAGACGATGCCTCGAGTTCTTTTACCGACTGTTCCATTGCGCGAAAAGCTTCACGTCGGTGTATTAGATAGGTCGTTTCTGCATAGGAGGCCAGTTCATTGGCTAAATCAACAGCCGAATCGCCGCCGCCCAAAACGGCCACCCGCTTGCCGGCATAAACCGACAGATCAGTCGCCATGTATGCCAGCCCTTTTGACTGCAAGGCTTTCTCGTTAGCAACTTGGAGGCGCCTTGGTTCAAAGGCCCCCTTCCCCGTTGCCAAAATCACGCTTTTGGCCTGCAAGTGCTCTGTCCCGTCGTTCAACGCCAAGGTAAAGATATCGTCTTTTTTTACCAAATCCGTTACACGCGTATTCGTCAAAACAGGGACCTTAAAGCGTTGCACCTGCTTGACCAGACCATCAATCAGCTGGCGACCACTGACACCGGCTAAGCCAGCAACATCCCAGATTTTTTTATCCGGGTAAAGCGTCGTCACTTGCCCCCCCAATGTCTCTTGCGCTTCGACAATCAAGACCTTAACATCGCGTAATGAGGCGTAATAACCGGCAAAAAGGCCGACTGGCCCAGCACCAACGATAATAATATCGTACATTTCTTCGTAGTTTGTATCGTTCATTCGGATTTTACCAAAACTTTCTTAAAAAGGCGCTCTTTTCGCTCGCTTTTTTTGCTATACTTATTGTACCGAAACAAAGGAGACTTTCAATGCCACGTTATAAAATGATTTTAGATCTCGATACCGGAATCGATGATGCCTTGGCCCTGGCCTATGCAGTTGGCCACCAAGACATTGACCTAATCGGGATTATCGCTTCATATGGCAATAATCTGACAGACGTCACTGCGCAAAACTCGCTCGATCTATTGGACCTTTTAGGCGCTTCTGACGTTCCCGTCTTCTATGGTGCTCGTCACTCGACAACTACTGACGACTTTTCCGTCATGCCCGTCTCAAAAACGATTCACGGCAAAAACGGGGTCGGTGACGTAGCTGTTCCCAAATCATCACGACAGGTTGACGCGCAATCCGGCATCGACTTTTTGATCGAAGCGGCCCATCAATATCAAGACGAACTCATTTACTTGCCAACTGGTCCTCTAACCAACTTGGCCCTGGCCCTTGAAAAGGATCCGGCCATCGCCCATTTGATTGGCCAGACAACCTTAATGGGTGGTGCCTTGACGGTTCCTGGTAACGTGACCCCTTTTACAGAAGCCAACATTAATCAAGACCCGGAAGCAGCCAACACCGTTTTCCAGCAACAAGAAAAACTAACAATGGTCGGTTTGGACGTCACCCTTCGAACGCTCTTGACGAAGAAGGAAACGGCCGAATGGCGTGCTCTTGGTAACCAAAAGGGGCAACTATACGCCGACATCATGGATTATTACATCGATGCCTACTATAACCTCGACATTGACAAACGTGGCGCCGCTTTGCACGATCCGCTTGCTGTTGCTGTGGCTGTGCAACCCGATTATATTGACACCCTGCCTCTCAACATGAAGGTCACAACAGACAAGGTGACCGGTGATTACGGCCGGACCATCGGTGATACAGAGAAATTACTGGATGAAACAACGTCAAAGGCCGCGATTCTTGTTGACCAAGACCGCTTCGTCCATGACTTCCAAAGGATGATGTTAGCTGTTCTAGCTTAATTCACTCTTCAAAGAAAAATGTTTAACAATCTGTTTTGACAGATGTTAAGCATTTTTTATTAGCTCGCTTTCACTTCAGCCAGCTTTTCATCAATCATCTTCAAGACCTGCTCACGGGCGGCAGCGTCTTCGACAAAGTTCAATTCGTCCCCGTTAATAATGAGCTTTGGTGAGCGGTCGTACTGTCCAATCCACTCCTCATAGCGTTCGTTCAAATCCTTGTAGTACTGGTATAGATCAGGGTCTTGTTCAACCTGTTCGTAAGGACGGCCACGCTTTGCAATGCGCTTCAACATGGTCTCGAGTGAGACACGGACATGGATTAATAGGTCCGGTGTCTTCAGCTGATTTTCTTCGTCCACTTCTTCTAAGACGTTATCGACCAAGTCCTTATAGATGGCCACTTCGGTATGCGTGGCCCGGCCCAAATCAGCATTTAACTTAAAAAGGAGGGCGTCTTCAAAGATTGAACGATCAATGATCGATTGTTCTTCTTTTTGAGCCGCCATGATTTGGTCCAAACGACTATTTAAAAAGTAAACCTGAAGAAGAAAGGCATACTTCTTTGGGTCCTTGTAAAAAAGTGGCAGAATTGGGTTGTTATCAACACTTTCATAGAAGGCCTTCGCCCCCAAGTGATCAGCCAAAAGGTCCGTCAAGGACGTCTTGCCTGCGCCAATTGTTCCTGCCATTACAATCATGATTTTTCTCCTAAACTTTCGCTTTTTTTAGTATAGCAAAATTCATTCATAACCAGTAGTCTTGACTTTTGAAAAGTCTGGGCGAACCAAATTAAAAACAGCCCCAGCAGCATGCTGAGGATGTTTTCATTTGATATTACCGTTTCTTTACGATTGCAAAGTCTGGTTCAACTTCACCGTTACGGTCTTCTTCTCACTACCACGGTAGTAGGTTAACTTGATCTTATCGCCAACCTTATACTTATAGAGCTTTTCACGCAAGTCAGCCTGCGTTGAAACGCTCTTACCGTCGATGGCCACAATCAGATCGTATTTCTTCAAGCCGGCCTTTGCGGCTGGTGAGCTAGCGTTCACCTTATAGACAACGACCCCACCTGAGACTTCCGTTGGCAGTTTCAAAGTAGACTTCTGTTCATCGGCTGGTACCTGGGACAGGTTAATCATCGAAATACCAAGCGCTGGACGGGTGACTTTACCAAACTTTACCAGCTTATTGACGATGTCAACAACCTGATCCGACGGAATGGCAAAGCCAATCCCCTCAACTGCGGTTCCAGAAGATGATGACGACAACTTCATTGAGTTAATGCCAACAATCTGCCCCGCAAAGTTAATCAATGGTCCACCCGAGTTACCTGGATTAATGGCCGCATCCGTTTGGATGACTGTTGAACCACCGTAATTCGTGTTGGAGGTATCATCCGAGTTCACCAGGCGCTTCGTGGCGGAAATAATTCCTTCTGTTACAGAAGAAGCATATTCCGATCCTAATGGTGATCCGATAGCGAGTACCTTTTGTCCAACCGCAATCTTTTCAGAATCGCCAAAAGAGGCAGCTGACAGGTCATCCCCATCAGTGACTTTTAATACTGCCAAATCCGTTAGCGAATCCTTACCAACCAAATCAGCGACGATCGTTCGGTTGTCATTCGTGATAATCTGAATCTTCGCCGCGCCGTCAATCACGTGGTTGTTCGTCACAATAAAAGCCGAACCATCGGCCTTCTTATAAACAACACCCGATCCTTCGGAGGATTCTTCGTAGTTGGAGCCGGACTTTTTAAAGTTCACGACCGAGACAACCGCGTTGGCAACTTTTGAATAGGCCGTTGATGCCGTATCCGATGACGTCAATTGTTTGGTTGTGTTGGCTTCCGTCAATACTTTTGAATGGGTTACCTGATAGTTTTGGTAGATTTCCTGACCAGCCAAAACAGCTGAACCACCGATCAGACCGGCAAAGGCACCAGCCAAAATTAATTTTGTGAGCTTACTTTCCATCATGCACTCCAGTTTTTTGCTCTATTAAGCTTAGCCGATTCGCATTAATCAAAAATTAATACTATTCTTATTCGTCCCACTGAGTATCTTCTGAGAGCAGGTCGTCATCCACGTTATCTAATTCAAAGTAGAAAGTCGAACCGACGCCCTCCTTCGATTCTACCCATATTTTACCACCAAGTGTCTCAATCACTTCCTTGGAAATTGCAAGGCCTAGACCAGTGCCGCCCATGGCCCGAGAACGGGACTTATCAACACGGAAGAAACGATTAAAGACTTGCTTTTGATCCTCAAGCGGAATACCAAGTCCCTGATCCGAGACACTAACACGGGCCTTATCACCGACTTTATCAAGGCCGACCGTGATTGTTCCACCATCGGGTGAGTACTTAAAGGCATTGTTTAATAGATTATCCAGCACTTGCATAATCTTATCGTGATCAACATCGGCCCAAAGCTCTTCGTCAAGAATGTGACGCACAATGTGTAAGGGATGCTTTGTTTGCTTAGTGTTATCTGTTTTCAAAATCATGTCAAAACGGTTCAAAACGAAGTTCACCATGGCATGCAGGTTCACCAATTCCGTTTTGAGTTCCATCGTGCCTTGATCAATACGCGATAACTCAAGAAGGTCGCTGACCATCCGCGTCATGCGATCGGTTTCGTTTTGAATTACCGACAAAAAGGCGTCCAAGGTTTCTGGATTATCCTTTGCCCCGTCAGCCAAGGCTTCGACATATGAAGTGACAGAAGTCAGGGGAGTCCGAAGCTCGTGAGAAACATTCGAAACGAAATTCTTCCGATCTGCTTCGGTCTTCAATTGCAGGGTAACATCGTGCAAAATCAAAATTAAGGCGTTAATCATCCCAGAAGGGTCTTTAATCATGGAAATACGGACTTCAATAATCCGTTCCCCTAGATCCATGGTAAACGGTTCCTTCGACTTGATTAGATCACGAATGTTTTGGTATTCCGGCATGTCCAAGACATCAAAGACTGGTTGCCCAAGGGCTTCGTACTCATTGACTTTTAGATAGTCCGAAGCAGCCTGGTTAATGATGGTTAATCGACCTCTCGCATCCGTCAACAAAACGCCATCCGTCATGTGATGCAAAACCGAATACAAACGATTCTTTTCATTAGAAATCATTTCCGTTGATGAGGCAATCTTTTGCGACATGACATTGACGGATTGTGCCAAAGTCGCGATTTCATTTGAACCTGCGATTTTGTTCACCATGGCATAGTCACCAGCCGTGATTCTGGCCGTCTGTTTGGCGATTTGCTCAATTGGCTTCGTCACGGTTCGCGACAGAATGAAACCAAGATAAATGGCAGCCAAGACGGTTAGAATACCAGCTAAGATAAAGAGCCACATCACCCGCCGAGCATTCGTATAAATCTCATGAAGGCTTCCGTAGACCACGACGGCACCCACAGTTTGTTTACCGTTCTTCAAAGGTGTCGTCACAATCACTTCTTGACCATTGGAGCCGTCGTTTGTCCGAACACGCCGATAAGCTGAGCTACTCTTCAACGCTAATTGTGTATTCGTATCCAGATGGCGACTTCGATTACTCGTTTTCGTCAACCCGTTTTGATCACTAACGATGTTGCCCTTCATATCAAAGACGACAACATTATCAATCATCTTATCGTCAAATTCGCGCACCGAAGTATCCATGGCATTTTTTGCCGACGAATCGGTCGGATTCGTCAAACCACGGACAATTTTACCTTGAATATAGGTTGGCATTGTCAGACGGTCAGCTGAAGTTACCAGATCGGAAGACTCAATTTGGTGAACGAAGAAAATCCCAACCGACTCAAATAAGACAACAAAAAAGAGAACAAAGACGAGCGACAGTCGGAAGCGAATCGATTGTAAAGTTTTAGCAAAAAAATTCATATTCGCAGACTGGCTTTTGCCTTGTCCTCCTCAATTGTAATTATTGACCTTGTTTACCTGATGAAAGGAAGTAACCCACACCACGGCGAGTTCCCAACCAAACGGGATGTGATGGCACATCTTCAATCTTTTCACGCAAACGTCGAACCGTTACATCAACAGCACGAACGTCGCCGAAGTAATCATATCCCCAAACCTGACGGAGTAGGTTTTCACGGTTCATCACCTGGCCAATGTGTTGGGCCATATAGGCCAACAATTCGAATTCACGGTGTGTCAATTCGACATCAACACCGTCCTTAGTCACCATGTAAGTCTTGGTGTGAATGACCAAGTTACCAAGTTGAATATCATCTTGGTTCAGTGAACTATCATCATTTTGACCAGAAGTGTGGCGGTTACGCAAGTTTGCCTTTACACGGGCAACCATCTCGCGATTGGAGAATGGTTTTGTGATATAGTCATCCGCACCCATTTCAAGTCCAATGACCTTATCAATTTCGGAATCCTTAGCCGTCACCATAATGACCGGCGTCTTATCCTTGGCACGGATTTGACGGAGCACTTCGATTCCTTCAATTTCAGGCAACATTTGATCGAGCAGTACCAGGTCGGGGTTTTCGGAACGATACATATCCAAAGCTTCCTGGCCATCACTCGCTGTTACAACTTCGTAGCCTTCCTTAACCAAGTTGAATTTAATGATATCTGAAATTGGTTTTTCGTCATCGACGACTAAGATTTTATACATAAACCCCATCTCCATATAAAAAAATTAATATACATGAGTTATTCTAACATACTAGCGACTAAGGTTGCTTTATTTACTGAAAAACTTCACAAAAAAATGCCATCTTAAAAATGACATTTTTCGTAAGCCTGTCCTTTGCTTTTCATTTCAAAAGACAGTTCTTTTTTAAATTTATTGATTGCGACGACGGAAACGGTGCTTGAACAATGGACTAATCGCCTCATTCATTGAAACTCGACGGATGGCCTCTCCAATCAGTTCGCCAACGGAAACTATTTCCAACTTGTCAAACTTCTTTGAGTCAGGCAAATTGATTGAATCCGTCACGATAACTTTTGTGAAAACGGAGTTTTGCAAACGTTCCAAAGCTGGACCTGAGAAGACGGCGTGCGAAGCAGCCACATAAACTTCCTTGGCACCATGTTCGAGCACAAGCTGTGCGCCCTGGGTAATGGTTCCAGCTGTATCAATCATGTCATCAACCATAATGGCCGTCTTACCAGCAACGTCACCAACAATCGAGCCAACTTCGGCTACGTTTGGCTTGGGCCGGCGCTTATCGATCACGGCAACCGGTGCTTCAAGTCCAAGCATGTTATTCAAATTGCGCGCACGCGTCATCCCACCATGGTCGGGTGAAACGACAACAGCGTTTTCCTTGTCGGCGATGCCTGTTTCAATCAGGTAATCGGCCAAAAGTGGTGCGCCCTGCAAGTGATCCATTGGCAAATCGAAGAACCCTTGGATTTGTGCAGCGTGGAGGTCGAGTGCCATCACTCGAGTAGCACCTGCTCGTTCAATCATGTTTGCCACAAGCTTTGCCGTAATTGGTTCGCGAGAACGTGCCTTACGGTCCTGGCGAGCATAACCATAATATGGCAAAACCACATTGATTTGTTCGGCCGAAGCACGCTTCAAGGCGTCAATCATAATCAACAATTCCATCAAGTTATCATTAACAGGTTGTGACGTTGATTGGATAACAAAGACATTCGCACCACGAACAGATTCTTCAATGTTGATCTGCACTTCACCATCAGCAAAGCGCTTTACTGAAATATCAGAAAGCGGCACGCCGACTTCAGCAGCAACTTTTTCAGCTAAGGGGTGGTTGGATGAGAGCGAAAAGAGCTTAATATTTGACTGTGACATAGATTCATTTACTCCAAGCATCATTTGCAAGATTACCACTCTATTATAACAAAAATGCATTAAAAAAGAGGACGCTTTTCACTGCGCCCTCTGAAATCTAAAATGTCGAATTTAATGCGTAACGGCGGATCGCATTTGCCACGCCATCATGGTTGTTATCTGTCGTTTGTACGTCAGCTGCCTCTTGAATCATCGGCACCGCATTGCCCATTGCAACACCAATACCCGCTTGGCGAATCATCGTCACATCGTTTTCCTGGTCACCAATGGCCATCGTTTCTTCGGCTTGAATGCCCAGCTTAGCAGCGAGGGCCAGCATTGCCGCTCCCTTAGAGGCATCCTTATTCATAAATTCCAAGTTATTCGGTGTTGAACGCACCACGTTCGCTTGTTCCTTTAAATCAGTTGGCACTTGCTCTTGAACGCGGTCCATAAAGTTCTTTTCGCCAATCAGCATGGCCTTTACAAAGGGCACATCCTGCACATCGGCGAGGGAATCCACGACTTTGAGCGGCAATTGCACCACGAAGTTTTCCTGAGACACAAAGACATTTTGTTCACGAGCCATTGTGTAGGCAAATTCGTCAGATTCAATTTGAAGGTAAGCCTGCTGTTGTTGTGCAAAGGCCTCTGCTTCTTTAAACAATGACCAAGGTAGCGTTTCATGATAAATCATCTTCGAATGGTCAGTCGATTGTGCCATACCACCATTGTGTGTGATCACATACTGATTGTCTGATACAAGGCCAAGTTCCTCAATCACATTTTTGACGCCGGTTGCTGGTCGTCCAGTTGTGATAACGACGTAAATTCCTTGTTCATTTGCCTCTTGTACGGCAGCCTTAACGGCCGGCGTAATTTCACGGTTATCGTTTAAAAGTGTCCCGTCAATATCGATTGAAATCAATTTGATTTTGTTCATCATAGCGTCCCTTTCCAATTAGGGTTATTATAGCAAAAATCAAAAGAGAGGCGCAGCCTTTTGTCAAAGTCTTTGATTGTACAAAAAAAGGACGAGCAATGCTCGTCCTTTTCGAAGGGTGTTCAGCTTACTTCAAAGCTGACCATTGCCACTTCGTGAATTCTTCGATGTCTCGACCTTCTTCACGGGTAACCTTCATGTGCTTTGCCAAGATGTCATCCATCTTTGAGATGAATGTGTCAGCAGCAGCTTGATCGATTACGCCACGTTCTGAAAGGACTTCGACAGCTTCCTTAGCTTGGTGGAAGCGATCAAGGTGTGAGTAAACACGCATGTCATAAGTCGTCGTAATGTCACCATCTTCACGGTAACCGTGAACGTATACATCACCGCGGAACTTACGTTCGAAGAAGAATGATTCAACCAAGTCTTCGTATCCGTGGAATCCGAAGATAACTGGTGTATCAGCTTGGAAGAACTTGTTGAATTCGTCAGCAGACAATTCGCGTTCGTCGTTGCCGGCTGCTTCTGACTTCTTCTGCAAGCGAAGCAATTCAACAACGTTAACGTAACGGAACTTAACGTCTGGGAATTCTTGGTTAACCAACCAAAGGGCAGCCAACGTTTCGATTGTAGGTTCAGTACCTGCAGATGCGAAGGTAATGTCAACCTTTGCAGAAGGTGCAGTAGAAGCCCAATCGATAACAGCCAAACCTTCGTTAGCAAGTACTTCAGCTTCAGCAGCTGAGAACCATTGCTGACGTGGTTGCTTTGAGATAACCATGTGGTTAACCTTTGAGTGTTCTGAGAACGCACGGTCCATCACAGCCAAAGTAGCGTTACCATCGGCTGGCAAGTACTGACGGATGAAGTCAGACTTCTTTTCGGCCAAGTGAGTCAACATACCAGGATCCTGGTGAGTGTAACCGTTGTGGTCCTGCTGGAAAGCAGTAGAAGTTGAAATCAAGTTCAATGATGGGTAGTCATTACGCCATGCTTGTTCTGAAGCGTGACGCAACCACTTGAAGTGCTGAGTGATCATTGAGTCGACAACGCGGAGGAATGATTCGTATGAGGCGAAGATTCCAACACGACCAGTCAACGTATAACCTTCCAACCAACCTTCAGCTTGGTGTTCAGACAATTGAGCATCCAAGATACGGCCTTCTGGGGCTTCGAATTGGTCGTTAGGGTTCTTCACTTCTTCCATCCACTGACGGTTAGTCGTGTCGAACAAGCTCCACAAACGGTTAGACATCGTTTCATCAGGTCCGAAGAAACGGAATGACTTAGGGTTCATTTGCATTACCTTTTCAAGGTAAGTTGACAAAGTGAACATGTCCATGTTGTGGTTGGCATCTGGCAACATCGTTCCACGGTTGTCCGCAGTGATGTTGTTCGTGTATTCGTGCCAGTCTGGCAAGTCAAGATCCTTAAGATCTTCACCGCGCTTACGTCCACCGTTCGTAATAGGGTTAGCAGACATACGCTTGTCACCCTTAGGAGCGATGGCCTTCAATTCATCCTTCAATGAACCGTCAGCGTTGAACAATTCTTCAGGCTTGTATGAGTTCATCCATTCTTCGAATTGTGGCAACGTTTCCAAGTTGTTTTGGCCAAGAGGCAATGGCACTTGGTGGGCACGGAATGAATCTTCGATTGGCATTCCCTTTTGGTCGTGCGTAGGTCCACCCCATCCCTTTGGCAAGCGAGCAATAATCACTGGCCATGAAGGGATCGTTCCATCTTCATACTTTCCGTTTTCACGGGCATCCTTTTGGATGGCTTGGATATCTTCGATGGCTTGGTCAAAGATTGACGCAGCCTTTTCGTGATATGCCATGTAGTCGTGGATATCGCCGTTTTCGATGAAACGAGCTGAGTAGCCAAGACCCTTGAAGAAGTTCGTGATTTCTTCATCTGACATACGTGAGAAGATCGTTGGGTTTGAAATCTTAAATCCGTTCAAGTCCAAGATAGGCAATACAGCACCATCGTTCTTAGCATTCAAGAACTTGATTGAGTGCCATGAAGTCATTGATGGACCAGTTTCGGCTTCACCATCACCAACAACCGCGAAAGCGATTTGGTCTGGGTTATCCAAAACAGCACCGAAGGCGTGGGACAATGAGTAACCCAATTCGCCACCTTCGTGCAAAGAACCTGGCGTTTGGGCCGTCATGTGCGAACCAATTCCACCTGGGAATGAGAAGCGCTTGAACAACGTTGACATACCCTTCAAGTCTTGTGTAACTTCTGGGTAGTCTTCCGTATATTCGCCATCGAGGTAGGCGTTGGTAACCATTACCTGGCCACCGTGTCCTGGTCCACCGATGTAGAACATGTTCAAATCATACTTGTTGATCAGACGGTTTGCGTGAGCGTACAAGAAAGTTTGACCAGAGATCGTTCCCCAGTGCCCGATAGGCTTAACCTTCACGTCTTCAGCTTGAATTGGCGTCTTAGTTACTGAGAACAATGGGTTTGACTTCAAAAAAATCATCCCAGCTGACAGATAGTTGGTAGCACGCCACCACTTGTCAACGAGTTCCAAGTACTCTTTTGAGTTGTAATCAACCATGTAAATAGTACTCCTTTTTCTTTCCACGAAGGGTGCTGATGCACACCTCCGGTTTAAATATTTACAAGTATTATTATATCTGCAGATTAAATGGGTTTCAAGGTAAATGGCCGGATGGCTCGAACTTTCTTAATTTTGGTTACACCTGTTTTTATAATTGGACCGTTCCAATTATAAAAAGCAGGACTTTGTCTAATCACTTAACAAAGTCCTGCCGGCAAAAGCTTTATTCCGAACTAATCGAGACGAAGGCGTTATAGCGGAGGTATTGATAATGCAAGCGCATGTTCGCATATTCCAGCGGCGTACCATCGTCCATGAAGAAAATCCCCTCCATGATCCCAACCGGTTCCGTCGCCTTCAGCTTCAGTAGCGATTGTTCCTCTTCATTGGAAGGCGCCGCCATAATGGTCATGAAAGAGCGGGTCACCTTTTTTTGTTTTTCCTTTTCAACGTAGCCATAAATCGATTGGGTGACGTTTTCTTTTTTCAATCCAGGTAGCAAAGAAATCGGCACATACCCATACTCGATCATAAAAGGAACGCCGCCAAGTTTTCGCAAACGCTTAATTTCATAAACGAAATCCCCATCGTTCAAAAAAAGCGCGGATTGCTGTTCCGGATTCGCCTGAATCACACGAAAGTCGAGCAACTCAATGGACGGTGCCTGCCCGTTAATTCGAAAGGAGTCCGACACGCCAAGGTTTGAGCCCTCGTGTTGAAAGATCGCCTGATTTTTCAAATAAAGCGGATTGACAAAAGTCCCCGATCCGCGCTTTTTAAAGATAATCCCCTGCTGAACTAAGACACTAAGCGCCCGCTTAATGGAGGAACGCGAAACACCATAGTCTTCGGCCATCGACCGTTCATCGGGCAACTTTAGATCCGGATAAGCACCCTGGTAAATTTTTGATTTGATATCGGCTTGCACCGTTACGTATTTTGATTCTGCCATGGGTCGATTTTACCATAGATTGGTCCGACCAGTTATTCTTTTGGGCTCCTTCACCCCTTGACCGCTGTGCTAAAATAACACTATGGCAAAAAAGAAAAAAGACAAAAAAACACTACCTGAACAAGTGCTCGACAAGCACCAGGTGCCCTATGAATCCTTGGCAATTAATGCCTTGGACTTAACGGAAGAAGAAAAGGCCGCCAAGTTCCAAGAACTCGGCATCCAAGAATCCGATATTTATAAGACCCTTGCGGCAAAGGGGGACAAAACCGGTCCAGTTGTGGCTGTTGTCCCCCTAACCGAACGGCTGGACATGAAAAAGCTAGCCGCGGTTTCCGGCAATAAAAAAGTCCACATGCTCCCCATGAAGGAACTCGAAAAGACAACGGGTTATGTCCACGGAGCCAACAACCCGGTGGGCATTTGGCAAAACAAACACTTTCCAATCTTTTTCGATCAGTCCGCTAAAGACGCAGCCTACTTCCTCGTTTCAGCCGGTGAGCTCGGTCGCTCTGACAAAGTCAATCCAGTCGATTTGGCGAAGATGATTGGTTCTTCTTTTGCAGAATTAACAGAATAAAAAAGACGTGTTGATTACGTATATCAACACGTCTTTTTATTACCAAGAATTATTCAGATTGGCAGGTGGAATTGGACCATTTTCAGGACCCCCCGCACGGTATTCTGGCGCCCGGTCGGCAAACTTAAAGGTCGGTTTGTTAAACATGAGGGTTGCGGTCCCTCGTGCTCCGGCACGGTTTTTTTCCAAAATCACATCGATTGGAACCGAATCCTGTTCTGGTTCCGGCGCACCTGCCGGTCCGTCTTCGCCATCTTCATTGCGATAGTAATCATCACGATAAAGGAAGGCAACGATGTCGGCATCCTGTTCAATCGAACCAGATTCACGCAAATCTGACAACACAGGACGCTTGTCCGTTCGTTGTTCAACACCACGGGAAAGCTGTGCCAGCGCGATAATTGGCGTATGCAATTCCTTGGCCAATTTCTTAATGGAACGAGAAACCTCCGAAACCGCCTGCTGACGGCTTTCGGTATTACCAGATTCAATCAGGCCCAGGTAATCAATCATGACCATCCCCAAAGGATGTGGGTTTTCATCACGTTCTTCCTCGGACATGTTTGCCAACAAATCCTTTTCAAGCTGACGTAATTTCGCCGCTATCTGGGTGATTCGAATCCCCGGTGTATCATCCATGTAGATCTTCATGTTCGAAAGTGACTGAAGCGCCACAGTCATAGAAGCCCAGTCGTCTTGTTCCATTTGACCAGTCGTTAAGTGGTTCGAATCAATGGATCCTTCTGCCGCCACCAAACGCGTCACCAGGTCGACCGCTCCCATTTCAAGGGAGAAAATCACAACCGGCACCTTTTCGGACTTGGCCGCATTCTTCGCCACGTTCAAGACAAAGGCCGTTTTACCAACGGCCGGACGGGCACCAATCACAATCATTTGATCTTCACGAAAGCCGTGGGTTAACTTATCGAGTTCCGGATAACCGGTCGCTAAGCCGACAATATCCGAATCGTTTTCCGCCGCTGCATCCAAGTTCTCCTGGAACTCTTTAATCACGTCTTGGATCCGTCGAAGATCATCATCGCCACGGTTTTGCGCCAATTGGTCCACTTCACGGGAAACTTCTTCCAGCAATTCGGTCGAATCTGTCCCGCCATCGTAGGCCAAAGACATGTTTTTCGTCAGCGTTTCAATCAAGCGGCGAAGCACGGCTTTTTCATGAACAATGTTGGCGTAGTGCTTTAAGTTCGCTGCCGAAGCCGTCGACTCCGCCAGTTCAGCCAGGTAAGCAATGCCACCGACGTTTTCCAATTGCTGGTTCGCGTTTAGTTTATCTTGCAGGGTCAGCACATCGATTGGTCGATCATCATTCACCAATGACTGCATGGCCTTAAAAATTTCTTGGTGAGCCGTCCGATAAAAGTCCTTTGGCTCCAAGATGGCTTGTGCCGATACCATGGCAGCATCTGACTTGACATCAAAGAAAATCGCCCCAAAGACGGCTTTTTCAGCTTCAATGTCTTGGGGCGCCTGCCGGTATTCGTTGGCCATTAATGAAACATCAGCCATGATTACCCCTCTTGTACGTGGACACGCAGATCGGCTTGTACCTTCTTGTGCAATTTAACCGGGATGGTTGTAAAGCCCATTGCATGAATGGGTTGGTTCATCAACAACTTCCGCTTATCCAACTTTACTTGGTACTGCTTTTCCAAAGCCGCCACGATTTGCTTTGACGAAACGGCACCGAAAAGACGACCGTCCGTTCCGGCTTTTCCAGGAATGGTGACGATGGTTTTTTCGTTTTCAAGCAGGGCCTTCAGTTCTTCAGCAGCTGCTAACTCAGCGGCAGCCTGCTTTTCCTCGGCCTTTTGGCGACCCTTCACCGCACCGAGATTCTTGCCCGTTGCAGGTTCCGCCTTCTTGTTTTTAATTAAGAAGTTATTGGCGTAGCCATCGGGTACTTCCTTGACTTCGCCCTTCTTACCGCGACCCTTTACATCTTCCAAAAATACAACTTTCATTTCTGCCTCCTTTTGGGGACGAGGTCCCGAGTCCTTTCTTCTATTATAACTTAAATCGACGCTTCTTCGGCTTCTTGTCCTTCAATTGCTTGAATCAACTGATCGTAGGCTTCCTTTGTCGTCGTGTCCGTCATTTGAGTGGCCGCATTGGACAAGTGACCGCCACCGCCCAAGTCTTCCATGACCGTCTGCACGTTAAAGTCACCATTGGAACGGGCCGAAATGCCAACACGTCCATCTTGGCGCTTTGTCAAAACAAAGGAGGCTTTGACGCCTTCAATTTGAAGCAATTCATCAGCGGCCTGAGCCGTAATAACACCAGGATAAATCGTCTCATTATCCCCAACCGAAATAGCCGCGTCCTCCCGGATTTCAGCTTGTGAAATCAATTCGGCACGGGCCTTAAAGTCGGCAAACTTCTCCTTCAAGAAGGATTGAATCAATTCGTTATCGGCCCCATTGGCACGTAGGTAGGAAGCCGCATCAAAGGTTCGAGATCCCGTACGAAGAACAAAGTTCTTTGTATCGACCTGGATACCACCCAACATGGCTGTGGCTTCCAAACGAGTAATTGGCGCACCCTTTTGGTTTTGATACTGCAACAATTCCGTCACTAATTCAGAAGTTGATGAAGCATAAGGCTCGATATAAGTTAGCATTGGCTTTTCTGACAAGCCGTCTTCTGCTAATCGGTGATGGTCAATGACCACCAAACGGTTTGAAAGATCATGCAAAAGTTCTGGTGCTCCGGTCAATTGTTCCTTGGCGTGGTCAACCAAAATCAAGAGCGATTGATCCGTTGCGCGTTCGAGCGCATCTTTTTCAGAAATAACCGAAGCGCCCAGGTTAACACCCGGTTGCGCATCTTCTGGATCCGTGTTTCGAACGGCCCGAAGAAGCGATTGGATATCGGAGAAGATGTGTTCTTCATCGACAACGACAAAGGCTTTCTTTTCACGCGTTTGTGCAAAACGCCAAAGGCCCATCGCTGAACCGACGGCATCCAAGTCAGGCATTTTGTGGCCAACCACGAAAATTTGGTCCGCCTGGTCCATTAATTCGGCAATCGTCTGCGAAATCACACGAGCCCGGACACGGGTCCGCTTTTCCATCGGATTCGTCGTTCCACCGTAGAAACGAGCCGGTGCATCTTCGGCTTTCACCACAACCTGATCACCACCACGGCCAAGGGCCAGGTCAAGGTTCGTCTGAGCCAACTGAACCAGGGAGTTAATGTCTTTTTCACCATAGGCAATCCCCATTGACAAAGTCAGAGGCGAATTCTGCTGAGCCGTGGCTTCACGAATGGCTTTGACGACGGAAAACTTGTCGTCTTCCGCCCGCTGCAAATCCAACTGATAACCCATCAGCAGATAAGAAACCGGTGATAAACGGCGGACGTACAAATCATACTTTTTTGCCCAATTCGTCAGCTGCTCAGTCACTTCGGTTCGCAACTTCGACGTCTCGGAATCCGGCATTCCTTCCGTCACTTCTTCGTAGTTATCAACCGAAACAATTCCCGTCACTAACCGGTGGTCGGCTAAGTTCTTTTCAAGGGCGACGTTTTCGGTTGTATCCAACAGGTACAAAGCACCCAGGTCTTTTTGATAGTCAATCGTAAAGGAGCGGTCCAACCAGTGAATGGTTGATTCGCCATCGTTTTCAATCGCTGATTTGATTCCCTCTTCATCGTCAAGCAAGTTACTTCCGATGATGTCACGGTCACCAAGCAATTCTTGTATGTATGGGTTTACCCATACAACACGCTGGTCGCCAAACAAAATAATACCGACCGGCATTTGCAAAACAGCTTCTTGCTGACCAGTCTTCACTCGATAAGTCAGCTCCTCCAAATAGGATTCGGAGTCCTGGCTAGCCAAAATCAGCTGGCGAACAAGGGCAGCTGCCATTAACACCAACAACAAAAGCCAGACAAGGCCAAAAATCCAATTAACAAAAATGGCCAGTCCCAATGACAGCACTGTCACAACAGTGGCCATGGCCGCTGACATCACAAAAGTCTTATTTTGTTGGTAACGGGATAAGGCCCCGATATTTAAAAACGTCTTCATGTTTTCCTCAACAATCTTTATATCCTAGGACTTATTTTACCATAATTTGCTAGCTGAAATTGACGCCGCAAAAAGCGAGCATGAGTGAAATAAAAAAAGCAGGACCGCAGTCCTGCTTTTTTAACCATTAATCTTCAGTGACGAATGGCAACAACGCCATGATGCGGGCGCGCTTAATAGCGGCCGTTACCTTACGTTGGTTCTTTGCTGACGTTCCAGTCACACGACGTGGCAAGATCTTACCACGTTCTGAGATGAAGCGTTCCAACAATTCCGTGTCCTTGTAGTCAACGTATTCGATGTGGTTGGCTGCAATGTAGTCAACCTTACGGCGACGACGTGGGCCGCCTTGTGGGCGACGACGTTGTGGACGTGCGTTTTGTTCTGACATGAGTATGCTCCTTTCTGAAAAGAATTTTTAGAATGGCAAATCGTCATCTGAGATGTCGATTTCCGAATTTGAGTTGGCGGCAAATGGGTTAGCACTTTGGCTGCCAGCTTGATTGTTATTTTGACTGTTACTTGCAAATGGATCAGCTGCGGCAGAGCCGTAGTTGTTGTTTCCTGCAAAAGAACCGCTCTGACTCTGGTCAGAGGAGCCGTTTTGTGCACGACGACGTTCTGAATCAGCCTTTGACTCCAACAATGAGAAGTTGTCGACTGAAACTTCCGTCACGTAAACACGTTGGCCTGCGTTGTTTTCGTAGTTACGCGTTTGCAAGCGACCTTCGATCGCAACCATGGCGCCCTTGCCAGTAAAGTTGGCAAAGTTTTCCGCTGCCTTCCGCCAGATAACGGCGTTAATAAAGTCAGCTTCACGGTCACCATTGGCGTTGGTGAAGTTCCGGTTTACGGCAATCGTAAAGGAACCTACCGCCACCCCAGACTGGGTATAGCGCAATTCCACATCACGGGTTAACCGTCCAATTAAAACTACTCGATTAATCATCTTTTAGGTTCCTCCCGGTGGAATTTCGGTTTACTTTTCGTCTGCTTTAACGATCATGTGACGCAAGATGTCGGCTGAGATCTTTGCCAAACGGTCGAATTCGTTTGCTGCTTCGTTAGAATCAGCAGTGAATTCGATTACGTGGTAAGTACCTTCGCGGTAACCAGCGATTTCGTAAGCGAAACGGCGGTTAGCGGCCCAGTCAGCTGACTTGGTAACGTTCGCACCGTTGTCAGACAAGATACCGTCAAAGCGTTCTACGAGCGCCTTCTTGGCATCGGCTTCCATGTCGGGGCGAATGATATAAGTTAATTCGTATGCTGTGGTCATCGATTTTTCCTCCTTTTGGTCTCTGGCAACCGGCTGGTTGCAAGGAGTGCGTGCAATGTCTGCACTCACGTCTATTTAATATACTAAATTTCGCGACTTTTCGCAAGGGGAATCAGAACCTCCACCAGAGCTCTTCTCCCCTACACCTAATCATACGAAAAAAGTCGGTGAAATACACCGACTTTTTCACGATTTTTTATTCTTTTTCGGCAACGGTTTCCTTTGCTTGGCGCAAGCCAATTCCTGTCAAAGCAGAAAGCAGGGAAAAGACCGGCGAAAGCAGGGCCAAGAAGGTAAAGGGAACGAAAGCCAGGACGGAAACGTGTAAGGTTTGGCTGGCAAAAGCCCCCGCAACACCCCATGGGACCAAGTAGTTAGCAATTGCACCGGAATCTTCCATCGCCCGGGACAAGGCCAAAGGCGACAGGCCAAAGCGCTTGTAGTCTTCCTTAAATAACTGACCAGGGAGCATGGTTGACAGGTACTGTTCGCCCACCAAGAAGTTGGTGGCAATACCAGTCACCAGGGTAGCAAAGACAAGCGATCGTTGGGACTTGAGCTTTGAAACCAAGGGGTTCATCACCGCTCGCAAAATGCCTAAGTTGGACAACAGGCCACCAAGGCCAAGGGCCAACATGATCAGCATGATGGTGTCCATCATGGCGACCATCCCCCCACGGTTCAGCAAAGCAATCAGGGTTGCATTGTGGGAACTCGTCTTGAAACCATTCACCACCAAATTCGACCAAGTCGTTAGTGAGTGGCCGGAAAGCAAGTAAAAGGCAGAACAGGTCACAACGTTCAATAACAAGGAAGGAATGGCCGGGATTTTTTTCAAAGCCGTCACGAAAATGAGGACAATCGGCACAATCGCCCACCAAGTTGGCTGAATCAAGCTTGTTAAGCTCGACCCTTCGGCCGCGAGGTTCCCACCATGGCCACCGGTCATTCCAAAGGCAAAGGCCAAAATCAAGCTGACCAGGAGTGCCGGAATGGTCGTCCACATCAGGTTTTTCAAATGGGCAAAAAGATCAACTTCCGCAACGGCTGCCGCAAGGTTCGTTGAATCGGACAAGGGGGAACTCTTATCCCCAAAAATGGCTCCTGAAATGATAAAGCCGGCGACCATGGCTGGATGGAAGCCAATGGTTGTTCCAATCCCCATGAGCGCTACACCAACCGTAGACATGGTGGTAAAGGCAGAACCGATCATCATGCCAACCAGGGCACAGGTCAAAAGTGCCGTTGGCAAAAACCACTGGGGGTTAATGAGCTTAAAGCCCGCCCAAATCATCGTTGGGATGACACCGGTACCAAGCCACAGCGCAATCATGGCACCAATCAAAAGGAAAAGAAAGAGTGGCGCAATTCCCGCCTCAATTCCCTTGATCAAGGCAGCTTGCGCGTCTTTAAAGGAAACACCAATGAGGCGCATCAATAAGACAACCCAGGCAATCGCTACAAGCAAAGGAGCGATTGGGGCCAGGCCAAGGCCAATAATGCCCCCAGCTAAAATCACCACTACTCCTAAAAGAAGAAGGGTTGAGAATGTTCGATTTAATGTTTTCATTTTAATTCCACTATCTGGTAATCAAGCGATTACCCCTTTAATTCGTTCGTTTTCTTCGTTTTCATCGATGCCCAATACAGGCCAATATTGACCAGCACCATGGCCGCAAAAACCGAAAAGAAGAGCCCGGCAAACCAGCCATGATCAAGCATCAGACCACCATACACCGGCCCTAACATTCGGCCAAGCGAAATCATCATGCCGACAAAGCCCTGGGCTTGCCCAGAGACTTTTTTAGGTGTTACTTGTGCGACCCAGGCCGGAACCTGTGGTGACGCCAGCATCTCACCAACCGTCAACAGCTCAAAGACCAGGACAATCTGCCAAAACTGATTAACAAAAAGCATCAGGAAGAAGGAGCTGGCAAAAATCAAGCCACCCGCAATGACGGAAATCGCGTAGTTTCGCTTGTTGGCCCAATTGGAAATCATCTTTTGGAAAATAATGATGGTCAGCCCATTCAGAACCCAAAGATTGGCATAGTGTGCCGTCGAAATCCCAATGCGATGAAGATAGGTCGCCATGACCGTTTCCCAAAGCATGTAAGAAAGATACATTAATAGAAGAAAGGCGGCAATCCAACCAAGTAAAACCGTCATTTTGAGCTTTGGCCGACCAGCTTCAACGGTTTCTTTGACTTCCGGCGAATCGGACAAAACCGTTTGGTTTTCGACCTCTTGTACAGCTGTTGAAACCGGTGCCACTTCTGTGTCTACGTTAAAGAACAGCAAAACGACAAGGCCCAAGGTCAGGTACAGAATGGAAGCGATCAACATTAACCAAGAAAAACCGTAGTCGAAGAGGTAGCCAACGACTAAAGTACCCAGCACGACGCCGACATTCAAGACGATGTACATGTTGTTGAATATCACGCGCGTGTTTTTGCCGGTCACCGTCGTGGCAAAAGCGTTGAGCAAGGTCGTGATAGCACCCAAACCGAGCGAAGCGGTCCAAATTAGAATGGCAAAAATCGGCCAACCATTATAAAAGAAGAGCGTCCCAACGGAACAAAAAGCAATCGCCGAAGCAATCAGCAGAGCGGGATAAGGGCGCCATCGGTCGAAGAGTTGCCCGGCAATGAAGGAACCCAAAACGTTCATTAATGCCGCGACCAAAAGAACTAAGCCCGACATGGTCAAGGTCTGACCCAGTGACAGCGTCATGTGCAACGTTGTGACTGGCCAAATCATCGCGTGCCCCGTATTGGCGGCCAGGTTGGCTAAGAGCAGCCATTTTTCATTCAATTTTTTGCTTGAATTCATTGTCATTGCACGCCTCCTAGCCGTTCTTCATTCGTATCGCTTGTTTTTTGCAAAAAAGCACTTGCTTAAAACCTTTTAACTTCTATTCTACCAGGGAGCCGTACCAATTGGTGAGACTTTTTCAATAACAGCTTTCTTATCATAAAGTAACCGGTTTCATTTTTTTGCCTTTTTACGAATATCTCCTGATTTTTACTTTCGTATCGTTTATAATGTAGTGGATAGAAAAAAAGAGAAAAAGGGGAATCTTATGGTGAAAGAATTACAAACCTTAGTAACGTTCTTCGGTGCAACTGGTGATCTTGCCAAGCGCCTGCTGTACCCATCCGTTTTCAACTTGTACAAGAAAGGCTACCTGGTCGACGACTTTGCCATCGTGGGTACGTCTCGTCAAGAGTTAACGGACGCCGAATACCAAGACATGGTTCGCACGTCAGTCTCAAAGGGACAGGACAAGGACCAAGTTGAAAGCTTCTTGAAGCATTTCTCTTACATCGCCTCTGATGTAACCGAAGCTGCTGGTTATGCCGGCTTGAAAGCTCAAATCGAAGAAGCCTCCGCCAAGTTCAACGTGGTTGGTAACCGTATCTTTTACTTAGCCGTTGCCCCTCGTTTCTTTGGAACCATTGCCCAATACTTGAAGTCCGAAGGCCTCATGTCTGATAAGGGCTACAACCGCATTATGATTGAGAAGCCTTTCGGTACATCATACGAAACGGCCGAACAATTGCAAAACGAATTGACGCAGGCCTTCGACGAAGACCAGGTCTATCGAATCGACCACTTCATGGGTAAGGAACAAGTCATGGGCATTGCCCCACTTCGTTTCGGTAACCCAATGCTGAACACGGCCTGGAACAAGGACTACATCAAAAACGTCCAAGTTACCTTGGCCGAAACACTCGGCGTTGAAGAACGTGCAGGCTACTACGATACTGCCGGTGCCCTTTTGGACATGATCCAAAACCACACGATGCAAATCATCGGTTGGTTAGCCATGGAAGAACCAAAGGACTTCTCTGACGTTGCCATTCGTAACGCCAAGAACGCCGCTTTCTCCGCTCTTGAGATCTACGATGCCAAGGGTGCTGACCGTTACTTCGTGCGTGGTCAATACGATGCCAGCCAAACGGTTGACGGCCACGTGGCCTACACCGATGAGCCAGATGTGCCAAAGGATTCACAGACCAACACTTACATTGCCGGTGAGTTGCACTTCAACACGCCACGTTGGGAAGGTGTGCCTTTCTACATCCGTTCTGGTAAGCGCATGGCGGCTAAGACGACTCGGATTGACGTTGTCTTCAAGGCTGGCGCCTTCAAGTTTGGTGGCCAGCAAGAACCACAAGAAACGGTTCTTTCAATCGTTGTCTCACCGGATGCTCACATCACCATGTCGATGAACGCCAAGGAAGTTTCCGATAACTTCTCAACGCAGTTAATCAACTTGAACTGGGCACCAACCGATCAACAAAAGGCCGAAACGCCTGCTCCTTATGAGCGTTTGCTTCACGACGCCATGGACGGCAACGGCTCAAACTTCGCTGACTGGCACGGTGTGGCCACTGCTTGGAAGTTTGTTGACGCACTTTCAGCGGCCTATGCTGATAACAAGGCCCCACTTTACAAATATGCTTCTGACACGATGGGTCCTAAGGAAGCCGATGAATTGCTGGCTAAGAACGGTGACTCATGGTTTTTCAAGGGTTAATCACCCATTAAAAAAAGGCGGTTCACTTCTGTGTGCCGCTTTTTTACTGCCTTATAACATACTTTTGACTAACCCAAGGACATGAAGGAGAAAGCCCGAATCAACTAAGACGTATAAGCCAATTAAAATGTAGCAAACTTTCATTAGTTTTTCGCCGAAGCGGTCAATCAAGATCGCCAGAACTTTGTTTTCGGCTAAGAAACGAAGAACAAAAACAATGATGACCGTCAACAAAGCAATGACTAGTAGTTCCCAAGTAAAGGTTAGCCAATCAACGCCGAGTAACGCTGGTAGAAAGAGTGCCAAATTACAGCCCGCACAGACTGATAAATAGGTGGTCAACACAAGCCAAAAGGGTGACCGTCGCGTCTTTTCACCCGCTTCCTCATCGTCATCGCGAAAGGCTAAGTAAATGGGCAGAAAGCCTAAAATCCCCAGCAACCATTCCGGCAAGAACCTTTCGAGGATTTCCCCCGCCAGAAAACTGAGCACCATTAACAAGAGCGTACCAAAAAGGTAGGCCAAGAGCACCGACCGAAAGGGATACTTCTTCAGTAAGAAAAGCATCATCAGGAAAAAGTCGAGGTTGACCGCCAAAAAAGTCAGCATTAAAAGATAAAAATTCATAAGGGCCTTTCTAAATATATGATAAATGATTCATTTATAAGGTATGAATAGTTTATCATATTTTTTATTGGCTGCGTCTGTTAACTAAAAAAGGCCGTCAACCTAGACGCCCTTTTCATACAATCACTTTTTATAAATTCTTTTCCATCAACAGATCCCGTTGCTTGTCATCGCCAACTTGGAAAACATGATCCGAAAAAGGTCGAAAGCCCTTCTTTTTATAGACGGCAAGCGCCCGTTCATTGTGTTCCCAAACACCGAGCCAGAGGCGACTTTTACCAGCTGCTCGGGCCAGTGTTTCGGCGTAGTTAAAAAAGCGCGAACCAAGCCCTTTGCCTTGAAAGTCGGACAAAAAATAAATCCGCTCAATTTCGAACGCATCGTCTCCCTGGTCCTCACTTTGCGCCGCATCGCGATTCACTTTTAAGTAGCCGGCAATTTTCTCACCAACCAGGCAAAAATAAAAAGACGAGCCAGCCGTTTTCAATTCCTTTTCAAGCTGTTTTGGCGCGTAGGCTTCATCCAAAAAAGCCAGGAGATCTTCCTCAGTATTATCAGCGGCAAAAGTCTCGGTAAAAGTCTGCCGGCTGATGGCCACCAGTTGCGTTAAATCCTTCTCCGTCACTTTTTCAATGCGCACGTTTTCCATTAAACATCCTCCAAATCAAAGACGGGGTTATCCAAAAGACCCGTTTCTGCCTGAAAGGTTCTTAGAAAATCCTTCATGTAAGCCTTTCGTTTTTCGCCTTCCGCCTTGCCTGCCGCCGTATTTAGCTGCTCGGGCAATAGAAATAATTTTTCATAGAAATGATTGACCGAGGGGTTTTGGTTCTTTCGGTAGGTCGCCTTATCCTTGATTTCTTGAACTGGCAGAACCGTCGGATCAGCCAAAGGCCGGCCTTTGGCACCACCATAGGCAAAGACGCGGGCAATCCCAATGGCACCCAGCGCCTCAATTCGATCTGCATCCTGAACGTATTGGCCAAGGGCTGACAAGTCATGGTGCTGGGCCAAATTGGCCGAATAGGACAAGTGTTGGATTGTGTCGAGCACATCCGCCACAGCCGCTGGTGAAAACCCGCTGTCATTCAGCAGTTTTTCCACCTTGACGAGCTGTTTTGGTACATCATCGACGACTTTGTCATCAATCGTATCGTGCAAGAGACCAGCCGCTCGAATCACTGCCTCGTCATCTGCGGTCATTGCCTCATGATCGTTCATGAAGAAAGCAACACCCCAGTCCGCCACTCGCTGCGCGTGGTAAAAATCGTGGCCAGAAGCATCCCCTTCCAAAGTCGCCAGAGCAAACTCATGAATCTTTTTCAAATCAGCCATTTAGCCTCCGCCCTTTCAGCATGCGCTAGTTTACTTATTCTATTATGGATTAAAAACCGATTCAAGTGTCGCCATTTTGTAAAATTTGTTACACTATGGGGGTATTCAAAAAAATAAAGAATAGGAAATTATATGTCATTTTTAGAATTGAAAAACATTCATAAGTCTTACTTCCTGGGCTCACAAGAGTTTCCCGTTTTAAAGGGGATTAACCTTGACTTTGACCTGGGTGACTTTGTTTCCATCCTTGGTGAATCCGGTGGTGGTAAGTCAACGTTGATGAACATCATCGGCGGCCTGGATCGAAACTTCAACGGTGAAGTCTTGGTCAACGGCAAGAAGCTTGACCACAAGCAGGAAAAAGCACTGGACAAGTACCGTCGCGAGACGATTGGGTACATCTACCAGTCCTATAACCTGATTTCCCACCTTTCTGTCCTCGACAACGTCTTAGTTTCATTGGACATGACGACTTTGTCAAAGAAAGAACGGGAACAACGTGCCAAGAACCTCTTGTCAAAGGTTGGCCTGGATGGTCAAATCAAGAAGTACCCCAACCAGTTATCCGGTGGTCAAAAGCAACGTGTTGCCATTGCCCGTGCCCTGGCCTCTGATCCAAAAGTCATCATCGCTGACGAGCCGACTGGTGCACTGGACGCCCAAAACACAAAAGAAGTCCTGGCCCTGTTGAACGAGATTGCGGCAGAAGGCCGTTTGGTCATTACCGTGACCCACTCAGAAGCCGTTGCCGAAGCCGGTACACGAATCGTGCGCTTGGCCGATGGTCAAATCGAATCCGACGAACGAATCAAGCCGGCCTATCCTGAACAAGACAAGGAAATGATTCCTTCCCGTTCGCTGCCACGTCGTGCTTCGATTAAAACCGCCTTTAAGCACTTCCGACACAACCTTGGCACCAATTCCTTGATCATTCTTGGAACGTCCATCGGACTTTTTGCCGTTATCCTTTTCTCCGGCTTAGGTAATGGGATTTCTGGCTACATGTCCAGTCAAATCACGAAGTTGGCCAACCCCCAGGTCATGTCGGTTTCGCGTTACGTCAAATCCGACGATGACGACGATTCCATGTCCGCCTTTACAACGGATCAGGAAACGCCAGCCTTCACAACAGCACAGCTGAACCAGCTGAAGACTCAAAAGCACGTGAAGGCGGTCGAAGCCTCCTTCACCGCAACGAACGTGAACGTTGCCTACAATAATCAAAACGTGAAGATGCGTTCATTGACGAACTGGACGTCATCAAACACGACCGATTCAGTCAAAGCCGGCCACGCCCCAACCAAGGAAGGCGAAGTTTTGCTTGATCAGTCAGCGGTCGCAGAAAAGTTTAACAAGAACAACTATAAGGACTTGATTGGTAAGCAAGTAACGCTTTCTTACCAATCACAAAACGCCCAAGGATCAGCCGTGACCGTGAACTTCACAGCTACTGTTTCCGGTATCGGCCACTCCGACGGTAAGGGTGCACAGGTCAACGCCGTGAACACGACGACTTTGCAAAAGGCCATGCAGGCTGCCGGCCTGAGCGCCGATCCAACAGATATCTCGGTTAAGGTCGATGACTTAGACAACGTCGAAGATACCGCCAAGGCCATCGACAAAATCAAGGATGGCCAGACTCGTCTTTACAAGACGTCAACCATCCAAAGCTTGATTAGCCAGATTCAAACTTACGTCAACCTGGCAACGTCAATCCTTTCAACGATCGCTGGTATCTCCTTGATCGTGTCGGCCTTGATGATCATCGTCACGATGTTCATGTCAGTGGCCGCTCGTACCAAGGAAATTGGTATCTTACGAGCCCTTGGTGAATCAAAGCGTGATATTCGCTGGTTGTTCATCTCAGAATCACTCATTACTGGTTTGTTGTCCGCCTCACTGGCAACGGCCATTGCTTATCTCGCACAAACTGGTGTCAATGCCCTCTTGAAGGGAACAGCGGATTACGCCTTTGTCCAAATCACAGGGGCAAACGTCTTCAGCGCCTTCATCTTAGCCTTGATTATCTCCTTGCTGGCTGCGCTCTTACCTGCTCGTCGCGCAGCAAAGCTCAACCCAATCGATGCCTTATCAGCTGAATAATGGCTGGTTTTGCTCACTTAAAAAGTCGTCACCAATTGAAATTGGTGGCGACTTTTTATTATGGCAACTCCGTGGGTGGCAAATCTTCTAAGTAAGCCCGAAAGAACGGGCAATCAAAGAATGCGGCCAATTCGTTTCCGTATAAATGGCAAAAGGTTAATAGGATCAAAAGATCCGGCATCACCTGCCCCGATTCGTATTTCGAAATCGCGGATTGGGACAAGTGCAAGCGATTGGCAACGGCCGTCTGCGAGTACCCGCGCATCAAGCGGGCTTTACGCAAGCGGTTCGCCACCTCCTCTTGGATCTCTTGCCGGAAGGAAAGCTCCATCCATTTATGATCAAATTGTTCAATTGTTGCGGGATGTACAAGAACCATTGCGCTCCTCCTATCATGGTACTTGTTTGATTCCCTTCCTACTCTCTGTCTTGGCCCTATTATAACCAGTCATGGGACTGAACCACAAGGAAAAAGACGAACATTTGTTCGTTTTATTCAAAAGATTCATAACTATAGACAAATCCGTATTTTTCGTATTAAAAAAGTCGGCCATCAGCCGACTGTTTGCTTCGTTTCATTAAAAATAAACGCCCGAGATTGGTAGCCCAATGGCCACCAAGTAAATTGCCCAGCCCCAGAGCAAGAAACCGACAATTTCAGCCACTGTCTGCTGCCATGGCAGGTGCCAGAAGAATTGCTTTTCCTTTTTCAGCACCCGGTAAATCTGATCAATGATGATCCAGACAATCAGGCCAAACAATGTCCCAGATCCTTGGGTAATGGAGGAGTCGTAATTGGCCCAAATGATGAAAACAATGCTCAACACAATCGATGACAAGACGAAAATTCCACGGCTAAAGTCGATGAAGACCCCGCCGCCAATTGAAAGGGCCTCAGTTTTCTTATCTTCTTCCGTGCGGAAGAGTTGTTCCCAACCAATCCGTACGAGCGAAGCTAAAATGCCTCCCAAAAAGCCAACCCAAAGGGCATTGAAAATAATCGTCCCAAGCATGCATCGTTCTCCTTTTCTTCACTTTTCTAATCATAGCACTTTTCCTAGTAGAAGAAAAAGAAGGGCCTTTCTTCCAAAAGGCTAGTCCTAGCATGCTTCTGGGACAAGCACCAGATTTTTTTGTTATAATAGGGCATTGAAAGGCCCTTTTAAACGAGCAATTTAGAACGCCTTTACCGATTAAAAAACACGGATTGCAACGATTTGAAACGTTGCCCATCACGGAGGTTTTTCTGTTGAAAGTCAAACGCGAAAACATGATCGATTACTACACATTCGGTTCGACCGCCGAACTCCTTCTTTACCTCGGTATCGAGCGGGAAACGCTCTTTCACCGCGCCAAGTTGCGTGGAATTGATTTGAACGGCACCTATACAGAAGAAGACCTGGCTGCCCTAAAACCTGAAAAGAACGCCTACCTTGGCTCACTGAACGCTGAGACCGAAGCCGAGGTCGAAGTCTTAAAGATGAAACTTCAATTGTTGGAATCACAACTTGGTTACAAGGACCAACAATTAGAAGATCGGAAAGAACACATCGACACGCTAAAGGCGACACTTCAAAAGGCTGAACAAAACCTCGAGAAGACGCAAACGACAGTCGATCAGCAACAGCACCTTCAAATGGCGACCCTTTCTCAATTAGACAAAGTCACGTCACGTGTTCAGCGAATCGAAATGGAAGATGAGCAAAAGAAGCACTGGTGGTCACGTAAAAAGAATAAGTAACGCATTCTTTGCTTAAGCTATTAGTCGTCGTTTTTCGACATGCTGACCATAAGAACAGGGTCCTGACATTTTGGTCAAGTAGTTACTATCGGAATCTATCGAACTTTAGTAGTTGTTGTCGTGTAATTAATTCTGGAACCTATATTTTAATGAATAACGAAAAAAGATATACCGAACTAACTGAAAATGAAAGAATCATTTTCAACTCTATAGAGGAAATTACCAATCACTTAAACGATGATATTGACAATCCTGTTTCATTATCTTTTTACCTTTGGAAGATGGGAATAGATGATCCTCAAGCAAAAGAGAAAATTATTCAATCAACATTAAAACTAATATTAAATTCAAAGGACCCCTTAAGTTTAACAAAACAAGATTTTACCAATGAGTTTAAAACTATATCTGAACTGTTCGAAACAGGTAATTCGTATATAATTACTTATGTTTTAAAGTGGATTGGACTAAATGTTTCTCCTATCGCTTATACGATTTCTCAAAATATTGAGTGAAATCATTATTCATAGTTAATATAACCGGGAGAATAGAAACAAGGAGAAAACAATGCTTCAAACAAAAACCGTTTCCAGTATTACGTCCGCAGCCACTTTTGACGATAAAATGAACCGAAATTTAAAGGACTTACAAGATAATGGTTATAAAATTATCGATATTAAATTATCTTCTTCCTTTTGGTTTTATTATATCGGCATGATTACCTACGAATAAAATCCCGATCATCAACACCTCTGGGTAAAAGTGAAGCAGATGATCGTCACTGTTTCGGGCCTTAAGCCCAGTAGAAAACAGCCACTATTTCCCATTTCATATGGCCCCCGAAATTTGGAAAATCCAAATTTCGGTTTTTTTATACGGTTATCATCGATGCTCCCTATTTACAATAAAATATTTTTTTATAAATAATCCCATTGAATTCATTTTATTATCAACAGTACATTATGAATACGATTTATAAGAATATGAAATGGAAGCACTGACAAAAAACGCTACCTTAAGGATGTAACATATTACGTGCTTGGAATTTCGGACAGAAAGAATGATAATCAAAAACAAGGAGGTGTCAGATGACTTTAGGTAATCAATTACAAAAAATACGCCAACGAAAAGGCATGACACAAGAATTAGTTGCACATCAATTATTTATCACCAGACAAACTGTTTCAAGATGGGAAAACGACTCTGTTTTACCGCCACTTGCAGCGTTGACTGATTTATCAACATTATATGATGTTCCACTTTCTGAACTGTTAGGAGAAAATAAGACACACATGAATAAAAAAATTAATCCATTCGCTTTATTAGGATCAGTAGTTTTTAACTTTTTTACATTCTTAACCTTAGGCCTTACATTACTCACAGTATGGCTTTCCTCTTGGTTAATCGCAGCAGCCTTTATTTTAAGTCCAGTAATGCTTTTAACTGTTGTTCTATTGGGCATACAACACTTAGCTATTCTACAAACATTGTTATGCATCTTGTTCTTTGCCATTGGCTTAAGTATTGTAAAGCCCCTCAAAAACATCAGCAATTTACTATACGGTTTTGCCCGAAACTATATTCGATACAATATCAACAATGTTTTTTACACGACCGAAATCACTCAGGGCTAAGACAAATATTTAACCAACGAGTAAATATCAAATAAACACCAACATCCCCAAGTCGTTTCTATAGACTTAAATAAAGATAAAAACAGCCGCTCCTATCGAGCGGCTGTTTTTTCTTATCTAAATTAAATTAGGCGAAGTAATGTTGATCTTGTTTGGCGATGTTATCTTTGACCGTCGTTGAATACCAGAATGGTACGTGAATCTTTCCAATAACGTGTTTCTTCGAAACAAAACCAAAATAACGAGAATCATTTGATACCGAACGGTGATCACCAAGGACGAAGTAGCTATCCTTTGGCACAACCGTTTTGTTTTGGTCACTCTTCTCCCAAGGGCCAGTCGATGACAAAGTCTTTAGCGACCATGAAGAACCAAAGGACGAAGCTGTGCCGGCGTTTTGCTCTTCGCTACTAATGTAAGATTCGTTAACCTTCTTACCATTTACGTAAAGCAACCCGTCCTTGTATTCAACCGTGTCACCCGCAACGGCAATCACACGCTTGACGTAATCCTTGTTACCGGCTTTGATGCGTGGGTCTTCCTTACGTGCATCAAAGACCACGACGTCACCACGCTTTAGATTCTGTGTTTTTTGTACAACGACCTTTTGCTGATCCAGCAAGTTTGGATCCATCGAGTCTCCGTTGATTGTCACAATGTTAACCCAAAAAGTCGTAATAGCTACGTAGGCCAAAATCCCAATGGCGATTGGCACTACCCAGTTCCAGATAAATGCTAGTAATTTCTTCATAATCATAACCTCAGTCTAAGCTTACTCGTCTTTTCTAGCTGGTGCAAGGTTGCACAGGGGGATTTCCATGCCCTGCCGGCTTTTTAACCAATTCTTTAAGAACGCAAAGTATTAATCACAATCCGGTAAGTTGCTTGATCACCAATTCCTGTTGTTTCAAAGGAAATGAGACCGTGGGACTTGTCCAGTTTCGTTAAGTCGCCTTCTTGAAAGTGCGACATCACAAGATTTAAGGGATTTGGTCCAGGAAAGGATTTGAGCCAGTCAATCACCAGGTAATCACCGAATGAAAAACAGAGCACCCGATAGTCTAAAACCGGATTCTCTTCACCTTCCGCCGTTAAAATCGGCAGTGGTGAATTGGGCGAATGCACCAGTTGAAGTGAAACCCAATACTCACGCCTTTTAAGCTGTAAATCCTTGATTGTTGTTTTCATGATCCGTTCCGTTCAATTGGTCTTTGGTAATTCCGACAGCACCGCTTCTTCGTAAGGAATGGAAGGTAGCGCACCAGCAGCGGCCACCGTAATCGATGAGGCTGCAACCGCGTATCGGATGGCGCCTTCGATGTTATCAAAGGAAGGAGCCAAGCGAGAAAGCAGCGCACCAATAAAGGTATCGCCGGCAGCCGTTGTGTCAATCGCCGTTGTCTTAATGGCTGGAATCATGACTTCCTTGCCGGATTTAGCCTTGTAAAAGGCGCCTTTATCACCCAGCGTGATCAACACGTGTTCCAAGCCTAAATCAAAAAAAAACTCAGCGTTAGCAATTAAAGAGGCCCGGTCCGTCACTGGAATGTTAGTGATCAGGGCTGCCTCGTGCTCGTTTGGAATAATCAAATCCGTCTGCGCCAACAAGGCCTTTGGTAAGTCTTCCTGGTCAGGAACGGGAGCGGGATTCAAAACCGTCGTCACCCCCGCCTTTTTCGCTTCTTTAAAAGCCGTCAACGCCGTCTCCAACGGAATCTCCAGCTGCGTTAAGCAAAAGCCCGATCCCTTTAAGGCCGCTTGTTGGTCCCAAATATCTTTTGCCGAAAGGTCGCCGTTTGCACCTTCGTAAACGTAGATAATGTTATCGCCCGTGGCCTTTGAAACGGTGATATAGGCCTGCCCAGTTTGAAACTTGTCTGAATGGAGCAAATAGGCCAAATTTAAGTTTTCTTCTTGGACCTTCGAGCCAAGGTCAAATTCCTTACCCACTTTACTAATAAAGTTGGCTTTAGCACCTGAACGGGCGATCGCAACCGCTTGGTTCAAGCCCTTTCCACCCATCACCTCTTCTTGGTGCTGGCCAATCGATAATGTCTCACCCGACTGTGCCAAACGTGGCACTCGGGTAACGCGGTCCAAATTCGTCGAACCGACAATCGTTACTTGCTTTTTCATAGTCAACCCTTTTCATCGAAACGCGTTGTTTTCACTTTCTATTTTACTAGAAAGTCGCGACTTTGGCAGTAAAAATGCGCAAAGTCATCGAAGGCCGGCTGCCCTGTCTGCTATAATAGAAGGTAGATGTTATCACTTTGATGGAGGATTTGCCGTGAATGACCATAAAGTAAAAGCTGCTCAAATGGCCGTTGACCTGATTCCCAACCAAGCAATTGTCGGGTTGGGATCGGGTTCGACCGCTTCCATTTTTATCGATTTGCTGGCTAAAAAAGCACACGAAGAGGCCATGGATATCACCTGCGTGGCCACCTCTGGCCAGACGCAGCAACTGGCTCTTGGCTTCGGCCTAAAAGTCGTCGACATCGATGCCGTCGACCGGATCGATGTGACCGTTGACGGTGCTGATGAAGTTGACCCCGATTTGAACGGAATTAAGGGTGGCGGCGCCGCTTTGCTCTTCGAAAAGATCGTGGCCATGAACTCGCAGAAAAACATTTGGGTCGTTGATTCTTCCAAACGACACCCTCGATTGGGCTCCTACAAATTACCCGTTGAGGTCGTTAAATTTGGCGTTCACCACGTCTATAACTACCTAAAAGAACAGGACTTAAAGCCCGTTTACCGTCAGCAAGAAGACGGCAACTACCTGACCACCGATTCTGGCAACTACATCATCGACATCGATATTTCACAAGTCGATGACCTACCCAAGCTCGCCAATGAACTCAAAGCCTTAACCGGCGTTGTGGAGCACGGTCTCTTCATTCAAGTTTGTGATGTCTTGCTCGTCGGTAATACGGGTGAAGCCATTTACCGAAAAGGGTAATGTCCCCCTATCTTTGAAACCACCGTCAACAAGCGGTGGTTTTTTTGTTTCGCATCGCATTCACCGGAATGCTTCAATCAACAGTTGGTTTTTTCCTGTGTTTTATTCCGTTTGTTCCAAGAAAAGCCCCTCACTTTCCCTTGAAAAAAAAGCGGCAAACGCCTATCATTAGGCTATATTAACCTTATTTAGAAAAGTTAGTCACTGGAGCATGCAGACATGAATTCGACCACCACACAATCCGCCATTAATGACACCGAACATCCCGAACGGCTGCACCAACACATGGCGGTTCGCTGGGAAAAAGTCATTGAAAATGAACAACAACCAGCCCGCTTAGCTTCCTTACCAGTTCGTGCCTCCATTGTCGGACGTGTCGGCATTCTACTGCTTTCCTGTGGCACCGGTGCCTGGCGCGTTCGTTCAGCGATGAATACCGTGGCCCGCGCCCTACAGCTAACCATTTCAGCCGACATTGGTTTTACCGCCATTACCCTGACCTGTTTTGATGGTACTGAATCGTATACAGAATCGCTATCATTAGCCGCAACGGGCGTGAATACGCACAAGATGACGTTAATTGAAAAGTACGTGGCCGACTTTGCCACCGTCTATGCGGATCAAAAACCGCAGGTTGCCCACAAGGAATTGGACGCCATTCAAAAGCGCCCCGGTAATTACTCAGCCATCATGGCTGGCCTTGCGGCCGCCATTGCCTGTGCTGGCTTTATCTTTTTGCTTGGTGGTGGACTGATTGAGATGCTGGGCTGTTTTACTGGCGCCTTTGCTGGTAACTACACGCGTAAGAAGCTGGGTGGGCGTCGCTGGAACGCTGTGGCGACAACGGTCCTTGGTGTGGCTGCCGCCTGTTTGACCTATGTCGCCACCCTGTTTTTGCTGGGACTGACGACTCATTTGTCAGCCGCCCACGAGGCCGGCTACATCGGCGCCATGCTCTTTGTCATTCCCGGCTTTCCTTTCATTACCTCGATTCTCGACCTTTCGAAAAACGACATGCGGTCCGGTCTCGAACGTCTGGCCTTCGCATTAATGATTATTTTCTCCGCCACCCTCGTTGGTTGGCTCTTAGCGCTGGCCTTTCACTTACATCCACAAAACTTCTTACCCCAGGGCCTAGCCCTTTATCCGCTCATCGCTTGTCGATTAGTGGCGTCCTTTGCTGGTGTGTTTGGCTTCTCCATGATGTTTAATTCGCAACCAAAGATGGCCATTACGGCCGGCTTGATTGGTTCTCTTGCCAACACCACCCGACTGGAGCTCGTTGACTTATCTCAGTTACCACCCGCTGCCGCCGCCTTTATTGGGGCCTTAATTGCTGGGGTGGCCGCCTCTTTGATTAATCGTTATACGAATTTCCCCCGTATTTCGCTAACGGTGCCTGCCATCGTGATTATGGTGCCTGGCCTTTATATTTATTGCGGGGTCTATAATCTCGGGCTCAACAATATTGGCGATGGGGCCACCTGGTTAACCCGCGCCGCCCTCATCATGGTCTTTTTACCATTCGGCCTTTACGTCGCCCGCTTCCTTTTTGATAAAGATTGGCGGAAGGTTGATTAAACAACTACCATTTAAAAAGTCGCCTGCAACAGTTCAACTGTACGCAGACGACTTTTTAGTATAAAAAAAAGAACCGCCTTTCGGCGATTCCTTTTACAAAGCGAAACCAAAGGTTTAGTACTTTGGTTCCCACTTCAAGGCTTCGATCGCAGCCTTAACGTCTGAGATCTTTTCCTTCGTGATGCCTTGGTCAACGGCTGATTGAGCAACCGCAATCGCAACATCTTCAGAGAACTTCGTCAACTGTGAAACTGGAGGCAAAACAGCGGCTCCTGGCTTCGTTCCGTCAACAAGGCCACCCAATGAGTGAGCAGCAGCTGAAATCATTTCATCGTTCAAGACAGTAGCCGTTGAAGCGATCGTTCCAAGTCCAAGACCAGGGTAAACAAGCGCGTTGTTGGCTTGTCCGATGTTGTAAGTAACACCCTTGTATTCGATTGGGTCAACAGGAATACCGTTGGCAACCAATGCCTTACCATCAGTCCATTCAAGCAAGTCCTTGGCCGTTGCTTCAACCAACTTCGTTGGGTTAGACAATGGGAAGATGATTGGGCGTTCTACGTGAGAAGCCATTTCTTGAACGATTTCCTTAGTAAATGCACCAGGAACAGTTGAAGTACCAACCAAGATTGTTGGGTGGATTTCCTTAACAACTGACATCAAGTCCTTCAACTGGTCAGCGTTAGCAAATTCTGAACGCTTGCGAGCAAATGGTGCTTGTTCTGGTGTCAAGTCGTCCATGTCGTCGAAGAGCAAACCTTGCTTGTCAACCAAGTAGATGTGTGACTTAGCTTCTTCTTCTGACAAACCTTCTTGCAACATTTCGTCGTAGATACGAGCAGCGATACCACTTCCGGCAGATCCGGCACCGAATGACAAGTAAGTCTGTTCAGACAACTTTTCACCCGTGATGTTCATGGCACCCAAAGCAGCGGCCAACGTGATGATACCAGTTCCCTGGATGTCATCGTTGAACGTTGTGATGTCGTTCTTGTACTTGTTCAAGATCTTAGCGCCGTTTTGGCGGGCAAAGTCTTCCCAGTGCAAGTAAAGGTTAGGGAATGCCTTTTCAGCAGCTTGTACAAAGTTGTCAACAAACTTGTCGTACTTTTCGCCGCGAACACGTTCGTGACGGTTACCCAAGTAGTTAGGGTTTTCCAACAATTCCTTGTTGTTTGTTCCGTTATCCAAAACAACTGGCAAAACGTCGGCTGGGTTAACACCAGCAGCGGCCGTATAAACCATCAACTTACCAACAGCGATGTCAACACCGTTAACACCCCAATCACCGATACCCAAGATACCTTCGGCATCCGTTACAACAATCAACTTGATGTCGCGGCCGTTAGCAGCGTTCTTCAAGCTTGTTTCGAAGTCTTCGTCGTTGTCAATTGAGAAGTAAACGGCGTTTTGTGGGTCAACGAACAAATCTGAGTAGTTTTCGATCGTGTCAGCGATAACTGGATCGTAAACGATTGGCATAAATTCAACCACGTGTTGTGAGAACATGTAGTAGAACAATGTGTGGTTCGTGTTAAAGATTTCCATCAAGAACAAGCGCTTTTCCAAGTCAGATGGCTTTGACTGGAATTGTGCGTATGTTTGTGCTTCTTGTTCTTCCAAAGTTTGCACGCGTGGAGGCAACAAACCGGCTACGCCGAGTTCCTTACGTTCTTCCATCGTGAAACCAGTCCCCTTGTTCAAGAAGGGGTTGTTCAAAATCTCGATTGGTGTTGTCATTTGAGATGAACTCCTTTTTTTCTATCTACTTTAGGCCGCACCATTCGGTGCAATCTTCCTACCTAAGTTACATTAAAGTTTACGCTCATATCGGTCTCCAGTCAATGAGAACCGCTCTGTTTTACCGGACAATTTCCTTGATATGTCCCTTATTGAGGCTTTTTTTCTGATATACTTTAAGTACTTTTTTCACTTGTTCACGAAAACGACTTTGGAAGGAAAAATCGATGCGAATTCAAGATTTACAATATTATTTGGCCTTGGCTGATCTCGGTTCCTTTTCTAAAGTTTCCAAACAATTTAACGTTTCACAACCAACCATTTCCCTGGCGATGCAACGACTCGAAAAGGAACTTTCCACCGAATTGATTTGGCGAGATCCCGGTCATCAAAAATTTGCGCTGACACACCCCGGCCGAATTCTCCAGCAACACGCCCAACAAATCATCACGCAATACCAATTAGCCGAGGAAGAAATCCAAAAAGAAGCCGAGCAAAAATTGGTCCTCGTTCTATCCGAATTAGCCAACCTCGCCTACTTTCCGGCAGTTGAAGAACATCTTTCCGATCATTTTTTCACCCACCTTCAAAAACAGACGGCCGGCACAAACGAAGCGCTTCAAGCCTTGGCCTCCGGTCAAGCGGACGCGGCATTTTTAACAAGTCCCGTTACAATAGAAGAAAAGTTCACGGCCATCGACATTCCCCATCCTCCTTTGCAACTCTCTGCAGACAAGGTCCTGCCGGCCTTCCCACTAACCTTTGTCTACCGCAAGGAGCGCCTACAAAACACAGACCTTAGCCGAATTCTCGATGAATTGCGGGCTGGCATTGATTCAGCGGCGGCCGTCGACTTTACCCTTATAAGCAAAAGTCATTAGCTGGCCAAGGTTTGACTATAAGCCACTCCCCCCTATAAGCTAAAGATGTTCTTGTTACTGCTTTTGTAAAGGAAATGAAAATGAAAAAGACAGTCATCTTAATTTCGTCCATGACGGTTTTACTCGCCGTCATTCTGGGCATCGCTTTATGGCCAAAGTCATCCGACGACTCCTCTTCCAATGGCAAACTAACCATCGTTGCCTCGACAAACGTCTACGCCGAACTGGCGAAGACCGTTGCCGGCGATCAGGCAAACGTTTCGGCCGTGATTGAAAAGCAATCGGTCTCACCAGAAGACTATGAGCCAACCAACGATGTCGCCAAAAAAGTTTCCCAGGCCGACATTGCCTTTGGAAACGGGCTTGGTTATGATGCTTGGTTAAACAAACTAGCCAAGACCTCCAAGCAAACACAGCTCGTCTTAGTGTCAGACCTGTTAAAAAAGGATAAAAGTGCCAACCCCCATCTCTGGAACGATCCAGATAATATGGTGAATGCGGCACAGGGACTGGCTGACACCTTGAGTAAAAAGGATCCCGCTCACAAGGCCGAATATCAGCAAAACGCCAAGGCTTACAAAGAAAAGCTCCAGCCAGTGACTGACAAAGTGGCGGAACTGAAAGAAAAAGCTAAGGGCAAAACAGCCTTTGAAACAGAGTCCGTCTACGAATACATGCTAAAAGACATTGGCATTCAGTTGACGGGAACGGACTTTGCCGATGCGATTGCTGAGGATACGGATCCATCCCCAGCCGTCATGAAGAAAATCCAAAGCAGCATCCAGAACCATCAAGTTGATTTTGTTCTCCAAAACACACAAACAACTGGTGGCGACGTAGCGAAATTAGTCAAGCTGGCCAAGGCAGAAAACATTCCCGTTGTGAACGTCACCGAAACTTCGCCCGACAAGACCTCCTATGTCGACTGGAAGCTTTCCGAGCTCAATCAAATTGAAAAGGCACTGTCCTAAAACAGCATCAAAAAAGTCGCTTGCCAATCTTGGCAAGCGACTTTTTCATTAATCATTGATATGACGAATTCGACGGGACAATTCTGGTTCGTGCTTCTTCCAATAGAGGAAGAGGGCAATTACCAGGACAATCTTAAAGTATGAAAAGGCGGCGTTGGCATACATCGCCAGGTCACCCGTTGCGGCATTGGCCGTCAAGACAAAGTCATCGACAAAATGCAGGGCCACGGCCGACCAAATGTTGCCCGTTTGCACATAGATGGCCGCATAGGCCAGCCCGGCAATGAAGGCGAGAACGGACTGAACCAGCACATAAGAAAAGGGTGCATGGGTCAGATTGGTAAAGTGCATCAAGGCAAAAGCCAAGTCCGCGTACAAAATCCCTTTTACTAGTTGATGGCGATGATAGCCGCCCTTCAGCAGGTAAGTTAAAAACATCCCCATCAAAACGGCCCGGGCCAGGAACTCTTCCGGGAAACCACCCATCAATCCCGTGCCCAATGCCTCCAGCAGGTTGTCAGCCGACAAAAACGGGATGACAACGGCCACCATAAAGAGCCAATAAAGGGCTTCTAGCCAGGTAAAGCGCGGCTTCAAATAGATTTTTTGCTTTGTGACAAAGGCGTTAATGCCAAGTACCACGATCAACTCGGTCATTTTTGAAATGAACTGTGCGGTGAATTGATCCAGATTAAATTGGTAGAACGCCCAGTTGACGGCTTGATAGACCATGATGTGCTGAACAACAAGGTCGAGCACAATAAAGCTGATGGTCAACGTAATCAGCTTTTTAAAAGTCGTTTGTTCGGTCATTTTCTTTCTCCTTTTCTTATGCAATATCCCTGTGGCAGTATAGCATAAAGCGTCGTTTTCAGGCTAAAATAGCAAAAAGCCCGCCTCTTTGAGACGAGCTTTTTTTATTCACCCTTTTCAAGAGAAATTTTTCCATCGACTAATTGATAAATACGATCCGCCTTTTCCTTCAAACGCAGATCGTGTGTCACCACGACCACCGCCTTGTTCGCCTTTTCGGCGATATCTTTAAAAAGCTGTCCGACTTCTTGAACACGCTCTGAGTCCAAGGCCGCCGTTGGCTCGTCTGCTAACAGAAAGTCTGGGTTGCCGTAAAGCGCTCGGGCAATGGCAACACGCTGACTTTGTCCACCGGATAGTTCGCCTGGAAACTTCTGCAAAAGCGGTTCAATTCCCAATCGGTTCATATATCCCTGAAAAGTCGACTTGTCCAAATTACCCGATTTTTTCACCTTATCAACCAGACGGAATTGGTCGGCAACCGTCAGGTAAGGGACGAGGCTGTAAGACTGTAAGACAAAGCCGATGTGGTTTAAGCGGAAGGCATCAGCCGCTTTCCCCCTTTGATTATCAAATCGCTGCCCATTCACGAGCACTTGGCCTTCGCTTGGCTGTTGCAAACCACCTAAAATGGTTAACAGCGTCGACTTTCCGGACCCAGAAGGCCCTAAAATTAAGGTTAGTTCGCCAGCCTTTGCTTCAAAATTAACGTCAGAAAGCGCCTGGACACGGTTACTTCCCGAGCCAAAGACTTTGTTTACCGCCTTTAATTCAAGCTTCTCCATGATTAACCTCCAATGACCGAAACTGGGTCGATTTTTGAAATAATACGCATTGGAATGATGGCGCCGATGATTCCCGTCAACACCAGCAATATGGCTGTTCCAGTCATCAAGACTGGATCAAAAGTCATTGGTACTGCCTTTGGGATAGCCAAACCAGTCAAGGCGGCCAATGCCGTTCCAAGACCGACGGAAAAGACCAAAATCACTACCGTCTGCGCTAAAGTATTCATCACCAGATAACTGGTTGGAATTCCTTGAGCTTTCAAAACCGCCAAGTTTTCGAATTTTTGCATCGTCAAAATATAGAGGAAAATAGCAACAATGACGATTGAAATCACAACTAAGAAGGCAATCATGAAGAGGAAGGTTTGATTTTGAGCCGAATACCCCGGCATCTTATTAAAGAGGGCTGACTTTGTCAAAATTTGCGTATTTTTCGTTTTCTTGGTCAACTTCTTTTGACTAATCAAACCGGACCCAACAAAGTCGCTGTTCACTCCCTTAATCGCTGCCCAATCATCCATCGATCCATAGACAACCGGCGCCATGTTATAGAGTCCGTCTTTTGCAAAACCAACCACTGTATACTGGTCTTGTGAAAGTCCCATCTGGACTTTCTCGTTCAACTGAAAGCCTGACTGCTTCAAACTATCGCCTAGAACGACTTCTTGATTATTTTGATTGAAGCGCCCTTCTGTTAGCTTAATCGTTTTTCGAATGGCCGCTTGATTTTCTAATCCGACGTAAGTGGCTGACTGCCGGGTGTCCCCGGCTTTCAAAATTCCTTGTGCCAAACCAATTCGATCTGTTTTTGCTGGCAAGTCGTTTGGCAAATCAGCCTTTGTCAGCATGGACTGCGCTAAATTGCCATTGGCATCTTTTGATAGTAAAACGCTCTGACTTTGCCAGCTGTTAACGCCAGCCGTGTTTTGACTTGCCAATCCTTGGGCAAGAGCGGATAGAATAAAAATCAGGTAGGCGATCAGTAAAATGACGCCAATCACCAAACCATAACGTAATTTTTCTTTTTTAATTTCATGCCAAGCTAAAAACATGTGTTACTCCTTTACAAAAAGTCTTCAAGAGCAGACAAACGCGCTAATATTTCTGGTTTATCTGCAGGATTTAGGAAAAATTCTCGGATCAAATGATGCACCGCAACCGAAGCTAGCCACTCTTTATCTGTCAATTCCGCTGTTTGTTGTTGGGGCACTTCCTCTTTACTTGCCTCTAAAATCGCTTCATTAATGACATAGTAGTGTCGTAAAAATTCGCGGTCCGTATTTTCCTGGATCGTTTCGATAAAGACCTTTGTTGCTTGAAAGGGATTTTTAGCACGCATCGATTCATGCACGCGTTTTAAAACGATTTCAAGCACGTAGTCATAGGCATCCGCCTGGTTTTCGAAGTAGGTGTAAAAGGACCCTCGCGGAATCTGGGCAGCCTCCACAATTTCTTTGACAGAAACCGTTAGCAAGTTATTATTCTTAAAGACTTCGAATAAAGCCTGGACAATCTGCTGCTTTTTTTCTTCTTTCAAATGATCAAACATTGCTTTTGGCATTTGTTTCTCCTTTTTGACATCGTGTCAACTGGGACTAGTATACTTCATTTTGACACAGTGTCAACCTTTTTGAATAAAAAAGAGAACCTTTCTGTCCCTTTTTAAGCCAATATTCTTTTCTTGCTAGTATTTCTTTTCTTTAAACCAAGGAAACTTGTTCAATAAAACGTTTCGTAATGGCTTCCTTTGGCGCGGTGAATAGCGTCTTTGAATCATTTTCTTCAACAATTTGTCCGTCGGCCATCAACCAGACTTTATCAGCCACTTGCCGGGCGAAGTTCATTTCATGGGTCACAATCACCATGGTTCGTTTTTCTTCGGCCAATTGTTGGATAACCTTGAGCACCTCGCCAACGTTTTCAGGATCCAAAGCGGATGTTGGCTCATCAAAGAAAAGCACCTTTGGTTTCATGGCCAAGGCACGGGCAATGGCCACCCGCTGCTTTTGTCCGCCCGACAGGGATTCGGGATACGCATTGGCCTTTTCGGCCATCCCAACCTGCTTCAGGTAGTGCATGGCCTCTTGGTTTGCCTGCTCTTCTGACAACTTTTTAACCCGACGTGGGCCGAGCGTCACGTTTTCCAGAACCGTGTGGTTTGGAAAAAGGTTAAAACTCTGAAAGACCATTCCAATTTTTTCACCGAGGTGATTGAGGGACTGCTTCCCCACCTTCGTCAGGTCTTGTCCTTCAAAAACGACAGACCCGGAAGTTGGCCCCGCTAACTGGTTAACGGCACGAAGAAGCGTGGACTTTCCAGAACCTGATGGCCCAATGATGGCCAGTACCTGACCCTCATCAATTTCCCCACTGATTCCTTTGAGTATCTGGTTTCCATCAAATGACTTGGTCACATCTTTTAATTCAATCGCTACTTTACTCATGGTTCATCTTCCTTTCAAAATGGTTCAACAAACGGGTTAACGAGAAGGTCATCAAGAAGTAAATCACCATGACCACGACGATTGGTGCCACACCACGATAGGTATCAGCCCGGACAACGTTTAGTTGGTAAATCAAGTCGGTCACGCCAATGATCGAAACAATTGAGCTTTCCTTAATGACGGAAACAAATTCATTACCCAGCGATGGCCAAATATTTTTAAATGCTTGCGGCAAAATAACAAAGCGCATGGTGTCGACTTTTGAAAATCCTAAGCTTTGTGCCGCTTCTTTTTGCCCTTTGTCCAGGCTATTAATTCCGCCACGAATAATCTCAGCGACATAGGCCCCGGAATTTAAGGCGACGGCGATTATCCCAGCAACCAGTGCCGGCATATTAATCAAAGCGCCCAGTCCAAAGTAAACCAGCAGCACCTGAACCATCATCGGTGTACCACGAACAATTTCGATATAGGCGGTTGCTGGCCATGCCAATAACTTCCAAGCCGAAAGCTTCATCAAAACGAGCAAGACCCCGAGTAGAATACCAAAGACAACGGCAATGACCGCAATCAAGGTGGTATTCAAGAAACCATTGTAGAAGTAATGCCAGTAACGCATCATCGACGTGTCTGCTGCATTGTCATCAACGTATTTACCAGCCTCTTTCAGGTACTTGTTGGTCCAGTGATGCTGCTCGATTTTGTCAATGCTTTGATTCATGGCGTTGACAAGAGCAGTTGATCCTTTGGACACGGCAATGGCCTTGCCACTTTCAGCAGCATCATTTGGGTAGCCAGCGTCAATCATGGCCAAATTCTTATTATGTGCCACATACGCCTGCGCGACTGGTTTTTCAATGCCGACTGCATCGACTTTTTGATTCTCAAGCGAGAAAATCAGATCGGGCGTTTTGTCCATACTAGAAAGGGTACTGTCGTCAAAATACTTCTTCGCTAAGCTGTTTTGCAGTGATCCGGTCTGTGTTGCAATCTTTTGTCCATGCAGATTCTTAGCCGTCTTGAACTTCTTGACATCCTTTTTGTTAATCAAAAAGGTCTGTCCGCCGGTGTAGTATACCTTTGAAAAGTCGACTGACTGCCGCCGCTCATCTGTCGGGGTCAATCCAGCAATCGCCATGTCGGCCTTCCCCGTTTGAATCGCAACCAAGACAGAGCCAAAGTCCATATTCATGATTTTGAGCTTGACGCCCAAATCTTTTGCAATTTGCTTAGCCACTTCGATATCCAAGCCAACGTCTTGCGACTGACCGTTGATTGTCGTTTGCGATTCAAAGGGTGGGTAATCTGGTGACGTGGCCACCTTCAACACCCCGGCTTCTTTAATTTTCTGCAAGCTATTGTCATCGGCTGAGGCTTTTCCCGTCATACCGAAAGCCATCGTGAAGAACACCAACAAAGTCGCTAGTAAACTTCCCATTTTATTCTTTCCCATCTTTCTTCTCCTCTTTTTTGATTGGGCGTAAACAATAAAAAAACGCCCTTTAGTCTATTTGACTAAAGGACGTTTGCACGCGGTACCACCTTGATTGTGCTCAAAAAGAACACCTCTCATTATTCGATCAAAACTACTAATCGTCAGCTCTTTAATGGGAGCACCCAGCATGGTTTTCATCGCATGCACCATGAGGCGACGTTCGTCTAATCTTACCCTGTGTTTCACACTAACCAACACTTCACTGACCGGTAAAAAGAAGACTACTACTTCCTCAACAACGTTTTTTATTATTAACTTGTCCTTAACTATAGCATGACTTTTTCATAATGCAAGACTTTTATGAGAGAAAATTTAATTTACTTACAAAAAACTCATTAAATCATGTCCAGATACGTTTGGTTCGCCTTGATCCAGCCCATCTTTCGCATCCCCCAGTAAGTAAAGAATGAAATAACAACCGGAATGGCAACGGCAACCGCCATATAGGCTGCAAAGATTCCAACGCCCTTACCAAAGAGTGCCAGTGGCACAATGAAGGAGTTGAAACCAATCCCAGCCATCGTAAACGGCACCGTGATATGGAAGACCATGGTAGCAATTGGCGCGGCAACAGCGGCACCAATCATTGGTGGAATCAGAATCATCGGATTCTTAATCACATTGGGGAATTGAATCTTTGGGGTCACGATACCTTGTGCAATCGTTGCGCCAATCTTATTTTCATGCCATGACATGGCGGGATAGGAGACAAAGACTGCCGTTGTCCCAACCAGGATGGCGCCGGCTGCATCAGCCGAAGTAATTCCCGTTGCACCAATAGCAACGGCCAGAGCGGCAGCAGAAGCCGGCGTCATCGTCATGGCACCAAAGGCCATGGCCACAACTGCCGTTCCAATCACCGGGTTGATTGCAACCATCGATGCAATACTGTGGCCAAGCCAAACCAGGAAAGGCGTCGTGACAATGGCCAGGTAGTAGCCGACAATTGTCCCAACAATGGTTGTGGCAGCAGGCACAATAATCATATCGAGCGGTGTCTTACCCGACAGCCACTTTCCAAAGAGAACGGCAGCAAGTCCCGCCAGAACGGCTGAGATAGGCTGACCGGTTGTCATGACCGCTGATCCGGCGACTTGGGCGGATGAAAAGCCTGTCATCGTCTTTAACACCATTGGAGTCGTCGTGAAGAACACGGCATTTGCCCCAACTGTCGAAGCGGCCATGGCTGAAAACATCACCATCGTGTTGGTCTTCATTTGGGAGGCAATGGCAGCACCAAAGGCAGCGGGCAGGATAACCTTCGTCACCGCGCCCATCTGAACCATCGGTCCCCAGTGAATGAAACCAGCAATCGTTTGCAGTAAAAGTCCCATTCCCAGCGTCACCAGGATGGCGTTCGACACGGCCGCGGAAACGTTGTAGACGTATTCTTTTACCGTGGATTGCCCTTCCGGCTGCTTTTCAATGGCCTGTTCGGCCTGTTCAAAGTCCTTAATGCTCTCTTCTTTTTTTCCATTAGCGGCCATCCCCGCTTGGTTTCCTGACATATCCATCTTTTTTCCTTTCAAATCAAACAAAAAAGTCCCGGTAGCACGTAAACGTAACTACCGGGACCGAACTTGGTGAGCAGTTACTAGGTGTCGACACCCTAGTAACTGATTCATACAAAAATCAACTCACTAGGATGTCCATAGCAAGCTCAACAACAAGGCAAATTCAGATGACTTAGATGATGCGGTATTCTTTGATTGAGAGATAAACATAGTGTCATCGTCCTTTCCCGATGTTTTATGATAAATTTATTATAACATGAGATGTTGATTAAACAACCCTAAAAATAAAAAAAGTTGGCTTTCGCCAACTTTCCTTTAGAAGAGTCCAGTAATCTGGCCCTTTTCATCAATATCAATATCCAAGGCTGCCGGGTGTTTTGGTAATCCAGGCATTGTTAACACATTCCCGGTTAGCGCAACCAAGAAGCCAGCGCCCAACTTCGGAACAAATTCGCGAACGTGCACTGTAAAGTCCTTGGGAGCCCCAAGTTTCTTCGCATCGTCTGAAAGCGAATACTGGGTTTTGGCCATGACAATTGGCAACTTGTCCCAACCATGTTCCGCAAAGCTGGACAATTGCTTTTTGGCCTTATCTGATAATTCGACAGCAGAACCGCCGTAAACATTCTGGACAATCTTGGTCATTTTTTCTAGCGCCGAATCATCTTCTTTGTATAGTGGGGAAAAGTCATGCACTTCTCCCGCCTTTTCGACAACTAAGGTGGCCAAGTCCTTTGCTCCAGCGCCACCTTGTGCCCACACGTCAGCCGTTACCGCTTGTGCACCGGCTGCTTTTGCTGCTTGTTGGACCAGGGCCAATTCGGCATCGGTGTCCGAAGTAAAGCGATTAATGGCAACCACAACCGGCTTTCCATAGCGTTTCATCGCTTTGATGTTTTGTCCGAGGTTGCCCACCCCGGCTTCTAAGGCCGTCAAATCTTCCTGATTCAAATCGGCCAAGGCCTGGCCGCCATGGTGCTTTAAGGCTCTTACGGTAGCAACAACGACCACAACATCCGGTGTTTTGCCAAGCTTTGGCACCTTGATGTCCATAAACTTTTCACCACCAAGATCAGCCCCGAAGCCGGCTTCCGTAACCGCATAATCGGCCAAAGTCAACGCCGCGCGGGTAGCCTGAATGGAGTTTGTCCCCTGAGCAATGTTTGCGAAGGGACCACCATGAACGATGGCGGGCGTGTGAGCCAGTGTCTGGACTAAGTTCGGCTTAATAGCATCTTTTAACAAGACGGTCAGTGCGCCTGCCACGCCCAATTCTTTCACCGTGATCGGTTTTTTATCAAAGTCATAGGCCAGCACAATCTTTTCGATCCGTCGCTTCAGATCCATCAAGTCCGTGGACAAAGTCAAAATGGCCATCATTTCAGACGCCACCGTGATGTCAAAGCCGTCTTCACGGGGAACACCAGAGGTTGGGCCACCCAGCCCAATCGTGGTGTGTCGCAGTGCCCGGTCATTAATATCGAGCACTCGCTTCCAAATGACTCGGCGTTGATCAATCTTTAGCGGGTTGCCCTGATAAATACTGTTGTCCAAGGCAGCCGAGAGCATGTTGTGAGCGGCCGTCAAGGCATGAAAGTCCCCGGTGAAGTGCAGGTTAATATCAGCCATTGGAACGACTTGGGCATACCCGCCACCAGTGGCACCGCCCTTCAAGCCCATGACCGGACCGAGAGAGGGTTCACGGAGGGCAATCATCGTTTTCTTACCGGCTGCTTGCAACGCATCGGCCAAGCCAACGGTCACCGTGGACTTTCCCTCTCCGGCAGGCGTTGGGTTAATGGATGTCACCAAAATCAGTTTTCCCTCGTGATTCCGCTGAATCGTCGGATCCAAGTTAATCTTTGCCTTATCATAGCCGTACGGCTCGATTTCAGACGGTGTCAAGCCGGCCTTTTGAGCAATTTCTGCGATTGGTAACACTTCGGCTTCTTGTGCAATCTCGATATCTTTTTTCATGGGCAACGTTCCTCCGTGTTTCTTACTCATTAGTATACCTGATTTTCCACTGCAAAATAAAAAAGCGATCAGAAGCGATCACTTGTCATTTTTTTATTTAGCTGCCGAACGGCGTTCTTGTACCTGCAGATAAAATTTAGAAGTGGCCGATGACAAGGCCACGGCAACGGCAAAAATAATCAGGGCTGAAGAGTGCAGGTGGGCAATTTCAAAGACCATGAACATGGCCATCAGTGGTGCTTGCTGAGAGGCTGCCAACAAGGCAACGGCCCCAATCAAAGCAAAATGCCAGGGTTCAATACCAGGTAGAACCCCCGCAAAAACAGCTGAAACAACGAGCCCCAAAACCGCCCCCAAGGCGATCGAAGGCGTCAACGTTCCACCGGTTCCTCCTCCGTACAAGGTGAGGAAGGTCAGAGCAAACTTCACTAAGCCCAGCACAATGAAGAAGAACAAAAGCTCTTCATTCACTTGGTGGAAGGCTAGTTGGGCAACCGCCCGTCCATTTCCCATCACCTCAGGCATGAACCAGGCAATCATACCAGTCAACAGACCAACCAAGGGCATGGTGACAAGCAGGACTTTGCCAGAGGCCTGCTTTTTTTGTGCCCAAGCAAAGCCCTGTTTAGCCCATGCACCAGCAATTCCAGCCAAGGGGCCGATAACCAGCGCCGCCAAGAGCAACCAGCGGGAAAAGTCCGCTGAGGCCACCCAGTAATAAGGAGTAAAACCCTTTGCCAAGGAACCAATCAGACAGGCAATGGTCGACATCATCAGTGAAATGGCGATGTTTTTGATCGAATTCTTCTTTAATAGAAGTTCAACAGAGAAAAGCATCCCCGTAATCGGTGCGATATAAACACCGGCAAAGCCGGCCCCCGCCGCTGCTGCTAAGAGCAACTGTCGATCTTCCTCCGTTAATTTCAAAAAGCCTTTTTTCTGGCCAAAGTCTTGCACTTGTTGTGAAATCATGACACCCAACTGACGGGGGGCCAATTCACGACCAACAGAACCACCAGTCCCAACGTAAAAGATCTGCGCGAGGACGTTCAAGACCGTTTTCCAGGCCGGCATTTTCTGCCCCTTGAGTGCCCCGTTAATCCCAACAATTTTGGGTTCCTTACGACGGATGGCGTACCAAACAAGGCCCGCAATCAGACCACCAATCGTCACGGAGACAAGACGGCGCCATGCGGGAACGGCCGCTGGACTCGCTTCGTGGTAGGATTCATGAAAGTGCATAAAGCTGTCGGCCACGATGTCTAAGAAGTAAGACAACAGCATCGCTGAAAAGCCGATAACAATAGCCAAAAAGAGGCTCGTCAACAATAATGAAAAAACGTGCCGCCAATCAACGACGGCTTCTTTTTCCTGGGTTTGTGGGTTATCCATTCACCTTTTACCTGATTTCTTTAAAAGTCGAAAAGCAGAAAAACCTGCTTTCTTACGCTATTTAATGTACAAAAGTCCCCTCTAAATTGCAAGAAAATGGGTCATCTAATAGATAGACCAATTGTTTTTATTTTTCTTTTACTTCCTTCCTATTTCCAATCAACAAGAACGTCATGCTTTAATATTAGACAGTTAAAGCAAAAATGTTCTTAGAGTAATTCAAAACACTTGCGACTTTTTTATACTTGATTTAAACTAGACCAGTAGAAACATTATGTTCGAAAGGAGCTGCAAATGGCTGAGGATAAAGAGAAGCAATCCATGGGCAACATGGATATGTCGCACATGGATCACAGCAAGATGAACCATGATGACATGGACCATGACAAGATGGGTGACATGGATCACTCGAAGATGAAGCACTGCGACAAGTGTGACAGTGGCATGAATCACGATAAAATGGATCATTCAAAGATGGACCATATGGACATGTCGGGCACGGATCATGACAAAATGGACCATTCGAAGATGGACCACATGGACATGTCGGGCATGGATCACAACAAAATGGACCATTCGAAGATGGATCACATGAACATGTCGGGTATGGATCACATGAACATGGGCCACGATATGTCTGGTATGAACATGGCTGGCATGGGCGGTATGCACATGGGTATGAACCATGGGGATATGAAGAAACGCTTCTGGTGGACACTTGTCCTCTTAGTGCCAATCATCTTCATCACACCCTTCATGGGTGTTGACTTGCCCTTTACGTTGACATTCCCTGGTTCAAATTGGTTGACCGTTATTTTGGCGGCTGCCATGTACGTCATTGGAACCAAGCCCTTCTTTGATGGTGCAAAATCTGAATTAAAGAGTAAAAAGCCCGCCATGATGTCCTTGATTTCAATGGGCTTGATTGTGACCTTCTGGGTTTCAATTTACTCATTCATCGCCAACACCTTCTTTGGTCAAAAGACGATGGATTACTTCTTTGAATTTGCGAGCCTGGTTGTCATTATGCTACTTGGCCACGTCATCGAAATGGAAGCAACGATGAAAGCCGGTAACGCAACGTCCGAGTTGTCAAAGTTGACTCCTCAGACCGCACACGTTAAACATGGCGATTCCTTTATGGATATGCCCGTCGCTTCTTTGAAGCCCGACATGGAAGTGCAAGTACAGGCGGGTGAATCATTCCCTGCCGATGGTGTCGTTTTGGAAGGTTCTTCCCGTGTCGATGAATCGTTGATGACTGGTGAGTCAAAGCCAGTTAAGAAGGAAAAGGATGCCAAAGTCATCGGTGGAACAATCAACGATGATGGAACCTTACTCGTTAAAGTCCAAGCGGTTGGAAACGATTCCTTCATCGGTCACTTGAAAGACACCTTGAACCAAACGGAACAATCCTCTTCAAAGGCTGAATCATTGGCCAACAAAGTCGCCGGCTGGCTCTTCTGGGTTGGTTTGACGGCAGCGCTTCTGGCCTTGATTGTCTGGACCTTCATTTCTGGACCGGCCGAAGCCTTCAACACGGCGGTCACGACTTTGATCATTGCCTGCCCTCATGCATTGGGCCTGGCGATTCCTTTGGTTATCCAACGGACCAAGGCAATTGCAGCCAAAGATGGTATTTTGATCAAAAAACACGGCGCTGTCTTGCAAGCTAAGCACCTCGATTACGCCTTGATGGATAAGACCGGTACCTTGACCAACGGTCACTTTGCCGTTCAGAAATTAGCGGCCGATAAAATCGATGAAAAAGACGCCTTAGCAATTATGGCCGGACTAGAAAGCTCTTCTTCTCACCCATTAGCAAAGGCGATTGTCGAAAAGGCAGAAAACGAGAAGCTTTCTCCTAAGGAAGCCAAAAACGTTCAAACCATCAAAGGGGCTGGTATCCAAGGTGATATCGATGGCAGTCACTACCAAGTCGTCAACAGCCGTTACTTGAATCAGGAAAAGATCGACTTTACCCCAATGAATTCCGATGGTTCTGTCTCATACTTAGTGCAAGATAAACAAGTGCTTGCCGCCATTTCATTGGGTGATTCGTTGAAGCCATCTGCTAAGGACTTCGTTAAGTCCTTGCTCGACCTTGGCATTACCCCTGTAATGGTCACCGGTGATGGTGAGCAAACCGCTAACAAAGTCGCAGAAGAACTTGGTATTAAGGAAATCAAGTCACAGGTTTCGCCTGAAGACAAAATTGACTTAGTCAAGCAATACCAGCAAAAGGGTAAGACCCTGATGATTGGTGATGGAATCAACGATGCGCCCGCATTGGCACAGGCTGATCTTTCCGTTGCGATCGGTGCCGGTACTGATGTTGCGCAAGCTTCTGCCGATGCCGTCTTGATTTCAACATCACTACCAAAGATTATCGATTTGATTACCTTGGCTCACAACGCCAACAGCAAAGAATTGCAAAATCTTTGGTGGGGTGCTGGCTATAACATTTTGGCCATTCCAACAGCGGCTGGTATCTTTGCCTTTGCTGGCATTGTCTTAAACCCTATGATTGGTGCCATTGTCATGTCGCTTTCAACCTTAATTGTTGCTGGAAACGCCATGCTCTTACACAAATAAAGTAAAAATTTTCTTAAGAGCAAACATTTTAAAGTTCCTTTATTCTAAGAAGGGTACAATAGAGTATTGTACAGAAGAATAAAGGAGCTTTTTTTATGCGCAAGTATTTCTCAGAATCATTCGGAACGGCTTTCTTGGTCATTTTTTCAACGGTGGCCTTGGTTTACGTTTCGACTTTCCAAGTTGGCCAAATGTTTGACCAAATCGCCATCTTGGGCCTTAGCCTCGTCTTGATGATGTTTGTCTTCGGACCATTTGCTGACGGCGGCCACTTCAACCCAGCTGTTTCATTAGCAGCTGCTTTGAACAAGCAAATCACTTGGAAGACTTTCGGCTTCTACCTGTTGTCACAGGTAATCGGTGCCGTTGTTGGTCTCTTCCTCGCCGTTTCAACTATGATTCCTGTTATTAACTCACAGATGTCTGCTTCTTCAACGGGATCAACCTCATCTGTTTCAGCTTCAAAGATCTATGAAACCTTGCAACCAGCAACTTCCGCCACTTCACTACCCGTTGCTTTGACAATCGAAGCCGTCTTCACGTTCTTCCTTGTCTTTGTCACGGTTTTGGCTTTCCAAAAGATGCCAAAGCAAGCACCAGTTATCGCTGGTTTGGGCTTGACTGTCTCAACCTTCGTTGCCTACCCATTGACTGGTGGGTTGCTTAACCCTGCCCGTGTATTGGCACCAGCCATCATGAACGGCTTGGGTGGCTCTGCACACCTTTGGTTCTTCCTCTTGATTGAAATTCTGGCTGCTGCATTGGCTGGTTTGGCTGTTAAGTACTACGCAAAGGACGACGAAGCAGCTGCTTAAGCGCTTCACAAAAAAACACCCGTGTGGGTGTTTTTTTTATTGCCAATTTTCATTGAGCTGAAAACTTCGTTCTTCCATTGTCCATGGCATTTTTAAGCATAATTTCGTTGACTGCAGGAAGAGTCGAGATGCTTTTTTGCCCCCATACCAATCATCACCGAGAATGGGGTGACCGGCATGGGCTAAATGAACTCGGAGTTGGTGCATCCGCCCTGTCAAAAGGTCGAGCTGGACAAGACTTTCCCCTTTTTCTTCATTCTCTGCTAAGACCTCATACTGCGTCCTGGCGGGCAAGCCACCGGCTTCAATCGAACAGACCCTTTGCCGGTAGGGGTTCTCTTTTGATGGGCCGATTGCCTGCGTAAAGGCCCCCTTCCTTTCTTTAAAAAAACCGGAAACCCTAGCCAAATATTGTTTAACCACTATTTTTTCTTTAATTTGTCGATTAAGGATGGAAACGACTAAGGGATTCTTTCCAACTAAGACTAAACCAGACGTCCCCCTGTCCAATCGGTGGGTCATATAGGCCTTTGCTGCACGGCCTAAGGATTGACTCTGATGTTGATCCAAATAAGCCTGGGCGCCGTTTAATAACGTGTCCGTTTCCCTTGGCGAATGGGGGTGCATTTTCATGCCGGCAGCCTTGTTCACTAGCAAAAAATCCTCGTTTTCAAAAACAACGGCAACGACTATATCGGGATTTGCCGGGTAGGGTCCTTGCCCATTCTCACTGTCTAAGGCGACCGTCAAAGTCAGGTAATCGCCAGCCCTCAATGTGTAGGCCGTTGACTGCCGCTGCCCATTGACACGAATCCCTCTTTGCTGACGGATCTTTCCACGCATCTGCTTGGAAAGAAAGCAGTTCGTCAAATAAGCCTTCACGCTTAGGCCTGCAGCCGCTTGATTTATCTGAATTGTTTTAACGTATTGTTCAATCATCTTTCAAAAGAAAAAGCAGGAAAATTCCTGCTTTTTTACTGCTTAACGTCCCTTTATTTCGTATGCTGAATCGTTTGAGTTCCCGTCGTCTGATTGTCTTCAGCGGCATTCGTTTGGTAAAGTCCAGTCGTAGTCTGATCACCGTTCTTACTAAAGACCGACGTCGAGTTCGTATTCGCAGAAGCCTTCTTTAACCGCGCTAAGGTATCCTTCTTCGAATAATCGTAACTGGCCGCATTAATGGCTTTAAAGTCTTCTGGATGATAAAAACGGAGCAGATTCTTTTGGTTCACCGAATCGGACACACTGAGCTTCTCGTTTGCTTCATCTTGCAACTTTTTAAAGAGCTTTTGTTGTGCAGCCGTTGGTTTTTCCACCACTGTATTGGTCTTGCAATCCCAAATGGTTCCAGAAATGGAGGCGTAATCAGGCGTTATCCAATCCTTATTTCGCATCACGACAAGCTGCGTTCGGTTCTTTGACAACAAGTCCTGTCCAAGTTGAATATAACGCTTACTTGAAAGACCAAGCAAATGCTCAATGGTTGGTGCTACGTCGATCTCACCACCGTAAGTATGCTGGACTCCTCCATTATTCAAACCAGGAATGTGAATAATCAAAGGTGTTCGTTGCAGATTTTCCGTATCAAGATCCGTCCACTGGTTCGGATCTTTTCCAAGCAATGGTGCCAGTTGCTTATCTTCGGAATTATTAATCCCGTAGTGGTCCCCGTAAAGCACCACCATTGTGTTATCGTACAAACCGGACTTTTTCAGGTAGTTAAAGAATTCCTGGATTGACTGGTCGAGATAGTGATTCGTGACGAAGTAATTATCGATGTACTTCGAGCCAGAATTACTGGTTTGGAAGTTCGGATCTTGATCTTCCTTATCCAATTCAAACGGCGTGTGATTAGTGACCGTCAAATATTTCGCGTAGAAAGGCTGTTGCAATTGTTCCAGGTAGGGAATTGAATCCTTGAAAAGCAACTTATCTTTCAGTCCCCACGCAGTTGAGCGCTTCCCTGATGTATCGAAGTATTCCCCAGAAACCCAATTCTGGTAACCCATGTTTTTGTAGACATTTGTTCGATTCCAGAAGGAGCCATTATTGCCGTGGAAAACCGCAGAAGAGTAGCCCGCCCGTTGATTCAAAATCGCTGGCATGGCTTGGAAAGTCTGATCGTTCCCCAATTTGGCAAAGAGCGAGCCCTGTGGCAGACCAAAGGTTGAGGTCTCCAACATGTTTTCGGCATCCGAAGTTTTTCCCTGACCGACTTCGTGGAAAAAGTTATCAAAGGAAAGGGAATCTTTGCTGTGGTAGAGCGAATTCAAGAAAGGGGTGACTTCTTGTCCATTGACTTTTTGATCAATCGAAAATTGTTGGAAGGACTCCAGGTGAATCACAATCACGTTCTTTCCCTTTGCCTTACCAGCATAGGTCGTATTCATCCCTGCATAATGCTGCTGGACATATTTTTGCACCGTCTTCAATTCCTCGGGCTTGGCCGCCTTTCGAACCTGAGAGGTATTAAAGGTATTGTAGGCATCTAAGCCCATAAAGGGCCCAATGCCAAGGTATTTAACCAAGTACACACGGTCAAATTGGCGGGTTAATAGCTGTGGGCGGTCGATGTCAGCCAGCACTAAGTTGGCCATCATTAAGGTAAAGGCAGACATCATGAATAGCGCAACGCGACTTTTCTTAATCCAGGATTGATCCATTCGAATTCGTTTCCGGAATAACAGGTACAAAAGCACTACAAGGTCCAGCCAAAAGAACACATCACCGTAGCTAAAGGAAACAGCGCCCGCGGCTTTGCCACCTTGATTAACAGAAGAGTAGGTCAAAATGGTGTTGACCGACATGAAATCCGTAAATTCACGATAATAAACCACGTTCAAATAAAGGAAAGTGGTGAGCAGGGCATCCAGAACAATCATACCCCCATAAACAAGCGGCCGCTTTTTAAAGAAGAGTGGCAAGGCCATCACAAAAAAAGTAAAGCCCAGTGGGTTAATCAAAACCAAGAAGAATTGATAGGGATTGCTGGCGTGCATCCAATGGAAATCAACGCCATAAGCTAAGATTGTTTTTGCCCAAAGCAAAAAGACCATCCAGAAATAAAAGCCAAGTCGCGTTTGCGCCTTTTCTCCGGACCAGACGAGCCCCTTTTTCACACGTTTTCTTTGTTTTTTTAACCATTCCATAATAGCTCTATTATACCGTTAAACAAGGAAAGTTTCAGAAAAACAAGGTGCTGAAAACAATTTACTTGAAAGGCGTCCTGAGATAGTAGACAATGGTGACAAGTGTTCTTTAAAGGAGAATCAACATGGCAAAATACGATGCTTACTTAATCGATCTTGACGGCACCATTTATCACGGAAAAAACCGAATTCCAGAAGCAAAACGTTTTGTGGATGGCTTGAAAAAAGCGGGCATTCCCTACCTTTTTGTCACGAACAACTCCACAAAAACAGCGGAAGCTTTCGCGGACGATTTGACAAAAATTCATGACATCCAAACAACACCCGAACAGGTTTATACGTCGGCGATGGCAACCGCTGATTTTGTGGCTGGGGATCCATCAGGAAAGACGATTAAAAAAGTCTATCTGATTGGTGAGGCCGGTCTAAAAGAAGCCTTTGACCGACCAGACATTCAAATTGTTGATGACGAGCAGGCGGACTACGTCGTCATGGGACTAGACCGGCGGTTCTCTTATCAGAAGCTGATGGAAGCGACTTTTGCCATCCAGGGCGGCGCCAAATTTATCGCCACCAATGCGGATACCAACCTACCATCCGAAAAGGGCATGCTCCCTGGAGCCGGTTCCTTAGTTGCGGCCATTGAAACGGCCTCTGGCGTCTCTGCTACGATTATCGCAAAGCCAGAGGCACCCATCATGGAAGGGGCCTTAAAGCGCTTAAAAATGCCAAATAATCCAATTATGGTCGGGGATAACTACCAAACCGACATTCTGGCCGGCATTCAAAACGGCTTATCAACCCTTTTGGTTTACACGGGTGTTTCAACAAAAGAACAGGTCGCCAAAAAAGAAATTCAACCAACTCACAGCATCGATAACTTCGATCAGTGGTCATTTTAACTAAAAAGACATCGAATCGTTGGACTCGATGTCTTTTATTTTGCTAATTCACATAAGCGTTTGCTTAATGCCGGATCAGCAGCCGCAATGTAAAGACCGTAACGGCCGCGTTTTGCTAAGATGTTTAAGGCATTCAGCATAAAGTCCTGCTTGGCTTTTGCAATTGCCTGCTGGTTGGTTAGATGTGGCGACTTTTTATAAATTTCTCGGTGAATGACCTTTTTTGGATTAACCCAAATGCGATCATGAACCGGATCATATTCAAAAGCCGGGCTCAACAATAAGCCGACTAAGTTCAAGTCAAATCCTTGAACCGTATAAATCGACCCCACTTCATTAATCGATTCGGGTCGTTTGGCCCAAGTCAATTCCTGCGGATCATATTCATCCCAGGGCTGATCGAAATCGTCCATTACGACGTGATGCTTACCACCCTCATCATGATGAAAACCAGTTGTCGAGACAACCCGTGCCATACCCATCTTGGCATCAACTTCCTTCAGCTTTTCAAATAGATCGGCAGCACTCCCAAAGATTTCAAGGTCGTAGCCATTTCGCTCCGCCTTTTTTGGTAAGGGAGAGAGAATGCCCTTTGAAAAGTCGTCGATCCAATGATTGACTGCTGGACTAGCTTGCATCCGGTATTGAAAATCGAGGTGGAAATATTGGTGTGGGATTTTTTCAAGCACCTGATCAAGAAGCGCCTGGTCCCAAAACATCTTACTCTGAATCACTTGTGAAAAGTCAAAAACCACCACGACGACTTTGGCTAAACGAATTAGCTCCGATAACTGGTTCTGTTGGCGAAATTTCACATAGGGTTCCGGCTTTGTAAGTAACAAGTGGCCTTCATCAATAAAAAGGACATCCAAGTTTTCATGCTTTTTATCTAAACCGTTAATGATCGAAGTTGGTCGTTGATAATCTTTCTTATAGATGTTTTGGTACTTAGCACCCATATCTTGATAAACTTTTAACAGCTCTGGATGATTAACTGTAAAGGCAGTTTTTAGTCCATAGTAGGGACTATTCGAATCCTTTTGGCCATCACGAAGTTCCTTAAACAACTTTGTTAAAACAACGGATTTCCCGGTACCGGCCGCCCCCTTAATGACGGCAACATGGTGCTGGTCAGACTGAAGGGAATGCTTGATATAATCCTTTAACTGGTCAATGACTCGTTCCTGTTCTTGTGATAAATCATCACGATCATAGGCATTTAAATTTTCATCAATACTTGTTTTCATACCCTTAGTATACACCGGAAAAAGGGCACAAAAAAAGCCGACCGAAGTCGACTGATCAATGGGCCATCCTGGATTCGAACC
>NZ_JAAMFL010000014.1 GCF_018437265.1 Fructobacillus parabroussonetiae | reverse complement strand
TATCACTTTGGATACAGCTACCATTTTTTATAACACTTCAAATGATACCAAAATTTTGTCGCCAACCTATAATATTACCAATAACTCTGGTCGCCCAGTAAATGTCAGAGTTAACAGCTTTACACAAAATGATTCAACTGATATTAGCGATATTGATGAATTAAAATTTGTTATAAAGCGTACGGGTAAAACCCCAAAAATGACTAAGTTAATTAATAAGGGCAAATTATCAAACAGTAAGGCTAATTCTTTGACGTTAGCTAATGCTGACGGGAACCTAACTAAAAATGATACAGCTGTTTCAGGAAGCAATAAGGCCATCTTTGCGTATAAAGGTAACATATCAAAAAAGTTAAATTTACAAAAAAGACCTTCATTTACTATGAATCTTCTCTTCACGCCAGTATCGTGGTAGCTATTATCCCTAAAATTTTATTGCTAATTCAATTTGCTGTATTTGTAAAGGATACAGCAAACAAAGAATGTAATGATTAAAATGCTCGTATGTCCAACTTATTGACATACGAGCAAAACACTAAAAAGCGTCCTTTATGAAAAATTCACTACAAAAAATAAGCGACCATCTAGGGTTCGTTGTTGTTTTAGTATGATTCCTTTGGAACTTCAAATAAGCTCAATCGGGAAGTGGCATGATTGAAAAGGTAGGTGAACCAGAAAGAATGTTTTTGCTAATCCAAGAAGCGCCCGCCTTACTTAAAGTAAGGCGGGCACTTCTTGGATTGAGGGGCCTTTTTAGGGAAAATAAAAGCACGAGATTCTTCCCTTTTGAACAGCTCTGATTTCAGTTTGGTTAAACTAGACCAATCCAACTTGACATAAAATAGATTAAACCAAGAAGCCCAGCTGCCGAGCTTCTCGCCCCTTTGTGAAATTACCTTTGTGAATTTTAATCGGCGGCCCTCTTTCCTTCGTTCACAAGCTTGCTTTCTGTCCGAATTTCACAATCTAGTCCAATTGTTATTTTGTTATCTTTTAGTTACTTGTGGTTTATAATTTTTTATTTTCTTTAATTCTGACTCTTCATAGACATTGAATTGTGCTGCGTAATAATCGATTAATGAAGTATCAACATCATTCAAATTTTTTATCTTTAGTAGGATGACTAAACTACGAATTTCATTAGCGGATGTTTCAGATACACGAATGGTCGTTTGTATCTTCGTTAACAGAAAATAAAGAGGTCCTCTGAAAGGTGCTTTCGGGACAAGTTTTATCTGATAGTCGGATCAGCTTTATGGTTGTGCATTAATATTATTTTTATCTAGTAAACCCATTTATTCATTCTCGCTAATAATTCATTGGTTATTTTGCTGTAAAGTTCATGTGATCTTAAATCGTTGATGTCTCTTTTATCCGATTCATCAGGGTTCGTAATGCCAATCAAATGATATCGTTTGACATGCTCGATATTACGCACTACATTTTTAAATAGATTTTTTTATCCAAATTTTTCTTTGGATTGTTGCAAAATAGTTAGACCTATGGGTGAGGATTTTTTGAGTAATACTGGAAGAATACCAACAATAGCCAAATTACTTCGGCAGAATAAGTGTCATATAACTCTTGTGCATATTGTATAAACCCCTCTGCCCCTGCGAGAGAGCGTTTTTGAGCTTGCAAAACAACAGCAATATAATCGACGCCACTATTAAGCTAACGGTGTATACACTTAACGTTGGTGGTGCTTCAAAAATAATAAAGGCATATTGTTTCTCTATAGGAGTTATTAATATTTTTAAGAAGACCCCATCTTTTTGACTATCGGGAAAATTTTGTCAAGAAATAATAGAAACGAAGTATCGTCTGTCAATTCAGTTAGTAAAAAAATATTCTTTATAAATATACATACATATATATGTATACAAGCATATAAATATACATATATATTTATATGCATATATATATGTATACAAGCATATGAATATATATGTATGTATATATATATAAATTTAATTATATACATCATACCTACTAAATCAGCATTATTCGGTTAAACTAAATTTGTATATTTGCGTGAATATACGCTCAAACAAAACATACATACATACATGTATACATGCATGCATATATGTATGTATACATGTATACATTAAAAATAAAATTTGACAATTGCTTGTTGTATAGGTATTATTAGGGTATTGGGCGTCAGTTCACCACTTAGTATATTCACCATAAAAATTAAATAAAAAAAGGTCATAGCCAACCCGGCAAGGTTGGCTATGACCTGCACAGTAACTGCCCTAAACAGTTGCCATGCATTTATTTCTTCATTTTCGGGTAACCCCTATAAGGATATTTTACAATTAGAAGGATAAATAATCAACCTTTAAAAAGGAGATCGCATAGCAATTGCTAGGCGATCTCCTTTTTAGTTACTGTGACGGCTTTTGATTTCCTTAGGGCCGTTATCCTATAAGGCTGATACGGGACAGGCGTGTACCCGTAAGGAGGGAGGCAGTTGTTCCGTCCAAACCACGTCCAAAGGTTGCCGTAGCGGGTAACTGGGCAATGAATAATTGGCCATGGGTTCGCTCGCCCAGCAAGTGATTGGCAAAGTAGTGGTTCCTAGATTAGCACCTAGGAGGCTCTGAGAGGCGTTTTTAGCTCAGAGCGGAAGTCTGGCAACACATTACCCGGAACAAACGGGAGAGTGGGCAGAATGCTCTTTAAACAATGTTTGCGACTTGACCAAAGCGATGGCTCTTAGCTATACCTTGGAAAAGCCCTTACGTATTCTCTTTTTTGAGATTTTACTTAAGGGCTCTCTCTGCTCAAAACAACTTGCTGCCCTTGGCGGGGGTTAGGGTGAAAGTCAACGAAAAGCTTTTGGTTTTTAGAGAAAAAAGATGGAACATGATTGATTGATAAAAAAAATTCATTTTGCATAAAGAGCAAAACAGATCCTGCGCGATTTTGCGCATGAAGTCGTTCGACTTCAGAGCAAATAAGTAGGCCAGATGACCGAAAGGTCATCACCAGAAAAAGTGATTTGGTCTTGGTCTTCGTCAAACCGTTTTACTTGTTTTTGATTGATGATGTTTTTAGCCAGTTTCTTTTTTTTCAGCAAATTTCTTTTTACTCCATGCGTTAAAAATTGCTAAAAGCGAAAAAAAGGGTTTGGTAAAAAATCATCAAAAAAGTCCCGACAGTAAAAATTTTATTTTGCCAATGTCGGGCTAAAATTTTTTGGCTTAATCGGACGTTTTTGGTAAGTTGGGTTTTCGATCAAAAGGAAAAGGAACCGGTAAAGTCATTTTGCTCGTTCGGTTAAAATCAGAAAACCCCGTCACGATGTTGTTCATTTTTTTCGGCCTTAAAAAACAGTGTCATCATCAAAAATTGAGTTGTAACAGGTTAAGGGGGATTGTCGGCACAATGTGCCTTAACACCGCTGTGCGGGCAATCCCACTGCATGCACTTTTTCTAAAATGTGTTACTCGAGTAACACAAAAAAATCTATAAAAAATCCGCCAAAAAGAGAAAAGGATCGGTTTTGCTGACGAAGAATTTCGTTCTGGTCAGTGAAACAAGATAGACCTTGGAGTCTTTTTTCGTGCGTAAAAGGCTTCTCTCATCCCGATTCTCAGAAAGGCTTTTTTCACAAAGGATAAAAAGCCTTTCTGAGAATCGGGATGAGAGCTAGACCAATTGCTTTTCGGAAAATTGAGCAAAGTCGTTTTTAAGAAAAGAAAAGGCAGGCCCCGAAAATGGGGACCTGCTTTTTTGACTTGCGTTAAGGCACGTTATGTTAACTAATAAATATTAATTACAAAAGATTAGCCTCTCTTTTTACGGCTTTTACTTAGTCCAAAGAAAACGAGGATTGCAGAAATACCAAGAAGGCCGGCAAGGCCGTACCCTTGATCTTTTTTAGCCGTATCTGGTAGATTATGATACTTTTCTAAGCGAGTAGTGTGTTGTTGTTTTGATGGCAATGGCTTGCCAGCTGTCTGTGTTTTGGTAGTCTCTGACGAAGTTGAATCAGTTCCATTTGAACTTGGATTTGAGGGGGTGTTGCTACCATCTTGGTTATTAGAATCGGTGGCATCCTTCATGTACTTAACCGTGAAGTTCAAGTCTTGGGAATCGCCATTAACCATTTGAGCGGCAATTTCAGCTTGGTCAGGCGTATAGCCTTTCAGAGATGGACTTTGAACAGCTTCAAAGGTCTGATCGGTTGACCAACTACCATAAGTGACTTCGCCCGTGACAGCATCGGTGTACTTAGCCCGAGTAAAGGTCAGTGACTTTGTATAAGTATCAGCTGCATTGGTACCATCAGGGTACTGATAATGAATCGTTTCATTAACCGTCTTGGTATCTGTGGACTCGGCTGGCGCGTTCTTCATGTACTTAACCGTGAAGTTCAAGTCTTGGGAAATGCCACTAACCGTTTGAGTGGCAATTTCAGCTTGGTCAGGCGTATAGCCTTTCAGAGATGGACTTTGAACAGCTTCAAAGATTTGATCGCTTGACCAATCACCGTAAGTTACTTCACCAGTATCTGGATCGATTTCAGCCGAACGAGTGAAGGTAAGTGATTTTGTATAAGTATTTGCTGATTCTGTACCATCAGGGTACTGGTAATGAATCGTTTCATTAACATTTTTTCTTTCTGTTGGGCTTATAACATTCACTAGGAATGTTTTTCTAATATTTCTGTTACCTGGATAATAAATAGTGCACTCATATTTCCCTGCAACGTCAGTATTAACAGAAGAAGTGTTCACTAGGAATCCATATCCGGCAGGTTCACTCGAAAAATTAAGTGAATCGGGCATGTTCTGATAAGGTATATATTCACCTACCGGAAATGGGTCGCCTTGCATAATTGAAATGGAATCAGAAACGTTTATTTTCATTACTGTAAGTGATGTCTGTTGAATAGTTCCATCAGAAAAAGTAATGGTTACTGTATAACGACCAGGATTCTGATTATCGGCTTGCCCTAAATCAACTTTTGCATTGTAATCAATTGTTTCTGTCGAATTAGAAATAATTTTTGCTTCATAATCTTGAGCAGTGTTTGGCAAACTATCGCCAATATTTATCGTGGCACTACTTACTGAGTGAATGCTTTGTTGATCTGCTAAGTTTGTCTGTTCTGAATTGTTGTCATAACTATTTGTATCAGCGCTTACTACAGAAGATGAGACAAAAGGCGTACTTTTATTAACATTAGAAGAAAAAGATTCGACTCCTAAAAGAGTAAAAGAAGCTAAAGAAATAACAATCCAACTCTTTTTTACTTTGTGTAATACTTTCTTTGTATTTTCTTCAAAGTTTAAATTATTATAATTCATTTTACAGATACTACAACTCCTTATTATTAATCATTTTCATTTTTTCCTACTCTTAAAATTGTACTCTAATTATTGAGTATAACATCCTCAAATTGATGCCCACCATCATTGAACTTGCCATAAATGAAAATACCCAAGCACATGGAATAGTATGTATAAGTTTTTTAATTTATCCAGTACGTTAAATCTTTTTCTTATCGAATAAACGAGACCAAAATCCTTTTTTGGGTTGGTCAATTTTTTTAACTCATGTGTTTCCCTAGTTAATTGTTCAGTATGCTGTTGACTCATTAACTGCAACTTTTGACTATTGATTAATTGCTCATTTAACTGATCAATCGTGTGATTTTTAGCTTTCAATTCTTCCCGAAGCACGCCAACAAGTTTTTCTTGTTCATTGTTCACCTCTTTGTCAACTTGACTGTCAACCTTGACACTTTTAATTGGACGCTTTTTTAACAACGAGAGTTCCTTTTTTGTAAAAGAAAGACGCCCCTTCATATCATTATCTTTTAGCCTTTTATATAGTGTTTGACGACTTATTTTAAGTTCTTTTGCTAATGCTGTTAAACTGTCAAACGATTGTAAAGTGTCAATTTTTTTATTGTCCATATTGACAGTATAACATTGACAAAAATGGACAATAAATAAGTGAAATTGCAATGCCTATTAGAAAATGTAATACTTTTTAAGAGGTATAAATTATGAAAAAAGTATTTAGCATTGTGATTTTAATTGGCGTGATTATTTTAGGATTTTTGGTAATTAAAGAAAAACACCATAATCATTTACTCAAAGAAGAAGTAAAAGAACAAAGCGAAATTAATAAAAAAGAACAATCAGAAAGTCAAAATAAAGAATCAACTACAGAAGAACAATCAGAAAGTCAAAATAAAGAATCAACTACAGAAGACTCTACTGTAGACAAAAAAGAACTAGTTAAGAAAGCGTTATTAAACCAACTATACATTGAAAAGGTGACTAAATATAACGACATTGATATAGAAGAAGCTATGCGTCAATCTACAAGTCCAAAAAACTTATTTCATGATGAACAATCCTATTACTTCGATAGTGATTATCACGTTATCATTAAAAATTTAAGTAATAATTTGAGTGGAAATGAAGGTGGCTGGTCTGTTGATGATCAAAACCTAACTATTACGATTGGAGGCGGAGGTGGTGTAAAAGTTATTCCCTACGTGATTCAAGATAATAAAGTTAAATTTAATAGCTTTCAATGGAAACAGTACGGAACAGAAGGCACATTTACTTCCACATTTATTTCAAATACCAAAAATACAGATTCATAAATTATATTGGAATTTAATGAAACCAATCTCAAATTACGTTAAAACGTCAATAGTAAGGTGTATAAGGTATAACGCATGAAAAAAATATTTTATATTGTAATTTTAATTTCAGTTGTTTTTCTAGGATTTTTTTTGATTAATGAAAAACACCATAACGATTTGCTCAAAGAAGAAGTAAAAAAACAAAAAGCAATTAATAAAAAAGAACAATTAGATAATCAAAATAAAGAATCAACTACAAAACACTCTACTGTAGACAAAAAAGAAATAGTTAAAGAAGCGTTACTGAAACAGCCATATGTGGAAAGAATAAGTAAATATAATGACGTTGATGTAAAAGAAGCTATGCGCCAGCCTACAACCCCTCCGAATTTAATTCACGATGGAACAGTCTCTTATTATTTTAATAGTGATAATAATGTCACCATACAACGACCTGGAAGTATAGGGGGCACATATCAAGGTACCTGGTCTATCGATGATCATAAATTAACTATCACTACTGATTCAGGTGTAACCAAACAATACACGTATAAAATTCAAAATAATAAAGTTAAGTTTGATAGTCAGGATAAGTACGGGACAGATGATAAGTGGACTTCCGAATTTATTCCAAAAGCTGAAGATCCAGATAAATAATATTTAATTTTCCGATTGAGATTATTGGTGAAAAGGAAAATACCAAATTGTATGGTGTCCGTTTTATGTAGCTGGTGATGAACGGGAAACCAGAAAAGCGATTTATGATTTTATACGAACGGACTCATAAATAATTTTTTAGGTAGTACTAAAGAGTAACATGTCATAATTTTTAGGAGATAACTTAGTGACAACTACTATTGAAGTTAATAAAAAAAACGTAAAGCAATTACTAGAGTCTGGTACAAAAAAGAAATTTGTCATTCCAGAATATCAAAGGCCCTACTCGTGGACGGAGGATCAAATTGAAACCCTTTTTTCTGATTTAGTTGAATATACAGAAAATGATAATGAGAGCACTTATTTTCTTGGGACCATAGTCTCATATGAAAATGAAAAAAAAGAACAAGAAATTATTGATGGTCAGCAACGAATAACATCATTATTTTTATTCCTACGAGCTATATACAGTAAATTAGAAGGCGATCTGACGTCACCTGAATCCAAACACTTAGCAGGTCAAATAGAACCTGCTCTTTGGATTCAAGATGATCTGACGGGAGCTGTTAAGAAGGATGAGATTTTAATCAGTTCTCGTGTCATGAGTGATGAAGCAAATGAAGAATTTGCTGATATTCTTATTACGGGAAAGGCTGATAAAAATTCAAAATCAAACTATGCACAAAACTATCTAACATTTCAAAAACTACTAGATAATTATTCCCAAAGTAAGCCTATGCGCTTTTATCAATTTATTAATAACCTTTTGAAAAAAGCAATTCTACTGCCCATCGATGCGGATACCCAAAATACCGCTCTAACTATTTTTTCCACTCTAAATGATCGTGGCTTAGCACTTTCAGATGCTGATATTTTTAAAGCTAAAATATATAATCATCTTCCTGAAAGCGACAAAAATTATTTTATAGAAAAATGGCAGCATCTCGAAGAAGAGGCGATGGATGTTAGTGAAAGCATCCAAAAACTCTTTTATTATTACATGTTTTATTTGCGAGCTATTGAAAACGATCGTAAATCTACTACTCCAGGTATTCGTAAATATTATTCAAAAAATAATTTTAAACAACTATATCAACCGGCTGTTATGAATGACCTTGATCAATTAATTAGTTTATGGGCTGCAGTTAACAATCATGTTGAAATTAGCGATAAAGAATGGTCGAAAAACAACGACATACGAATATTGTTAGATGTTCTATCGTCTTATCCAAATGAATTTTGGAAATATCCTGTGGTTATTTTTTATTTAAAATATCAAAATGAAACTTATTTCGAAAATAAATTTCTTGCGTTTCTCAAAAAATTAGCAGCTACTCTATCAGCAAAATATATCATTACACCTACAATTAATGCTGTTAAAGTCGGAATTCTAAATTTAAACGCTAATATAATAGATTCTCCTGATCCACAATTTAATTTTTCTGCCATTAATTTAGAAGATTTAAGAGAATATGTCAAAACTCCCCATAAAAATATTGTACGTATGATTCTTAAAATGATTGCCTATCAACATCAAGACAATCTATTGCCTGATAAATGGGAAATTGAACATATTATGCCTCAAAAATGGCAAACTAATTATTTCCCAAATGATACAGATGTTAATATTCAATCATTGGTAGAACACATAGGAAATAAAATTCCTTTTGAAAAAAAATTAAATATAGTCGCAAGCAACGGATATTTTAAGAAAAAACAAGATAGCTACAACCAATCTAATATCCAAATAGTAAAAAAACTGTCACAAACAAAAAATAGTTGGGGACTTGATAATATTCATGAGCGAGATGTTAGGGTAACAGATGAATTAGTCGATATACTTAACAATTGGGGATTGAACAGTAATTAATAAGTCATAAATGACCAACTACATTCGAACTTAACATAATGTCCATTAACGCAAGTCAAAAAAGCAGGTCCCGATTTTCGGGGCCTGCTTTTTCTTTTGTTAAAAGCGCCTTTGCTCAATTTAGCCAAAAACAATTGGTCTAGCTCTCATAATCCCGAGCTAACGGGATTTGGCTTTTGTGAAAAAAGCCTTTCTGAGAACGATCATGAGAAGTCGTTTCCGCACGAAAAAAGCGAAAAAGTTTTTACCACCTTTCACTGACTAGGACAAAACTTTTGTCAGCAAAAACGCTCCCTTTGAACCCAAAACCAAATCCGCAAAGAATCCAAAACAACACGTCAACGTATCAACCTAAAAAGTAAATGTTGATTCCCAATGAAGCCGATCATTTTCTCTTTTAGGTCCTTTTTTGACAAAAAAGTTAGTTTAACTTGAGTTAAACATCGGTTAAACATTAGTTAAACTAGCTAAAAAAAGTGCATGCACTGGGATTGCCCGCACAGCGGGGCTAAGGCACAATGTGCCGACAATCTCCCTTAACCTGTTACAACTCAATTTTTGATGATGACAATGTTTTTTAAGGCCGAAAAAAATGAACAACATCGTGACGGGGTTTTCTGATTTTAACCGAACGAGCAAAATGACTTTACCGGTTCCTTTTCCTTTTGATCGAAAACCCAACTTACCAAAAACGTCCGATTAAGCCAAAAAATTTTAGCCCGACATTGGCAAAATGAATTTTTTCTACCGGTATTTTTTTGATGATTTTTAACGCATGAAGTAAAAAGGAATTTGCTGAAAAAAAAGAAACTGTCTAAAAACATCATCAATCAAAAAAAGTAAAACGATTTGACGAAGACCAAGACCAAATCACTTTTTCTGGTGATGACCTTTCGGTCATCTGGCCTACTTATTTGCTCTGAAGTCTTACGACTTCATGCGCAAATCGCGCAGGGTCTGTTTTGCTCTTTATCCAAAATAAATGTTTTATCAATCAATCATGTTCCATCTTTTTTCTCTAAAAACCAAAAGCTTTTCGTTGACTTTCACCGTAACCCCGCCAAGGGCAGCAAGTTGTTTTGAGCAGAGAGAGCCCTTAGGTAAATCTCAAAATTGAGAATACTTAAGGGCTTTTCCAAGGTATAGCTAAGAGCCATCGCTTTGGTCAAGTCGCTAACATCGTTTAAAGAGCATTCTGCCCACTCTCCCGTTTGTTCCGGGTAATGTGTGTTGCCAGACACTTCCGCTCTGAGCTGAAAACGCCTCTCAGAGCCTCCTAGGTGCTAATCTAGGAACCACTACATTGCCAATCACTTGCTGGGCGAGCTAACCCATGTCCAATCATTCATTGCCCAGTTGAACGCTACTTCAACCTTTGGACGTGGTTTGGACGGAACAACTGCCTCCCTCCTTACGGGTACACGCCTGTCCCGTATCAGCCTTATAGGGTAACGGCCCTAAGGAACTTTGCCGTGCTTGTTAGGTTGTTTTTCATTAATTAGTATTCGAAATTAAATAAAAATTTTAATTCATATAATAAATTGGTAACACCTGATTATAGTCTGCTTATCGAGTGTATACGCATATATACATATATATGCGTATACGTATTTTTTGTTATAATAATTATATATTATTTTTAATAAGGAAAGTTAGGTTCTGTATGTCTACTAATATAACATTTGGAAATTTTAAGGGTGGAACTGGAAAAACCACTAATAGTGTTTTGATTTCATATCATTTGGCTCGAAAAGGATATAAAACCTTATTGGTGGATTTAGATCCCCAGGCTAATGCAACTTCATTGCTATTAAAAACTGCTCAAAATGAAAATAACGAAGCTATTTCCTTTCCAAAAACATTAATGACTGCCATTTCTGAAGATGATCTCTCCTCAATTGTTACTCCAATATTAAGTAATTTGTTTTTATTACCTGGTTTTGCTGATTTTACTTCTTATCCTTTATTTCTTGAGAAGAAGTTTCCTCACACTCAAAAAGATCGAATTTTTTTCTTAAAAGAATTAATAGGGCCTCTGGAAAGTAAATATGATTTTATTATCTTTGACGTTCCCCCTACGTTAAGTACTTACACAGATAGCTCAATAGTAGCCTCAGATTATATTGTTATTGTTTTGCAAACTCAAGAACGCTCTCTTGTAGGAGCAGAGGCGTTTATACAATATGCACAAGAGTTATATGATACTTATTCTTCTAAAGTTAATTTTGATATTACAGGTATTCTCCCAGTATTACTAAAAAACACCTCTCCAGTTGATCAAACAATTCTAGAACAATCTAAACAAAAGTTTGGATCAGAAAATCTATTTGAAAATGTAGTTCGTAATATGGAGCGTGTTAAACGATATGATTTAATTGGAATTACAAATCCGGATGACACTCACAAACGAGATATGCATGATTTGAGACTGCACAATCTTTACAGTACAATAACCGACGAATTATTGGAGAAAATAAAAAAATGAGCTTAATAGATAAAAACAAAAACCAGAAAAAGTTAATTCAACGTTCTGATGCTATGCAACCTGAAACAACATTTGAAAGAAACTCCTTGTTTTCTATCAACGAAGATACTAAGAGCCTCTCCAAAAAATATGTCAAGGAAAAACAAACAACGATTCGTGTGTCTGAAACATCTGCTAATGAAATTCGTAGTTTAGCTATTTTGTTAAATAGAAAGAATTTAAATGACGTAATTACATCGTTAATTGACTATTATGAATCACAACTTAACGTTGATGAAGAGAAAGAGTTGAAGCAAATAAAAAAAATAATTAATAGATCATAAAATAGCCTTCTTTATTATAAAAATTCACTCTTTGTTGATAAATATAGAAATTAAATGGTGAGGTTTGTTACAATGGATAAAGTATGAAAACTTTCTATTGTAGTATGAAGAAGGTGTTTGAGGTTGAGTACATGAAAAAAGCTTTTTTTATCACCTTGTTTTTTTTCTTTTTTGCAACCGCCTTTGCAATAACAGGAAAATCTGATACCGACACAGTTAGTGTTTCGAACAAGCAGGAATTAAAGGCGGCTTTGTCTAAAAATATTTTAAATATTAAATTGAATAATGATATTCATTACGATGATAATGAAAGATTCTTCATTAATTCAGATGTTAATATTATAGGAAACAATCATGCTATTTTAAATGATGGGTCTAATCAAAGAGATTGGCCAGGTTTTACGTTAAACAAAAATGATTTAAATGTTAGTTACAATAATGTGACCTTTGGAGATAATAATCATATTCAATCTTGGTATGGTATTTTACAAGGAAGTTGGTATAGGGCCAACCTAAAAATAAACAATGTCAATTATATTGGATTTACGGCTGCTCAGCCTTTTTATCTTAATAAAGATACAAAGTTAACTTTTACTGGGAACAATAATTTTTATACCACACCAGGAAAAGGCTCAGGACAAGAATTTTTAGAAGGCGCAACAAATATTGTTTTTGATGAAAATAGTGTTACTAATATTTATCATAATACCAATACCAGTACCGCTGGTTTTTTATGGCCAAGTGACACAACAAATATTAGCGTGAAAAAAAATGCTCAAGTAAACATAAATACAAGTAAGAAAATATTTTGTTGGGGGGCAAACTTTAATTTAAATCTCGATGATAATTCAGTTTTTAAAATTAACAGCACACTGAATGGTGTTACAATGGGCACAAACACTGGGAATGTCACATTGAACTCAGGCTCATATTTTGAAGCTGTAGGGAATGGCTCGTTTGGAGAACAAGCTTCAGATAATATCAATTTCAGTACCATAAATCCAAGAGGTCTATTAATTGAGAATAAAAAATCAAAAGGTCTATTTAACCACGACGTTACTTTAAATAATAAATCTACATTCCCATATTTCTTTGATTATTACAATCCTTCAAAACAAACACAACCGGCATCTTCTGGAAATAATATTTTAAACAACAATGTTTTTGGGTCTAATAGCACTAAATTGTTTTACCATGCAAAAACAAAAACCATTGGAGATGTTACATCAACTGTTAAAAGTAATCCTTTAATTAGCCAAATAAACTTAAATAATCTTAATATAGAAGGCCCTTACTACTATAAGGGTATAGAATACAAGATATACCAAAAGTCTTTAGTTTCGGATATTGATTCTGATAATAGCCAAAATATAATCACTAATGATTCAACAGCCGACTTTAAAGGGATAACTAATGACGATTATGTAGATGTAACTAATGTTCCTGCAGGAAATTATGTTGTCTACATGCGGGCTAAAGGGCAATCTCTTTCCTCTAGCTATGAAGATACAACAAGTCAATGGATTGCAAAAGATATCAATGTTAAAAAAAGTATGCTAGATATCACTGTTCCTATTAAAACTGATTTCACCGTTCTGGATAATAGCTTGTTCACATCTGACAATCAATATAAAATTGTTAATAATTCTAACTTTACTTTTAAGTACTATATAGATTCAGATTTACCAAAGAAAGAAAGTGGATCTGCTAATCTTGTTGATAAAATTGATTCTGATACACCAAACAAGTCAATATATTTGGCTCTTAAAGTTAGAGATACAAAAAATGACATATTACCTTTTGTTCATTCAGCAGATAAAACAATGAAAATATCAGTACCCGGTTTTAAAGGTGAAAGTATTTTTAATGTAATCGGCCAGTACAAAGGCCCGATTAACTATTCGAAGTATGAAAATCTTAGCTACATAATTAAGTTATTTTTTGAATAGGAGAACAAAGATATGTTAGGACATGAAAATAAAAATGATATAACTAGTGATTCTGTTGAAAAAAAGAAAAAAAGAAGAGTAATAATTTGGTTAATACTACTTTTCTTATTATTATTTTCATGTGGAGCTGGATACCTATTTAACAAAGTTTATAGCCCTACCACCACAAAAAAAATAGTTTCAGGCGACTTTCTTCCAGGATATAAAGATGCGCAAAAATTAACTGATGAAGAAATTGCTAAGTATGCACAAAAAAAAGTTGACGCTAGTAAGTTTCAAATGATTATAAATCCAGACATTATTGTCAATAAAAGTTCACAATCCAGTGACATTAATATTAAAAATCCAAGTAGCAATTCTTATCCCATTGCTGTTACTATTACGTTGGATAATGGTGAAGTTGTTTATAGGTCTGGAAGAATGGATGCTGGTTATGAGGTTAGAAATCCAAAGCTTGATAAAAATTTGAAAATAGGGCATTATAAAGGTGTAGCTACTTTCAAAATCTATGATGTAAAGACCTCAAAAGAAAAAGGAAAGGTGTCAACTGCTATTACCATAGTAGTAAAATAAGGAGAATAGAGATGAAAAAAACATTAATTACCCTAGCTGGTGCAATTTCTTTATTAGGTCCATTGGTTGGAGTTTCGAAC
>NZ_JAAMFL010000013.1 GCF_018437265.1 Fructobacillus parabroussonetiae | reverse complement strand
AAAAGGGCACAAAAAAAGCCGACCGAAGTCGACTGATCAATGGGCCATCCTGGATTCGAACCAGGGACCTCTGCGTTATCAACACAGCGCTCTAACCAACTGAGCTAATGGCCCATAAAGCGAATGACGGGAATCGAACCCGCATAGCCAGCTTGGAAGGCTGGAATTCTACCATTGAACTACATTCGCATCATCTCTCGGGTCTCCCCTATGGCGCTGGACGGAATCGAACCGCCGACACATGCAGCTTCAATGCATTGCTCTACCAACTGAGCTACAGAGCCATCTCTTTTTCAAAAGAAACGGTCACAACGGGGTTCGAACCCGTGATCTCCTGCGTGACAGGCAGGCGTCCTAACCAGCTAGACCATGCGACCAATTGCGGGAGTAGGATTTGAACCTACGACCTTCGGGTTATGGGCCCGACGAGCTACCGAACTGCTCCATCCCGCGATAATATTAAGCTTTTCGTGGGGCTTGTGCCCTAAGGAGGATGAGGGATTCGAACCCTCGCGCCGGTTTCCCGACCTGACGGTTTTCAAGACCGTTCCCTTCAGCCAGACTTGGGTAATCCTCCATGTTTTCATGGCGTTCATGGACCATGTTGGACTCGAACCAACGACCGGACGGTTATGAGCCGTCTGCTCTAACCAGCTGAGCTAATGGTCCGGTACGAGTCTATCGCGGCAGGGGGAATCGAACCCTCGACCTCTCGGGTATGAACCGAACGCTCTAGCCAGCTGAGCTACACCGCGATGTCGCTGTCTCCAGCCATCGGGACGACAGGATTCGAACCTGCGACCCCCTGGTCCCAAACCAGGTGCTCTACCAAGCTGAGCTACGTCCCGTTCCTTTTGGACTCTCGTCCTGTCTTCTGGATTGGAAGACGATGCACCTAGCAGGAGTCGAACCTGCAACCTTCTGATTCGTAGTCAGACACTCTATCCAATTGCGCTATAGGTGCAAATATAATGCCGGCGACCGGGATCGAACCGGTACGATGTTTCCATCGCAGGATTTTAAGTCCTGTGCGTCTGCCTATTCCGCCACGCCGGCATTCCAAGCGAACAACGGGATTCGAACCCGCGACCCCCACCATGGCAAGGTGATGTTCTACCTCTGAACTATGTTCGCATAATATGCCGACTAAAGGATTCGAACCTTCGACCCCCGCTTTACAAGAGCGGTGCTCTACCAGCTGAGCTAAGTCGGCTGGATGCCCGACGCGGCGCTTTTTGACCTTAGTCAATGGACGCTACAGGGATCGAACCTGTGACCCCCTGCTTGTAAGGCAGGTGCTCTCCCAGCTGAGCTAAGCGTCCAAAATAAAAACGAGTCTCCTCGTTTTATATGTACAGGCATCGCGTCGTCCTATCCTCGCAGCCAGCGTTCCGGCAACTACTTTTGG
>NZ_JAAMFL010000012.1 GCF_018437265.1 Fructobacillus parabroussonetiae | reverse complement strand
GTATCACGTTTTAATTTTTTGCCAGTAATACCGCCGCTCGTTTTAAAATATCATTTTCCTCTTTTAAACGATCATTTTCCTTCTTCATCTTTTTCATTTCATCTGTCGTATAAGTTTCGCCAGCAATTATTTGTTTTTGGCTGCCATGAACCCATTTAATAACGGTAGTGGAGGCCATACCGTATTCAATTGAAAGTGACAGAGAGGAACGACCTTCTTGATAGAGGGCAACAATGGCGTCTTTGAATTCCTGTGAGTAACGTGGCCTTTTAGTCATGTGCTGATTTCCTTTTTAGTCTTGGGATAATTATACAGTGGACGATGCATAAAATCTGTCCATTTTATCAGCATACGAGCATAGACCCGTTCATTGCCAAAGGAAACCCAACGGTTGCGAACGTTTTCTGGCGTTAACATCCCCGTCACGTCCGTCATTGCCTCTTGAATCCAGCAATTAGCGGCTGGGGTAATTCGCGTGGCATAATTGCCAAGTGAGTTTGACGAGCTGACCACGCCAACGACCTGGTTAAAGCAATTCAGAATTGGGCCACCGGAACTCCCATGGGACCAATTGACCTGCCGTGTCGTGATTTGATTCGTGGAAATGCTTTCCGCCCGTCCCGAATCAACGTACATATTATCGTTTCGATTTTCTGGTTCACCCATGCTTCCTGCCCCTAAGGTTGCTGGAAAACCAACGGCTGAAATAGTCTCACGGCCAATATCTTGGGCCCGGAGTTCCCCCAGTGTCAACGTTTGGGCGTTTGGCACCGGTCGACTCAAATGAATGATGGCCAAGTCATGATCGCCGGGATCTGCCCCCGGTGCATTTGGTAAAATCGCGTCTCTCAAGTACTCAGGAGAAACCGAAATGGCCCGTCCTTGATAACCGTCGCCAAATGGAAAACGTTCCTGATCCGACCCGTTTTCCCCACCGTAGGCTGGTTGAATCATCAAGTTGCGAGGGTTGGCAACACGCGTTGGCCAATCATCATCGCTGGCCCCCTCGCGGTCTGTCATCACGACATGGGCAGCCGTCAAAACCGTATCAGGTCCGATTAAGACCCCGGAACCCGACTCACCCGTCGCATGGTTAACGATGAGCACAACAGAAGAAAACGGTGCTTGCCGCGTGTCTGGCACACGTCCCTTTTGAAACTTTGCCTCATCGAAGACGTAAGCGTGCGAGACGGGACTTGCGACCATTGTTGTGGTTAGCATCGTTGCGGTCACTACTGTTAAACGGCGTAAATAATGGTGCTTCTTTTGTCTTGTTTTCATTCATCCTCCTCAGTTTTTACACAAAAATCGGAAAAATGCCCAAGCTACCAACGAATCGGCCGCCAAGCGAGCAACCAGTGCCAATTGCGGCTGAACAAAAGCCACTGTCTAAAGTCCATAACAGGGTAAAGCATTTGCCACCACCCCCTTTCTGCCGGTAATATAGCATGCTTCCAACAAGGGCACAAAGTGGCTGGTCCGGACCTCTAGACCACCGTCTAAAATACGAAACAAAAAAAGACGACTTGCCCCAGCAAATCCTCTTCTTTTAGTTTTCTGGTGTCGCTTTTTTCGTCACGTTCACTTGTCGTGGACGGGCCCCATCGGCAGGGCCAATGTAACCGGCGTTTTCGAAATCATCAACCAAGCGTGCTGCGCGGTTGTAACCGATGCGGAAACGGCGCTGCAAGAGTGAGGTCGATGCCTTCTGTTGATCAATGACAAACTCCAAGGCTTCATCAAAGAGTTCATCGTCAGAATCACCACCAACGCCCGCTTCATCCTGGGCAATCTCTTCATCTGTCACCGTCATCTTGTCGTCATAAGAAGCAGCTTGCTCCCCCTTGACAAAGTCGACAACGGCCGTCACGTCGGCATTGGAAATAAAAGCACCCTGCAAACGCTTATGTGCCTTGCCTGGTGGTGCGAAAATCATATCCCCACGGCCAAGCAATTTTTCAGCACCATTGGTATCCAAGATGGTACGAGAATCGATACCCGATGCCGTTCGGAAAGCAATTCGACCAGGAATGTTGGACTTAATTGTCCCGTTAATGACTTTGACATCGGGGCGCTGGGTAGCCAAAATCATGTGAATACCTGCAGCACGGGCCTTGGCACCCAATCGTGCAATCGACACTTCGATTTCAGAGCCAACGGTCGCCATCAAATCAGCGAACTCATCCACAACCGCCACAATGTATGGCAATTTCGTCATCAAAGCATTACCCGTTTCCTTGGCATGCGCGTTGTTTTCTTCAACGGCCGCGTTGTATTCCCCGATGTTTCGCTTCCCAAACTGGGCCAGCAAATCATAGCGGTTTTCCATTTCCTCAACTAACTTATTTAAGGACTTAGCCGCCTTCTTAGGGTCCGAAACGACCGGCGTCAGCAAGTGCGGAATCCCGTTATAAATCGACAATTCGACCACCTTGGGATCAACCATCATCAACTTGACTTCGGAAGGCTTAGCCTTCAACAAGAGTGACACGATAATGCCATTCAATCCAACAGACTTACCAGAACCAGTCGATCCAGCAATTAGCAAGTGCGGCATAGCCGCGAGATCAACCGAGACAATTTGGCCGGAGACGTCTCGTCCGAGTGGCACTGTCAACAGCCCATCTTTTAGCGTGTGTGATTGCTCAATCATGTCACGGAAGCCAACAACGGCTTGGGTATCGTTTGGCACTTCGATCCCGACATAAGGCTTACCTGGAATGGGTGCCTCAATTCGAATCGACTTGGCAGCCAGGGCTAAGGCGAGGTCATCGGCTAAGTTCGCAATCCGGTTAACCTTGACGCCCTGTCCTGGCTTCAACTCATATTGCGTCACCGTTGGACCAAGCGAAACGGACGATACCGTCGCTTCCACACCAAAGGATTTCAAGGTATCGTGGACCAGTCGGGACTTGCCATTCAAACTCTTGGCTTCTTGCGATTGGTCGGTCGCCTTTGTCTTCGTTAATAGGCTCGTTTTAGGCAGCTGGTAATCATCATCTGAAACCGTTCCCTGTCCCATATCAAAGTCGTCGGCTTTGGCCGCTTCTTTGGCTGATGGAAAGGACGTATCCGGCATGACATGTTCCGTCCCCTTCGTCCCATCGATAACGGGTTCTTCTGGGGTAGCGGTTGGTTGCTGCCAATTGATTTGCGGCTCAGTTGTCGAACTGGCGGTAGTATCGGCCACCTGTTCGTGCTTTTCAGCAACTGGCGCAAAGGGATCGTCTTCTTGACCGGTTGGCTCCGTCTTCGAACTGCCAAAAGGATCATCGCCAAAGTCCGTCAGATCCTGTCGCTCTTTTTTAGCCAACAATGCTCGTTGATCACGGCGTTCTGCCTGCCGCTCTTTCATTTCAACGGCTTTTTCCTGTGCTTTCTGAACGGACTTTTGCGCCATGTCGCGCGCAGGCAGCTTAAAGGTCACGATGAGCCCGGCAATAAAGAGAACGGCGATAATAATGACGGTTCCAACGTTTGACAAAAAGGCGTTTGTTAATTGGTAGAAGGCCGCACCGAAAAGACCGGAACCGACCGGTGTGTGGGCCGTTTGATTCGTCAATTCTTGGCCAATGATTCGCACTACCTGCGACATCGGGCTACCATCCGGCAAATCCGCCTGGGTAAAAAATAGTAAGGCGGAAAAAAGCATGGCGGCCAAGTAAAGCATCGTACCACCGGCATAGACGCGACCAGGTACTGGGCAGGCCTTGTCCATAATTAAGTAATAGCCAGTGAAAAAGACAATTAAAACGAGCGTTAACTGATAGAGATTACCGATAAAGAAGCGGACAAAATCAGCTAAATAAACCCCAAAAAGGCCAACCTGAAAGATGGCAAAAATGGACAAAACGATAATCGTCACCAGGGCAATCACCTGACTAGCTGCACCTGATCGCGACATCTTCTGTTTTTTATTCGACCTTTTCTTTGTCGTTCGGCTCTGCTTTGCCATCACAAACTCCCCTTGGTAATAGGATTTTATCCTATAAAATGAAAATACTTACGCTACCTATCTTAGCACAAGCAAAAAGAAGGCTCTACCCTCTTTCACCCGGGAGTTCTCAAGTCTTTCTTTCTATACTTTTGATAACATACGCAGGACTTCTTGGATGTCGGGGTTGTTCATCAATTCATCAAAACTTCTTTTATTCATTGCAGACCGCATCCTTTGATAGCTCTGACTGTCAGGGTCAATTGGATGAATGAAAGGAAGAACATTTTCTAAGGGAAACAGCTTTATCTTTTGACTGTTCATTGAATCTCCTCCAATACTTTTAATTGTTCTGAGACGCCATAAAAGCGACTATAAAAATTAATGTTATCCAAATGCAGAGTCGAACGGCTCTTAATGAACGCTTTCAACTCACTTTCAGAAAGCTCCTTTCGCGCAATTTGTAAAGATAAATCATATAGCTCCTGAGTATCGCGGTAATGCATTCGAATTAAATTACGTTCCAACATCAACATACCGGTTAGAAGCGCCGTTCGTTTATTACCATTATGAAATAACTGTTTTGAAGCCAGTGAATACCAAAGATAACTTGCTTTATCGATTACCGTTGGATGATATTCACGACCAAAAGTAAATTGATTCGACAAAGCCAAAAGTTGTTCTAATCCTGCCAGATCCTTCAACCCATACAAACTCTCAGTTTGTATGATTGTTTCAGCTACTTCATTAATATGAATCATTGTCGAGACAGAAAAGTTTTCGAGTGGTAGTACCTGCAATAAAAATTGGCAAGCGTCTGTCGATGCTTTTGCCTTAACTTTTAAAAAGCGTTGTGTCTTATTTTTGATAAGGGACAACTCATCCATCTGAACATCTGGCACTAGTTTTGTGCGAATGAAAAGCTCCTTAAATTCGTCAAATTGTTTTTCGGTGTCGTGTGCATATAACAAAACACCTGCTATGTTTTGAATTGGCATGGCGCCTCCTGGCATTAAAGCCCTTGGCGATTCATCCCCATTCATCTCATGACATTTTCAAGCCCTTTTATTCCCTATCAGCACTATAACCGATGGGCCCAAGACAGTTCAATATCACTTTGTATAATATCTATAAACTCTTCAAAATGGCTGATTTCCCTCCAATAGTTTGTGCATATTTTTGCAAATTCTCATCATTAGTGCTAAATTAAAATGCATAAAGAATAAGTTAGTAAAAACCTACAACATCAAACTTTTAACAGTGATACATTTAGTTCTTTTGCACTTGTTTTTCAAATAACCTAATGAACACAAGACATAATACGCAAACAAACTATCCTGTTATTAATACAAATTCCAACTTAAATAAAAATGAAAAAATTATATTACGCTACTGTTTTCACTTTTGCCATTGTGTCAGTTGCATTGGCCGGTCTTGATATAGGTGGACTAATATCAATCAATAAAGAACCATATTTTTTAATTGATAAGTTCATCCTTTTATTCTTCTGGATTATTACATCGCAAGATTGACGAAGTCAAAAAACAAGTGGCAGTTTTTCAAATCAAACATCTTTGACCTTTTAGCCATCATCCCCTTTGATTCTTTGTTCTCAATGTTCCGAATCGCTCGTACAATAAGGCTTCTTAAATTGCTTCGTTTCGTTCGTATCGTTGGTTTTACCGGTCGTTTCAAGCGTAACGTTGCAAAGTTCATCAACACTAATGGGTTCATCTATCTGATGTCATTTGCGGTTGTGCTTGTCTTATTGTCGGCAGGTATTTATTCACTGGCCGAAAACGTATCGTATGCCAACGCGCTATGGTGGGCTATTGTGACGGCTACAACAGTTGGATATGGCGATATATCCCCTACGACTGCAATCGGTCGTGGTGTCGCTATTATATTGATGTTCGTTGGCATTGGCCTGATTGGAACGATAACCAGTACTGTGACATCTTTCTTTACACAGCAGCAAGCCGACAAGTCAGACGAAGAACTAAATAAAAAACTTGCCGAGATCAACGACAAGCTAGACAGATTGGAAAGGAAGTTAAGTAAATGATTACATTAATTGGATTTGTTGCTATATTTTGGATTTTAATTTGGTTCACTTGGAAGCTTTGGACGAGTTGGATTCCGTTGTTAATCTTATTACTTATTGGTATGTACATCGTCACATTCTTATTCAGTTTTTGGGGGCTCATATTGATGGGTGTGATTGCTGCTTTGGCAATTGCTGGATATTTCAGTCCAGAACAACGAGCTAAGCGCGCTGCTGACAAAAAAGAATTTGACGATATGATGAAGTTTTATGAAGACGACAACGATTAAGCCGACAGGCTTTTTTATTTGCTTTAATAACAAACAAAAAAGGCCTCACACCAACGAGTGATGTGAAACCTTTTTAGTAGCCCGTGAGAGAATCGAACTCTCGATTCCGCCGTGAAAGGGCAGCGTCTTAGCCACTTGACCAACGGGCCATGGTCAGTTGTTGCTCAATATCGCTATCAAACAACTATATTAGTATAGCAAGAATCATTTCATCGCGCAAGACTTTTTTCAATAAAAACGAAACTTACTTTAACTTGTCTTGTTCATAAGTATGAATTTTATCCAATTGGTCAAAGTCTTGCTGGCGCAAGGCTTCAAAGATAACGATGGCGACCGTATTGGACAGGTTCAACGAACGAATATGTTCATCATTTTGAGGAATTCGGATGGCCTTTTCAGGATTCTGGCGCATGAAGACTTCGGGCAGACCCGTTGTTTCCTTACCAAAGAGGAAGTAGTTGTCCCCTTTTCCTGCTGCCAAACGGTAATCTGGATCCGTGTAATCCTGGTTAGCGAACTTCGAAACCAGGTAGAGCCGGTCTTCTTCCCCCAAGGTTGCTAAAAAGTCAGGCAAAGAAGCATGCGTTAGCAAGTCCACGTGCTCCCAGTAATCCAAACCGGCACGCTTAACGGCTTTGTCCGAAATATCAAAACCTAGCGGTTCGATGAGGTGTAAGACAGCGTTTGTTCCTGCGGCTGTCCGCGCAATGTTACCGGTGTTTGCCGGCATCACCGGTTCAAATAATACGATATGATTTGTCATGGATTCATCCTTTTACACTTTTCAATTCCCCTTATTTTAGCACAGGACGAAAGCGATGAGCAGACCCCAGCGACTTTTCCATGTTATAATGACAAAGATACGATAAAAGCAAAGGAGTGTTTCTGAACATGACTGTTCACCATGTACTTTTTGGTACTTATACAAAGAAAACGTCCAAGGGTGTCTATGAGGCAACCTTCGATGACCAAACGGGTCAATTAGCGGATGCCACCCTGGTCTATGAAGCTACGAATCCAACTTACCTGGCCCTATCAAAGACGAACAAGGCCTACATCGTCGACAAGCGCGACAACCTCGGTGGTGTCGCCGTAACGGACAACGCCAAGCGTCCTATGGCTGAGATTGGCGCGAACATGACGGAAGGATCAACACCCGCCTACATCGGTGTTGATGAAGATCGTCAACTGGTTTTTGCCGGCTACTACCACCGTGGCACAGTGGAGTCTTACAAGATTCTAGCTAACGGTTCATTAGAGTTGAAGGATCGTTTCCAAAACACCGGATCCGGTCCACGTCCCGAACAAGCGACCGCTCACATTCACTTTGCCAATTTGACGCCGGATAAGCGTTTAGTGGCCGTTGATTTGGGAACGGATGAAGTCATTACCTTTGATGTTCAAGAAGACGGCAAGCTCAAAGAGATCGCCCGTTACGAAGCCATTGCTGGTTTCGGCCCACGGCACATCCGTTTTTCAAAGGACGGGGAATACGCCTACCTATTAGGTGAGTTATCCTCCCTCCTCTCCGTCTTGAAGTACAATGAAGAAGACGGTTCCTTCGAACATTTGATGACGGCCCCAACCATCCCATCGGATTGGGATGATCACAACGGTGCTGCTGCCATCCGTGTTTCATCAGACGGCCGCTTCATTTACACGTCAAACCGTGGTCATGACACCATTGCGGTCTTTAAGGTTTCCAACCTTGGTGCCGAAATCGAATTGATTCAAAACATCTCGGTGGAAGGTTCCTTCCCTCGTGACATGGCCTTGGATCCCGAAGAAAAGTTCCTGGTGGTGCCAAACCAAGAAACCGACAACGTCACGGTCTTTGCTCGTGATGAAGAAAGCGGTGAATTGCGCTTAGTTCAAAAGGACTTTGCCATTCCAGAAGGTGTTCGCATCGCCTTTGAAGATTAATAATACAAGAACTGCTCTGGCAGTTCTTTTTTATTGTCGTCACTTCTCACAGCGCCCAAAGTCCACCAAGGACAACAAGTTCATCCCAGCAAAAAAGGCTTTGAATTCCGTCGAATTCAAAGCCTTTTATTTATTAACGATTCATACGCTTTTCAACAAAGCCAAGGGCTCGTGAAATGGAGAAAGTCAAAACGAAGTAAATCAGCGACGTAATGATGAGCGGAACGAATGGCTCAAAGGAGGCCCCTTGAACAACAGACGTCTCGTACATCAATTCGCCGACACCGATAACCGAAATCACAGAACCTTCCTTGATAACCGAAACGAACTCATTTCCCAAAGCCGGCAAAATCGTTCGAACGGCCTGGGGAAGAATCACGAGACGCATCGTTTTATTCTTCGTAAAGCCAAGGGAGCGAGCCGCTTCCATTTGGCCATCATCAACCGATTCAATTCCTGACCGAATGATTTCAGCCACGTAGGCCGCTGAGTTCAAGCCCATGGCTAAAGCTCCGGAAGCAAAGGCCGACAGGTTCAAGCCAAGAACTTGTGCACCGAAGAAGACCATGAAGGCCTGAACCAGCAAGGGTGTTCCCCGGACGTATTCCACGTAGATGTTTCCAATGGCACGCAGTAGGAAGGATGATGACAACTTCAGAAGGGCAAAAATCGTTCCCAAGGTCGTCCCAATCAAAACGGCAACCACCGCTAATGCCAGTGTAATCAGCGTTCCTGAAAGGAAGTAGTGGCCATACTTATCCCAGTAGGACTTGTTTTCATTGGCAAACATGGCCTTGTTGGCTTGCTTTTGCCACTTTGAAAAAGTCCCGTCCGTCGTGACTTTATCGACAACAGCGTTGACTTTGGCCAAGAGCGCTGGCGAATTCTTTGGAACGGCAACGGCTGAGGCGCCGGTTGTATCCGATGAGAAGCCAGGGTTCACAACAGCAAAACTCTTGTTCTGCTCAGCGTAGGCATCGGCAATTGGCTTTTCAGTAACGATTCCCGCCAAAACGCCCTGGGTCAACTGCGAGATCAAGTTGGGATACTTCTGCAAGGAAACGACGGAAGCACCGTCAATGCTCTTGGCCGTATCTTCTTGGACGGTCTGCGTTTGTGCGCCGACCTTTTGCCCCGAAAGCTTTTCCAAGCTGTTGTATTTGTTTTCGTTTTTCTTCAAGACCAGCATGGTCTGCGGCGCTTTTAGATAGACTTTGGAAAAGTCCACTTGCTGGCGGCGTTCCTCATTTGCGGTGAAGCCGGAAACAATCATGTCGATTTTCCCCGTTTTCAACGAACCAAGGAGGGCGTCAAAGCCCATGTCCTTGATTTCTAACTTCACATCCAGTTTCTTGGCAATGGCTTGCGCTAAGGAAACGTCGAAACCAACGATCTTGTCCTTACCATTTTGTTGGGTGTGGAATTCATAGGGTGCATAATCGGCCGACAGTCCAACGACCAGCTTCCCGCGCTTTTGAATCTTTTCTAAAGTCGGATCAGTCGTTGCAGCTGATGCTTGGTTTGCTGCTGCAAGTGGTGCCAACAACATACTGAAAAACAAAGCAGCGAGTGCAAGAAGACTCAGCCACTTCCGATTCAAACCTTTTTTAACTTGGTGATTACTCATGGGCATATCCTTTATGGGTTCTGCTTTTAACTAATCTATTATACAAAATAATCCGCTCCTTGTCTGCTCTTTATCCGCTCTTTGTCTGCCAAAGCAGTCGATTGGGCAAGCGACTTTGTCGGCACAAAAAAGGACGAGCACATATGCTCGTCCTGCTCGATATCATTTCATCATCGCTTGGTTGAAGTAGCTTTAGTCATCTTCATCCTTCTTTTTACGACCAATCAAGAAGAACCAGAAGCCGGCAACGGCAATTCCTGCAGTTCCGATGGCTTCCCAAATACCATTTCCCTTAGCGGTCGTGGTAGTCTTTTTGTTCTTCTTTGACTTGTTCAAATCCGTCGCGGTTTCACCCGGCGCATCGGACACTTGGTCGGTTGTTGCTGTTTCCTCAATGCTTGTCGTTCCAACGGCATTGTCCGTATTATTGACAACATCTGTCGTGTTTGGCAAGACGAGGTTTTCATCATTCGTACTTGGCAAAGTCAGATTAGTTGGCTATGCTCGTATGCTGATAAAATGGACAGATTTTATGCATCGTCCACTGTATAATTATCCCAAGA
>NZ_JAAMFL010000011.1:2500-5095 GCF_018437265.1 Fructobacillus parabroussonetiae | reverse complement strand
TCAATTCGTAACAAACAATAAACGGATAGGCGTTATCGAGAGATAGCAACTAGTCAGTTTAATCGAAGAGCAATCTTCAAACTTTTAACATGAGAGTTTGATCCTGGCTCAGGATGAACGCTGGCGGCGTGCCTAATACATGCAAGTCGTACGAACAGCGGAAAGTGCTTGCACTTTCCAAGTAAGTGGCGAACGGGTGAGTAACACGTGAATAACCTACCTCAAAGTCTGGGATAACCATTGGAAACAGTGACTAATACCGGATAAAACCCAGGTGCACATGCACCAAGGTTAAAAGCTGCGTTTGCAGCGCTTTAAGATGGATTCGCGGTGCATTAGTTAGTTGGTGAGGTAAAGGCTCACCAAGACAATGATGCATAGCCGAGTTGAGAGACTGACCGGCCACATTGGGACTGAGACACGGCCCAAACTCCTACGGGAGGCTGCAGTAGGGAATCTTCCACAATGGACGCAAGTCTGATGGAGCAACGCCGCGTGTGTGATGAAGGCTTTCGGGTCGTAAAGCACTGTTGTATGGGAAGAACGGGTTTAAGAGGAAATGCTTAGACAGTGACGGTACCATACCAGAAAGGGACGGCTAAATACGTGCCAGCAGCCGCGGTAATACGTATGTCCCGAGCGTTATCCGGATTTATTGGGCGTAAAGCGAGCGCAGACGGTTCGATAAGTCTGAAGTGAAAGCCCACAGCTCAACTGTGGAATGGCTTTGGAAACTGTCGAACTTGAGTGCAGTAGAGGTAAGTGGAACTCCATGTGTAGCGGTGGAATGCGTAGATATATGGAAGAACACCAGTGGCGAAGGCGGCTTACTGGACTGCAACTGACGTTGAGGCTCGAAAGTGTGGGTAGCAAACAGGATTAGATACCCTGGTAGTCCACACCGTAAACGATGGATACTAGTTGTTAGAGGGTTTCCGCCCTTTAGTGACGAAGCAAACGCATTAAGTATCCCGCCTGGGGAGTACGACCGCAAGGTTGAAACTCAAAGGAATTGACGGGGACCCGCACAAGCGGTGGAGCATGTGGTTTAATTCGAAGCAACGCGAAGAACCTTACCAGGTCTTGACATCCTTTGAAGGTACTAGAGATAGTGCTGTCTTCTTCGGAAGCAAAGTGACAGGTGGTGCATGGCCGTCGTCAGCTCGTGTCGTGAGATGTTGGGTTAAGTCCCGCAACGAGCGCAACCCTTATGTTTAGTTGCCAGCATTCAGTTGGGCACTCTAGACAGACTGCCGGTGACAAACCGGAGGAAGGCGGGGACGACGTCAGGTCATCATGCCCCTTATGACCTGGGCTACACACGTGCTACAATGGCGTATACAACGAGCAGCGAACCTGTGAAGGTAAGCGAATCTCTTAAAGTACGTCTCAGTTCGGATTGTAGTCTGCAACTCGACTACATGAAGTCGGAATCGCTAGTAATCGCGGATCAGCATGCCGCGGTGAATACGTTCCCGGGTCTTGTACACACCGCCCGTCACACCATGGGAGTTGGTAATGCCCAAAGCCGGTGGCCTAACCTTCGGGGAGGAGCCGTCTAAGGCAGGACTGATGACTGGGGTGAAGTCGTAACAAGGTAGCCGTAGGAGAACCTGCGGCTGGATCACCTCCTTTCTAAGGATAACCGGAACGTTACAGGGACTTAAGTGTCAATTTGATTTGTGTCAAAGTTTTGTTTAGTTTTGAGTGTGTGAACTCTACCGATTAGGTATGGGGGATTAGCTCAGCTGGGAGAGCACCTGCTTTGCAAGCAGGGGGTCATCGGTTCGATCCCGATATTCTCCATTGGCTACTTAGGTAGTCAAGCTTGTACATTGAAAACTGAATAATCAAGAAAATCTTTTAAAATCAAGAAATTGATTCTTAAATAAACCGAGAAACAACACAAGTTCTTTAAAAAGAACGGTTTAATCGCAGGTCTGAAAGAAGACCAACTCATAAAACTGATCCAACGGTAAACGTTGTGGTTAAGTGAATAAGGGCGCGTGGTGGATGCCTTGGCACTAGGAGCCGATGAAGGACGTGACTAACTACGATAAGCTTCGGGGAGCGGTAAGTACGCTATGATCCGGAGATTTCCGAATGGGGAAACCCAACATTTTAATGTTATCTAACCGCCAATACATAACGGTTAGAAGGAAGACGCTGTGAACTGAAACATCTCATTAGCAGCAGGAGCAGAAAGAAAAATCGATTCCCTGAGTAGCGGCGAGCGAAACGGGAAAAGCCCAAACCAGGATGCTTGCATCTTGGGGTAGTAGGACTGTCGTTGAGTTACCAAGTAAGCATTTAGGTGAAAACGTTGGGAAGCGTTATCAAAGAGGGTGATAATCCCGTAACCGAAAGATGACTTACCTCTAGACAGGATCCTGAGTACGGCCGGACACGAGAAATCCGGTCGGAATCCGCGGGGACCATCCCGTAAGGCTAAATACTCCCTAGTGACCGATAGTGAACCAGTACCGTGAGGGAAAGGTGAAAAGCACCCCGGAAGGGGAGTGAAATAGTTCCTGAAACCACGACGCCTACAAGAAGTCAGAGCCCGTTAATGGGTGATGGCGTGCCTTTTGTAGA
>NZ_JAAMFL010000010.1 GCF_018437265.1 Fructobacillus parabroussonetiae | reverse complement strand
CCAAAAGTAGTTGCCGGAACGCTGGCTGCGAGGATAGGACGACGCGATGCCTGTACATATAAAGATAAAAAAGAGTTTTGGAGAGGTGTCCGAGTCAGGCTTAAGGAGCACGGTTGGAAACCGTGTAAGCGGTTAACGCCGCTTCGAGGGTTCGAATCCCTTCTTCTCCATTTCTTCGGACGCTTAGCTCAGCTGGGAGAGCACCTGCCTTACAAGCAGGGGGTCACAGGTTCGATCCCTGTAGCGTCCATTTCTTTTCTCTTTTTTATTTTTACAGCATGGACAAGAGTGTCTTGTAGGGTGCGAGTCCCTAGCATGTTGTTCAGTTTCTGACTGATTATTATACTATCTTAGGGATATAGTTTAATGGTAGAATAGCGGTCTCCAAAACCGTTGATGGGGGTTCGATTCCCTCTATCCCTGCCATGGCGGTAGTGGTGAAGTGGTTAACACACTGGTTTGTGGATCCAGCATGCGAGGGTTCGATCCCCTTCTACCGCCCTAATAAAGTATTTATACTTTATATTGCCCTTGTGGCGGAATTGGCAGACGCGCTGGACTCAAAATCCAGTGGTGGCAACACCGTGTGGGTTCGACTCCCACCGAGGGCATACATAAGAAACCTGGACTTTTGTCCGGGTTTTTTTGTAAGCAAAATGAAAGCGGAAGAACCTTGATTATCAAGGCTTTTTTAGGTATTCTTGATATTAGTAGACTAGGCGTTTTAGGCCTGGTTTGGAGGATCGTTTTGGACCAAAAAACATTTGAAAAGACGTTGGTAGAAGCGGGGTTGCCCCTTTCAAAAACGCAATTAGCCCAGTTCGAGACTTATTTTAACGAATTGGTTCTTGCTAACCAATCGTTTAATTTAACTGCAATTACGGAAAAAGAAGAAGTTTATTTAAAGCATTTCTTTGATTCGTTGACTTTGGCAATGGAAGTACCGGCGCTTCGAGAAGGGGAACCAACGCTAATTGATGTCGGATCAGGTGCTGGCTTTCCAGCCCTTCCATTAAAGATCGCTCTGCCAAATTTGCAAGTGACCATGGTTGATTCATTGAATAAACGAGTTAACTTCTTAAAGAAGATGGTCGAACGATTGGGCCTAGAGGGCGTCACTGTTCGACACGGTCGTGCAGAAGACCTTGGCAAGGAGAGTGCTTTACGTGAGTCCTTTGACTTTGCAACGGCCCGTGCCGTTGCTCGTACGCAGGTTTTGGCTGAGTATACGCTACCCTTTGTTCGAATTGGCGGTCAGTTTCTCGTGATGAAGGGATCGGCTGGACAAGAAGAAATGGCGGCTGGACAGAAAGCTCTGGCGACTTTGGGCGGCAAGATGGTTGCCGAGCGTTCATTTACCTTACCAAATGGTGATCCGCGTGTGATTCAAATCGTTGATAAAGTGGCAAAAACGCCTAAAAAATATCCTAGACAAGCGGGAACACCTACGAAGAAACCGCTTTAGACAAGCATAAAGGAGCCTAACGTGGCAAAAATTATTGCATTGGCGAATCAAAAAGGTGGCGTCGGAAAGACGACAACGAGTATTAACCTTTCGGCGGCTTTAGCAAAGGCCGGTAAGAAGGTCCTTTTAGTGGACGCCGATCCACAGGGGAACGCTTCTTCCGGTGTTGGTGTGGACAAGTCAACGCTTGAGCATGATATTTACGATGTGTTGGTGCAGGACTTTCCAGTCGAGCAGGCCATCATGGCTTCATCAACAGAAGGCCTCGATATTTTGCCAACGACGATTCAGCTTTCGGAAGCAGAAGTCCAATTGGTCGATATGGCAGAACGTGAGTACCGTTTGTCACATGCTTTAAGCAAGGTCCAGGGGCAATATGATCATGTCATCATTGACAATCCGCCATCGCTTGGGCTTTTGACCATTAATTCTTTCACTGCAGCCGATGCCGTTTTGATTCCGGTACAAACGGAATTTTACGCCCTTGAAGGGCTGGGTCAATTAATCAACACGATTGAATTGGTTCGTCAGGGCTTGAACCCTGAACTTGAAATGGCGGGCATCCTGTTGACCATGTATGACAGCCGGACCAACCTGGCAAAGCAAGTATCCGAACAGGTTCGCTCATACTTCGAAGATCGCGTTTACCAAACGGTTATTCCACGTTCTGTCCGTTTGTCAGAAGCCCCATCATACGGCCAGGCGATCATCGACTTTGATCCGAAATCACCGGGTGCCCGTTTATACACCGACTTTGCAAAGGAGGTCATCGAACAATATGGTTAAGCAAAAAAGTGGCTTAGGAAAGAACATGGACTCGCTCTTTGGATCCAATGGCATTTCCAAGCAAGCGCTCGAACATTCGAAGGCAATTACACGAACGGCTGATGCCAGTGAAAAAGTCGTCGACCTCCCCTTGGCTAAGATTGTGGCCAACCCTTTCCAACCTCGTTTGCACTTCGATGAAGACTCAATCAAGGAATTGGCCCAGTCCATTAAGGAAAATGGTCTATTAACGCCAATTATCGTCCGTAAGGCCGGTGCTAAGTACCAAATTATTGCTGGGGAACGTCGTTTTCGTGCCACCAAAACACTTGGCGTGAACAACATCACGGCCATTGTGCGGGAGACCAACGATGAAACCATGGCGACTTTGGCATTGATTGAAAACCTGCAACGAGACAACCTGGATCCGATTGAAGAAGCGCGTGCTTACGCCAACTTAATGGCGCAGCTCGACCTCACGCAGTCGAAACTGGCTGATCGGGTCGGCAAGGAACGGACAACGGTTGCCAATGCCCTGCGACTCTTGAAATTGCCGGATAAGGTACAAGAATTGGTTCAAGCCGGCAAGCTCTCCATGGGCCAGGCCCGTGCCTTGCTCGGACTGGAAAAAGAAGGACAGTTGAACAGTGTACTGTCCACCGTTTTGAAGGAAGGCTTGAATGTTCGTCAGGTTGAGGCCCTTGTTAAAAAGGCCAACCAAGGCGACCAGCCGAAGAAAGCGGAGAAGAAGTCTTCGCCATTTGCTGATGACTTGGCCCTGCGCTTGGAAGAAAAGTTCGGTACCAAAGTCAAGGTGAACGCTGGTAAAAAGGGCTCTGGAAAGATTGAAATTAATTACGTTTCACCGCGTGATTTGGAACGAATCATGGAAATTCTCGCAATCGAGGTCGACTAATGGTTTTGAAAAAAGAGTACGATTTGGGTGATCTTGTGGAGATGAAAAAGCCCCACGCCTGTGGGACAAACGCCTGGATTATTAATCGAATGGGGGCCGACATCAAATTAACTTGCTCGGCTTGTCAACGAACCATCATGTTGACCCGCTTTAATTTCGATAAACGGTTAAAAAAGGTCTTGAAGAAGGCCGATGAGAATCAAGATTAGTCAAAAGAGGAGACAATCACATGGCTTTAACAGCTGGTATCGTAGGTTTGCCAAACGTTGGGAAATCAACATTATTTAACGCAATCACAAAGGCCGGGGCGGAAATGGCCAACTATCCTTTCGCCACCATCGAGCCAAACGTCGGCATTGTTGAAGTGCCGGATGATCGTTTGGCACGAATTCAAGAGCTGATTCCGGCTGACAAAGTCGTTCCAACGACTTTTGAATTTACGGACATCGCCGGTATCGTGAAGGGTGCCTCGAAGGGTGAAGGGCTTGGAAACAAGTTCTTGGAAAACATCCGTCAGGTAAACGCGATTGTTCAGGTTGTCCGTGCCTTCGACGACGATGAAATCATTCACGTTAACGGAAAGGTCGATCCACTCGATGATATCGATACCATTAACACGGAATTGATTTTGGCCGATTTGGAATCCGTTGAGAAACGCTATGCCAAAGTCGCTCGACAAGCCAAGGGAAACGACAAAGCAGCCAAGGCGGAAGCCGCTGTTTTGGAGAAAATTCAGCCTGTCTTGGAGGCTGGAAAAGCCGTTCGTTCGATTGACTTTTCAGATGAAGAAAAGGCGATTGTGAAGGGGCTCTTCTTGTTGACTTCAAAGCCAACGCTCTACGTGGCCAACATTGCAGAAGACGATATGGCGGATCCTGAAAATTCCCCATATTATCAGCAAATTAAGGACTTTGCGGATAGCGAAAACGCCGAAGTGATTGCTTTGTCAGCGAACGCAGAAGAAGAAATCGCACAGCTCGACGATGATGAAAAGGCTGATTACCTTGAATTGGCAGGTGTCAGCGAACCTGGTTTGAACAAGTTGATTCGCTCGGCTTACCACTTGTTGGACTTGCGGACCTTCTTTACGGCGGGTGAAAAAGAAACCCGCGCCTGGACCTTTAAGGCTGGTGCCAAGGCACCCCAGGCAGCCGGTGTGATTCACTCCGACTTTGAACGTGGTTTCATTCGTGCCGAAACCTTTGCTTTTGCTGATTTGGATCAGTACGGTTCCGAAAAAGCTGTCAAGGAAGCGGGTAAATTGCGTTCAGAAGGTAAGGAATACGTCGTTCAAGACGGCGACATCATTGAATTCCGCTTCAACGTTTAATAAATAGAGAAAAGGTGAGACGATGACACAAGTCGAACACAAATTAACAAAGAAGAACCAGGACTTTCTTTTCCGATTGAACAAAGGATTGGCTGATAGCGACAAAATCTCTGAAGAAGAGAAAGAAGCCATTCTGGGTGAAGTCGAAGAAAAGTTGGCCGATGGTCAAAAGCTTGGCCACACGGCTGCCCAACTTTTTGGCTCACCGGCCGAGGCACTGCAAAAGTATCTGAATCCCGTTCGCTTGGCGAAGGGCTTTCATGACTACTCCTTTGCCTTCTTGGCAACGGATACGGCCCTTGTTTTGATCATGTTCTTAACCGGCTTTTTCACGGTGACGATGGGCTTTTCTGGTTCAAAGGCTGGATCGGAAGGCATCGGGATTACCTCCGTTCTCTTCTTATCTATTTGGGGTGGCGTGATTTATACAAAGGCCATGCAGCGCTTGGTCCCTGGTAACCAGGCCGATGCAGCGGATAAAAAGCGGCTACCAAATTGGCTGTTGTTAATTATCGTGGCCATTCTTTGGATTGCCGGTTTCACTTTGATTCTCTACTTACCACGTATGATTAACCCGATTTTGCCCGTTGTTGGCAATGCCATCTTCTTCTTCATTGCCTTTGCCCTTTACTTGCTTAACCGCAAGCAGGCCGGCATGAAGCAGGGTGGCCTTTTAGCCATTTCAAAGCTGGCACAGCAAGAACGCCTGAAGCAAGAGGAAGAAAAGCGAGGCTAACATGAAAATTTTAGTTGTTGATGACGATCAAGAGATCGCTGAATTACTCGAGATTTATTTAAAAAACGAAGGCTACGAACCGTTGATTGCAAAAGACGGGAAAGAGTCGCTGTCGAAGTTTAATACCAACCCAGACATCGCACTGATGGTCTTGGATATCATGATGCCAAACATGACGGGCTTTGATGTTTTGAAAGAAGTCCGCAAGGACACGCACATGCCCATCCTGATGCTCTCAGCTAAGTCTTCGGACATGGACAAGATCCAAGGGTTGATTTCAGGTGCTGATGATTACGTGACCAAGCCTTTCAATCCATTGGAAGTCATGGCCCGTATTCGTTCCTTGATTCGCCGTTCACAAAACGCCGTTCAAGAGCAAAAGCCCGATGTTTTGACCATTGCTTCACTGGTTATTAACAAGGATTCACACGATGTGAAGACGGCCAGTGGCGAACTTGTCAACCTAACGGCCCTTGAATTCGGTATTCTTTATCTGTTGGCTTCGCACCCGAACCGGGTTTTCTCTGCCGACGATATTTTCGAACGTGTTTGGCAGCAGGAATCCGTTGTCTCAGCTAAAACGGTCATGGTTCACGTTTCCCACCTTCGTGACAAGTTGGAAGAAGCAACGGGTGGTGACCAAGTCATCCAAACCGTTTGGGGCGTTGGTTATAAAATCGAAGTGAACTAAGATGGGTAAAAAAGCAACAATTATTAGTCTGGCAATCTTTAAAGAAATCCTAGCCGCTGCCTTTAGTCTGGCTGCGGCCGGGGTTCTCTTTTTTGACTTTTTAAAAGTAAGGCCCAGCTGGTCGTTATGGACGAGTTGGCCTTCTTTTTGCCTTTTTGCTGCCTTCCTATTTCTCCTAGCCAGTTTGGCCATTGCCTTTCAAAGTCGTAAAAAAATTCGTTTGATTCACTTACGCGATGACTTAAGGCAAACGCTGATTGACAATGGTGATGATTCGGCAGCTTTGCCGAAGAAAAGCCAGCCTGCTGATCAGCAGTTGCGTGCACTCTTTGACATGTCGCAGGCCCGTTTTGAAGCAGATCATCAAGAACAGCTGAAAGAAGCTGCCTCGAAAGAGGAGATGATGACCAACATCTCCCATGATCTCCGGACGCCTTTGACCGCCATTATTGGGTATTTGGGCTTAGTGGTTGCCCCCAACCAGGTTCTCCAAGAAAAAGACCAGCAGAAGTATCTGGAAACGGCCTATCATAAGGCCAACCAGATGAAAATGTTGGTGGAGGACCTCTTTGAATTTGCTAAGTTGCAGTCATCGCAAATCTCATTGAATATTAATGACTTTTCACTGGGGGATCTTTTCGATCAGGTTTTGGCCAATTATGCGGTTGAGGCAGAAAAGAAGGGCATTCGCCTGACAACCCAACTGGCACCCGAATTAATCGTGATGGCAGGCGATTCCGAAAAGTTGGCCCGGGTGTTGATCAACCTTGTTGAAAACGCCTTAAAGTACGGTCAGGGTGCTTCCTTTATCAAACTGACCGCACAGGAAAAGTCATCTGACCAAATTGAAATTCGCGTCGTCAACGATGGCCCGGCCATTCCAAGTGCCTCACTTAATCAATTGTTTAATCGCTTTTATCGCGTGGAGTCTTCCCGAAACACCAAGACGGGGGGCACAGGCTTAGGCCTCTCCATCGTGAAGGGTGTGATTGATAAACACCATGGTCAAGTACGAGCGGAGTCAACCGATGAGTTGACCGCCTTCATTTTGACTTTGCCAAAAGAACAAGAAAAAGAAGAATCGTCTCATGCCTAAGAAAAGAAAAGCACCGCAATTTCAAGCGGTTAACCAAAAGAGCCACAAGCGCTCCCATATGATTTGGGCCGCGATTGCCTTGGTCGTTGCGGCCATTGCAGCCGCTACCATGGTTTTTTGGCCAAAGGTGCACCAAACGGTCGTCCAAACAACGGCCAAGACCGAACAGCCGGTTAAGCTCTCCGTTGATGCCAAGTCAGCACTCGTGGTCGACTTGACGACGGGGCAGATTCTGGGTGAAAAGAACGCCGACAAACAGGTGGCGATCGCCTCACAGTCCAAGATGTTAGTGGCCTATGGAGTGTTAAAGGCCATTGATGAAAAGAAGATCAAGTGGACCGATCAGGTGACGATTCCTTCTTCTGCGGACTTGTCCAGCCAGAATAATTCCCTTTATTCCCACCTTTCCATCAAGGCGGGGGATAAGGTATCGGTCAAGGATCTTTACTGGGCGATGTTTACCAATTCGGCAAACGATGCTGCCTTTGCTTTGGTGACCTATCTTTCAGGCGACCAGTCGAAGGATCAGGCGACCTTGCAAGCCCTTGCAAAAGATCTCAAGTTGACGGGGTCTGAATGGTACAACGGGGCCGGGCAAAAGAATGGCGATGCCTTTGCAAACGAGATTGATTCGGCTTCTTCTTCGGCCTATAACCATGCCTCTGCTAGTCAAGTGGCTATGATTGCTCGAAAGATTGTCGACATGGACCCTAGCCTGTTGACGTTAACGAACTCGGCCAACCTGACTTATACGAAGAACAATGCCAAAGTCACGCAGGCATCCGACTTTGGTAGCTCCTTTGCCAATATGCAGGCGAACTTGGATAATCCAAAGAACCTGCAGCTGATCGGATTGAAGACTGGATCAACACCTGAATCCGGCGCCTCCTACACAGGAATCGTCAAAGATCAGGACGGCCACTTGTTCTTAACGGTCATTAACGGGGCCGCTGATTACACGGATAAGACCGAACGCTTCCAGAAGACCGTTGACATGGTTGGTCAGGTCTTGGATGACTGGCAGGCCCATGACTACAAGGCGGGTACGACTTTGTCAGGGGTGTCAACATTGGCGATTAAGGATGAAAAAGTCCGAGCCAAGGTGCAGGTTGCCAAGTTAACGACCTTCTGGACCAAGTCGAAGAAGACGTTGAAGTTAATGGAATCACCAACGCTTCAACAAAGACCGGCTGGTACCGAAACGGATACCATTGCCCACATTGCGGTTAACTTTAAGGCTAAATACTTGTCTGGTACGAGTGAGAGTCAAAAGGAAATCCCCCTTGAATTAGCGGGTCAACCAACTGATAATGAATAAAAAAGAAGGATTTGTTTATTAATTTTAAACAAATCCTTTCTTTTTTGACTAATGCTATAATGAGGGTAAGAAAACACGCGAAAGGAAGCAAAATGACCGCTATTCAATTCGATTCATTCGGCCTCGCCCCCTTTATTAAGAAAGAGGAGTATGAGGAATTAAAGCCTCAATTGGCTTTCGCCCAGGAACTGCTTTTTGAAAAAAAAGGCGCTGGTTCGGCCTATACGGACTGGGTGGACTGGGCCTCGACCTTTGATCCAACCGAAGAAGAAAAGATTCAACGACGGGCCCAAAAAGTGCAGGGCCAGTCGAAGGTTTTGGTGGTGATTGGGATTGGTGGCTCCTATTTGGGTGGCAAAATGGCCCTCGATTTCCTGAAATCGCCTTGGTACAACGACCTTGCCAGTGATTCGGAGACGAAGGTTTACTTTGCTGGTAATCAACTATCTGCCATGGCCTTGCGCCAGTTACTTCGTGTTATTGGCGACCAGGACTTTTCCGTGAACGTTATTTCAAAGTCCGGTCAGACAACGGAGGCGGCCTTGGCCTTTCGCTTCTTCAAAGAAGCTTTGATTAAGCGCTATGGAAAAGAGAAAGCGTCCGAGCGAATCATTGCAACGACCGATGCCAAGCAGGGAACCTTGCGAGCAGAAACGACGGCGGCTGGCTATGATAATCTCGTTGTACCAAACGGGATTGGCGGTCGTTTCTCCGTGTTGACGGCAGTTGGCCTCTTACCACTAGCAGTCGCTGGAGTGGACATTCATGCTTTGCTAGCTGGTGCAGCCAAAGCTGAGCAGTATTATGCGTCAAAGGAGCTTAGTCAGAACCCAGCGCTTCTTTATGCGGCGAGTCGACGGATTCTCTATGATAAGGGCTATACGACCGAAATCTTGGCCAACTGGGAGCCTTCCTTACAGTACTTTGGTGAATGGTGGAAGCAACTGATGGGCGAGTCCGAGGGTAAGAATCAAAAGGGCATTTATCCTTCGTCTGCTAACTATTCGACGGATCTGCACTCCTTTGGTCAATACATTCAAGAAGGCCGCCGGAATCTCTTTGAGACGGTCGTTCGAATTAACCAAGTAGCAGAAGACCTGGCCGTGCCAAAAATGGCTGAGAACGGGGATGGCCTGGCTTATCTAGAAGGTAAGACCCTGGATGAAGTCAATCAAACAGCCGCCGATGGCGTGGTTCTCGCTCATATTGATGGTGGTGTGCCAAACATGGCGGTTCGTGTGGCCAAGCAAGACGAAGCCAGTCTGGGCGAATTGATTTATTTCTTCGAAATGGCCGTGGCAATTTCGGGCTATCTCTTTGCCATTAATCCCTTTAACCAACCTGGCGTGGAAGCTTATAAAACGGCCATGTTTGCCCTCTTAGGTAAGCCTGGCTACGAGAGCCAAAGCAAAGCCTACCGTGATCGTTTACAAAAGTAATAAAAAAGCAGGCCATTGGCCTGCTTTTTTAATCTGTGGTCGAACTATCAAAGAACTGCTGCATGGCTTCGACGGTCTTATCAGATCCGATAAAGTAAATGGTATCGCCGGGCAAAATGTTGGCGTAGGGACCAGGCGACAGAATCAAATCGTCCCCGTGTAAAATCGCCACGATGGTCGCGCCGGTGTTTTGCCAGACGTTTAGCGAGCCAATCGATTGATTGAGTTTGCTCGAGTCAGCCTTTGGGATGAACTCAAAGGGGGACATAGGATTTTGCTGACTGACCCGCTGGGTTTGGTCAAGTAGAAGGGAAAAGGATTGGTCGAGTGCCAGTAGGCCTTGTTTTTGCTCGGCAATCATCTTCTTGATTTCGCTGTTTGTTTCTTGTAGATTGCGTGATTCCTTAGCCTGGGCAAGAAATTCGACGGCTTTTTTACGGGAGAGCACTTCGACCCCTGATCCATGAACGGCTTTGACGATGTCTAAATCAGCTAAAACCGAGATGGCTTTTCGTGCCGTTTCAGCTGAAACCCCAAAGGTCGCTGCCAAAGTCGAGCGTGCGTGAAGTTTTTGGCCAACTTCGAATTTTTTATTAACGATTGCCTCGGCAATGTCTTGCGCAATCTTATGATAGCGGGGTTCTTTGATTTTAGGCATCTTGTGAAATCCTTTAACAAAGTCGTTTTCGTTTTAATCTTCATTTGACAAAAGTGCCAATCCCTGTAATATAGTAGGTGGTCACTATTGCCCATCTGTCGTTTTTAACAGGTGGTCACTTGTTAGTTTATTTTAAATTAATAAGATAGTCAACTTATAGGAGGATTTATGCCAAAAGTGCAAATCAAGCACTTAACCAAGATCTTTGGTAAGAAGCAAAAAGCTGCTTTGAAGATGGTTAAGGAAAATAAGTCTAAGAACGAGATCTTTGAAAAGACTGGCTCGACGGTTGGTGTTTATGACATTAACCTCGAAGTGAACGAAGGGGAAATCTTCGTGATCATGGGTCTCTCTGGTTCAGGTAAATCGACGTTGATTCGTCTGTTGAACCGGTTGATTGAACCGACTTCAGGTCAAATCATCTTAGACGGAAAAGACATCACCCACTATAACAAGAAGGAAATGTTAGACATTCGTCGTAAGAAAATGTCGATGGTCTTCCAGAACTTCGCCCTTTTCCCACACCGGACGATTCTGGAAAACACGGAATACGGTTTGGAAATTCAGGGTGTTCCAGCAGCAGAGCGGAAGGCTCGTGCTGAGAAGGCTTTGGAAAATTCAAAGTTGATTTCTTTCAAGGATCAATACCCATCCCAGCTTTCTGGTGGTATGCAACAACGTGTCGGACTTTCCCGTGCGTTGACCAATGATCCGGATATCTTGCTGATGGACGAGGCCTTTTCTGCCTTGGATCCCTTGGTTCGTCATGAAATGCAAGACGAACTGTTGGACCTTCAGCAAAATGTTCAAAAAACCATTATCTTCATTACCCACGATTTGAACGAAGCCCTTCGTTTGGGTGATCGCATTGCCATCATGAAGGATGGTCAATTGCAACAGATCGGAACGGGTGAAGAAATCTTAACGAACCCTGCAAACGATTACGTTGAAAACTTCGTGGAAGACGTGGACCGTTCAAAGGTTTTGAACGCCGAATCGATCATGTTCCCTGGTTTGACGGTTAACGTTGATTCTGACGGACCAAACGTCGCCTTGCACCGGATGCAAGAAGAAGAGGTTTCTGGTCTGGTTGCCGTCGATGCCAAGCGTCGCTTCGCTGGCTACATCACTTCTGATAACGCCGTTAAGGCTCGTCGCGAGAACTTGTCGCTTCGCGATGTGATGTCTGACATGCCAACGGTTAAGCCAGACACCCTCGTGGCTGATATCATGACCATCATTTACGATGCCCACACACCAGTGGCGGTTGTCGATGATGACATGAAGTTGCACGGTATTATTATTCGTGGTGCCGTGATTGAAGCCTTAGCACAAACGGAAGGAGACGGACAAGAAAATGCCTAGTTTATTTTCCATTGCTAAATTGCCATTGAGCCAATGGGTGTCAGATGGTGTTAATTGGTTGACTCAGAATTGGTCTGGCTTCTTTAATGCCATTCAAAGCGCGGGTCAAACCTTCATGGATACGATGACAAACTTTTTGTCAGCGATTCCACAACCCATTTTTATTATCGCCCTTGCCCTTATCGCTTGGCTGACAACGCCAAAGCGTTATGGTTTGCCAACCTTGATCGTTCTTGGTTTGGCCTTGATTGCCAACCAAGGTTTGTGGTCAGATTTGATGCAAACGATTACCCTGGTGTTGACTTCATCAATTGTTTCCTTGGTGATCGGAATTCCTTTGGGAATCTGGACGTCAAAGTCACAAAAGGCCTACGCCGTTGTGAAGCCAATCTTGGACTTCATGCAGACCATGCCAGCCTTCGTTTACTTGATTCCAGCCGTTGCCTTCTTTGGTATCGGAATGGTACCCGGAACCTTTTCCTCTGTCATCTTTGCTTTGCCTCCAGTTGTGAACTTCACCTACCTGGGCTTGAAGCAAGTGCCAGAATCATTGGTTGAAGCAGCCGATTCATTCGGTTCAACGACTTGGCAAAAGTTGGTGAAGTTGGAATTGCCTTCCGCTAAGCCTTCCATTATTGCCGGTTCAAAGCAAACAATCATGTTGGCCTTGTCAATGGTTGTGACGGCCTCAATGATTGGTGCACCAGGACTTGGTCGTGGTGTCCTCTCCGCCGTACAACACGCGGATGTTGGTGCTGGTTTCGTAAACGGAATCGCGCTGGTTATCCTGGCCATCATCATCGATCGTTTCGTTCAAAAGATGAACACGGACCCCGTGACAACGCCTAAGTTGCCAAAGTGGCGAAAGATTGCCGCTTAGGTAATGGTTGCCATCTTCGCCATCTCTGGTGTCGTTGGGACTTTTACAGCAGCGAAGGAATCGGGTAAAAAAGTCACCCTGGGATACGTTGAATGGGATTCCGAAGTTGCCTCGACCAATGTGTTGGCTGAAGCCATGCGTCAACACGGTTACAACGTGACGACGACACCTTTGGATAATGCGGTGAACTGGCAGTCTGTTGCCAACAAGCAAATTGATGGAACAGTTTCTGCTTGGTTGCCAAATACTCACAAGGCCATGTACCAAAAGTATAAGAACCAAGTCGATGTTCTTGGTAAGAACTTGACGGGTGTTCGTTTGGGACTAGTTGTGCCGGACTACATGGACGTTAACTCGATTGAGGACTTGAACAATCAAGCCAACAAGGAAATCGTCGGAATCGAAGCGGGTGCCGGTGTGATGACCGCCGCTCAGAAGACGATTGATACTTACTCCAACTTGAATGGTTGGAAGCTAACGGCTTCGTCATCTGGTGCCATGCCTGCTGCCTTGGATAAGGCCTATAAGGCAAAGCAACCAATCGTTGTGACTGGTTGGACGCCACACTGGATGTTTAACAAGTACCACTTGAAGTTCTTGGATGATCCAAAGAAGACGATGGGTGGAGAAGAATCGATTAATACGGTTGTTCGTAAGAACTTGAAGTCAACCAACCCAGACGTTTACAAAGTCATGAAGAACTTCCACTGGAGCCAAGATGACATGCAGTCCGTCATGTTGGAAATCCAAAATGGTAAGTCTGCTCAACAGGCTGCTGATGACTGGATTAGTTCACACAAGAGTCAAGTGAATGCTTGGTTTAAGTAATTGATTGAATAAAAAAAGAGGAGCAAACCGAAAGGTTTGCTCCTCTTTTTAATGTTTTTTGAGCGCCATTATTTCTTAGTACGGAAACGTTTTGGTGTGATGGACGCGATTAATTGCTTGGTGATGTTTTCATCTGAATAGGAGAGCACGTTCTTTTTGTAGAGGCGCAAACCGAAGTGGAGTAAGAAAATCAAACCAGCAATGGCAAGAATCAGCGAGAGGCTGGCCTGCCACCAGCTAGCATAATGGTTTGCTAGCTGACTTGGCATGATTGACTGGCCCATCAGGGGGATGTAGGACAAGACTTTGACAAAGGTGTTGCTACCAGATGTTGCGGAGCTTGAAAGGGCAACAACGTAAGGAATCAAGGACAGCATGGAAACGGGCGTCATGGCCTGTGCAATCTGGCTCTGATCGTTGACTAATGAAGCCGCGATGGCCGCAATAACCAAATAGGAAGCGGTGGCCACAATAATTAGGGCGAGCGTAAAGAACCAGAAGCCTGGTGTCAAAGCCGAAAGGTAAGGCGCGACGACTTTGGCCCAGGAGGCATTGGCCGATAGAAGTGCGGCGGCACCACCAGCAATCACGTAGATACTAATCTGTGTGAGCAAAAGGGCGGCGACCCCGATAATCTTACCGTAGTACTGTGCCTTAGCTGAGGATGCGGCTAAGAGCGTCTCCATGATACGAGAGGACTTCTCATTGGCGATTTCGTTTCCAATGATGGAGGCGTAAATCGAGACAATGATGAAGACCAGAACGCCGATGGCCATCGTCAGCATCTGCTTAACAGTATCAGCAGCCTCGGAATCCTTACTTTGATTCTTGTCTTGAACTTTTGAGGTTAACTGGAAGGGGCTCTTCAAGTCCGCGACTTCGGCCTGCGTTAGCTTGTACTTGGCTGCTTTTTCGGACAGGGCCAAGCTGCTCAAAAAGCTCTTTAACTTACTGGTATCAACCTCTTCGGACTTTGGTTGTGTCAGCAGTGTACCTTGATCGTTCTTGACAATCAAAACGGCGTCAATGTCTTCTTTTTCCAAGGATTTCTTGGCGGCTTTTTCATCGACTTGATCGTTGACTTGTAACTTGAGGTCTTTTTGTTCTTGCTTGATTGCCTGCCGGGTTTCGGCTGGGGCAATCACCGCGATATTGGCAGTTTTGTCAGAAGAAAAGTAAGAAACGGCAAGTCCCACCACGAGGCCAACAAGGACAGGGGCGAAGGGGGCGACGAGTAGCCACCAGAAGGACTTTTTCTTGATCCGACTCAAATAGGTGTGCTTAGCAACAAGTGGAATCTGTTTATTCATGGGCCATGACCTCCGTTTTGAAAATTTCAGCTAGAGTTGGTGGTTGTTGGGAGAAGGCTGGAATATAGCCATCTTTGGTCACTTCATCAAAAATGGCATGACCGGCTTCTTCGTCTTGCAAATAAAGTCGGAAGCCAGCACCCTGCTGCTCAACGCGCTCAACGCCCTTCATGCCGGCGTAATCGGCAGCTGAATAGTTCGGTGCCTCCACGTACAAGCGTGTGCGACCAAAGGACTCCCGGATGGCTTGGACTTCACCTTGAAGAACGGTCCGGCCCTTCTTCAACATCACGAGGTGATCCGAGATTTCGGTCACGTTATCCATGTTGTGAGAGGAGAAGATGATCATGGCACCTTGCTTCTTCAATTCTTTGATTGTGTCCATGAAGATACCGGCGTTGACTGGATCCAAGCCGGAAAAGGGCTCGTCTAAAATAATGAAGGTTGGCTTGAAAATGAGGGCTAAAATCATTTGGACTTTTTGGGCATTTCCCTTTGACAAAGTCTGAACCAGATCACTGGCTTGCCCCACGACTTGGAGCTTATTCATCCAATCGTTCAGTGCTTCCTTGGCCGCCTGCTTGTCCATGCCGTGAAGAGCGGCAAGATAGAGGACTTGTTCTTCAATCGACTCTTTTTGGTAAAGGCCACGTTCCTCTGGCAGAAAGCCAATTTGGCTTCGTTGTGCTTCTGAAATTGGTTGGCCATCCCAAGTTATGGCGCCGGAATCGGCTGCGATGAAGTCCAAGATCATGCGAAAAGTCGTGGTTTTACCCGCGCCGTTTTGTCCAATTAAACCGAGGACTTCGCCTTTTTCAATCGAAAAAGACAAATCATCAACAGCTTGATGGTCGCCAAATGTCTTGTTCAGGTGTGAAACTGTAATCATTGTGCTGCTCCTTTATTACAATTGAGGGGATGCATCTTATACCCATTTACCATCATTATACGTGAAGAGTGTAATTAAGAGGATGGCTGAGGGGATTTTTCCTTTTTCTTAGGATTTTGTTTTTCGAATGGCAAAGTCATATGGGAAGGCTTTGTAAAATATTTTCTCAATTCGTCCCTGCAATCTTGACCGACTCAATAGAATCTAGTAAACTAATGTAGTGCTAATTTGATGGCCCTATGGTCAAGTGGTTAAGACGTCGGCTTCTCAGGCCGAAGTCGAGGGTTCGACTCCCTCTGGGGCTATATGAAAAACCTTCTACTAGGGTAGAGGGTTTTTATTTTTAAAAGAAAGCCCCGCTGGGGAGGCGAGGCGTGTGTGGTTAGTCATCCTTATTGTTCGACAACCACTTCTCGACTTGAGCTAGTAGCAAGGCAACGAGTAGTTGGATTGCTAGGCTTTGGAGCAAATCGAGTACTATAGTAATGAATGCTGTCATGAATCCTCCTTTCCCGGCACCTAACTCCAGTGCCGTAAAAGGCGTTTTACTTCAAAATAGTTATACGTAGTGAGTCATTATTCTCCTTACAAATAAACTGAAATGATTTTGCTTATCTGAATTGATTTCGTGTTAAAATAACGTTGCTATAGTAATGAGTGAATGGATTCATCCTTTCCGAAAAGCCACCGTGGGGACGGTGGCTTTTTCTTTTTCACTTCCTTAAAAGAATAAAATCGGCGATGCTAGTCCTGCTTGCTTTTCAATGGCTAGTCTTTCTTGCTAGTATTAAGAGTGCAAAATGACTTTAATGGTAGGAGAAAGAGATGAGTTTCGAAGCAGATATTAAACGATTACGCGAAGAACATTCCTTAACCCAGCAAGAACTAGCGGACAAAGTCCATGTCAGCCGGCAGACGGTATCGACCTGGGAGCGTGGTAAGAATTATCCGAGTTTGGATGTCTTGCGTGAACTGAGTCAGCTTTTTGGCCTCTCTTTCGAAAAACTAGTGTTTGGAGAAGAGCAAATGACAAAAAAAGATGACACGATTGCTAATCGAGTGGATGGTGATCGTAAGAAGAAGAAGTGGTATAAGAAAACAACCGTTATTTTATCAACAATTATTTGTGCCTTTTTCTTGTGGGTTGCTCTGCTGACTTTTGGCTACACGAACGGAGTCGATACTATTGATAGAATGAATCCTTTTTTATCCTATCAAACAGCTTATACAAAGATGCCATCAGATGCTGTGATTGAAAAATCCATGCGGACCAGAAATGGTAAGTGGACCGCATGGTTTGCTGATAATTTAATGGGAACCGAGTGGTGGAAGCTGAGTTTAATGACAGGTGTGAACACTGGTTATCAAGATCCATACGTCATGGTTATTCATAAGGGATCTTATGTAAAAGTCGCGCGGATTGTTCCTGGCAATTCGGTTAATCAGTTAACGAAAAACGATCTTCAATCTTGGGATGACTACTTGAACGAAAAGGGGACATTTCAAGATCAAGTTCACGGCTTAGAAGTTAAAAAAATTAAGAAAAAGAAGCACGTTTCTGGTTTTCGTGTTAACAATGGCGGCTTGACGGAGGGAATTAAAGAACAGCTTGGAAAAAACGATTCAGATGATAATGAAGGTTCGGCAAATTAGTTTTTTAAAGTTGGGCTGATATGTTGAGTGTGTTTGAAAAAAGAATTCGTTTTGTGTTCTGATATATAAGTCACAGTGAGGACGGTGGCTTTTTTTGATAGGCAAGAAGGTGATGGCTGAAACACTAAGTTCTATTTTCTAAATAACGTAAGAAAGTAGGGTATCGAATGCCTATGAATATTACTCAAAATAATAGTAAATTGAAATTTTCCAAATCACGAATCGACTAGTAACGGAAACGTTGATACTGGGAATGCTTTAAATTTTAAACGATTTATGGAACTCTTTTTTATTTAAGTAAGAAATGTAATTGAAACACTTGAAAAACTTTCGAAAAGGTCTCATAATATAAATGTAGAGAAGTTAATTAGAAATGTTCTGATTATTTCGAAGTTTTTAAGTAAAAATTATTTAAGGAGGTTCACAACATGTCAACTCGTTTAGCACGTTATGAAGAAGTTCGTGAGCACCGTATTTTACACAAGGTTAAGAAGAATTGGGTGATTCTGTCAGTGGCCTCTTTCGCATTGATGGGCGCTGCTGCTAGTTTGCCACAGACTAGCCAACTATTTTCGAATAACACAATCGTTGCACACGCGGATGATACGTATAATTATTATATTAATGCGAATAGTTATCCTGCTGATGGCGTTTATGATGAAAATAACACGGGTGGTATTCCTTCTGTCCTTTTCACATTACACTTTCCTTTAGATGTGACGGTTAATGTGGATGGACAGCAATATCAACATATTAACAAGGATGCCATCTTACATCGCCAGGCTGTTGTGAAGACAGAAAATGGTGTTAAAAAGGTCTATTGGAGTGCTTATGCCCAAGATGATACGGATAGCAATGTGATTAATAACGTTGTGAATAATGATCCGTCAACGACCTGGGGTAATGAACAGGCAAAGGCACATCTTGGTGGTTATTCCTGGTTGAACGGAATTGTTTATCAATTAGGATTAACAAGTAGCCAGGTTTCCTTTGATTCGACAACTGCCCAGACAACGATGAATGGTCAACCGCTAACGACTGCTAATGGTCAAACATATAATAACGGTTCTGAGTTGGAGGGTGACCACTACTTCTTTAATAGCAATGTCATCTATGGTGATAATTTGTATACTGATACGCCTTTCTTAAACATTGATGGTAATCAGATTATTAATCATCTAGTTGATAACAGTTCAGTTAATGTTTATGGAAGCTCTTGGCTTGGTGTAGGTGCTACTGATCAGTTCACCATCAACTACAAGTCAAAGACCCAAACGACCACGCAGCACAAGACCGTTAAGCGGACAATTAACTATCAAGATGCCGATGGAAAGACGATTTCAGGACAGAATCCGACGGTGCAGACAGTTTCTTACCACCGTGATGTGACGACCAACGACTTTACTGGTCAAGTGACGAAGGGCGATTGGGTGGCAGATGATGCTTCTCAAAGCGAATTAGCTGCCGTTACGGTGCCAGAAAAGATTGATAACCGTTACACGAATCCAAAAGTTAATGGTCAAGCTGTTTCATCCATTGCGGCTAAAAAACAAACGCTGAATGATGATGAGAATGAGCAAGATGAAACGGTCAACGTTTTGTATACCGACAGTGGTTCGGATAGCTCAAACGGTGTTAACAACACACCATCAAACAACGGTGGCAATGACACGCCAGCCAACAATGGCAGCAACAACACGCCAGCAGCGTCTGCTTCAAATGCCGATAATCATTCGGCAACGAATCAGACGAAGCAGCAGTCAAGTTCGAATAGTCAGCCAGCTGCTAAGCAAGCATCCTCTGCTTTGGCACTACCAAACACCGGTCAACAAGCAGCCAAGACTTTTGGAATCGCACTAACGGTTTCTGCAGGTCTTGCAACGTTGGCATTCTTCGTAACGAAGAAGCATGACTAAATTTTGTTGAGCGCCTTGGGTTCTCGAGAAAAAAGAAAAAGTCGATCACAATTGTGATCGACTTTTTTAGTTGGTTAAACGGCAACGGGTGCCTTAATGGCTGGTTCGGATTCATAATCGACCAGCTTAATATCATCCATCGTGTAATCGAAAATGGACGTCACTTCCGGATTGAGCCAGAGTTTTGGCAGTGGGTGCATTGGTCGTGACAACTGTTCTTCGACCTGATCAACGTGGTTCTTGTAGATGTGTGTATCGCCAATCGTATGAACAAAGTCACCAACCTCTAGACCAGTTTGCGCGGCAATCATGTGAATCAAAAGAGAGTAGGAGGCGATGTTAAAGGGAACGCCAAGGAAAAAGTCGCCGGAACGCTGGTAGAGTTGTGCCGACAACTTGCCATCTGCTACATAAAACTGCGACAGGACGTGGCAGGAAGGAAGAGGAGCCTGTGGCGTTGTTTCCGCATTCCAAGCCGTTAAGATCAGTCGGCGAGAGTTCGGGTTTGTTTTGATTTGTTCAATCAGGTTCGTAATTTGGTCAACTTCTTGACCGCCTGGTTTAACCGAGGCCCACGAGCGCCAAAGCTTCCCGTAGACTTCGCCAATGTAACCAAACTTTTCCATGAAGTCATCGTCTTCCAAGATCAATTGAACAAAACGATCCTTTTGCTTCAGGTACTCTTCCTTGAATACGGGGTCTTTTTCGGAACGGAGGCCAAAGTCGGTCATGTCCGGACCATCATATTCGTCCGATTCAATCCACTGTTGAAAGGCCCATTCATCCCAAATGTGGTTGTTGTGTTGGAGCAAAAAGCGGATGTTGTTATCGCCACGTAGGAACCAGAGTAGTTCGGACTTGATCAGCTTGAAGAAGACCTTTTTAGTGGTCAGCATTGGGAAACCTTCCGAAAGATCAAAACGCATTTGCGTTCCAAAGATTGAGTAAGTCCCGGTGCCGGTACGGTCACCCTTTTCATGTCCCTCGTCTAAAATCCGACGGGCCAAGTCTAAATATTGTTCTTCGTTTTTGCTCATGTGGCAACCTCAATTTCTTGGAAATTCTTCTATTAAGTATGCAAAACTTTTACGACTTTTACAAGGCGAAAAAAGTGTCAGCCTTCAAAAAAACGGGCTGACCCAGTGTCAGACCCGTTGCATTCGTTTTCTTACTTGATAAACTGCGCCAAGTTGATTTGCTCGGCTGTTTCCGGCTCGAAAGGCACCTGAATCAGTGGCACTTCTTTTTCCTTTAAAAGCTTCTCGGCAAAGTCGTCGTTGCGGTAGTCGCGCATGAAATGAATCTTTTGAATTCCGGCTTGGAGCAGGAGCTTGGTGCAAAAGACGCAGGGGGCATCCGTGACGTAAAGTGAGGAACCTTCAACGGGGATCCCCATTGAAGCGGCTTGCATCAAGGCGTTTTGCTCGGCGTGAACGGCTCGAATGCAGTGACCGTCGACAATGTAGTCACCAACCTCGGTACAGTGTGGGGTCCCTGAAACGGCTCCGTTGTAACCAGAGGCAATAATGCGGTGGTCTTTTACCAAAATGGCGCCCACGTGCCGGCGGGTACAGGTGGAGCGAGTTGACAGGATGGCGGACTGTGCGATGAAGTACTGGTCCCATGAAATACGTTGATCGGCCATGGTTTCTCCTTAAGGTCTACTGCTTTGTTGACAGGCTTCTGCTAAAATAGATAATAAACTTATTTTACAACAGTTGCCTTCATTCGGCGAGATAGGGGAGCAGAAATGGCTAAAACATTAGACGGCAAAGCCGTGGCAAAAGAATTGCGGGAGGATTTAGCAAAAACGTTGCAAACGGCTTCTGTGAAGCCGACTTTGGCAGTGGTCTTCGATCCCGCAGACGATGGCTCCCGGTTATACGTTGGGATGAAGCAGCGAGCCGCCGCCAAGGTGGGCATCCAAACCCGAGATATTGCAGTGGCGGAAGATGCCAGCACAAGTGATCTGGCAGCAGTCGTGGCGGAATTGAACGAAGACCCCGCCGTTCATGGTATTTTGATTCAAGCACCACTGCCAAAAAACGTCGATGATGCGCAAGTCTTTGCCATGGTGGCACCGGAAAAGGATGTGGACGGCTTGGGCGTCACGAATCAGGGCCGGCTCTTTGCCAATGAAGCGGGAAACTACCCGGTGGCGGCGACTCCCAAGGGCGTCATGACCTTGCTCAACCATTACAATATCGATCCCCGTGGAAAACGAGCCGTGGTGGTTGGCCGTTCCCAACTGTTTGGTCGGCCAATGGCGGCACTGCTGTTGAATGCTGATGCCACTGTCACCATCGCGCACCGTTACACGTCCAAAGAAAGCTTAACGGCGCTGTTGTTAGCCGCCGATATTGTGGTGGTTGGCGTGGGGATTCCGAACTTTATTCAAGCCGATCAAATTAAAGCGGGCGCCGTCGTGATTGACGTGGGGATGAATTTGGTCGACGGTAAGGCCTGTGGCGATGTTGCTCCAGCGGTTGCTGAAAAAGCTGCCTGGCTAACCCCTGTGCCGGGCGGTGTTGGGCCAATGACCATCGCCATCTTGTTGGAATCAACCTTAGAAGCCGCTTTGGAACAAGAAAAAGCAGTCGAGTAATCGGCTTTATAAATGGCAAAAGTCGAAATGGTTTCGGCTTTTTTTTATGTCTTTTTTTATTCGAATGCGTGTTATTTGAGTGAAAGGGGGCTGGTGATGAGGAATCAACACGACGATTGGCCGATTTTAACCGAAAGCTCGCGGGCACCAGATTATTTAAAGGACCTGTTAACCGTTGCTTTAAAAAACGATGCCACCGATCTGTATCTTTTACCAAAAGAAGGAGCCTATCAACTGTCAGCACAGGGACCGGCTGGTCTGCAATCACTTGGTGGACTACCAGAAGACTTTGCCCGGTCGCTGATGGCCTTACTGAAGTACCGCGCACAGGTCGACTTGGCAGAATTTCGACGACCTCAATTAGGGCGTTTCGCCTTTGGGGATGCCTTTGTCCGGCTTTCTTCCGTTGGGGACTTTTTGGGTCGAGAAAGTATGGTGCTCCGGTTAATTGGTCATCAAGCCAGTGCTGCTCGCTTTGCGGATCTGGCAGCCTGGCAGGCACTGCTGGCAAGCAAGCCAAGGGCTGGGTTGTTTGTCATCGCGGGCCCAACGGGGTCGGGAAAAACAACGACCCTCTATGCGCTTTTGAATGAATGGGCAAAGGACCGGCTGGTGTTAACAGTGGAAGATCCAGTTGAGCTGGTTCAACCAGCCTTTCTTCAATTGCAGGTGAATGAGACAGCCAAAGTGGGCTATCAGGACTTAATCAAGGTCGCGTTAAGGCATCGTCCGGATATTTTGGTCATTGGCGAGATTCGGGATGCTCAAACGGCAGCTGCGACTTTGCAAGCGGCACTTTCTGGCCATCTGGTCTTAACGACCGTTCATGCCAATTCGGCCGAGCAGGTCTTACTCCGCCTCGTTGATTTGGGCCTGCCTGAAAAGTTGGTTCGGGCTGCCTTAATCACCAGCCTTTATCAGCGTTTGGAGCGAGATGCAAACGGGCGGCTGCAGGCGACTTTTGACCAAAAAGACTGGTCAGTTCATTAATGCGAGAAGAAAGGAGGCGGGCATGTTTTTAAAGAAGAAGGGACTGGGCTTAAGAAGAAACGAGCAGGCTTTGTTTTTATCCGAGTTGGCCGAGTTGATACAGGCTGGTTATCCGCTTGCGCAGGCCCTTGATGTTTTGGCAGCTGGACAAAGGCAGTGGAAAGAGGCGATTGGCCGGGTTCAGGCAGTTCTTTCGATGGGTGGCGATTTAAGACAGGCCTTTCCCGAAATTTTATCGGATGGCTTGAACGGTTATCTGTCGTTGGCAGAAGCACATGGTCGCTTTGACCAGGCGTTGATTCAACTCGCTACAAAGGTCCAGCAAATCAATCGATACCAAAGAGAACTCAAGCAGGCAATGACCTATCCTTTTGCTTTAGTGGCGCTGCTCTTTTTGATGAGCTTTGGACTTGAAAAGCTTCTCTACCCGGTTTTTCAGCAATTGATTGCGGAATCGGACAGCAACAGCCCGGATAATTGGAGCCTGATTGCCCTACACAGCCTATTTGGTTGCTTGCTATTGCTGGCTCTGGTCATTTTGCTTGGCTACTGGCAACTAAAAAGAAAGCGGCCCATGAAACGCTTGCTTTTATTGACTAAAATGCCTTTCCTAGCCCCTGCAACGAAGTATCTCACGACAGCCATCTTAGCAGAACAACTTAGCGTCTTCTTAGCCGCCGGCCTTCGTTTACCGACCATTATTGCGTATTATTCAGAAGAGCAAGCGGACAAGGAAGGCTTTGGCTATGAATTGGCGCAATTGACAAAGAACCATCTCGAAGCAGGCGGTGACCTCGCGACTTTTTTGAAAGGGCTCGTTTTCTTGCAGCCAAGTCTGGCGGCTTATTTGACCCGGGGTTTTGACGAGGTCACATTGTCTAAATACCTGGCCTACTATGCCAAAGTCGAATTCAGCCGCTTTGATCGCCTGGTGAAACGTTTTTTTGCCCTTTTACAGCCGGTGTTGTTTACCTTAATTGGTCTCATCATTCTCTTGATTTACTTGGCGATGCTGTTGCCGCTTTATCAAAACCTAGGAGGTTATCAAGTATGAAAGAATTTCTGCCGAAGATTCGTAAAATGCGTTACCTGACCAGACCCAAGCCGGCTTTTACTCTGATTGAGGCGACCGTCGTCTTATTCATTATTGCCCTCTTAATGCTCTTGATTTTGCCCAATTTGAATAAGCAACGGGACCGGGCCGAGGCGACCCATAAAAAAGCCATGGTTGGAACGGTGCAAACGCAGGTTGACCTTTATTTAAATGAACACCCGGAACAGGGTAGTGTCTCCTATGCCGACTTACAAAGGGAGCAGTTTTTAACAAAGGAGCAGTTGAAAAAGGCCAAGGAACTAAAGATTCGGATTCAAGGTCATGAAGCAAAGGCTTAGGAAGCGTTCGGCCTTTGCTTTGGTTGAGACGACGATGGTTTTAGGTTTGGTGTCCTTGTTAATGTTGCTTGGTGTGGCCTTTCCAAAGAATCAGGAAGGTCAAGAATGGCGAACTTTTGAAAAACAAGTCATGACGGCTATTGAGCTGGGGCGCCACCAGGCCCAGGCCGCTAATGAACCGGTCTTTTTGGATTTCACGGCGGATGCGCTTCGGCTGGCAAAGCGAACTTATCCTTATCCAAGGCGGTTTGTGATTGAGAAACCAATTCGTCTTTCAATCGCCAAAAGCGGCTTTATCAGTCCCCAATCCGTGTATTGGTCCAATGGGCAAAAACGAATTCGTTTAGTCATTCAATTTGGAGGTGGTCATGTCGATTTTAAAGCAGACTAATCGCTCAGCCTTTGTGTTGGTGGAAGCGCTACTGGCTTTGACGATTGTCACATTGGCAATTTTGATGGAAGAAGAAACCTTACGTGCGCACCGCTTTAGCATTGAACGGGAGCAGCGCGCCTTTGACAAGCAGATGCAAGAAAAAGAGCAGGCCTTAGCCGAATGGCAGCGGGTATTTCAACAAGCGGAAAGTTCGAGTAGCCATGATTCAGTGGGGCTGCCCCATGAGTAAGCGTTTTTCCTTACCGGGGCTGCGACCAGCTTTTACACTCGTTGAGGTGCTTTTGGCATTGGTTGTGAGCAGCTTGGTTTTACTTGGTTTGGCTTATTTAGGCCGAGTGAATCATGGCCGTGTTGGATCCTTGCAAAGTAGCCATTTTCAAATGGCCTTTCAGCAACTGCAAGACCAGCACTATGAGCTGTCGGCCTGTCACCATGACCGGCTGGAATTAAAAAAGCCGGGTAAGAGCGGCCAACGAATCCTAAAAGAATATCACCAGCAGTTGGTTCTAGAGGGTCAGCAGCACGGTCGAATGATCTTGCTCGAGGGTCTTCATGATCTAAGCTTTTTTAATCATGGTCATTATCAAGAGGTACAGGCCAAAAATGCTCAGCAAGAAAGAATCAAAGCGGTGTTGTTTCTCTTTCCAAAAGTCAATCAAGGAGAAGAAAATGAATAAGCGGTGGCCGGCCTATGTTTTATTACCCACCTTACTCGTGTTGTTTGCCTTTTCGGCCTTGTATTTCCTGCAATTGGAAATTTTGAGCCATGATGTGGAAAATCGACGTGCTGTCCGCATTCGTCAGGCAGTGGAAACAGTTCAAATCAAGGCATCAACGAATTTTTTACTGACGGGAAAGGAGAAGGGACGAATCGAAGGCTTTGATTATCAAATCAATCAAGAAAAACAGCGAATTCAAATTGAGCGAGACCGGGTCAAAAAGGAGCTGACTCTTTTGATAAACACGCTTGTTTAGCGTGGTGAAAGAGGCTAAAATAAAGGCATGACAAAAGTAAATATTCCAGAACAATTTTCAACAATCGACCAGGTGGTCGCCAAGGTCAAAGCCAGCGAAAACGTTAGTTATCGCCAGGCCTTAGTTCAGACCTTGTCGACACTGCAAGAGAAGCAATTAACCAAAAAGGATAAAGAGGTCCTTTCTGCTGACAGTCAGTTGGCGTTGAAGGAGCTTTTTTCACTTGATTTTGCCAGCTATTCTTTTCAGGATAAACGACACATTTTACAGCTCTTAATTTTAAAAGCTGATCGAGAGAATAAAGTGCCGGCCAATGACCAGTTAACGCCAGACGGTATTGGCTATTTGCTTGGTGATTTAGTGGCTAAAACCGCTAATCTGAAAAAAGAAGACGGACAGGTCGCGACGGTCCTTGACTTAGCGGTTGGCTCGGCTAACCTGTTGTGGACAGTACAAGAAGTTGTCCAAGCCAAACAAGAGGCCATTAAAACCGCTGGTATCGATCTTTCAGAAAACCAGTTGGCCCTCGCGTCCGTTAGTGCTGATTTGCTAGCGGATAACCAGGCGGACTTTTTCTTGGGGGATGTCATTGGCCTGCCAGATGATGAACTGCTGCCAGCCGATGTGGTGATTGGTGATTTGCCAATTGGCTATTACTCAAATGAGGCACCAAAAGAAATGGTGACCGCCTTTTCAGAGGGTCAGTCCTACGCACACTTTTTGATGATTGAAAAGGCTGTTGACTTACTAAAGGCAGATGGTTGGGCTTATCTGGTTGTACCGGCCGATATTTTGTCAGGTAAGCATCACGAGAGTGTACTAAAGTTATTTGCGCAAAAGGCCCAGTTAAAGGCTTTCTTGACATTGCCCGAGGCCTTTTTCCAGCAAAAGAACCAGCAAAAAGCCCTCCTTGTCCTCCGTAAAAACGGGGCACAACCAAAGACCGAGGTGATGCTTGGCCAGTACCCTTCTGTAAAGGATAGTCAGGCACTTGAAGAATTTTTGCAAGATTTGGGTGACTGGGGTAAACTGAATAAAGAAAAAAGCGCTGATTAGACGAAGGATAGGTGGAAAATTCATGGCAAAGATTATGGCCGTTAACGCGGGTTCATCTTCATTAAAGTTTCAATTGTTGGAGATGCCTGCTGAAGAAGTGATTGCCCAGGGGCTAATCGAACGAATTGGAATGGAAGATGCAATCTTCACGATTAAGTTTGCTGCCAATGACAAGGCAGAAGCCAGTGACCAAGTAACGGTTAAGGGGCAAAAGGCAAAGTTCCAAACGACAACCGCCATTAAGGATCACGGTGTTGCCATTAACATGATGCTCGAACAGCTCTCAGCTTTGGACATTATTGAAGACTTTAACGAAATTGTTGGTGTGGGTCACCGTGTTGTTGCCGGTGGTGAATACTTCGATCGTTCCGTTTTGATCACGGATGATGTTTTGGCAAAGATTGATGAATTAGCTGATTATGCGCCATTGCACAATCCAGCGAACGCAATGGGAATCCGTGTTTTCCAGAAGCTTTTGCCTGAAGCCACTGAAGTGGCGGTCTTTGATACGTCATTCCACCAAAGCATGCCAAAGGTTAACTACCTTTACTCATTGCCATACAAGTACTATGAAAAGTACGGTGCACGTAAATACGGTGCCCACGGTACGTCACACCGCTACGTAGCGGGTAAGGCAGCGGAACTTTTGGGTAAGCCGCTTGAAAGCTTGAAGTTGATTACACTTCACTTGGGTGCCGGTGCTTCCATTACCGCTGTGAAAAACGGTCAATCCTTTGACACGTCAATGGGCTTCACGCCACTTGCTGGTGTCACGATGGCCACGCGTTCAGGTGACGTTGATGCCTCCCTTGTTTCCTTTATCCAAGGCAAGGAAAACTTGTCAAACGATGAGATGTTGACGGTCTTGAATAAGCAATCTGGCTTGCAAGGTATTTCAGAACTTTCTTCTGACATGCGTGACTTGCGTGCTGCTCGTAAAGAAAACGACAAGGCTGAGTTGGCCATCAACATCTTTGTTGATCGTGTTGTTTCTTATATTGGACAATACATTGCCAAGATGGACGGCGCAGATGCCATTGTCTTTACTGCCGGAATTGGTGAAAACGCCGATTGGGTCCGTGAAGAAGTGGTCGACCGCCTGGGTTACTTCGGTATCAAGATTGACGCTGAAAAGAACGAGGGTTGCCGTGTCGAGGCTGATATCTCAGCTGCCGATGCTAAGATTAAGACATTGGTCGTACCAACGGATGAAGAATTGATGATTGCTCGTGATGTGCAGTCGTTGATGAAGTAAAAAAAGACGAATTGAAAAGTTGATGAGACACCGCCTTTTGATTGGGGGTGTCTTTTCCATGATTTGTAGGAAAGCCAGATATGATGGAAACGGAATTTACAAAACGACGTCGAACGAAGCAAAAGCACCCGATTCGCAATACGATTCTCGCTGTGATCGGGCTGGTGGTGATTGCTACTGCCGCCTTTTTATACATTAATCACGAGGGTTATGCAGCGAAGAACCCAAACGATATGTCACTGACAGAGGTGATGGTTTCTTCTTCTGATTCGGTAGCACAAGTTGGTAAAAAATTGCAGTCAAAGGGCTTGATCCGAAACGGTCGCTACTTGAGCCGCTATGCCAAGCGTTATGGTGCAAAATCCATTACGGCGGGAACCTATTTGTTCTCACCCGTGCAAAGCATTGATAATGTTTACCAGGAATTAGCCCAGGGTCCAAGTGAAGAACCCGTTCTTGATTCGGCTTATACCTACATTGATGGAAACAAGACCGATGAGCAAACGGCTCAGACTTTGGCTGACGCTGCCAATGTTTCAAAATCAGGATTACTGTCTGCCTATACGGACAAGGACCTGATGAAGGAAATGAAGCAAAAGTATCCAAAGCTGTTCTTGAATGCCAAATCAGGCTTGACCCTTTATGATCTGGTGATGCCAGGAATCTATAAGATCAAGGATGAAAAGTCTGCCAAGGACCTTGTCCGCGATTTGATTAAGCGCACGGATAAGGAAATGCAGGGCTATTACAGCGAGCTGAAAGAAAACGGTCTGCCCGTTTCAACGGCTGTTTTGCTGGCAGAAAACGGTGGTAAGAAGGAATTCAACCGTCGTTTGGCATTCATTAAAAAGATTGCTTCTTATGCACAAGATTTAAAGAGTCAGTATGGCATTTTGCCATCGATCTCGATTGCGCAAGCCATTCATGAATCCAACTGGGATGATTCCGATTTGTCATCGAAGTATAATAACTTTTACGGTGTGAAGACGGACGATACGACGGCTGGTAAGTCTGTGGTTCTTCAGACACAAGAAGTGGAAAACGGCCAAACGGTCACAAAGAACGCCCGCTTTGCGGTTTATGATTCCTATAAGGATTCCATGAAAGCCCATGCTAAGACGTTGGTTCAGGGAAACACTTGGAACAGTAACCAATTTAAGGATGTGCTCGCAGCAACGAATTATAAGGATGCCGCTCAGGCCCTTTATGATGATTCTTATGCAACGGATCCTAATTATCCAGCAGCCATTATCCGGATCATTGAAAACTGGAACTTAGCAAAATATGATAAGTAAATCAAAGTCGGCCGAAAGGTCGACTTTTTTGATTGTTATTGGCAGGAAGGGCCTGGATTTGAGCTTTTTGAAACAAAAGTAAAATAAATTTTTGAAAAGGGTTGTGTAAGCGTTTACATTAAGTTACAATAAAACATGTAAACAAGTGAAAGGAGTCCACGAAAATGGATTTTGCAATTATTATGGCGTTACTCCCCGCCTTGTTCTGGGGGTCAGTTGGTCTTGTATCAACGAAGATGGGTGGCTCGGCCGCACAACAAACCTTTGGTATGTCAGTCGGAGCATTAATCTTTGGATTAATCACGATGTTTGGCTACGTGATGCCAAATGGTTTCTACATGGGAACTGAAGTTTGGGTTGTCGGCCTGTTGTCTGGTTTGGTTTGGGCGATGGGAATGGCCTTCCAGTTCATGCTCTTCAAGCAAATGGGTGTTTCGCTCGGTGTACCATTGTCAACGGCCGGTCAGATTATTATGAACGCGCTCTTGGCTGCTACGCTCTTGGGTGAATGGACGTCTGCTGCTATGTGGATCGTTGGCATTATCTCAATTGCCTTGGTCGTAACCGGTGCTGTCTTCATTTCAAAGCCTGATAAGTCCGATGCATCGGCTGCCAAAATTGACTCCAAGTCAATCTTTTATCTGGTCATGTCGACGGTTGGCTTCATGTTGTACTTCATCTTCCCAAACTTCTTAGCCAAGATTGGTTATGTGTCAGAAGAAGTTCGTTCAGCAGGTAATGGCTTGAACTACATGACCGCCATCGTTGGCCCACAAGCCATTGGACAAGTGATCGGTGCGGTCATTATCGTGCTCTTCGTCTTCCGTGAAGGAAAGACGATGTTTGATAAGCCATCATCAAAGAACATCGTGACTGGATTGGTTTGGGCTCTTGGAAACATCTTCATGTTCGCCTCAGCTGCTAACCCACACGTTGGTCAGACGATTGCGACGACTTTGTCACAGTTAAACATTATCGTTGGAACATTTGGTGGTATTTACCTCTTGCACGAAAAGAAGTCTTCGCCACAGATGAAGGCCATCGTAATCGGTACGATCCTGGTTGTGATTGGTGCGATGATTATTGGAAATATCCACTCCTTCGCCTAAAGACTTAATTGAAAAATAAAGAAAAAGCTGAGTCATCGACTCAGCTTTTTTATTGGCATGAATGCATGTAAAAAGGACTGCCTAAGCAGTCCTTTTTTTAGTCGGCCGTTTCAACCGTTAAAATCTTTACTTCGATATCAACGCCGTTTGGAAGGGGAACCTTCACCGTTTCGCCCTGGCGCTTACCTAACAAGGCGTTTGCCATTGGGGATTCGTTTGAAATCTTTCCTGACAAAGGATCGGCTTCAACAGAACCAACGATCGTGTAAGTTTCGGGTTCTTCATCAGGTAATTCCTTGAAGGTAACCGTCTTACCCATCGCCACTTCATCGTCGGCTGAATCATCAGCTGAAATGATTTCAGCGTTTTCAATCATCTTACGCAAAGTCACGATACGTCCTTCGACGAAGGCTTGTTCGTCCTTTGCTGATTGGTATTCAGAGTTTTCTGAAAGGTCACCGTATGAACGAGCAATTTGAATTCGCTTCGTGATTTCGGGACGTTGCCGGGTGATTAAGTCCTCCACCTCGGCTTCTAATTTGTCACGGCCTTCGGCCGTCATTGGGAATGTTTTTTCTTCCGCCATGATTTCATCCTTTCAATGCCTTTGGCATAAAAAATACAGCAAACTGACTATATCACGGGCGCAACTTGGGCGCAAGTGAGAAAATTCTTTTGATGATCAAATACAAAAGAAATCCGATAAGAACGGCTAGGGTCATCCAGAGACCAAGAATCAGACGTGGTGGTGTATAGGTGAGGACGAGATGATGCTGACCAGTCGTTGTCTTAACAGCCAATAGGCCGCCGGCAATGGTCGTTGTTTTGGCTGGGTGGCCATCGACTGATGCTGACCAGCCAGGAGCGGCCGGAATGGCAGTCATAATGAGTGGCTGGTCCTTTGTAGTGGTGATCTGACCTTCAATGCGGCGAGCGTTGCGTTTGCTGATCTTGAGTGAATGCTGCTTTAATTGATTCAAGTCATCTTGCACTTGCTTTTGGTCAAAGGAGTACAGCGCCAGGTCGTCGAGGTAGCGACTTTTCACCCCAGGGGCGAGTGTCAGAATCACTTGTTGCTCTTCGCCTTCTTGACCGTTTGCTACGTTGAGCGCCACGCTGTGACTATAGCCGCTTTCTTGCTTTAGCTTGTGACCGTTTTGCTGAATGGTGACGTCGGAAAGATCCAGGGCCGCACCAAGATTCAAGTAATAACTTTGGTTAGCCTGCGCCTTGTAGGTCAGTACGAGCGATGCCCCATCTTTTCGATTGACAGGGGTCATGCCCCCGCCGGTAATGCGGGTCATTGGTTCCAGATTATGGGTGGCGGCCAGTGTTAAGGGAACTTGTGTGAGTAAAATCTGGTCGGGCTTTCCAACCAGATAAGTGAGCAACCGCTCTTGGTTCGCCAGTGGGTAGCGTGGGCCAATCGGCGTTTTTTCAGCTAGATCAGACGCTGCATAGGCGAGCGGAAGGGCTTGTTGATTTTCTTTTATCACCCAACCATTCCCCGATGCAAAAGTCTTGGCGCTTGCATAATCGGGGCGGTTGCTCTTTTTTAAGTTAGTCGTTTGCTTAGCCGATTGGTCCTGACTTTGACTAAGGTAGTACTTATATGAAAGAAGGCTATCCAAGACGATGCTACCATCGCTGTAGGAGATTTTCGAATCGCCAGCGATTTGTCCCATGCTTTGATAGAAACTGGCGGATTGTGCGGGCAACAGTGACGAAAAGTGCGAACCGCTCTTGAAATGACCGAGGAAACCATCGTTATAGGTTCTTCCCAGTCCCTCTGCTAGGCGGTACCAGGACTGGTCTTTTTTAAGGGCCTTGCCGGCTTGCACGACGCGACGAGCACCGCTTTGATATTCCTGTTGGCTAAGATACGAAAGGTTATTGAGGGATAAGGCTAGGTTGCAAAAGAGGAAGAATCCGGTGAGGGCAAAGAGAAGCGGCTGGCGGAGACGTCCCTGAACGAGCAACAAAACCAAGAGGATGAACAAGGAATCAAAGAGGAAGATCAAAAGACCGGGTTTGTCGAGATAGGAGATGTGATTAATGGCCATGGAGCCCAGGACGGTAATGGTAACAGTGGCAATTAAGAAAAAAGTCCGGGCGGGAATGCTTGGTAGCCAGTTTTCTTCCGCCTCGCTTTTTTGATAGGCCCTTGCGGCCATTAAAATGAGCAAAAAGGAAAGCAAGAAGGAGAAGCGAGCAGGGTACCAAACGGGGTATTGGCCACCGTGGAACAGTAGAATCAAGGGCGTCCAGGTCGTCGCCAAGAACAAAATCATTAGGGCAAAGGTGGCCAAGGACTTTTCCAGCCAGTGGATTTTTTTAGATGAGAAAAAGGCCCAGAGGAAGAAAAGGATGAGTGGGGCCACTAAAAAGTTCGCCTGGCCCTTTTGCATTTGATCGAAGTCAAAGGAGCCGGGGATGAGCTTGAAAAAGAGTAAGGCCGGATTATTCTCAAAGCCAAAAGTCCAATTGGCACCGTGCGTTGTCTTACCCTGCTGTAATTGCACCAGGGTGGGCAGCCAAAGCCAAGCGGTTAACAAAATGGCCAAGAAAGTGGCGGGCAATAATTTGGCAGCCAAAGACCAGCAGGTTGACCAGGTTTTTTCCATGGAAATAGCCAGGGGTAAATAGAGCAGGAGAAAGAGGGCAATCATCCAGGCAATGTAGTAGTTTGACAGAATCGTGAGCGACAACAGTAAAAGGAAGGGCCAGCTCTTGTGCTGTCGAATGAGATGGTGGAGCGACCATAGGAGCAGCGGCAGTAAAATGGCACTGTCTAGCCATAGCAGGTTGAGCGCGTTGTCAATAAACCAAGCAGATAGTGGATAGTTAATGGCGAAGAGCGTGATGGCATAGCCGCGGAAGTGTAGGACCTTCTTTAAGAAGAGGGCCATGGTCAGTCCGGCCGTTGCGACTTTGGCCAGGGTGACGAAGAGAATCCAAGCAGGCAGTGATGAGGCGTTTGCGAGCAAAAAAAACAGGTTAAAGGGCGACATTAAATAGTAGGACCATTCGCCCAGCATGTCACCGCCTAACCCAGAGGAAAAGGAATAGAAGAAGGCGCTTGGGTCCTTTAGGATTGTTTTCTTAAATTGGGCAAAATAATCCAAATATTGCTGGCCTAAATCAACGGTTAAAATGGTCGAAGAACCGAAGGGGGCCATGTGACGATAAATAAAATAAGTCAGTAAAAAGAAAAAAGGTAGCCAGAAAGAAAGGGCGACCGGTGAGTAGGTGAAATTTTTGAAGTGTTTTTTCGGATTCATCATGCTTTAAGAATACCAAAAAATCATCGATTTTTAGCGAAAAATTCGGTCAATATGGTAAAGTAGAAGAGATTGAGAAGGAGTGTTTCACTCGAATTTTCTTGGAAAGATGAACTATTATTATGAATCGTAATCGTTATTTAGAGGATGGAAATAAAAACGACGCCCAGGCCAACTTGCCCGGACGTTTAAAATTGCTGCTGGGACTGGTGATTGCCATCATCGCTGCTCTTTTGATTCAGCTTGCCTTCCTGACTTTGAAACAGGGGGCGGGCTATGAGTCCGAAGTCGATCGTTCTGATCAAACCGTTGAAAAGGGGAACGCGCCCCGTGGCTTGATTTACGATTCGACTGGTAAGGTGATTACGGGCAATCAATCTTCTTTGGCCATCACCTACACTCGTGGTGCGACGACGACAACGACGACGATTGCGAAAGTTGCCCAAAAGTTGGCCAAGTACATCACGATTGACACGAGCCGCTTGAATCCCCGTTCCAAGGCTGACTATTACCTGGTGACCGATGAAAAAGCGGCGACCAAAGTACAGGCAGCCGTTAAGAAGGAAAACGCCGGCGCGGTGGCTTCCTGGTCAACGACTCAGTTAAACACGGCGATGGCCCAGTATGTCATCAAGCACGACCTGGCCAAAAACGTGGATGACAACGTCGCCATGATTTTCCAAAAAATGTCGGGGGCTTCCGCTCTTTCGACAACCTATATTAAGGAATCGGATATTTCCGATGATGCTGAGGCAAAGATTGCCGAACGCCTGTCTTCTATGCCAGGGGTTAAGATTGGCGAGTCCTGGTCACGAAACTATCCAGAAGGAACGGATTTCCAATCCTTGACTGGAACGGTCAGTGATGAATCCGCCGGGTTGCCATCCGATCGTCTGCACCGGTTGCTTGCCCAAGGATACTCACAAAACGAACCAGTCGGAACGTCAGCCTTGGAAAAGCAGTACGAATCCTTGCTAAAGGGCTCACCATCACAGACAATGGTGACGACTTTGGGAAACCTGAAGACGTCGTCAATTAAGTATGAGGGCCAGTCCGGTGATTCGTTGAAGTTAACCATTAATGCCGAGTACCAAAAGAAAGTCCAACAAATACTGGAAGACAACCTACCTGGCGGTAATGTGCAGGGTGCTTACTCGACAGTGATTAACCCTTATACCGGTGGTATTTATGCCATGGCCGGTGTGAGCCGTGATTCCTCAACGGGAAAGAAAACAGCCAACCAACTGGGTAATATTAACCAGGCCATTGTCATGGGGTCGGTTGTCAAGCCAGCCATTCTGGCTACCGGATTCCAACGAGGGGTTGTGACGCCGACGTCAAACACGATGAACGATCAGGCGATTAAGATTCAGGGAACGCCTGAAATCACTTCTTACTGGAACAAGAATGGTACGCCAACGCCAATTGACGCCCGGACCGCTTTGGAAACGTCTTCCAACACCTACTTTGTTCAATTGGGTATGAAGATTGGTGGACAAACCTATTCATCTGGCTCGTCCCTTCACCTTCGCTCCGACGCCTTCCAGACGCTTCGTAATGGATTGGGACAGTTCGGTCTTGGTACGAAGACCGGTATTGATGTTGAAGGCGAAACAGCCGGATACAAGGGGCTGACGACCGGATCGAACATTGGTAAGTATTTGTACGAGTCCTTTGGACAGTATGATTCCTATACGACTTTGCAATTGGCTCGCTATGTTTCAGCGATTGCCAACGGTGGCTACCTTGTTCAGCCACACTTGGTTGGATCCGTTTTGCAGACGGATAAGGATGCTAAGTATCAAAAGACCGTCTGGACGGCGGAGCCAACTCTGCAGTCGCAAGTTTCGTTGACGGATGACGAGTGGAAAGTCATTAAGGACGGAATGTACCAAGTCGCCAACGGTTCTTCTTCCCATAACACGGGTACGGCTTTGCACAACATGACGCCAAAAGTCTATGCGAAGACGGGAACGGCGGAAACGACGACCAATGGTAACACGACCTTTACGGAGTCCATGGTGGTTTATGTACCTGGAACACCCTTTGCCATGTCTTTGGCCATTCCTGGTATGGATTCTTACCTGGATGGAACCAACGGCCGAATCGCTAAGCAAATCATTGAAGCCTTCTGGCAAATGGTTGTTGCCAATAACCAATCATAAAATTGAAAAAGACCAATCGGATAATCATTATCCGATTGGTCTTTTTTTAATGGTTTGATTATGATTACTTTTCATCCGCTTCAACTCCGTAGAGATCGATGCGGTATTCGGTGATTTTGAGGCCGGTCGCAGCTTGAGCAGCTTTGATTAATGGCGCTGGGTCAAAGTTGGCAGCGTCGATGATTTCGTTTGTCTTGGTGTTGATGACGTGGTAGTGGGGGTGGTCGGCCGCGTCATAGTGACGCTTGCCGTCCGAAATCCCGTCGATAATCACGACTAACTTTTTCTCAACAAACTTTTCCAAGGTGTTGTAAACCGTGGCTAAGGAAATGTGGGGCAAATCATTGTGGATCATTTCGGCTGTTGGGTGGTTGTCATGGGTCATCATGTATTCAAGCAAAGTCAAACGCTGACTCGTCGCTTTTAGCTGATGTTCTTGTAGAACGTTTTTTAATGGATTCAGCATGTTAACCTCCTAGTTAATATTAACTTCATGTCAATTATAACATTAGAATGAAACAATACAAATGATTGACATTTAGAAATTTTCTTAGTATAATAACTTAGAACCATTCTTAATTAGACAGGAGAGAGTTTTATGGAAAAGCAATCCTTAATGGCGCATAACAACCTGGTGCGTGCCGGTGTCATGGGCGGAAACGACGGGATTTTATCAGTTGCCGGAATTATTGTTGGTGTTGCCGGAGCCGGGCAAAGCTTATCAGCGATTATGCTGTCAGGTTTTGCCGGGACGCTGGCTGGTATGGTCTCGATGGCCATGGGGGAGTTTGTGTCCGTGCAATCCTCACACGATGCACAAGAAAAAGCCCGTCAGAGCCAAGAGCTCGCTTTGAAAAATGATTATCAGAACGAATTTAACTTTGTTAAAGAAAAGTATCAGGCCGATGGTATTTCAGAAGAATTAGCCAATCAGGCCACGGAAGAAATGATGGCAAAGGACCCCTTGGAAACAACAGTCCGAGAACGGCATGGTTTCTCCCTTAAATCGCAGGTGTCTGCTGGTGGAGCGGCCTTGGTGTCCTTTGTGACTTTTCCAACCGGGGCTGCTTTGCCAATGGTCTTTATGGCCGTGGCTTCGCCTAGCCTGCGGATCATGGCAACCTTCCTTGCTGTGCTGATTGCCCTGTTAATTACGGGGTATCTAGCAGCGGTTGTCAACGGTGCCAACCGAACGAAGGGGGCAATTCGAAACCTTCTTTCCGGTATTTTGACCATGGTCGTGACCTTCTTAATCGGGTCACTCTTTAAGTAAGGAGAAAAAGCATGACAGCAATCTTTAAAAAATGGCAGACGAAGCGTGCCAATAAGCAGTCTGGCCAAACGATGGAAGAACGGCTGAACACGATTCGTGCCGGTATCTTGGGCTCAAACGATGGTATTTTGACCGTTGTTGGGGTGGTCTTCTCCGTTGCCGCAGCGACTTCAAACCGCCTAGTGATTGTCTTGGCCGGCCTTTCCGACTTGTTTGCCTGTGCGCTTTCAATGGGTTCAGGTGAATTTGCGGCTGTGTCTTCTCAGTCAGACTCTGAAAAAGTCGCCGTCGTCCGCGAAAAGGCGCGGCTAAAAACGGATTTTGACGAACAGGTGGCAGACGTGGCGGCTTTCTACACGGATCGAGGGGTCAGCCCTGAAACGGCCAAGGCGATTGCCTGTGAACTCTTAGCCGAAAAACCGTTGGAAACGGTTCTTTCAGTCAAGTATGACATGACACTTGGTCACTACGTTTCACCAGTTGCAGCAGCCATCTCATCGACTTTTTCAGCGGCTCTAGGTGGGGTTTTCCCATTGGTTGCCCTGTTGATTTTCCCGGTGGAATACCAGTACTTAGCGGCCATTCTCGCGACGGTTGTCGCCTCGGCGCTCACCGGCCTGTTATCGGCCCTATTTTCACAGGGAATGGTTAAGCGTGCGGTCTGGCGAAATATTTGGGTTGGACTCGTTACCATCGCCATTCACTACGGCATTGGACTGCTGTTCTAAGCAAAAGGTCTAGTTTGTATTTTACGAAATTGACTCTTTTATTCTGTGATAAAACAAACTATAATGTGTTTATCGCAACAAGTTGAAAAACATGGAGGCTTTATATCATGAAAGTTGTTATTATTGGTGCGTCCCACGGTGGACACGAATCAGCACACGAGTTGTTGACACGCTATGACGACGTTGACGTAACCGTTTACGAAGCCGGAAATTTCATTTCCTTTATGTCCTGTGGAATGGAACTTTTCTTGGAAGGAAAAGTGACGGAACGTGATGCCGTTCGCAATTTCAAGCCTGCTGACATTGAGCAGTACGGTGGCAAAGTCTTGGCCAACCACTTAGTGGAAGCCATCGACACGGACAAGCAAGAAGTGACGGTCTTGGATCAAAACACTGGAAAGAAGTTGACGGACTCATACGATAAGTTGATCATCTCTTCTGGTGTGACGCCAATGACTTTGCCAGTACCAGGAGCCGACTTGGACAACGTCTTCTTGATGCGCGGTCGCGACTGGGCCACAAAGATTGACGAAAAGTTGCACGATGCATCCGTTCAAAACGTTGTGGTTGTTGGAACGGGTTACATCGGAATCGAAGCTGCCCAAGTCTTCGCCGAAGCCGGTAAGAAGGTCACGGTGATCGACATGATTAACCGACCACTGGGTAACTACTTGGATGAAGAATTGGCTGGCCCAATTGCCGATGAATTGACATCACACAACGTGAACTTGCATCTTGGTCACGGCGTGGCTTCCTTTGAAGGGAAAGGTGCCGTCTCAGCCGTCAAGGATGACGAAGGACAAAGCTTTGATGCTGACTTGGTCATTGTGGCTGCTGGTGTTAAGCCTAATACGCAGTATTTGGAAAGCGCGGTTGACTTGGATGCCCGTGGCTTTATTAAGACGAACGCCTACTTGCAAACCTCTGCAAAGAACGTCTTTGCCATTGGCGACGCCATCAAGCCACTCTTTGCACCAGCCCGTCAGGCAGCACCCATTGCCTTGGCTTCAACGGCTCGTCGCGAAGCCCGCTACGTTGTTGAAAACATTGGTATTGAAAAGCCTGCCCGTGCCTTTGCTGGTGTGAATGGTTCCTCTGCCTTGTCTGTCTTTGGTTATAAGTTGGCTACCACTGGTGTCAACGCCAATAACGCCGCAAAGATGAACTTGAACGTTGCGTCATCGCTTTACAAGGCAACGGTTCGTCCAACCTTCGTAACGGATGGTAACCCTGAAATTTTGGTTAAGTTGACTTTCAACCCTGAAAATCACGAAATCTTGGGTGGCCAAATCTTGTCAAAGCAAGACGTGACGGCTCACGCCAACACGATTGCCTTGGCAATCAAGGGTAAGATGACATTGGAAGACTTGGCAGAAGCCGACTTCTTCTTCCAACCTGGCTTTGATCGCCAGTGGTCCGTGCTCAACTTGGCCGCACAAACGGCTTTGGGCCAGACACCATCTGTCTAAAGTGAATCAAATGTAAAATAAGACGCCGAAAGGCGTCTTTTTCTTATATAATAGGGATACTATGACGAAATCAATTAAAAAATCCTGGGCTTTCCTGGATAAAAAGCTCCATATTAATGAATTGATCACTTACTTTTCACGTTCGCAGGTGGGAATGGTGGGGCCGACTTTTGCCTATTATTTCCTATTGACGCTCTTTCCCTTGCTGATTGCGGTGGTCTTGCTAATTTCCAAGCTGCATGTTTCAACGGAACATCTTGCGGCGATGATGGGGGACTTTTTGCCTAGTTCCGTCAACGATTTCTTGAATCCCGTTTTGACGAGCGTTGCCAAAACGAATACCCAGTCCTACTGGTCGCTGTCGATTTTCTTTATTTTCTGGTCGCTCTCGCGCGTCATTACCGTGCTACGGGAAGCCTTTAATCGGATCGCCAACGTGGAAGAGCCCGGCCTGCCTATTTTGGCCCGCTTCTGGTCCTTCCTATGGTTGGTCTTGATGTTGGTCATCTTTACCGTCTTGGTCTTTTCGGGTAACATTCTGGGCATTTACCTCCATGAAATTACAGGCCTGGCCTTCTGGGTGACGCCGACTCGATGGTTACTGTTGATTGGCCTTTGGCTGGTGCTGCTTTGGATGAATTATCAGCTGCCGGCCAAGGCAGCGCGGCCACCATTCTTGGCTTCCTTGATTGGCTCTTTATTAGACTTAGGCTTGCTAAACGGTCTGAACAAGGTCTTTGCTCTCTTGGCTAATTTCCAATTTGGTAAGTACGGCTTTTATCAATCGCTGACCTCGATCATTGTTTTTTTGCTTTGGCTAAACCTTGTGGCGGCCATTTTGGTCATTGGTTTTGTGGTGATGAACTGGTTATCAGGATTCCGAGGAATGAGAGGGGAACAAGATGTTTCAGAAGTCTGATTTTGAAGTTTTTGATGATCCGACTTTGGATGGGCGAATGGCAAAAATCCGGTCGATCATTGATCCAAAATTCGAGGCCTTTGCTGACAAAGCCCTGCCGATTTTACTGGCAGACGGTCGGCCCTGGGTTGCCCATGTGGCCAAACACAAGATGCGCAAGGTGAATCCGCCTGAAAATACCTGGGTGGCCTTTGCGCCAAATAAACGGGGCTATAAGATGGAAGCCCATTTCGAATTCGGCCTCTGGGACGACCATCTTTATCTGTATTTGGCAGTCGAAGAAAACATGAAAAAGACGAAGGCCGACGGTCCTCGCATTGCCCAGGAGTTAGACAGCCTTGCAACGCTTGTTGCGGGACTCCCAACGGATTTTGTCCTTTCCAATAACCATATGGAAAACAATCAGGCGCCGTTGGCGACATACGGCGAACTGGTGCAACGCTATGGCCGAGTTAAGTCCGCCGAAGTGTTAATTGGCCGACAAATTCCCGTTGATTCTCCTCTGCTCGATAACCAACCGGAGCAACTGGCCGATTTCTTGCTGGAAACGTTAACAACCTTAGTGCCTTTATACGAAACGTTAAAAAAAGTCCAATAAAAAAAGCGTGATGAGTCAAATATGACTATCACGCTTTTTTGTTATTCGTTTTCACCTTCGCCTTGTTCCATCAGTAGAAGGGTTTGTGCTTGGTTGATTTCGGTGTATAACTCGTTGGCAACGGCGTTCTTGACTTTGCCGGCTGCTAATTGCGCCGAAAGGTAGCTGTATTCATCAGCAAAGGCCTGAATGTAGTCGGCTGTCGGCACAGAAACGTTGCCCTTGCGGTAGTCGTGGGCCACAATGCGGAAGAAACGCTCGAGTAATTGGCGTACTTCGGCAATGTTTTCCGTGTCTTGATGGGCCTCAAGTTCGCTTTCTAGAGCCTTTGTCAAAAGACGGTCCGCCTCTTTTTGGACGTCGTCATTTAAGGCAAGCATGGCTTGGCGCCCATCCTTCCACTGTGCGACTTTGGCCGCTACCTGTGGATTGCGGGCCATGAGTTCTTGCTGATAACGCAAGCGTTGTCCCTTTGTAAAAGTCCGCGTCTTCAAATGCCATGAGAACTCGTGCTTCCAGTGGTGAAGGCGCTGGTTGATGCGGGCAAGGGGATGTCTGGAGTTAGCCGGTGACAAAAGTCCGCGCTGCAAAAAGCGAATGTAGCGTTCGACCGTATCCTGGTCGTAGCCTTGACTAATCAAGTCGTCGAGGTAAGCTTGCAGTTCGTCCGAGACTTTGGTCAGAAGGGTCAGGGAGGCTTGCTCGTCATGACTCTTTGGGTGGCCAATCGTCAATTTTTGGGTCTGTAGGGCCTGGGCAATGGCGGCCTTCGTATCGTGATCATGAATCCGCTGCTCGGTTTTAACGATGGCGGAATCAATCATGTCTGAACGGGTCTGGTTTAACTCTTCTTCGCTAAAGACCTGCTCTTCCTCTTCCAAAAGTCGTGGCAGGATGAGGGCGGCAACAATCAATGAAATTAAGATGACCAAGGTGGCCACGAGTAAGATCTCATTTAAGAAAGGCAGTGGCTTTCCGTGGACGGTCGTCGGCAAGGACATCGCCAGGGCCAAAGTCACCGCACCGTGCACGCCTGCAACGCCAAAAATCTGCGCCCGCTGCAACCGGTCTTTGGTTTGGTGTTGGCCAAAGAAGCCGGTTAAGCGATCTTGTTTTTGCGCAGAGACCCAGAAGAAACGGGCGCCGTACATGGCCAGATAGATCAAGAAGGCCAGGCCGAAGAGCCCAAGCGACTTTTCAAAGCCAAAGTCCCCGATTAACTTGAGAATTTTTGGCAGGGACAGCCCCAAAATAACAAAGACGACACCGTTTAAGAGAGTCGTTAGCGTTTGCCAAATGGTTGCGGATACGACACGGGATTCGGTTGCGATGAGCTGTAGACGGGATTGCTCGTAATTGTGGACAATGCCGGCAGCGACAACGGCTAAAATGCCAGAGACGCCGAAGTGTTCGGCGAGTAAGTAGATGACAAAGGGTGTCAAAATGTTCAGCGGAATCGTGGTGGCCTGAGCTGAGGAAGCATGGAAGGAGAGGTAGAGGCGGAGTGCTACGATGAGCCCGGATGCCAAGGCACCGATAATCAAGCCGCCAAGGGCCACGATGAGGAAGTGGCTAACCCCTTCCACCAGGTTAAAACTACCTTGCTTGTAGACGGAAAGGGCCAGATCCAGCAAGACAATACCAGTGGCGTCGTTGAAAAGGGACTCGAGTTCCAGTGATTGGTTCAAGCCCTTTGGCATCTTGAGACCCGTGGTCATGGACTTAACCGCCACGGCGTCGGTTGGCACGACAATGGCTGCCAAAGCGATGGCCAAAGTCAATGGCCAAGCCGATTGAATCTTGTCGGTAATGAGGGCCACAACGGCGACGACGAAGAGGGCGAGAATAACCGACAGTTGGAAGATGGCGTTAAAGTGTTTCTTCATCGTTGCAAAGGAGATGCCCTGTCCTTCTTGAAACATCAACGGGGCAATGATCAAAAAGAGGAAGAATTCCGGATCGAGGGCAAAGTCTCGAAAGACAGGGATGAAGGTAAAGAGGCCGCCAACCACGATGAGGACCAGGTCTTCTGGTACACGGGGGATGAACGGCTTAATGATATTGGCCGCAATCACGGCAATGAGTAGGAGGGCAATTAAATAAAGTTGGGCCATTTTCTTTCCTTTACAATAGCGAAAACACTGTCTCGTTCCTTCTATTATATGGTGGAATGCAAAAATGTGTCAAAAGTTTCAAAGCAGCTAGCTTTCTTTTGCCAGGATATCTTTTCTTTTTGGGCAACATTCGCTATAATGAATCTAACGTGAGATTTTATCATAATTCTTTAATAAAAAGGTAGGTATATTGATGGCAAGTATTGAACGTCTCTATGATTTTTTCCAACCAGAACACTATGATCTGTTTATCGACGTCTCCCGCGAGGCCAAGTTGATTCAGGGGAAGACAGTCGTTACGGGGACTGCCAAGCGCCAATCAATTGCTTTACACCAGCACGACTTGACGGTTTCTTCTGTCAAAGTCAACGGACAGGCCGTCGACTTTGTCGTCGATGATCCAACGGATCAAATTCGCTTCCAAGTCGAAGAGGCGGGCCAACAAACGATTGAGTTAGCATACGAAGCACCGTTGACGGATAACATGAACGGTATCTATCCTTCCTATTATTTGGTTGATGGGCAAGACAAGCAGGTTGTTTCCACGCAGTTTGAGACTTACTTTGCACGACAGGCCTTTCCAAGTATTGATGAGCCTGAAGCAAAGGCCACGTTCTCCTTGGCTTTGAAGTTTGACGAACAGCCTGGAGAAGTCGCCATTGCCAACATGCCAGAAGAGCGAGTGGTTGATGGCGTGCATTACTTTGAAAAGACGGTGAAGATGTCGACTTATTTGGTGGCCTTTGCCTTTGGGGACTTCCAATCGGTTGAAACGACCAGTCAGTCCGGTATCAAAGTCGGTGTCTATGCCACGAAGGCCCATCCAAAAAAGGATTTGGCCTTTGCCTTGGATATCGCTAAGCGCTCCATTGACTTTTATGAGGACTTTTACCAGACGCCTTATCCACTGGCCCAGTCCTTGCAAGTCGCCTTGCCGGACTTTTCGGCTGGGGCCATGGAAAACTGGGGAATGGTTACCTACCGGGAAGCCTACTTGCTGGTCGATCCCGATAATACGGAACTGGCCATGAAGCAGGTCGTGGCAACCGTGATTGCCCACGAATTGGCGCACCAGTGGTTTGGTGACTTAGTCACGATGAAGTGGTGGGATGAGCTCTGGTTGAACGAGTCCTTCGCCAACATGATGGAATTTGTCGCCATTGACGCCATTGAGCCAGACTGGCACATTTGGGAAAGCTTTAACGCCAATGATGCACAATCCGCCTTTCGTCGCGATGCCATTCCGGGTGTTCAGCCCGTTCACGTGGCCGTTCATCATCCGGAAGAGATTGATGCGCTCTTTGACCCTGCCATCGTCTACGCCAAGGGGGCGCACTTGCTCGTAATGCTTCGTTCCTTGATTGGCGACGATGCCTTGCGGAAGGGATTGAAGGCTTACTTTGATAAGAAGGCCTATGGCAACGCAACGGGGGATGACCTCTGGGCCGCCTTGGGCGACGCCTCTGGCCAAGACGTTGGGGCCATTATGAAGACCTGGTTGGACCAGCCGGGCTACCCTGTCTTGTCTGTTTCCATCGAAGATGGCCGTGTCAAAGTCAGCCAAAAGCCATTTGTCTTAGGCGAAAAGCCAAAAGATGATCATCGACTTTGGCAAGTGCCGTTGAAGGCATCCGTTGCGGGATTGCCTGAATTGTTGACCGACGAAAGCGCCGATTTGGGCGAGTGGTCTGAATTGCAGGCGGCTTCGGATGGTCCCTTCCGTTTGAACGTCGGCAATGCCGGTCACTACATCGTTTCTTACGATGATCAAATTTTGGCCGAACAAGTTCAACAACTTGCCGCCCTTTCAGCCATTGACCAGGCACAGTTCTTGCAAAACGCTTTGTTGTTGGCACAGGCAAACGAGATTGGCTATGCTGATATCCTCCCTGTTTTGCCAGCACTGGCCGATTCCGATTCTGCTCTGGTGCAAGACTTTGTCTACCAAGCCATTGCCGCTGTCAAAGTCTTTGCCTCTGCTGGCTCTGACTTAGAGAAGAATTTGAAGGCCTCCACGCAGCAACTTTCGGCCAAGAGCTTTGCCCGTCTCGGACTGGACAAGAAAGCAACGGATTCAGTGGCTGACGAGTTGGCTCGTCCAACGGTTGTGGCAGCTGCTTTGTACGGACACAATGACGACTTGTTGGCGAAGGCCCATGCGACATTTGTGAAAGCCGGCTCTGCCCAGGCATTGCCAGCCGATGGTCGAACACAAATTTTGAAGAACGAACTGGTCAACTACAACAGCCAGGAGACTTTTGCCGCCCTTTTGTCCGCCTATCAAACAAGTGCCAATGCCTCTTTGAAGCGTGACTTGTCGGCTGCCCTGGCAGCGACACCGAATGCTTTGCAAATCAAGGAGTTAGTGGCTTCCTTCCAAGATCCAGCCGTGATCAAGCCGCAAGACTTGCGAAACTGGTTTGCTGGCGTTTTGGCCAACCCAGTTGGTCAGGACCAGGCTTGGGATTGGTTGAAGACCAACTGGGGATGGTTGGAAGAACGTCTGGGTGGTGATATGGAGTTCTCTTCATACATCACGGTGATTTCTCGCATCTTCAAGAGCCGTGAAAAGCTCGAAGCCTTCCAAGCCTTCTTTGATGATAAGAAAGACCAACCGGGACTTTCCCGCGAAATTGTTGTTGATACGCAAGTCATTGAGAACCGAGTATCCTTGGTGGAAAAGCAGGAAGCTGCTGTTGCCAAGGCCTTGGCAGGATTGACAAAATAACAAAAAAAGAGCGCATCGGATTGCCCCGCCATATTTTGAGGCCACCATGTTGCGCTCTTTTTGATTGGCTGAATCGCCGTATTTGAAAAATTAGTAAGCAGGTAAAAAAAGCTTCCGACAGGAAGCCTTTTTTAATCTTCACCTGGAATGAAGGTGTCGTTTTTAATGAGTGATTGAAAATCGGCGTGGACGTCGGTGAAAAGATCGTCTGGTCCGTTATCAAGCATTTCTCTTGGGAAGAAGAAGCGTTGGTCCAGCGAGGCACGGCCTTTGATGGCACCAACCAAGGTCGAAAGTTCCGAAAGCTCACGGTGACTGCCGTCAGCTAAGACCAGCTCGATTTGTGTCCGGGGCTTCTTAGCGGCGGGCTTGTAATCGTCGTAAGGTAAGTCATAGGCATCGTTTCGCGCTGTGTAGTAGCGTGGATCGAAGCCGGCTTCTTTTACGATTTTTTCCAAGCTGTCGAGATGCGGTGCTGATTGTTCGTTGATTTGGATGGACTTAAGCGGCTTACGTCCCAAGAAGCGTTGGGACAAATCAGCTAAAATCGTATCGTCCGAATCCTGCCAGCCGTTGATTGCCGTCAAGAAGAGGTTGTCATCGAGTCGCAGGTACTCGTGAACGGTCAGATCATGATCTTCCTGGAAGACTGGTGCTAGCAAGGGGCCAACTAATGATTGGGGCTCCTTTCCAGCGGAGAGCAGCTCTTTGACGCGACCAAGTAAGTGCTCCAAGAGGATTTCCATGCCTCGTGAAACGGGGTGGAAGTAAACTTGAAGATACATTTGGTAGCGCGCTACCAGATAGGATTCGACCGCGTGCATACCGCCAATGTTGACGGCGATGCCACGTTGGCATGGTCGCAGCATCCGCAAAATTCGGGAAAGATCGAATTCGCCGTAAGAAGCGCCCGTATAGTAAGCGTCGCGAAGAAGATAATCCATTCGGTCCACGTCGAGTTGCGAGGAGATCAGTTGCACGACTTGGGGGTTGGGATAGGTCTTGGCGATGACCGAGGCGACTTTGTTAGGAAAGTCAGGGCCTTCCTGCAAGAGCACCTGGTGAATTTCGGTGTCGCCCATGATGATTTGCTGGGTCATGGCCTCATGATCCGTGTGGAAAAGGTGTTCGAAGGTGTGTGAAAAAGCACCGTGACCAACGTCGTGTAAAAGGGCAGCAGCCAGGGTGACCATGCGTTCTTCCGGATTCCAAAAACCGTCGCCTGGCGTCTTGCTTGCAAAATACTGGCCAAAGTAATCAGTTACTCGACGGGCGAGCTCATAAGCGCCGGCGCAGTGACCGAAGCGATCGTGTGTGGCACCGTGGAAAATCGTGTTGGCCACACCGAGTTGCTGAACCCGACGAAGACGTTGAAATTCCTTAGTATTAATCAGGTCTAAAATGAGTTGATCTTGAATGTGGATAAAGTCGTGAATGGGGTCACGAAGGACCTTTTCTTGGGCTAGTTTTTCCAAAAGTTTCACCTTTCCCTTCTTCGATATACCTATTATAATAGAAAGCAGCAAAACTTGCGAAAAATGAGGGAAAAGAATGGCAGGACAAACGGTCAACGTGACCTTTGAATCAAAAATTTATCAGGATGCTGGTGATGAAAGCTACCAGATTCAAAGTCAGGGAAAACTCGTTCAAAAGGGTGCGGCCTGGTATTTAACTTATGACGAAAGCTTAGAAGATCAACCAAGGACAAAGGTCCTCGTTAAAATCGAAGAGGGTCGAGTGGCGATTACCCGAACAAATGTTACTAAGACCCGCTTGGTTTTTGAAAAGGGCTTAGTCGATCAGCAACCCTATCAAACGGCCGCCGGTGTGATGCTTTTGGCCACCAACACCAGCAAATTGGTTCAAGCCATCGATGAGAGTGGAGCTGGTAAAATCCTGCTTGACTATGCCCTATCAGCGAATGGCGAAGTTGTTGGCCAATACCAGGTTTCCTTGCATTTTGTCCGATAATTCAGTATTATTAACTAGTTAGAAGTGCGAAAGGATATCCAGCCATGTCACAAATTGAAAACGGTCAACTAAAAGAAGAAATGGCGCTAGTGGAAATCGCCACAGCCATCCTATCAGAACAAAAGAAGGCCATGGCCTTTTCCGATTTGGTTCAAGCCATTGAAAACTTCCTGGGCGTTGACGACGAGAGCTTCCAGTCTCGTTTGTCTCAGTTCTACACGGACTTGAACACGGATGGTTCATTTATTTCCCTTGGAAACAACGAATGGGCTTTACGTGCTTGGTACCCTGTGGATGCCATTGATGAATCAATTCACGAAATTGATGATGAAGAAGAAAAGCCAAAGAAGAAAAAGAAGACGACGAAGAAGGTTAACGTCTTTGCCGATAACGCCAACGATGATGACGTGATCGACTACAACGATGACGATCCCGAAGACGACGACTTTGACGACGTGCCAGAAGAAGAAAAGACTGACGACGATGATGACGCCGATGATGAAGATTCAAAGGATGAATCAATCGACGAACACTTGACGGAGTTGGCTGGATCTGATGATTTGGACGATCTTTCCGATGGTGACGAAGAGAAGTAATTTTTAGTCAAAGTCCCGGAAAAACGCTTGCTTTTTGAGGGGACCTTCGGTAAACTATATAAATGTGTTAAGGCACAGATTGCTTCCGTAACTCAGTTGGTTAGAGTAGGGGATTTTTAATCCCAAGGTCCTCGGTTCGAATCCGAGCGGAAGCACTGATATTTTTATCAGGAGACCTTGGGAGATTTCCAAAAAAGCGTTTGACAGAAATGTCGGACGCTTTTTGTTTTGCTCCCCTAAAAACCAGTCACAATAATTTTTTCATTTTTTTATCATATTTCTATAAAAATGCTTGCAATGAAAGATAGTATCTTATATGATAGACACAACGTAAAGAGGACGAGTAAGTTAGTTTCGGTATACAGCGACGTCATGGTTGGTGAGAATGGCGGTCGGGCTAAGTGAAGACTACCTCTTTTGAAATGACATACGAGTAGCGCGTGAAAGTATGCCCGGTTTGACCAACCGTTACCTCGGTCAGATTAAGGTTACGTGTGTTAACGTAGCAAATTTGGGTGGTACCACGCGCCGGCGTCCCTAGCTTTTTGGCTAGGGGCGCCTTTTTTGTTAACACAAGAAACGATTGAACTGAAATTTAGGAGTGTCTCTTATGGCAGAAAATAATAAAGAATTAAATCGCTCCCTCTCGTCTTTCCAAATGGAAATGATTGCACTGGGCGGTACAATTGGTGTCGGTCTCTTTATGGGGGCTTCTTCAACCATTGCTTGGACCGGTCCATCGGTTATTTTGGCCTACCTGATTTCAGGTTTGGTCTTGTATATTGTGATGCGCGCCTTGGGTGAAATGTTGTATATCGATCCCGAGGTTGGTTCCTTTGCCAACTATGCCAAGCATTATATTCACCCGGCGGCTGGTTATCTAACGGTCTGGGCCAATGTGATTCAGTGGTTGATGGTCGGAATTTCTGAGACCATTGCCGTTGGGGTTTACCTGGAATATTGGTGGCCAGGGATTCCTTCCTGGGTAACCGGTGTGATTGTCTTAGCCACGCTGACGGCTGCTAACCTGGTTACGGTCAAGGCTTATGGCTCGATGGAAGCGTGGTTCTCCTTGATCAAAGTCCTGACGATTGTCTTCATGATTATCCTGGGCTTCTTGGTTATCTTACTTGGTGTGGGAAACCATGGTCATCCCCTTGGCTTTTCAAACCTTTGGTCACACGGTGCCTTCTTTGCCGGTGGTATTAAGGGCTTCATGTTTGCCCTTTCAATCGTGATGACGTCATACCAGGCCATTGAATTGATTGGAATTACCGCAGGTGAAGCCAAGGACCCAAAGGTAGCGATTGTCAAATCAATTAAGTCAATCGTTGCTCGTATCTTGATTTTCTATGTTGGCTCAATCTTCGTCATTATTACGATTTATCCTTGGAACCAGCTAGACCAAGTTGGTTCACCATTCGTTGAGACTTTTGCCCGTGTTGGGATTACGGCTGCTGCCGGAATCATCAACTTCGTCATGATGACGGCGGCGATTTCCGCTTTGAATTCTGGCCTTTTCTCATCATCACGAATGCTTTATACATTGGCGATGAACAAGGAAATTTCACCAAAGTTCTTGAAGTTGTCGAAGCGCCGTGTGCCGGAAGTTGCCGTTTTGGCGATGTCTGCCGGTATCTTGTTGGGTATTGTGTTGAACGCCTTGTTACCATTAATTTGGCATGATTCATCAAAGATCTTTGTCATGGTTTACTCGGCTTCGACTTTGCCAGGAATGGTTCCTTGGTTTGTGATTCTTTGGTCGCAAATTAAGTTCCGCAAGGAACACCCTGAGTATTTGGAGGGGCACCCCTTCAAATTGCCCTTCTCGCCAATTTCGAACTACTTTGCCATGTTCATGTTGATCATTACCCTGGTCTTCATGACAATGAATCCCGACACGCAAGTACCACTCTTGATTGGTTTTTCATTACTTGCCCTGGTTTTGGTTGTTTACTTTATTAAACATCGTAAGGATGCCAAATAATTATAAAAAAGACGTCTTCGGGCGTCTTTTTTGTTTGAAAAGTCTGGTTGAACATGTTATATTGGGTGAGATATGAAAGAATTCACGGGAGGAATCATGACAAAAAAGGACGTACGCCGACAGATTAAGACGGCAGCGAAAGAGAAGTTAGCAAACAATTGGATTTACTTGGTCTTGGTTACCTTGCCGGCAGTGATCTTTAGCTGGATTGGTGATCGCAGTTTCCAATTGATGGATACAGTGGCCTTGATGCACGGGGAGTTCCCTTGGGTTGACGGCCAAAGTTCTTATCTGTCGATTGGTGATGGATCGGCCATGTCCATCCTGGCTTTCTTTGCTTCCACAGCGGCCATGTTTTCATTGCTGAGCTTTTTCCGAAATGGGGAAAAGCAGCCACACCCATTCTTGCAGTCCATTGAAGTTTATAAGACGAAGGGCCTGTTCTTAGGAACGATTGGGATTGCCATTTTGCAGTTCATTTGGATTTTCTTATGGACATGGCTTCTGATCATTCCTGGAATCATCAAGAGCTTTTCATACTCTCAGGCGCTTTATGTTTATAAGGACGCCAAGGAGAGTGGCGAAAGCATTCGTTTCCGTGATGCCATCACCCGTTCACGTCAATTGATGGATGGACACAAATGGGAGTACTTTGTCTTGCAGTTGTCCTTCCTTGGTTGGTTGATCTTGGCCAACCTCGTGTTGGGACTTGGGATGATTATCTTGCTGCCATATATGTACCTGACATTTGCCGGTTTCTATGACTATTTGAAGAAGGACTTGGCTGAAAAGGCATCGACGAGCGCCGAATAAGCAAAAAAGAGCACTGCCAAGGCAGTGCTCTTTTTATGTCCATTTTTGAGGATTCGTTTGGTAGCGTTGGCCTGCAGTGGTGAGCGCACCTTGGTTAAGGATTCGCGTGTTGTTCACCGTACTCGTTTTTCCCTTCAGCTTTAATTCAACAGAAGGGGCGAAGGTTCGGTCACCGGCAAAGGCGGTAATCACAAATTGGCTTTGCTTTTTCACCTTAGAAGGGACAACGAGATAGGCATAAGTAAAACGATTGGTCTTGCGTTTGGCATTGGAGCCAAGGACCAAGCCCGTTTTGTTCAGCTTTTGGTAGGAACCCTTGAGGCCGTTGGTTGAAACATAGCCGAGTAAGTAATTTTGGTTTAAAAACTGCTTGTTCGAAGAGGCCAGCGACTTGCCTTGGAAGCAAGTAAAGAGGTACCACTTGCCCTCGTATTTGAAGAGGTTAGGCCGCTCGGTGATATCGTTGGCGGCGGAGGAAACCATGAGGGGTTGGTCGACTTTTTTAACGGTGAAATCGTGATTTAATTTCAGTAAGCCAATGGCGGAATTGGCCGTGCCAACCGCACTTTTGAGGCTCACGTTGCTCGTCTGGCTGATGGTGTCTGCGGTTGACTGATCGATTGCAGCGCGATCCTTTTTAAAGAAGGCGAGGGAACCGAAATTGGCCGGGTTTTGAAGCGTTTGGGCTGGTCGACTCGTCGTGTTACCTTCAAAGACCAGGTAGTAATGCCCGTGATCGACAACAAAATGTGGATCACGCATGGCAAAAGAATCGGTCTTTTGGTTGGTCAGCTGGCTTTTTCTTTGATAAATTTTGCCATCACCGGTAAAGAGCGTTTTATGGTCGCTTGCCATTTGGTGGTTGATTGTCAGGCCAGATGCCCAATTCTGACCGTCTTTTGGCTGAATGCTGACTGAAGCGGTTGTCAGGGCTTGTGCTTGGCCGTATTCGGTCATCGCGCCCGTGTAGAACAGTCGAATGTGGTCATCTTCTGACTGCATCTGCACGGCGGAACCAGACCATTCGTTATTTAGGCGTGATAACCATAGGTCGGGTGACTGGGCCCCTTCTGTGAAAGTGTTAAAGAGGGGACCAAGATAGAGCCAAGAATCGAGCCCCTGGTTCTTGCTATTGGCCTTTTGAGCGAGAAGGACCATCTTGACGCCCTTTTTATCCCGCCGCTTATCGATTGCCGAAAGGGCGATGGTCAAGTGGTAGCCGTGGTAGTCAGCTAGATAACCGTTTTGATCCGTCACTGGCCAGGAGTCCCAAAGAACGACTTGGTGACGGTGGCCATCTTGATCCGTGACTTTGGCAGAGGGGATGGTTTGGCCCAATTGATTGGCATCGAAATCCGCCATTTGGTAGCGGGGGCTTTTCATCTGCTGTTGTAGCTGATGAAGATTGGCCCTAGTGAAGTGGACGGCTGATGAATTGGCCGTTTTTCCAGCCTTATCGAGCGTTCCCTGCTGAATGCCTAAGATAATGGCGATGGCGAACAGCGGGCCGAAGAGAAAGAGGGGGAAGAATTTTTGGATGCTTTTCAAATAAGAAGCAAACATGTGCAGGTACACTTTCGATTAATTTAGAATACTTATATTATAGCAAAGCGTTTCGTTAAGAAAAGTCGTGAACTTTCCCAAGGTTGACTAATCAAAGTCAATCCGAACTGACAGCCGGCATTTTCGACGCCTCTTGGCATGCCGACCCTTGGCATTGGAAGGGTTGAAAATTGGTCTAGAGAAATCATCAGACATTCGCTGAGGAACGCTTGACATCATTAGGGGCAATCAGTAATATATATTAGGGCTCACATTTAATGTGAAGACGTTTATAGCTCCCAAGCATTGCTTGGGAGTTTTTCTATTTTATAAATGACGGTTGACCGAAACCCATCGGGATGAGATCGTAAGCAAGGCAGCACTACAGGAGGCAGTATGGCTAAGAAACAAACCAAGTACATCTTCGTGACCGGTGGGGTGGTTTCCTCACTTGGTAAGGGAATTGTGGCGGCATCTTTGGGACGCTTGTTGAAGAACCGCGGACTGAAGTTGGCCATCCAAAAGCTGGATCCATACATCAACGTTGACCCAGGAACGATGTCACCCTACCAACACGGGGAAACATACGTAACGGGTGATGGTTTGGAAACGGATTTGGACATGGGACACTATGAGCGTTTCATGGACATCAATACCAACATGTACTCAAACGTGACGACGGGACGCATCTATTCCGAAGTTTTGGCAAAGGAACGTCGTGGGGATTACAACGGGGCAACCGTACAAGTGATTCCTCACATCACGAACGCCATCAAGGATAAGATTGTCAAAGCCGGCGAATCAACGGATGCCGATGTGGTCATCGTCGAAGTTGGTGGAACGGTTGGTGATATCGAATCATTGCCATTTATCGAAGCCTTGCGTCAGATGAAGTCAGACTTTGGTAACGAAAATGTCTTCTACATTCACACGTCGCTGATTGTTTACCTCCGGGCGGCTGGTGAAGCAAAGACGAAGCCAACCCAGCACTCCGTGACGCAGTTGCGTTCATTGGGTATTCAACCCGACATGCTGGTTTTGCGTACTGAAAAGCCATTGACAGAAGGCTTGATTGATAAGTTGGCAACCTTTACCGACGTCGATCCAAAGGCCGTTGTTGAATCACGAGACGTGGAAACGTTGTACGAAATTCCATTGAACTTGCAAGCTCAACACATGGATGACGTGGTCTTGGATAAGTTGCAAGTGAAGGCACCTGAGGCTGATATGACTGAATGGGCTGCGATGGTTGAACGCATCAAGCACCCAAAGAAGACAATCAACGTTGCGGTTGTTGGAAAGTATACCGACTTGCCAGATGCCTACATTTCCGTTAACGAATCATTGAAGCACGGTGGTTACAGCGAAAACGCCGATGTGCACATCGACCACATTAAGTCTGAAACGGTGACGGCTGAAAACGTTGCTGACAAGCTAAAGAACTATGACGGTATCATGGTGCCTGGTGGCTTTGGCCCTCGTGGAACGGAAGGAAAGATCCAAGCCATCAAGTATGCCCGTGAAAACAATATTCCATTCTTGGGCGTTTGTTTGGGTATGCAGTTGGCCTCCGTTGAATTTGCCCGTGATGTTTTGGGATACAAGGACGCCAACTCCATCGAGTTGAACCCTGAAACCAAGCATCCCGTGATTTCATTGATGAACGAGCAAAACGAAGTGACCGACCTCGGTGGTACACAACGTCTTGGCTTCTACCCAACTTGCTTGTTGGAAGGAACAAAGACGGCTGCCGCCTACGGTAACAAAGAAGAAGTTGAGGAACGTCACCGTCACCGTTACGAATTTAACACGGCTTACCGGAAGCAATTCGAAGAAAACGGCATGCTCTTCTCGGCTACTTCACCTGATAACAAGTTGATGGAAGTCATCGAATATCCAAAGAACGACTTTTTCATTGCCGCTCAGTATCACCCAGAATTCATCTCTCGTCCAAACAAGCCGGAAGGTTTGTACCACAGCTTTATCAAGGCTGCGATTGCACAAGACGAAAAGAAGTAATCAGGGTATTTTGAATAAAATTGTCTAATAAAGACCGCTGTTTTGGCGGTCTTTTTGCTACTAAAAAGGATATAATGGACCTATGTTAGCGAAGACTTCAAAACATATCGAGGATAAATTAACGCTTTTGCCAAGTGAGCCGGGTTCCTACCAGATGAAGGATTACACCGGTAAAATCATCTACGTTGGGAAGGCCAAGAACCTGAAGAACCGGGTGCGCTCCTATTTCAAGCAGGATCACGATGGAAAGACAGCCGAACTGGTGTCAAACATCGTCGACTTTGACTTTATCGTGACGAACTCGGACAAGGAAGCCTTCCTGCTCGAAAACGAGCTGATTAAAAAGTACAAGCCTTACTACAACATCCGGCTGAAGTACGGAACCGGCTATCCCTATATCAAGATTACCCAGGAACGAAACCCACGGCTGGCCCTGGTCTCGGAGGTGAAAAAGGACGGCGCCTTTTACTTTGGGCCTTATCCAAACGTTTATGCTGCCCAGGAGACGCTGCATTTCTTGGAAAAGAACTACCCGCTGCGTCGTTGTAAGGGTCGTCAGGGTCGCCCATGCCTTTATTATTCGATGGGACAGTGCCTGGGGGCCTGCTTTAAAACCGTGCCGATGGCTGAATACGATGCACAGGTCGATCGAATCAAACGTTTTCTTTCGGGCGATACCAAAGTCGTTAAGAAACGATTGGCAAAAGAAATGGCAACGGCCGCTGACAACATGGAATTTGAGCGTGCGGCTGATTTGCGCGATCAACTAAAGTACATTGATGAAACCGTGGAGAGTCAGCGGATGCTCTCCAAGGATTCGACACCGCGAGACCTCTTTAATTTCTACATGGATAAGGGGTGGATGACGGTTTCCGTCTTCTTCTTACGGCAGGCGCGCTTGATTCGTCAGTCGAAGCAGACTTTTGCCGTTGTGTCCGATGGGGTCGATGAATTAACGACCTATATTCAGCAGTTCTACCTGCAAAAAAACATTCAAAAGCCAAAAGAGGTGCTCGTTCCCGACGTCGTGGATACCAACTTGCTTGCGGAAGCTTTGGATTTACCCGTTCGAACGCCGGTGCGTGGTGAGAAAAAAGATTTGCTTGATCTGGCCGAAAAGAACGCTCGAATCTCCTTGGAAGAGAAATTCCGCTTGATGGAATTAAACGAGCAAAAGACGACGCAGGCCATGAAAGAAGTGACGGACGCACTCGGCATTTCAATGGGCCATCGAATCGAAGCTTTCGATCACTCGCATACCCAGGGGGATGAGATTGTATCGGCCATGGTCGTCTTTGAAGACGGGCGGCCTAACAAGGACCTCTACCGGAAGTATAAAATTCGCTCGACCAGTCATGCTGACGAGTGGCTGGAAACGCAGGAAGTGATTCGCCGTCGCTACTCAAGACTTTTAAAGGAGCATGAGGAGCTGCCGGACCTCATCTTGATGGATGGTGGCATTGCTCAGTTGCATGCGGCAAAAGAAGTGCTGGAAGACGAACTCGGCTTGGACATCCCAATTGCCGGCATGGTCAAAAACGATAAGCACAAGACCGCGGACTTGATTTCTGGTAAGACGGAAGAAGTAGTCTTCTTGGATCACCATTCACAGGGCTTTTTCCTCGTCCAGCGAATTCAAGATGAAGTGCACCGCTTTGTCATTACCTTCCACCGTAAATCACGGTCGAAAAAGTCGCTGGCCTCCCGTCTGGACGCCATTTCAGGTGTGGGACCAAAGACCAGGCAAAAGTTGCTGACCAATTTTGGTTCCTTATCCAAAATTGAAGCCGCTTCGCCAGAAGAATTACAAGCACTTGGCCTTTCACAAAAGACAGCCCAGTTAGTGCACTGGTCCTTGTCACAGTCGAAGGTGGAAAAATAACAAGATAAAGAGCCAGCAAGCAGCAGTTTGCTGGCTTTTTTAGTGGCCGAAAATTAGTGGCCGAAAATAAGACGGATTTTTCAAAGTAACCAGCGGGATTTCTAATGTATTTCCTGACTGCGCCAATCGACTTTTTCATTCCAGTAAAAAAGCGTATAATTATTTTTATATCAGCCTTTTAGTGCTAGGAAAGCAGACCGTTCTATGATAAACTTAAATGTCTGTAGCACGATTGGATAAAAAGGAGAGAGACCGGTTCATGGCATTTGTTGATCAAGCACAAGTAGAATTAAAAGCCGGCAAGGGTGGCGATGGTATCGTCTCCTTCCGTCATGAAAAGTTCGTCGCCATGGGCGGTCCCTTTGGTGGGGATGGGGGCCATGGTGGCTCCATCATTTTGAAGGTGGATGAAGGTCTGCGGACCTTGATGGACTTTCGTTATAACCGCCACTTCAAGGCCCAGTCTGGTGGAAAAGGTGGTACCAAGGGAATGACCGGCGCTTCGGCCGAAGACCGCGTCATCAAAGTCCCACAGGGAACCATCATCACCGACGTCGATACGGGGGAAGTCCTTGGCGACATGGTGCACGAGGGGCAAACATTGATCGTTGCCCGCGGTGGCCGTGGTGGCCGTGGTAACATCCACTTTGCCACCCCAGCGAACCCTGCACCTGAATTATCCGAAAACGGTGAGCCGGGCCAAGTCCGCAACATTAAGTTGGAACTGCGTGTTCTGGCTGATGTTGGCTTGGTTGGCTTTCCATCAGCCGGTAAGTCCACTTTGCTTTCCGTTGTTTCCAACGCCAAGCCAAAGATTGCCGCCTATCACTTTACAACGATTGATCCAAACATCGGCATGGTTCGTCTAAAAGACGACCGTGACTTTGTCATGGCGGATTTGCCTGGGTTGATTGAAGGTGCTTCCGAAGGCGTTGGCCTTGGTTTCCAATTCTTGCGACACGTTGAACGAACACGGGTGATTTTGCACTTAGTTGACATGTCTGGTATTGAAGGACAGGATCCTTACACGCAATACCGTAAGATCTTGACCGAGTTGGAACAGTACGACCCAACGATTTTGGAACGACCACAAATTGTTGTGGCGACAAAGATGGATATGCCAGATTCTGAAGAGAATTACCAGCACTTTGTCGAACAGGTCAAGGCAGACTCAGGTCTCAAAGTCGCTCCTGAAATCATGGCCATCTCGGCTGTGACCCATCAAGGTGTCGATGACTTGTTGCGGGCAACCGCGGATATGCTTGACCGAGCACCGGTTCCTGAAGCCTACAAGGTCGAAGAGGAAACGGAAGGTGAAGCAAAGCTTTACAAGTATGAAGAAAAGCAAGTGAATCTATCCGTTGATTGGGATGCCGAATTGGATTGCTGGATGGTTTCAGGTCCTGAAGTTGAAAAGTTGGCCGCTATGACCAACTTGCAGCGTGAGGCAACCGTGATGCGCTTTGCTCGTCAGATGCGCCACATGGGTGTTGATGATAAGCTCCGTGAGGCTGGTGCCAAGGACGGCGACGACGTCCGGATTAACAACACAAACTTTGTCTTTGAATATTCTGATTAAGAAAAAACCTGGGCGACCAGGTTTTTTTATTGGAAAAGTCGCTTCGGCCTTTTTATGACGACGGCCTCGACTGTTATAATAAAGAAAAGTAAACAGCGGATATTGCCGTGGAGAATGACATGATCTTACCCGAACTTGAACAAGAATTTAACAAGCATTTTGACTCGAAAACGCCGATACAAGAAGCGCTCTTTGAACCGCTGGCAGATGGCCAATCGCTCTTTGGCCTAGCGCCAACGGGCTCTGGAAAAACCTTGGCCTTTGCCCTACCATTGCTCTCACGACTTGATTTGAAAAAAAAGAGTCACCAACTCTTGATTTTGGCGCCGTCGCAGGAGTTGGGGGCGCAGTTAGCGCAGGAGATTCGCCCCTATGCTGCCTTAATTGGTGTCAAAGTCGCCGCTTTGATTGGTGGTGCCAATGGGAAACGACAGGCCGATAAGCTGAAGAAGGAAAAGCCAGCCGTTGTGGTTGGGACACTCGGCCGAATCCAGACGATGATTGATGGAAATGCCTTGAAAACAAAGGACTTTTCAATGTTGGTCGTCGATGAGGCCGACGCGACTTTGACGGAGGAACATGCTAGCGAATTAGAAAAATTGGCGGAAAGCCTGCCTAATTTGCAACAAGTCTCTCTCTTCTCCGCCACATCCGGTGTCGATTTAGCCTGGGTTGAACGCCTCTTCGGGCAGTCGGTGAAGCCGGTATCCGTTGGCCAGCGTTCGCCAGAAACGATTGGCCACACCTACTTGCACGTTGATGGTCGTGCCAACCACAAAGTCTTGATTGAACTTGCCCGCCGACACGTGCAGGCACTGGTCTTCTTTAATTCCATCAATGCCTTGGTGGCTGCTCAAGCAGCCCTGCGCCACGAACACGCCTCGGTCATGTCGGTTGGAAACAATGAAAAGTCACACCTGAAGCGTGCTGATGCCTTGAAGGCTTTCAAAAAGGGTGACTTAGACTTGCTCTTGGCCACTGATGTTGCTGGTCGTGGCCTCGACATTACCGGGCTCCCACTGGTCGTCAACGCCCAAGTGCCACGTAACCTGACAACCTACCTTCACCGCTCGGGCCGTACTGGTCGTGCTGGTGAAAAGGGGCAGGTTTTGACCCTTGGAAACGACCACGACATCCGCTTGTTGAAGCAGTACTTGCCAGAGGACTTGCCACTTGAAAAGTTTTCTTGGGGCTCTGTTGCCGATAAAAAAACCAACAAGCCCGTTGTATCCACCCAGGGGAAAACGCCGGCTGTTGATGATGATTCAGATCGTCCTCAGGCAGTCAGCGTCGCATCTACCCGTCGGCGGAGGGATGACAAAAAGCCCTCTTCTGTTAAGAAGCCGGGGCAGGGCTTTGCTGCTCGAAAGGCAGCAGCTAAGAAGCAAGAAGACCCGAAGGCTTTGAAAAAAGTCAAACAGAAGCACCAAGCACGTAAAAAGAAGAACAAAGGAAAGCCAAAGTGGGCGACGAAGCACGATCAATGATTGGCTAGACCGTTGTTTTTTATGAAGAATGAAAGGCCCTTTGAAAGAAGGGGCCTTTTTTTGATGCTTTCTTTTAAATTTTTGATCGATTGATGTTTTTTATGAAGTATTTACGTATCAATTAGTGTAAAGAAAAAATTAAAAAGGAAAAAAGTTATGCCCCTGTGTAATCATAGCGATTACCTCATTGACTGATGATTTTTCGGTATATATAATATGCATATACTTTAGTTGAGTTGATGACAATCAAGCCAGAAAAGTTAGAAAAGATCGTTTTACAACAAGGGTTCAAACGTGTGAAAACCAAAGGTCGTGGGAGTCACCGGCGCTATCAACATGCGGATGGGCGTACAACGGAGATTCCATTTCATGGCCATGGCGCAGAGATTAGTAAGGGGACCGAGCGTGCAGTCATGAAGGACATTGGCTTAGTCTAATTTGTATTCAATTGTGGAGAAAGAAAATGGATCAAAATAAAACCATTATGTATCCCGTGATTATGACGGAATACAAGGACGAGGATGGCCGTGTTGTGACGGTATATTCGCCTAATATTCCTGGCATGCATACAGAGGGAAAAGATTTTAACGAGGCAGCCTATTGGGCGGTCGATGCTATCGCAACAATGTTAGATGGCAAAAAAGAGTATCCGGAAGTGATGGACGCCGGTGCTTGGGAGTTGCAGGACAATGAACGGATTGCCTATATTCCTGTTAATATGGCACACTGGTACCGAGAAAATATGTCGCAAACCGTTCGACGGTCAGTAACTGTTCCAAAGTACCTCAACGTGTTGGCTAATGAAGAAAAAATTAATGTGTCACAAGTGCTATCTGAAGCGCTGGCGCAACGTTTGGGATTTTAAAGTTCAACAAAAAAGCAGTTGGAAATCATATCGATTTCCAACTGCTTTTTTAATGTTGTTTTATTTAGGCCTTTTTGTGACTGCCAGTCATGAAATAGAATGGCACCGCAATCACGAGGGCACCCAGTCCCCAGAGTAAGTTTGTCAGCGAAACGTGGCTGAGCAGCCAAAGTGAGGCGAGTAGCGCAAGAACTGGGATGACGGGACCGCCGGGTAAGCGGAAGGCGCCTTGGTCTTGCTTCATCGTCTTACGGAAGACCAAAACGGCAATGATTGTCGGAATGAATTGCGCAAAACGGGAAACGGCTGAAATCTGAGCCAAGACAGCGAAGGAACCGGAGCAGGCCACAATCATGGAGATGGTTGATGACGTGATGATGGCGGCGTAAGGCGCGTTTTTCTTGTTTTTCTTGGTGAGGTACTTTGGCATCATCTTGTTTTCAGCAAGGGCCAAACCGGACCGTGGTGAAACGAAGGAGGAGGCCAGACAGATACCACCAATTGAAACAATGGTTCCAAAGGAAATCAAGTTGGCACCGAAGTTACCGGCAACGGCCTGCATGGTATCCTTCAGCGGCACGGTGGAGCTGGCGAGTCGGCCACCAAGCACGCCAATCGAAGTGACCATGACCAAGATGTAGACGACTACAACGGTTCCAAGGGAAATTAAGAGAGCCTTGGGCAGGTTTTTTTGGACGTTCTCCATTTCTCCTGCGGTAATGACCACACGTTCGAAGCCGGAGAAAATGTAGAAAAGGGTGATGGCGGCTGTGGCAAAGTTTGGTACCGTCGTCAGCTGCTTCACAAAGAAGGGATCGAAGTGCGTGGGCTTAATGAAGAAAAGCCCGGCCAAAATGACGAGAAAGATGGGGACTAGCTTCCCAACGGTGACGATGTTTTGCATGACCGTTGCCAGGTGAACGCCCGAGGTGTTCAAGGCCATCAGTGCCAAATACAAAGAAAGGATAATGACGACTTTTGCAGTCGGGTTAGCCAAGTTCGGAAAAATGCCGCCAAGGGCCGTTGCAAAAGCCGTGTACATGGTTCCTTCGGCAATGATCCAGATGGCCCAGGTGACAAAGCCGACCTCGTAGCCGACGAAGCGGCCAAAGGCCTCGCGGGCATAAACATAGGCGCCACCGGATTCTTTAAAGTAGGAAGCACACTCGGCAAAGCACATGGCGATGAAGAAGGCCAGGCAGCCATCAAAGAGCAAAACCAGAATGCTGGCAGGGCCGAAGAGCTTCATGCCAGTCGAGGGCAATAAAAAGATGCCGGATCCAATGATGGCGTTAATGCCAAATAGGATGAGGCTGATAAAGCCCATTTTTTGTGTGCGCTGACTGACCTTGCCCATGAACGAATGCCTACTTTCTAAAATGACGGAACAGTTAAGAAACTGCCGTTAAAACTGCTTTTCTAATGATAATTTAATTAATCAGGACTGTCAATGAATGGGCGACGCCTTAAGCGGATTTTAAGGGCCTGTCTTGCCGGTTCTGCTTTCATCCATTGACCTGTTTTTATGAAAGCCTCGCTTGAATCAAGGGGCGCTGTCTTGAATTGTGGTAAAATTAAGCTTTAGGAAATCATTATTGATAAAGGAAAGTAAGCTTTTTTTGACCGCTTTATTTTTCTTGTTCATGCTAGCAATGATGGAGGAAAAGCCATGCCAGAACTACCGGAAGTGGAAACGGTCCGCCGCGGATTGACGAATTTGGTGAAAGGGGCCAAGATTGAAAAAGTCGACGTCCCTTATCCCAAAGTCGTTACGTCAGATTTGACAGACTTTAAAAAGGAATTGGTTGGAACGGTGATTGAAAAAATCGATCGTCGAGGCAAGTATTTGCTTTTCCGCCTGTCCAATCAAGCAACCATTGTGTCACACCTTCGGATGGAGGGACAGTACTCCGTTGAACCAGAAGGGGCGAATTACCATAAGCATACCGAAGTCGCCTTTCATTTGGCAGATGATCGGCAGCTTTTTTATAATGATACCCGTCGCTTTGGCCGCATGACTTTAGTCAAGACGGGGAGCGAGATGCAAGACGTTTCCGGCTTGAAGAATTTAGGTCCCGAACCAACCGAAGAAGACCTTCATCTCGACTATATGAAAAAGATCTTTGGGAAGAGTCATCGCGTGGTCAAGAGCTTTTTGCTCGACCAGTCCAACATCGCGGGTTTGGGTAATATCTATGCGGACGAGGTTCTTTGGATGTCGCGGATTCATCCCGAAACGACGACGGATAAGCTCTCGACTCGCAAACTTGGCGAATTACGTCGAAACATTATTAAAGAAATTGATCGGGCAACTGCCCATCACGGGACAACGGTTCATTCATTCTCCAATATTTATGGGGAAACGGGCCATTTTCAAAATGAACTGCAGGTCTATGGCCGTGCGAAGTTGCCCTGCCTTCGTTGTGGCACAACCTTGAAAAAGATCAAGGTCGGGCAACGGGGAACGACTTTTTGCCCGAAGTGCCAAATCAAAAAATAAGTAAGCATTGAAAGCATTATGTCAAAATTTGTAGCCATCTCTCGTCGTCGCGTCAAATTGACGGCTAAGAAACAATTAAAAGAACAGTATAAGAAGAGTTTGAAGGCAACCTGGCCGCTCATTGTGCTTCAGATGGTAAAGGCCCTCCTGCTTTGGGGAATGGTCTATCTCACATGGGCCGGCTATGTGTTCCTGCCTTCGGATGCAACGAGTGACTGGTATTTGACGCGGACTTTTTTCTCGGCTTTGTTCCTCTTACTGACCTGGTCTTGCAAATGGGCCATCGTCGATTTTTTCCAGAAGCCAACGAAGAATTTTGGCTACCGATCCGCTTTTCAAGCCTTTGCGCCAAAGCGTTTCCTGGAAGCCTTCTTATTGGTCTTCGTTCAACGAATTCAGTTGTTCTTCTGGTCCTTTTTGGGCCTGCCCGCTCTCGTCAAAGTCTTCTCCTACTCTCAGACCTATTACGCCTATAAAATGGATCTGCTTTTTGACCGAAAGCAGGCATCGTTAACGGATTACGTAACGATTTCGCGACGGGTGATGACGGGTCGCAAACGAGAACTTTTCCTCTTGGAATTGTCCTTTATCGGCTGGCAGAGGCTCGCGCTGTTAACTGGCGGATTGGCCTACTTTTTTGTTACCCCTTATTTGAATACATGCCGAGTGGTTTATTCCACTCAGGTTTTTGCACAAGCGATTGAAGGAGCTGGATCATGAAAGTGATAGCGATTACGGGCGGTATTGCCTCAGGAAAATCAGCAGTAACCGATCAAATTCGACAGGCGGGTTACCGGGTCGTTGACGCTGATCTATTGGCTCGCCAAGTTGTCGAACCGGGCACCCACACGCTCGAAGAAATCAAGGAGGCCTTTGGGCAAGAAATCGTTCAAAACGGTGTCTTAGACCGGAAGGCTCTCGGCGAAAAAGTCTTTGCTAACCCGGCTCTTTTGAAAGAACTAACCAAGATTACTAGCCCCGAAATTCAATCAGCTATTCGTGACCAGCTGGCCTTTTTCAAAATGAAGGAAGAACCGATTGTCTTTTGTGCCATTCCGCTCTTTTTTGAACAGCACTATGAAAAGACCGGTTGGTTCGATCAGGTGCTCGTGGTTTCAGCCAGTGAACGTGAACAGTTGGAACGGCTCATGGCCCGGGATCACTTGGATGAATGGGCGGCCCAGTCTCGAATTAAGTCTCAGATGCCGGTACAAGAAAAGATAGCAAAGGCCGATGTTGTGATTGAAAACAACGGGACAGCGGAAGAGTTGGCCCAAAAGGTACAAGATTACCTCAAGCACTTGGAGGTGGCCTAATGGAAAAGCGCATCGACGAGAATTTTCAAGCGGCCGCTTCTTTGGTCATTGATCAAGTTGAAAAAATCGAACCGGCGGACCTTAGTCGCCTTTTTAACCTCTACCTACCATTTTTGGGGCCGAAGGGTGTTGCCCTCTACCAGTTCTTAGTGGCCGAAAAGGCGGCAGCCTCTGAGCAAAAAACGACTTTTTCGAACCATTATTTGTTGTTGGATACCCTGTCTATGTCAGCGCCGGACTTTGTTCGTGCGCGCCGTGCCCTGGAGGGCGTTGGCCTTTTAAGACACTACCAAAGCGAAGTGGACGGGCGGCAAGCCGTTCGTTATTTGATTCAAAAGCCCTTGAATGCAGCTGACTTTTTTAAAGAAGACCTGCTCTCGGGCTTGCTTTTCCACTATGTTGGTGAGGCTCGTTACCAGGTGCTTGCCAAACGCTTTGCAAGTCCAGCCTTACATCCACTACCAAATGAGCGTGATCACTCCGCGACTTTTCTATCGGTTTTTGATTTACCGGACACGACGCAAAAGCCGAAGACGGCCGTTCAGTCGAAGAAGCCGAACCCCCTGCCTTCCGGCTTTGACCAAGTGAGCTTCGATTTTGAGGGGATGGTCGCGCTGGTTCATGGCTCAACCCCTGAGAAAATCGAAAAGGCTCGACAGTTGATCCTGACTGAGCAGGTGTTGTACGGTTTGAATGAGGCCCAAATGGCCACGGCGGTGACCCGCTCCATTAACTTGGATGATCACGAGCTAAACAAGGGGACTTTCTTAGCCTATCTGGCTCAGACTTGGTCAGCGAAGCAGCAAAAAAATCAGCTGGTTGATCAGCCAGCGGAAGCAAATTCATCGGCAACAACCAATGCGTCTGGGGCTGCTAACGCTCAGAAGACAAGCAGCCAGAAGACGGGGAACCGGGCATTGGACGCACTTTACCAAGCGGCCAATAACTTGTCACCAGTTGATTTCATTGGTCAAATTAAAGAGCAAAACCACGGCTACGTCACTAATAGTGAGCGACGCCTGTTGAAGGATTTGCTCGATCAGCGAATCTTGCCCGTTCCGGCGATTAATTTGTTGACCTATCAGGTTTTGGTTAATATGGATCAGGCGGATTTGAAACGTAACCTGGTTGATGCCATCGCCAATTCTTGGGCAAAGGCCGGCGTGCAATCAGCAGAAGATGCGGTTGCTGCCATCAAAGCGCATCAGCAGCGTGGCCAACAGGCTAGTTCATCGAAATCGGCCAACTGGCAGCGCCGTTCGAACAAGCAGGAACCGGCTCTGACCTCAAACGAGGCGGCGAGCCAGCAATCCGTTGATTCGGATGCTGTCAAGAAGACCCTTGATTTGATGAAGAACTACAAGACAAAGGATTAAATATGCAAGATTTAGCAAACGTCCTGAAAGATTTCCAAAAACGTTATCCAAAACTTGGCCATTCACAGGCTGCTGAAGCCTTTGAGGCCATTCAAGCGGATGATGAGGTCAAAGACTTCTTTTCAGAAAACCAAGAAATCCTCAAGCCAGACGCGCTCGTTGTGTCCATTACGGATCTCTTCGAATTTGTGCGCGAGAAAAAGCGGGAGCAGTTGGGAAAGCCAGCCTTGTACCCTGGTTATCGACCACGCTTGGTTGTTGAAAAAGGCTATCCACACGTTGCCTATGAACCAACCGAAGCCACGAAGAAGACCCTGCGTCAGGCGGCATTGTTGCGATCGATTGCGGTGCCAAAGTCCGTGGCCAAGGCTGACTTGAATCAAATTGTCGCCGAAGTGGCAGACGATGAAGGGCGGGCCCCTGCGGTGGCTGCCGTGGTGGCGACTTTTTCAGCCCTTGTCAGTCAAAAAGAGCAGGTGGGGGAGCGTGAGTTCGTTCCTGGTGTCTACCTGTCGGGTGACTTTGGCGTGGGCAAGACCTATCTGATGGGGGCCTTCGCCAATGCCCTGGCCTACAATGGCATTGGTGTGATGATGGTCCACTGGTCAACGATGATTGAACGCTTGAAGGGGTCTTTTGGCAACAATGGCGATCAGTCACTTTTGACCTTGGTTGATGATGCTAAAAAAGCTCCAGTGCTCATTTTAGATGACCTTGGCGCCGATACCCTGTCTTCCTGGTCACGTGATTCCGTTTTGGCCGTGATTTTGGAATACCGGATGCAACACGAGTTGACGACTTGCTTTACGTCCAACTTTGATTTGCAGTCCCTGGAAAAGTACTTGGCCCAAACGCGTGATGGTCAGGAACCTGGTAAGGCCGCTCGATTGATGCAGCGTGTCCGTTACTTGGCCAAACCAGTGGCGATGGCCGGTGAGAACCGCCGGTTGAATCGCTAAAGAATAAACTCTCATAAAGAAGAAGGCGTTTGAATGAAAGCAAGTTGGCAAAAAATGCTCTTTTTAGCAGCCGTGACGATTTTCGGCTTTTTGATTGGGCGCTTTGATAGTTTTTGCTATCAACAGCCAGTCGGTCAGGTAACGGCGGTCCGGCAACTGTCGGTTGAAAGCGAAACGGATGAGCACGGCAATCAAGATCGTACATTGAATCAGCGCTTGACGGTGCGCCTATTGAACCGCGGACAGCGCACGGTCAAGGTGGATAACAACTTGACGGTTTCGCAGGCTGAAAGTGATCAATACCGCGTCGGCGATCAAATCCTCATGAAAAAAGTCAGCGGCGATTATCAGATTGGTATGCCCAAACGTGATTCCTTGCTGTTTGCGCTGCTTGGCTTATTGCTGTCTGGCCTTTACCTGTCGATGAGCCGGCGCAAGTTTTCCTTTTTGATGTTGGCGGTTTTGATCAATGCCCTGCTGTTTTTGGCAACGATTCTTTGGGATGCGTCGGTACGTTCCCTGCCAGTATTACCAGTCTTTGCCATATTGGCGGTGCTGCTATCCGCCATTGCCCTCCGCCTGGTTTTGGGCCGTGGCTGGCAGGCAGTGATTACTTGGCTGGCCACTTGCTTAGCAACGCTTTTTGCCTTAGTCGCCATGGCGATTGTCATCGCACTAACCGGGGCAACGGGTGTTCACTTTGAGACCATGTCTTACGTGACCCAAGTGCCACAGCCAATCTTTTATGCGCAAGCGGTGATTGGCGTGTTAGGGGCCGTCATGGACGAATCGGGCGATATTGTGGCGGGACTCTTCGGCCTTCACCGAGAAAAGGCTGATCGGCCATTTTCAGATTATTGGCAGGGCGGTTTGTCCATCGGGCGTGAGATTCTCGGTACTTTGACGAACGTTTTGTTCATGATTTTCATTGCCGAGACGATTCCAATGGTGATCTTGATGCTTCGAAACGGGAACAATTGGGGCTACATTCTTGATCAAACGATGAATCTGGGGATTCTCCAAACCGTCGTTTCGGCCTTGGGTATCGTCTGGTCCGTTCCTGTTACGGCCTTTTTGACCGCTAGCCTGTTAACTAGAAAAGGGAGGGCAAAGTCATGAATGCGATTGTTGTATTAATTGTGATTCTCTTTCTGTCACTGCTCGCTGTTGCGGGTAAACAGGGGATGTTGACTTTCTTCGGCCTTTTCTTGAACTGTTTGTTGATTTTTCTGCTGATTACCTTGGTCAATTGGGGATTTGCTCCCATGGTTGTCTTACCGATTATGGCCATTTTGATTTTGTCGGTGGCGATTTATTTATCAGCCGGACGGCCAAGAGTGTTGGCGATCACCTGGCAGACGGCCGTTCTTGTTTTGTTTTTGATTTTGTTCTTGGCTTATCTGGCCCAGCATCTCGGACATTTGCAAGGCTACACGCTGGAAAATTCCGATGAGTTGGAAGGCCTGTCGCTTGCAGTGGGCATCGACTTTTCCAATTTGGCCATCATTGTGATGGTGATTTCTGCCTTAGGAGCGATTGCCGAAGCTGCCATGGCTGTGACGGCCGACCTTTTCGAAGTTGTGGAGCGGACACCCACCATTACGCAACAAAGCCTTCACAATCAAGGCCAAGTGATTGGTTCACAGATTCTTGGAACGGCGATTAACACCTTGTTCTTTGGCATGCTTGGGGCTAATATTCCACTCCTCGTTTGGTTCTTCCGCCTCCATTACTCGGCTGCGGAATTCATGAATGCCAAGTTGCTCCTCTTTGAATTGGTGACCATGTTGTTGGGGATGATTGGCATCCTTTGTGCAATTAAGTTGGCGATTTTTATGGTGGAACACGCATTTGAAAAAGAAGGAAGGGATATTTTAAATGAATCAGACCTTTAATTTGATTGAAGAAATCACACGAAACGATGGTAGCGTCTACTATGAGATCGGCAATGTGACGGAAAATTCACGAGCCGAGTACGCGGCGAATCACGGCTTCATTAAGGAAGTTCGAATTTTAAAGATGAATGTTCCCCGTTCGTCCCACTTGTTAAAAGTCGAGGATTACCTGAACAAGACTTACGAGCAATTGCCCATTGAAACGGATCACTTTGATGAATGGGTCAAGCCCGAAGAAATTCAAAAGGCGATGCAACAAGTTCTTTTGGACAACAAGTTGGGTTAAGCTTGAAAAAGCCGCCCGTTTTCTTTATAATCATAAGCGTTGTTTAACGCTTGATGGTGGTATAGCCAAGCGGTAAGGCATGGGTCTGCAACACCCTGATCACCGGTTCGATTCCGGTTACCACCTTATTCCCCGTTATCTAGGAACGCCTAGATAGCGGGCTTTTTCTTTTGATTGATTGGGGTGACAGGTTTTTGGTGCTTTTTAGTTACCTTCAGTGTTACCCCCGTTTTTAAACTTAGGGCCACAAAAAGGCCCAAAGAAAAAAGCCCTTTTATAAAAGGGCTCCCTTGATTCTCGTCTGTTAGCGGTGCATCGTGACAACCAGCGTGATGATGGCCAGTAGGATCGTGATGTTCCAGGCCCATTGCTGCCGATTATTTCGTTCGATGCGCGCAATTAGTGATTGGTTTTGTGCGTGAAAACGGCGATCGATATTCTTTTCTATGTCAAGGAACTGTTTATCACGCACGGCAAATTTCTCATCGATGAGATCGAGTCGATCGTCGATTCGGTCGAGGCGATTGTTGATTCTGCCAAACTGGAGATCAACTTGAGCAAATTGATGATCAATCTGCTCAAAATGTTGGTTAACATCGGTTTTGAATTCCTGGAATTCCTGGCGTGTGACCCAGTCGGGCTTGTGCGAAGGGAATTGCTCGTTTTGCTTGGTCATGGCATGGCCACCTTTCTTAAATGACTTGCTAATGAATAGCACGAAATTGAAATGGTTATTGCTTCTTCTTTCTATTTTACTCGAATGCCCTTTGTTTAACTGCCTTCATTCCAAAGAGATATAATAGCTATAAACTGCTTTGCCAATGTTATGTTTGAAATTACACAAAATCAATCATAAAACCGGCTTTTTATAAAATACACCTGCTTAAAATAAGGACTTTCACAAAATAGTAAGTGAGCAAATTGTCAAAATTACTCTGGAATATGTAACAAATATGTTATAATAAATTTAATTATTCAAGCGAATAATGGAATAGGAGATACAATTCATGGGAATGCGTGTTGATAATTATGTCCATCCGGAAGAAAAGAAGGTCGTCGACGAAAAGCGAATCAAGATGCTGAAGCTCTTTTCAAAAGTCGCTACAGCCACTTGTATCTTGATGTATGTGTCATACATCCCACAAATCATCGCCAACTTCTCTGGTAACCCAGTTAACCCTGTCCAACCTGCCGTTGCGATGATTAACGCCACGCTTTGGACTGGCTACGGTTGGTTGAAGACTTATAAGGATTGGCCAATTATTATTTCAAACCTGCCGGGAATATTCTTCGGCTTGTTGACCATCATTACGATCTACATTCACTAAAATGATTTTTCAGTTAAAGGCAGCGCGAAGGCGCTGCTTTTTTTGTGCGGATAAGGCCGGTCGTCCGTTTCTTTTCCAGGTTGCTGGTGGTAAAATAATGCTTATCAAAAGAAGGAAGGAGCGCGTCAATGGCAATTGCTTTATCGGATAAAGTCTCGGTTTTAAGCGGCGTTGGACCAAAGCGAGAAGAAGCTTTGCAAGGACTCGGTATCTTTACCATTGATGACCTGCTTTCTTATTATCCTTATCGATATGATGATTTAGGGGAACGGCTGCCATCGGAAACACTTGATGGAGAAAAAGTCACGTTTAAAGGCGTGATTTCTACGCCGGCCGTGGTTCGACGTTTTGGTAAACGGTCGCAAACGGTCACTGGTCTCTTAGTTGACCGGGAAAATGTCCGCGTGACTTTTTTTAACCAATTCTGGATTGCAAAGAATTTAGAAGTCGGACAAGAAGTTGCGGTCTATGGCACCTATAACGCAGCCAAAGCCGCTTTGACGGCCATTAAGCTGGTGCCGGCTTCAGTGGATGGATTAGCACCGATTTATCCGGTTTCAAAGGCAATCAAGGCCAAAACGATTGCCGAATTAGTCGAACAAGCCTGGGGCCAACTGCGTGGTCAATTGCCAAACCTCGTGCCGGCTGACTTGCGGGAAAAGTACCGGTTATTAGATAAAAATGACCAGGTCGAATATTCCCACTTTCCAAAGGACAAAGTCGAATCGAAGGCAGGCCGCCGTTCGGCTGCCTTTGAGGAATTCTTCCTCTTTCAACTGCGCCTGCAGCTTGTCAAACAAGCCGATCAATCCTTTCTTGGAGAGGCACTGGCCTATGATAAGAAACAAGTTCGCGCCTTCGTTGATGCGCTGCCTTTTCAATTAACGGCGGCCCAGAATCGAGTGGTGGCTGAAATCTTAGCGGACCAACAGGCCCCCCAGCACATGAACCGACTTTTGCAGGGGGATGTTGGCTCGGGTAAAACAGTGGTGGCTGCTATTGCGATGTATGCGGCCGTGACGGCTGGTGCACAAGCAGCCATCATGGCGCCAACCGAAATTTTGGCTCAGCAGCACGCCAAGGGTCTGGCAAAACTTTTTGACTCGGCGGGCATTCCGTTGCGGGTGGAGTTGCTAACCTCAGGTCTGAAGGCTGGCCAAAGGCGTCAGATCCTTGAGGACCTGGAATCAGGCGAAATCGATATCGTGGTGGGCACCCACGCCTTAGTACAAGACGGGGTTCACTTTCACCACCTCGGTTTGGCTGTCATTGATGAGCAGCACCGTTTTGGCGTTAAGCAGCGGGCAAAGTTACGTGAGGGTGGCGTGAATCCCGACATTTTGGCGATGACCGCCACACCCATTCCTAGAACCCTAGCGATTACAGCTTATGGTGAAATGGAAGTGTCCATCATTGATGAGTTGCCGGCTGGACGAAAGCCCATTGTGACCAAGCAACTGTCGAATCGGCAATACGATCAGGCGCTGGCCCTTTTAAAGAGTGAGCTGGCAAAAGGGGCACAGGCCTATGTCGTGACCCCCTTAATTGAAGAATCCGAAAGTCTCGATGTCCAAAACGTGACGGCGGTTTACCAGGATTTGCAAGAAGCCTTGCCGGATTACACCGTGGGCCTTTTGCATGGCCGACTGCCAAAAGAAGATAAGGACACGCTGATGGCCGGTTTTTCGGACAACGACATTCAAGTGCTGGTTTCAACCACGGTGGTCGAGGTCGGTGTGGATGTGCCCAACGCCTCGGTTATGTTAATATTAGATGCTGATCGTTTTGGCCTCGCACAGTTACATCAGCTACGTGGCCGTGTGGGGCGTGGTGACCGGCAGTCGTATACTATCTTGTTGGCTGATCCAAAAAACGATTATGGGAAAGAACGTCTGGCGGCTTTGGTTGAGACAACGGATGGCTTTGAATTGGCGCAAAGAGATTTGGAACTGCGTGGCTCTGGTGACATTCTGGGAACGAAGCAGTCCGGCATGCCCGATTTCAAAGTCGGTGATCCCGTTAAGGATTTAACCATGCTGACGATTGCACAAGAAGAGGCGCTGAAACTTGTACGAACGGCCCACTGGGATGAACAGGAAGAAAACCAAGCCTTGGTGGCCCACCTGTCTGAAACCATGGCGGCCTTTCGACACTTCGATTAAAAGAAAAAAGAAACAAAAACGGTAAGGAGATTTGTTGTGATTAAGATTGCGATTGATGCGATGGGTGGCGACTTTGCCCCGGATGAAATTGTGAAGGGTGTTGAAATCGCTCGTGATCGTTATGAAGGGCTGGAATTCTTGCTCTTTGGAACGGAAGAAAAAGTGAAGCCGCTGATTCAAAAGATGGACCGAATTAAGCTTATCGGAACGAGCGAAGAGATCGAAATGGGCGAAGAACCCGTTAAGGCAATGAAGAATAAGCCAGATTCTTCCATGGTTCGTGCAGCTAATGCGGTGAAGGATGGCGAGGCGGATGCCTTTTTCTCTGCCGGAAATACTGGGGCTATTTTGGCTTCTGCCATCTTTATTGTTGGTCGTATTCGTGGTGTGGAACGCCCTGCCTTGGCAACGGCTTTCCCAAGTTTTGGTGGCCAGCATGATGAATTCGTGTTCATGGATCTTGGTGCCAATGCTGAAAACAAGCCTTCCCACCTTTATCAGTATGGTATTTTGGGCAGCTTTTATGCCGAAACGGTGATGGGCATTGATCATCCCCGTGTTCGTCTCCTCAATAACGGTGGCGAAGAAGACAAGGGGGATGAGGTTCACAAGGCTGCTCACCAATTGATGAAGGGAAGCGATGCCTTTGATTTCCGAGGCAACGTTGAAGCCCGTGAAATCATGGAAGGAACGGCCGATGTTGTCGTAGCGGATGGCTTTTCTGGTAACGCAACCTTGAAGGCGATTGAAGGAACGGCTTTGACGATGATGGGGCAATTAAAGGATTCCATCAAGGGCGCCGGAATTCGTGGTATGTTGGGCGCTTTGTTGTTAAAGCCGGCATTGAAGAGCTTAAAGCACAAGATGGACTTCCAAGAAAACGGTGGGGCCGTTGTGCTTGGTGTGAAAGCACCGGTGGTGAAGACCCACGGATCGGCAAAGGCCAAAGCCGTTGCGAACTCAATGGGACAAATTGAACGAATGGTTCAAGAAAACCTCGTTGGTAAGACGGCCGACTTTATTAAAGAGAACGCCGAAAAGATGAAAGTGAAAAAGAACGTAAAATAAATGCCGCAAGACCTTGAATTTGTGGTAGTATTAGTTCGATTTGATTTAGCTTGAGGAGAGAACAATGGCCTTATCGAAAGAGCAGATTTATGCGAAACTCGAAGACGAAGTAGCGAAACGCTTCAACGTCTCCAAGGACAAAATTCAAGGCGACCATGACTTCGTCAAGGAGATTGGGGCCGACTCAATCGACGTGGTCGAACTCGTCGTCGAGGTGGAAGATGAATTCGACCTTGAAATCCCAGATGAGGATTTGAACGAGTTAACCACGTTGAACAAAGTCACGGACTATATTTATGCGCGCCAAGGTAAGTGATTTTTTCGGACGGTCGAAGAAGAAAGCGGTCCGCAAAAAAGCCACCTTTGAACAAACAATCGGGATGCCTGAACAAGTCGCTTTACAAGAGCGAGTTGAGCAGGTGTCCCTTTCTTCCTTTGGTCAGCCCTTTCGACATGTCGCTGTTTTTAACAGTCGCTTACAAACGACGGGTGGTCGTTATCATTTATCGGACCACCATTTGGATTTTAATCCGAAGATGGCCAAACGAGCCGATTTCGACGCCGTGATCAAACATGAACTTTGCCACTATCATTTGCATTTGGCAGGCCGCGGTTATCGGCACAGGGACCAGGACTTTAAACGGCTTTTACAGCAGGTGGGTGGCAGTCGTTACGCGCCGGATGTTGGTGCGCGACGGACGGTTCAGCGAAAGTACCACTATCTTTGTGAAAATGGGCATAGCATCGACCGGGTCCGCCCGGTTGATGTGCAGCGTTATCGTTGTGCTCGCTGTCGGGGACGACTTTATCCAAGGTAGGAAACGAGAGAAGTGAGAGAAGAAATGGCTTATACGGGATTGAAGATACTTTGGGCTTTTTTGAATCTGTTGATTTATCCAGCCCTGTTCGTTTGGGCCTTACATATTGATTTGAGTGTGATGCGAACACTGATTGCGGTATCGGCATTCTTTATCGTGTCGAACGCCTGCTTTTTGTGGATTATCTATCAGCAGTATAAAAAACAAGAAGACGTTTCAGAAAATTACGAAGAAAGCCGGTTTTCTTAAGGCTGTGAGGGACTCGATCATTTGCGGTTGGGCCTTTTTTTTGCTATGATAAATGGCGAATTAAGCGCTTTCAAAGAGGTTGAAAAATGGGCGAAGAAAAAAAGAACGCCACAATTTATGATGTTGCCGCCGCCGTGGGGGTTTCCTTGGCCACGGTTTCTCGTGTGGTCAACGCCTCACAAAACGTTCGCCCCGCCACCCGTGACAAAGTCCTCGCCGCCATTTCGGATTTGGGCTATCGGCCAAACGCGGTTGCCCGTGGCTTGGCTTCCAAGAAGACAACGACGGTTGGTGTGGTCATGCCAGACATGACCAATCTCTTCTATTCGGAATTAACCCGAGGAATTGATGATGTTGCCAACATGTACCAGTATGATGTCTTGTTGACAAACACGGATGATGACCCCAAGCGGGCGTTGACGGCGGTTCGCAACCTTGCTGACAAGCAGATTGATGGCTTGCTTTTCATGGGTAGTCAGCTGTCCGATGAAGTCTTACGGGCCATCCAAGCGACTGGCGTACCGGTCGTACTGGCAGGATCTGTCGACCAAGGCCGGGTCTTACCATCTGTCAACATTGATTATCGGGCGGCTTTTTGTGAGGTGACGGCGGACTTTTTGAAGGCTGGAAACGAACGGATTGCTCTGATATTGGGTTCCACGGATCGGGCCATTGATCAAGATTACCGTCGGGCTGGTTACGTCCAAGCACTTGAGGATGCAAAGCAGCCGGTTGATGAAGGCTTGATTTTTGCTGGTGCTCGTTCTTATCAGGATGGCAAGGACTTGGCTGAAGCAATTGATCAAACAGGGGCGAGCGCCGTTGTTGCCTACGACGATGAAGTCGCCCTGGGAATCTTGAATGGCTTGCAGGACATGGGAAAGCGTGTGCCAGAGGACGTGTCAATCGTATCGGCCAATAACACGACGTTTACCATGGTGGCACGACCTGAAATTTCCTCTATTGATCAACCAAAGTATGATATTGGCGCGGTCGCCATGCGCCTGTTAACCAAATTAATGGACAAGGAAAAGCTGGATGAAGCACAAGTGCTTTTGCCTTATACCATGGTTAAACGACAATCAACAAAGTAAGAACGAGGGAAGATTGGATTCTTCCCTTTTTGTTTAGAATGAAAACAAACTAGTTGCCTTTTGGGGCCGGGTCTTTTAAACTAATAAAAAGAACCATTTGGGGAGGGAAGTACCTTGAAAAACATTCGCTCGTTATCGCCATTTTCGCTGGTGTTACTCTTTATCTCGTTTACGATGTCCATTTCGCAATCGACGATGACAACCGCTTATCCAATTTTGATGAAGCAGTTTGGGATTGATGCCGCCGCCGTTCAGTGGGTGACGTCCGGCTTTATGGTGGCCATGACTTTGGTTATGCCACTGTCACCATGGCTCTTGGATAATCTACACTTGAAGAAGTTGTTGAATCTCATTGTGGCGACTTTTCTAGTGGGGACGGCCATTGCCATGGTCACACCAAACTTTTTGGGTGTGATTGTTGGCCGTTTGCTGGAAGGTGTCGCGGTTGGGGCGCTTTTCCCAACCTACCAGGCAGTGATTATGGAAAATACGCCAAAGGAGAAGCGTGGCGTTGCGATGGGGGCCGTTGGCTTAGTTATGTCTTCGGCTTTGGCAGTCGGACCGATTGTCTCTGGCATCGTGTTGCAATTCGGTACTTGGCGTGCGCTTTTTGCCTTTTTCTTCATCGTTTTGCTGGCTTTGATTATTTTCATGCAAGGGCAAATTCAAAATACTCACGAGTTAAATAAGCGGGACTTCGATTTCTTGTCAGCCTTCTTGTTAATTGGTTTCGCGGGTGTTTTGTACACGGTTTCTATTTTGCCAAGTAAGGGCTGGTCGTTGACCCTGGTGGCGACTTTGGTCGTCTCTATCGCCTTGCTTGTTTTCTTTGTGATTCGGCAACTGCGTCAGGATAACCCCTTCTTAGATCTCCGCGTCTTTGAGCACCGCGGCTACTTGCCCGCCATGTTGTTGACGGGAATGTCTTATTCCGGGCTGATTACAGCAACGGTGATTATGCCGCTTTACTTCCAAAAAGTCTTTGGCCTCGCACCGCTTTGGTCGGGCCTTCTCATGATTCCAGGGGCCGTCTTCTTGTCTTGGTTGAACCCCAAGTCCGGTCGACTCCTTGGCCAAATTGGCTTGCGTCCGCTTGTCTTAATCGGTTCAACGATGATGGTGGCGGGCTATGCCATGTTGGCCTTCTTTGGAACAAAATGGCTGTTCTTGGCCATCCTAGGGGCAATGTTACTTGAAGGTGGGAATGCCTTTATCATGATGCCGGCTGTTACGGCGGCATCAAACGCGTTGCCAAAACACTTGATTTCGCATGGAACGGCGATCATTACAACGATGCGCCAGTTAATTGGTGCGCTGTCGATTCTGATTGCAGGAATTTTAATTGGCTTCTTCCACAAGAACAACAGCTATGGCCTGTCCTTGAATCTAACGGCGGCCTGGTTTATCTTGATTCCGCTATCGGGTTATCTCCTAGCTAGTCGAATCAAGGTGGAAAAGTAAGAAAAAGTCGGTCTTTGACCGACTTTTTTACTAGCTTTTGTTTTTTTAATCACGTAAAATAGACAGGATAATAAAATTTTGGCACACAGCATGCATGGCAACTGGAGGCTATTTTGGCAAAGAAACCGTTTTTAATTGGAATTACTGGTGGTTCTGGTTCTGGGAAAACCACTGTTTCGAAGGCGCTGATTACGCGGTTAGCGGACAATAATCCGATTTTATTGCAGCAGGATGTCTACTATAAGGATCAGTCAGACAAGCCGATGGAAGAACGGATGAAGACAAACTACGATCATCCAGACTCCATCGAAACGGATCGTTTCGTGGCAGACCTTGAAAAGCTGATTCAAAAGCAGGCAATCGATACGCCGGTTTACGATTATGCTGAACACACACGATCAAGTAAGACGACCCATGTGGAACCGGGCGATGTGATCATTGTCGACGGTGTCTTGCTTTTCAACGATGCCCGTGTGCGTGATTTGATGGATTTAAAAGTCTATGTGGATACGGATGATGACATTCGCTTTATTCGTCGTTTGCAACGCGATACCCATGAACGTGGCCGAACGGTTGAAGGGGTGATTGAACAATATACCGCTACCGTTAAGCCCATGCACAATCAATTTGTTGAGCCAACGAAACGTTACGCTGACATCATCGTTCCAGAGGGTGGTGGCAACTATGTGGCCATCGACATGTTGATGAATCAAGCCATTGCCATGGTGAAAAAAGAAGAATGATTTTTACAAGGGATGACCGACTTGGGTCATCTCTTTTTTTCTGCCCATGAGGCTGGCGAGAAAAGGGTCAAAATGAAAAAGTCGGACAGGATTGATCCTGTCCGACTGGGTAGATGGTGGGAATTACTGTCGCCTAGTTCCCTCAATGACATCACGCATGGTGTCGACAACCGACTGGGTTGCTTTGGGCAGCTTTGATCCAGTCAACGTGAAGAGTGTATCGACAATGGTGAGTTGGGCAATGAGTGAAGACATTGATTCGGAACGATAATTGACTTCATCGGCGAGCGATAGGAGCACGATGTCGGCCATTTGCGCCAAGGGGGAATCCGCAAAGGAAGTGATGGCGATGAAGGGGACTTGATGCTCCTTTAATTTTTGTGCTAAGAAAAGGGTGTCGTCGTTTCGACCGGAGTGCGAAATCACAACGGCGGTATCTTGTGGCGTTAGCTTAACGGCCTGCATCAGTTGAATGTCGTAATCCGGATGAGAAATGACATCGATTGGCGTACGCAAGAACTTGTGATAAGCATTGAAGGCGACAATCGAGGAACCACCGATGCCAAAAAAGCCGATCCGCTTCGCAGAGATTAACCAGGAAAGCGCCTTTTCGAGGGACTCAGCCGTTAAGGCATCGGCCGTCATCGTAAGGGCGTTTTGCGCACCAGAGAAGACTTTTTGACGGATGGCTTCCGTGTTATCATCATCGAGAATTTCACCAAAAAGATCGAGTGGTGGCTTACTTTGCTGATAGGAGGCAAGGACCACTGAAAAGTCGCGGTAGGATGAAAAACCAATTTTTTTCACGAAGCGTGAAATCGACGAGGTGGAGACAGTCGTCTTTTCAGCCATCGACTGAATGGTATCTTGAGCGGCCTGATCGATGTTTTGTGTGATGTAGTCAACCAGCTTTTGTTCCGTTTGGTTGTAGGTATTGGGCTCTTTGCCAAGTTGGGCAAAGATGACACGAGATTTACTTTCTTTCATATTAAACGTCCTTTATCTTTTTTTACTATACCGGAGATGAAAGTTATTTTCAATTAACGCTTGTGTTCTGAAAAAGATTTTCATATAATAGGACATGTAGTAAAAAAATGAAATATTAAAAAGAGGTAATACACATGAAGTTTGCCATGATTGGTCTTGGAAAGATGGGTCTTAACTTGGTTAAGAACGCTGTCGACAACGGCCACGAAGTTGTTGCGTTTGACTTGAACAAGGACTTTGTCGCAGAAGCAGATGCTTACTCAGACAAGGTTGAAGGTGTGAACTCATTGGATGACATGCTTTCAAAGTTGCCATCACCAAAGGTTGTTTGGGTAATGGTTCCTGCTGGAAAGCCAACGAACTCAACGATCGATACGTTGATCGAAAAGATGGACAAGGGCGACATCATCATTGATGGTGGAAACTCAAACTACAAGGACAACCTTGAACAAAACAAGCGCACGACTGCTGCTGGTATTAACTTGTTTGATGCCGGTACGTCTGGTGGAATGTCAGGTGCCCGTAACGGTGGTAACTTCATGATCGGTGGCGACAACGAAGCCGCATGGAAGGAAATCGAACCATTGTTCGAATCAATCGCCCAAAAGGACGGTTACTTGTACACTGGTCGTTTGGGATCAGGTCACTACTTGAAGATGGTCCACAACGGTATCGAATACGGTATGATGCAAGCCATCGCCGAAGGTTTCGAAGTTTTGGAAGCCTCACAATTCGATTACGATTACGAAGCAGTTGCTAAGCTTTGGAACAACGGTTCCGTTGTTCGTTCATGGTTGATGGAATTGATCGAAGAACAATTTGCTAACGATCCTAAGTTGTCAAAGATTTCAGGCGTTATGCACTCATCTGGTGAAGGTAAGTGGACCGTCGAAGAATCACTTGACTTGGAAGTTCCTGCACCAGTTATCTACTTGTCACTTGCTATGCGTTACCGTTCATTGCAAGAAGACACGTTTACTGGAAAGGTTGTTTCTGCTTTGCGTAACGGCTTCGGTGGCCACGCAATGGATTCAGCTAAGTAAGCTTCAAATAACCATTTTGAAAGCTCCCCACCGAGGGGGCTTTTTGTTTGCAAGGTAAAGTAAGCGGTAACAATACTGTGTCTTTCTTTGCGATTTTGTATAGTAACTAACCAAAAATGGAGACGTGACATGGACTACATGATTGGAATCGACCTGGGGACGACGTCCACCAAGGCCGTCTTATTCGATGACCAAAACCAAGTCGTTGCACAGGCTAATTACGGTTACCCCCTTTACCGGGATACCACCGATATGGCTGAAGAAGATTTGGATGAAATTTTCGTGGCCTTCACGAATGCGCTGGGTGCGGTTGTCCGTAAGGCTGAATTGGGAAAGGGAAACGCCATTAAGGCCGTTTCCTTCTCATCAGCCATGCACTCATTGATTGCCTTCGATAAGGACTGGCATCCTTTGACCCGAGTGATTACTTGGGCGGATACTCGTGCCGTGAATTACACGGAAGAATTGAAGTCAACTGGTTTGGGAATGGAAATCTATCAAAAGACCGGAACACCTATTCACCCAATGGCACCCTTATCAAAGTTGCTTTGGTTGAAGAATGATCAACCAGATATTTATAAGAACGCCGCTCACTATTTGGGAATTAAGGAATATCTCTTCCACCGTTTGTTTGGTGCAAACAAGATGGATATTTCGATTGCCTCTGGAACGGGACTTTTTAACATCTTCGAACTTGATTGGGACAAGCAGGCCCTTGAAGTGACTGGTGTGACAAAGGATCAGTTGCCAGAAACGGTGTCGCCTTATGAATACGAAACAGGCATGAACAAGGAATTGGCAGCCGTTTTGGGCTTGCCAGAAGACGTTCCCTTTGTTTATGGCGCCGGGGATGGCCCTCTGTCAAACCTTGGTGTTGACGCGGTCCAACCAGGGGTTGCGGCAATTACGATTGGTACTTCGGGTGCCATCCGTGTTGTTTCAGATAAGCCAGTTATTGATCCAAAGGGTCGTACCTTCACTTATGCACTGGACAAGGATCACTGGGTTGTCGGTGGTCCGGTCAACAACGGAGGGGATGTCTTCCGTTGGGCAAAGGACAACTTGTTCGATGCTGAAAAGTCGACGGCGGCCTTGCTTGGACAAGATGCTTACGACTTGATGACTGAAATTGCTTCAAAGATTCCGGCTGGTTCGGATGGTTTGCTTTTCCACCCATACTTGGGTGGAGAACGTGCCCCAATTTGGGATGCCAACGCTCGTGGTTCATTCTTTGGTTTGAACCACTCGCACACGCGTGCCAACATGCTCCGTGCCGTTCTTGAAGGGATTACCTTCAACGTTTACATGGTGTCACTTGCACTGGAAGAAGTGGTTGGCTCTCTCAAGTCAATTCAAGCTACCGGTGGCTTTGCCCGCTCACCACTTTGGCGTCAGATGTTTGCCGACATCTTTGAACAGCCCGTCACGGTGCCACAAGCCTTTGAATCAGGGGCTTTGGCAGCTGTTGTGGTTGCGCAAAAGGCACTTGGACAAATCGATGATCTTTATGAGATCTCAAAGTACATTGGTAAGTCCAATACTTATCAACCAGAACCTGAAAACTTTGAGGCTTATCGTGAATTAGCCCCAATCTTTATCCGTCTGTCACGTCAGTTACAGACGGAATACGACAACATTGCCGCTTTCCAGCGTAAGCATGCGCGACCGGCAGAAAAAAAGTAAGGAGTAGGGCTTTGCCCTAACAAATACGATGGAATTTATCATGTTAATCCTATCCATTTTGCTTTTGTTGCTTTTAATCACCAAATTCAAATTGAACACGTTCGTTTCTTTGGTCATTACGGCCGTTGCATTGGCACTTCTTTTGGGTATGAACCCTTCAAAGATTCCTGATGCTGTCCTAGGTAACCAAGGAATGGGAAACATCCTTGGTTCAAACGCCGTTATCTTCATCTTTGGTGGGATGATTGGTCGTTTGGTTGCCGATGCTGGTGGTTCTTACCGAATCGCTAAAACGCTGATCGCCTGGTTTGGCTTGAAGCGTTTGCAGTGGGCGGTTTTGCTCGCTTCATTCATTATCGGAATCTCAATGATTTTCGGTGTTGGAATGGTTCTTTTGATCCCAATCGTCTTTGCGGTTGCCATCGAAGCTGGTGTGCCATTGCTTTACTTGGGTGTTTCAATGACAGCAGCCTTGTCATCAGCCCAAGGATTCTTACCACCACAACCTGCGCCAACAGCTGTTGCCTCACAATTGAACGCCAACATTGGCTTGATGTTGTTGGTTGGTCTCTTCGTTTCCGTGATTACGGCCGTTGTTGCCGGACCAATCTTTACGAAGTTGGCCCAAAAGTACGCGCCAGATGCCTTCAAGTTCAAGGAACACATTGAAGCCGTTGGGGATGTGAAAGAATACGATTTGGATAAGACGCCTTCCTTTGGCTTGTCCGTCTTGACTTCTGTCTTCCCATTGGTCTTCATGATCATTGCCACGATTTATAAGTTGGTTGTCACGGGTGGTAAGACACCAAAGAACCCGGATGCGGTATACCAAGTGATTGATTTCTTGGCTAACCCAGCCATTGCCATGACGATTTCATTGGTCTTGGCAATCTTTACCATGGGTCTGATGCAAAAGCGTGATATGAAGACGGTCGGTGCTTCCTTAAATGAAGGAATGAATGCCGTTTCTGGTATCTTGTTGATTGTTGGTGGTGGTGGCGCCCTGCGTGGTGTCTTGGTTACTTCTGGTATGTCAGCTAAGATTGCTGATTTGTTCCAGTCATCGGGTTCGATGTCACCAATTGCCATCGTCCTCTTTGCATGGGCTGTGGCCTCATTGCTTCGAATCGCGGTTGGTTCAGCAACGGTTGCTGGAATTACGGCCGTTGGGGTTGTCAATGGTATTTTGGCAGCCAACCCGCACGGTGATCTCTTGCTCGTCTTGGTTGCCTTGGCAATCGGTGCGGGATCATTGATTGCTTCACACGTCAACGATGCTGGTTTCTGGATTTTCAAGGAATTCTTTGACTTGACGGTTAAGCAGACTTTCCAGATTTGGACAGTTTTGGAAACGGTCATTTCTTTGACCGGTTTGGCCATTATTTTGATTTTAACGGCGGTCTTAGTATAAGATCCAAAACCACCGGTAAGACGGTGGTTTTTTGCTAGAATAAAATTCCTTTTTGCATTTTTGACACATTCTGGTAAAATAGTGACCATCGGATGACCGAACATGAGTGGTCACTTTGAAAAATGAGATGAAAGGTTATTATGAAATCTAATAAAATTGGTTTATTGCAGCTGGTTCTGCTGGGTCTTGGTTCATTAATCGGATCCGGTTGGCTTTTTGGTTCTTGGGAGGCCACCCGAGTGGCGGGGCCAGCGGCGATTATTTCTTGGATCGTCGGTGCCATTGTCATCGGTGTGATTGCTTATACCTACGTTGAATTGGGAACAATGTTTCCACAGTCTGGGGGAATGTCAAAGTTCGCTCAGTACACCCACGGTTCCTTGCTTGGCTTTATTGCCTCATGGGCCAACTGGGTGTCATTGATTACCTTAATTCCGATTGAGGCGGTGGCAGCCGTTCAATACATGGCCACTTGGCCATGGTCTTGGGCGAACTGGACGCACCACTTCTTGGAAAACAATCAAATCACAACCCCAGGGTTGCTGGTTGTCTTCGGCTTTATCATTATCTTTACGCTCTTGAACTATTGGTCAGTGTCACTTTTGACAAGGTTCACGTCCTTTATTTCCTTCTTTAAGTTGGGTGTGCCATTGTTGACGATTGTGATGTTGACCATTGCGTCATTCCATCCATCAAACTATGGAACAAACATGCACGACTTTATGCCTTACGGAACGGCGCCAATCTTTGCCGCAACGACCGTTTCAGGTATTATCTTCTCGTTCAACGCTTTCCAGACCATCATTAACTTTGGTTCTGAAGTGAAGAACCCAACCAAGGATATCTCTCGTGGAATCGTGATTTCCTTGAGTATTGCGGCCTTGCTTTACATCTTGATTCAATCAACCTTCATTACGGCGATTGAACCATCTGAAATTGCAAAGTACGGTTGGCACGGTATCGATTTCCAGTCACCATTTGCTGATTTGGCGATCTTGGTTGGCTTGAATTGGTTATCTATTTTGCTTTATACCGATGCCTTTATTTCGCCATTTGGAACGGGTGTTTCCTTTGCGGCCTCAACTGGTCGTGTCTTGGCTGCGATGGCTTCTGATAAGCACATCCCGCAATTCATTGGAAAGATTAACGAAAAGTACGGCATTCCTCGTATGGCCATGGTGACGGATGCGGTTTTGTCCATGATTATGGTTTCGCTCTTCCGTTCATGGGGAACGTTGGCCGCCGTTATTTCGACGGCTACCCTGATTGCTTACTTGACTGGACCGGTGACGGTGATGTCCCTTCGCGAGATGGCGCCTGAATTTACCCGTCCATTCAAGTCAAAGTCGATGAAGTGGATGGCGCCTTTGGCCTTCGTTTTGGCTTCATTGGCAACTTACTGGGCAATGTGGCCAACCACGATTGAAGTCATTATGATTATCATCTTGGGCTTGCCATTCTACTTCTACTACGAATGGCGTCAAGGCTTTGCCTGGTCACGTTTGAAGAAGCAGTTGCAAGGATCTTCTTGGTTGCTCTTCTACCTAATCGCCTTGTCAATTGAATCATACATCGGTTCAACTGAATTTAACGGTGTTGGTTGGATTCACTATCCATGGGACTTCTTGATGGTTGCCATTGTCGCATTGGCCTTCTATGCTTGGGGAAAGGGATCACACTTGATCACGAAGTACTTTAAGCGGGCAAAGAAAGTCAACGATACGGTTGATTACGAAGAACCAGCTGAAAACGCTGAATAATATGAGTGAGTCAAAAGTCAGACCAATTTGGTCTGACTTTTTTATGTTGAAAACGCTGGAAAACGCCTTTGTTAATTGACAAGAGGTGGTCCTGCTGGTAGAGTAAATGCTAGTTTGATTAAAAGAGTATGAGGCAGAATATGACTGAAAAAAAGCAGGGAAAATGGTTTGGAAAGGCTGATCCATCAGCATTCGAACAATCGGACCAACATTTGAAAAAGACCCTTGGTGTCAAAGAAATGCTGGCACTTGGTGTCGGAACGATCGTCGGAGCTGCCATCTTTACCTTACCGGGAATTGTGGCCGCCACGCACGCGGGTGCAGCGGTTACGATTTCCTTTATTTTGGCTGCCATTGTTTCTGGTTTGACGGCCTTTGCCTACGCTGAGTTCGCTTCTGTTTTGCCATTTGCCGGTTCGGCTTATTCTTGGGTCTCTGTCGTCTTTGGTAAAGTCTTTGGCTGGATTGCGGGATGGGCGTTGTTGGCCGAATATTTCATCGCCGTTGCCTTTGTCGCCTCTGGTTGGTCAGCTAACATGAAGCTCTTCCTGTCTTCGTTTGGTTGGTCCCTACCCAAGGCCTTGGCTAATCCATTTTCAGCTGGTAATGGTGGGGTGATTGACCTTTTTGCTCTGCTAGCCGTGTTGATTGTTGCCACCCTGCTTTACCGGGGAACGAACAATACTGCCAAAGTCGAAAATACCCTGGTCGTGTTGAAGGTTGGCGTGATCGTCCTCTTTATCATTGTTGGGGCGACCGCCATTCACCCAAGCAACTACGCGCACTTTGTTCCGACCCATGTGCCCGGAACCGACTTTGGTGGTTGGCAGGGAATTGCAGCCGGCGCTTCACAAATCTTTTTGGCCTACATTGGTTTTGATTCAATCGCGGCCAACTCAGCCGAGGCAAAGAATCCTCAAAAGACGATGCCACGGGGAATTATTGGTTCTCTGATTATTGCTACGGCACTCTTTGTCACGGTTTCCCTTGTCCTGGTCGGCATGTTCCACTACACCAAGTACGCGAATAATGCAGCACCGGCTGCCTGGGCCTTGCTTGCCTCTGGTCATTCAGTGACGTCACACATTCTGTCTGTTGTTGCCTTGGCTGGTATGTTTACTGGGTTGATTGGTATGATGATGGCTGGCTCACGATTGCTCTACGCCTTCGGCCGAGATGGCCTATTACCAGGCTTTCTCGGTGGTGTTTCGAAAAAGGGGCAGCCCAATAACGCCTTGATTGCCCTGTCTGTTATCGCGGTTTTGGTTGGTTCGGTCTTCTCCTTCACGGAGTTAGCCGGTTTAATGTCAGCCGGTACCTTGATTGCCTTCATTATGGTGTCACTTGGCATTTACGCCCTGCGACGTCGTGAGGGGAAGGACTTGCCAGTGCCTTCCTTCAAAATGCCACTATATCCAATTTTGCCAGCATTGGCGGCAATCGGGGCGGCTTATATCTACTACACCTTGGATCACCAAGCACAACTCTATTCAGTTGCTTGGTTTGTTCTTGGCCTCTTGGTCTATGCCTTTTATGGTGTTAAACACTCAAAGTAATGTTCTTTCAAAAGTCGATCACTGAATCGACTTTTTTATTTTTCCGATCTGCTATGAATGGGGCGCATATGCTATAATAAAGCTAACGAATGGTCATGCGACTATGGCATTGCTTTCTAGCGAGACTCCGGTTGGTGAGAGGGGTTAAGCAAACCATGCTCGTGCTCCCATTTCCAAGCCCGAAAGGGCGCTTTCCTGGCGTTACAAGGTTTGAGGTAAGACTTTAACAGTCATTACAAACAGCGGTGGTACCACGGTCACGCGTTCGCTCTTTGTGATGGCTTTTTCTATTGTATTAAAGGAGTTGGCTATGAAAGAATTATCATCAGCAGAAATCCGACAAATGTTTTTGGATTTCTTTGCATCAAAAGACCACTTGGTCGTTCCATCAAAATCATTGATTCCTGAAAACGATCCCTCGCTTTTGTGGATTAACTCGGGTGTTGCCACGTTGAAGAAGTACTTTGATGGTTCCGTTGTCCCACCAAAGCCACGTTTGACCAACGCACAAAAGGCCATTCGAACAAACGATATCGAAAACGTGGGAAAGACGGCCCGTCACCACACGCTTTTTGAAATGATGGGAAACTTCTCGATTGGTGACTACTTTAAAGAAGAAGTGATTCCTTGGGCTTGGGAGTTGTTGACGTCGCCTGAGTGGTATGGCTTGGATAAGGAAAAGCTTTACGTGACGGTTTATCCAAAGGACCAGGAGTCAAAGAAAATTTGGGAAGAAAAGACCGATTTGCCCGACGGTCACATTTACGAAGTCGAAGATAACTTCTGGGATATTGGTGAGGGTCCTTCAGGTCCTGACTCCGAAATCTTTTACGACCGTGGCGAAGCCTTTGCTGATTTGCCTGCAAACGATCCGGAAATGTATCCAGGTGGTGAAAACGAACGTTACCTTGAAATCTGGAACATCGTCTTTTCACAATTTAACCACTTACCAGGTTTGACGGATAACAGTACTTATCCAGAATTACCACATAAAAACATTGATACGGGGATGGGCCTCGAACGACTGGTTTCGGTCTTTCAAAACGGACGGACGAACTTCGATACGGATCTCTTCTTACCAATTATCCGAGCAACGGAGCCACTGACTGCTGGCAAAGTCTATGACACGACAAAGGATACAGAAGACAACGTTTCCTTCAAAGTCATTGCTGACCACATCCGTGCGGTCGCCTTTGCCATCTCAGACGGGGCCAAGCCCTCAAACGAAGGACGGGGCTATGTCATTCGCCGTTTGTTGCGCCGGGCGGTTTTGCACGGCCAAAAGCTTGGTATTCAGGAAAACTTCTTGGCTAAGATTGTGCCTTCAATGGTTGGAACACTCGATGCCTTCTACCCAGAATTAAAGGAAAAGCAAGGCTTGATTGAATCGATCATGACAGCCGAGGAAAAGCGCTTTAACAAGACGTTAAAGTCCGGCTTAACTATGTTTGACCAATTCGTGGCCGATGCTAAAAAGGCTGGTAAAAAGGAAATCTCTGGTGCCGATGCCTTTAAGTTGTCGGATACTTATGGCTTCCCAGTCGAATTGACTGCTGAACAGGCCGAAGAAGTGGGCATGACGGTTGATATGGCTGGTTTCCAAGAGGCGCTCCAAGAGCAAAAGGATCGCGCACGAGCAGCCCGTGGAAAAGAACATGCCATGGGTGTTCAAAATGCCGCATTGACTGATTTGACGGTGGATTCAACCTACGTTGGTTGGTCAAAGACAGCCGTTAACGGTGCCAAAGTCGTGGCCATCATTGCTCACGATGAGAGCGGCGTGGCTGTTTCAACGGACGCTGCCAAGGCAGGGACGACGGCTTGGTTGGTTTTCGATCAAACACCGTTCTATGCCGAAATGGGTGGCCAGGTTGCCGACTTTGGTACGGTTAAAGACGAAAACGATACGATTATCGCTGAAGTCCGTGACGTCCAATCGGGTCCAAATGGGCAAAACATTCATGAAGTCACGTTGACAGAAGATATTACCGTTGGCCAGGTCGTCGATTTGGCGGTTGATATGGAACGCCATCATGCGGTTTCCTTGAACCACACGGCAACCCACTTGTTGGATCAAGCCTTGCGCAATGTGATTGGTGGGGATGTTCATCAAGCGGGGTCACTGGTTGAACCAGAGTACTTGCGTTTCGACTTTAACCATGATGGGCCGGTTGATCAGGCAACCTTAAACAAGATTCAAGACGAAGTGAACTTGCAAATTCAAAAGAACTTGCCAATTACTTGGCAGGAAATGTCCTTGGATGAAGCGAAGAAGTTGGGCGCAGTGGCCGTCTTTGATGACAAGTACGGCGACACGGTTCGAATCGTGTCAATTGGTGATTACAACCAAGAGTTCGACGGTGGAACACACGCCCAGTCGACGGCGGAATTGAACCTCTTTAAGATCACGTCAGAAGCGGGTGTTGCAGCCGGCGTTCGACGGATTGAGGCCAAGACCGCATTGCCGGCTTTGACGGATTACCAAGCAGAGGAACAGACACTTCAGCACATCGCCAAGAATCTCAAGGTACCGAACCTTTTGGCTGTTTCAGACCGCGTGAACGATTTGTCAGATGAGCTGAAAGAAGCAAAGAATCAGTTAGCCACGTTGCAAGCGCAATTGGCTGCGGCACAAGCAGCTGATTTGTTGCAGAATGCCGAAGCAATTAACGGCTTGTCCGTTGTGGCTGCTCAGGTAACGGTTGAAAATGCCAATGGGCTCCGTCAAATGGCCGATGCTTGGCGTGACAAAGGCGCCTCAGACGTGTTGGTCTTGGCAGCTGCCATTGGTGAAAAAGTCAATCTGTTGGTTGCAGCGAATAAGACGGCCAACGGCAAGGGCATCAAGGCCGGTGACGTTGTGAAAGCCATTGCCCCAATCGTTGGTGGTGGCGGTGGTGGCCGTCCTGATTTGGCCCAGGCGGGTGGAAAAGACCAGGATCAGATTCCGGCCGCTTTGCAAAAGGCCAAGGAATTGCTTGCCCAAGCCTAAGGTCCTTTGCTTGTTTCGACTTGACTCTTTTTGGGTCTAGACCGTCAGGGACTTTTTGACGGATTTCATTATCTTGCATATGGAATCGTGTTAAACTAGAGACAAAGAAAAACAATTAAGATTTGATAAAGAAAGGAGTGTGTACGATGAGCGTAAGTGATCAAACCGCTATTTTCGACTTCGGTCAGCAGGAGCCAAAGGATATTCACGAGACGATGCAGTTGGTGTATGACGCCTTGGAAGAAAAGGGTTATAACCCCATTAACCAAATCGTCGGTTACCTCATGTCTGGTGATCCTGCCTATATTCCGCGCTTGCACGATGCAAGAAACTTAATTAAGCGGCACGAACGTGACGAAATAATCGAAGAACTCGTGCACGCCTATTTGAAAAAGTAATGCGGATACTTGGATTAGATGTAGGTTCCAAAACGGTTGGTGTGGCGGTTTCCGATCCCATGGGTTGGACGGCTCAAGGTGTTGAAATCATCCGAATTAACGAGGATGAAAAGATTTTTGGCCTTGATCGACTCGGTGAATTAATCGAAAAAACCGGCGCCAAAGCCGTTGTTTTGGGCTTGCCAAAAAACATGAATAACTCAGAAGGACCTCGTGCGGAAGCATCACGGGCCTATGCCAAAATGGTGGAAGAACGGTTCGGCTTGCCGACCGACTTTCAAGATGAACGATTAACGACGGTTCAAGCGGAACGGATGTTGATTGAAGAGGCGGATGTCTCAAGAAAAAAGCGTAAGAAAGTGATCGATAAGATTGCGGCTGAATTCATCTTGCAGAATTACTTGGATGCCAATGGTAAACTGACAAAGAACTAAGAATTAAAGGAAGAGCAAATGGCAAAAGAAAACCCCGAAATTGATAAGATTACCCTGGTGGATGATAACGGTGACGAGGCTTTGTACGAAGTCCTCTTTACCTTCCATTCCGAAGAATTTGATAAGTCCTACATTCTTTTGGTACCAGATGGTGTTGAAGAAGATGAACAGGTTGATGTACAGGCCTACATCTTTAACCCTGAAGAAGATGGCGAAGCAAAAGATGGCGATTTGTTGCCAATCGAAGACGACGCCGAATGGGCCATGGTTGAAGAAGTGTTGAACACCTTCTTGGATGATGATGCTAACTTTGAATAAAAAAAGGCACACGTCGGTGTGCCTTTTTTTGAGCACTTTTTTGGGTAGCTTTTCTGACTGGTTGATTGGAAAGAGTCGAAAGAACTTGACATTCCAATTCAGAGGACTACCCTAGAGAGAAGAGGAAAGGAAGAAAGAACTCATGAAAAAGCTTTCGTTAAGTAAATTAAATCCAAAAAAGATGTCCAAGAAAAGTAAGTGGTGGACGGGCATCATTGTTCTCGTTGTGATCGTATTGGCTGCTGCCGGCTTTGGCTATAAGGCCTACGAAGATCAAAACAGCATGTCGGGTGTTTATTCCTATAAGGATGGTGGAACGGCCATTAAGTTCACCAAGTCAACCTATACGCTTTACAGCACGTCAAATACGAGTCAAAAGTTAACGGGTAAGTATTACTTGGAGGACAATGTCCTGGTGTTGCTTTATGATAAGAATTCCGATTCAGCCAAAGAGGGTGGCATCCGCGGTGTTGCCTTCCAAGTTGCGGATAATAAGAAGAGCATTAACGTCCAAGGTTCGACCTATAAGAAATAAGATTTCCTTTTGAAAAGTCCGGTTTACCGGGCTTTTTTCTTTCTACAGGGGTCTTTCTTGGTGTCTTGTTCAAAAAAGTTGTATACTTTTAAATTAGAAAGTCCAAGAAAGGAGAGGGAGCCATGGCCAAAAGAAGACAGCGAAAGTGGTTAAAAATACCCCGTGGTAAAAAAGAGCGGCGCCGCTACTTCATCGCCTTACTGGCTCTCTTGACTTTGGTGGGGGCCGCTGCTTTCTTAACACCGCAATTCTTGGCCGAACGTCAGGAAGCACAGGTCGAGGATCAGCGGTCAAAGCAGTTAAAGTCCTGGGCGCCCTATGCCCAACAACTGCAACGGCAATATGGCGTTTTTGCCTCGATTTCGCTTGCCCAAGCGGCTTTGGAGTCGGACTTTGGCCAGTCGGCGCTGGCGGTTCAAGCCCATAACCTCTATGGAGTCAAGGCCTCGGCTGGGCAGTCGTCGGTTACCTTGCCAACCAAAGAGTATCAGGATGGTTCTTGGGTCACAGTGGATGCCGCTTTTGTTTCCTATCCTACTTGGCAGGCTTCCATGCTGGCCCATGCACAGTTGTTAAAACAGGGGACCTCTTGGAATCCAACGCAATACGCCCATGTCTTGTCGGCTCAAACCTATCAGGACGCCGCTAAAGGGTTAATGACGGATGGGTATGCAACGGATCCGGATTATGCGACGAAGCTTGTTCAGGTCATTGAAAAATATCACTTACACCGCTTTGACTTAGCAAATTAATGACTGGTAAAAGGCTCAGAATTCTGGGCTTTTTTTCTTGCTTTTGACTTGTTGACTGGGTGAGACGAGCAGGAGAAAAAGGGCAGATTATGCTAAAATATAGGAAGCAAGAATACACTTTTTAGGATGGCATCATGACGGTTGAAGAACTTACTAAGGGAATGAACGACAAGCAGGCCGAAGCGGTTCGTACGACGGAGGGACCGCTTTTAATTATGGCTGGGGCCGGCTCTGGAAAGACGCGTGTTCTGACACACCGTGTCGCCCATTTAATTGAAGATTTAGATGTTCGGCCATGGCGGATTTTGGCCATTACCTTTACCAATAAGGCAGCCCGAGAAATGCGGGAACGAATCGCTAAATTGGTTGATCCTGAACAGGCGCAAATGATTTGGGTTTCGACTTTTCACGCCCTGGCCGTTCGTATTTTGCGTCGGGATGGCGAACAAATCGGTTTGGGTAAGAACTTTACCATTTTGGATTCGTCGGCCCAAAAGACCTTGGTCAAGCGAGTGGTTAACGAGTTGAACCTGGACTCGAACCAGTATGATCCACGGACGATTCTGGGTACGATTTCAAACGCTAAAAACGAGCTGTTGACAGCAAAGGACTATGCAGAGCAGGCTGGTAATTACTACGAAGAGCGCGTGGCAGAAGTGTATCGGGCCTATCAAAAAGCGCTTCGTCAGGCACAGTCCGTCGACTTTGACGATTTGATTATGCTGACAATCGAGCTCTTTGAAAAGGTGCCAGAAGTACTAACGCGTTACCAGGAACAGTTCCGCTATTTGCACGTTGATGAGTATCAGGATACCAACGACGCGCAATACAGGATTGTCAACATGTTGGCCAAAGGATCAAAGAACCTGGCCGTTGTTGGGGATGCCGATCAGTCGATTTATGGTTGGCGTGGGGCGAACATGCAAAACATTTTGAACTTTGAAAAGGATTGGCCAGAAGCTAAGTCCGTTTTCTTGGAACAAAATTATCGTTCGACTCAACATATTTTGGATGCCGCCAACGATGTGATTAATCACAATAACGAGCGCGTGCCAAAAAAGCTTTGGACGGAAAACGGCGCTGGGGAAAAGATTACCTATTACCGAGCACAGTCTGCACAAGACGAAGCCTATTACGTCCTTGGCAAGATTCAAAAGGGCCAGCGCGAACAGAAACAGTCCCTGTCGGACTTTGCCATTCTTTACCGGACAAACGCCCAATCCCGTGCGATGGAAGAAGCCTTGGTGAAGGCCAACATTCCTTATACGATCGTGGGTGGGCACAAGTTCTACGACCGCAAGGAAATCCTGGATATTATGGCCTACCTTTCCTTGGTGGCCAATCCCGCCGACAATGCGGCTTTGGAACGAATCATTAACGTGCCAAAGCGTGCCATTGGCCAAACGACCATTGACCGTTTGTTTGCCTTTGCCGATTCGATTAACCTGCCAATGCTTGCAGCAATTGATCAAATCGAAATGGCGCCGGATATCCGGCCAGCCGCCGCTTCCAAGTTGTTGGCCTTTGCTGAGATGGTGAATAACTTCCGCCAGCAAGCCGAATTTCTCGATGTTTCCGAATTGACGGACCTGATTTTAGATCAATCGGGTTATCGAAAAGAACTTCAGCAAAAATCTGATCCGGAGTCACAGTCCCGTTTGGAAAACCTTGATGAATTTATTTCGGTGACCAAGGAATTTGAAGCGAAGTACGATCAAGACGCTGAAGACGCGATTAACCCACTGACGGATTTCTTAGGATCAACGGCGCTGATGGCCGACTTGGATAACGTGGAAGAGGATTCGGGTCAGGTGACGCTGATGACTTTGCATGCTGCTAAGGGATTGGAATTTAACACGGTCTTCTTGATTGGATTAGAGGAAGGCCTCTTCCCACTCGGCCGCGCAGCACAAGACGAGGATCTCTTGGAAGAAGAGCGGCGCTTAGCCTACGTTGGGATTACCCGTGCGGAGCAAAAGCTGTATTTGACCAATGCCTTTTCCCGAATGCTTTACGGAAAGACCCAGGCCAACCAGCCATCACGTTTTATTGATGAAATTTCCGACGATCTAATTGAGAAGGCCTATCCAGCTGGTTCGTCAGCAACCCAGCCTGGCCTGTCTTCCAAGTTCTTACGGGCCACGTCAACGACTTATAATGGCCGTCCCGTTCATGCTTCCGCTGTTCAAAAGTCCGAAAGCAAGACGACCGGTGCTGAAGGTGTGTCTTGGCAGGCTGGTGATAAGGTGCAGCATAAGAAGTGGGGAATCGGAACGGTTGTCGCCGTCACCGGAACCGCCGAGGATCAAGAGCTCAAAGTCGCCTTTCCAGAGGATGGGATTAAGCAATTGTTGGCCGCCTTTGCACCAATTAAAAAGGCCGATTAAGCCGTCCTTGCACCATTTATTTTTAACAAAAGAACCTTGCTTTGTTGGCACTACTTGACCTGTTCAACTTGAATAGGTTTTGTCCATCTAGGCTTGGTTCGTACATAGCACTTTTCAGGAATGAGAGGAAGTTATCATGGCAGAGCCAAAAGAGATAAAGCAATTAACAACAGAGGAAGCCAAGCAAGAGATTCAGACTTTGCAGGACCGCTTGACTGATTATGGGATTGCCTACTACGAAAAGGATGCCCCCCTTGTCGAAGACCATGTCTACGATGCGCAGTACGCTCGTTTGCAAGCTTTGGAACAAGCCTTTCCCCAGTTTATTAGCCAGGATTCGCCAACGCAAAACGTTGGTGGGGCTCAGACCAAGTCCGGCTTACCAAAAGTGCAGCACCCGGTTCCCATGCTGTCCTTGGGGGATGTTTTCTCCCTCGACGAATTGCAGGAGTGGGAAGACCGCACAAAAAAAGCCCTTGGTTTTCAGCCAAAGTATAACTTGGAACTAAAAATTGATGGTTTGGCGATTAACCTCAAATACGAGCAGGGGAAGTTAGTCCAGGCCTCCACGCGTGGTAATGGTCTAGTTGGCGAAGATGTGACGGCCAATGTCAATACCATCGATGATGTGCCCAAGACTTTGAACGAGCCGGTGACGGTTGAGGTGCGTGGTGAAATTTACATGCCCAAGGCCTCTTTTGCTAAGTTGAACGAAGAACGCGAAGCAGAGGGGCAAGAACCCTTTGCCAACCCACGAAACGCCGCTGCAGGCTCCTTGCGCCAGCTGGATGCACGGGAAACGAAGAAGCGGAAGTTATCAGCCTTTATTTACTACACGGCAGAACCTGATCAGATTGCCGTGACCACACAAGATGGCCTTCTGGAACGCTTTCGGGCCTTAGGATTGCCAACGAACCCCGATAATCGGGTCATTAGTCAAATGTCTGATATCAAGCCCTATTTGGAAGAGTACACGGCAAAGCGTGACAGCCTTCCCTACGGGATTGACGGTGTCGTCGTTAAGGTGAATAACTTTGATGACCAGGTTGACCTTGGCAATACGGTCAAAGTCCCACGCTGGGCCATTGCCTACAAGTTCCCACCTGAAGAGGAAGAGACGGTTGTCCGTGATATTGAATGGACGGTCGGTCGAACGGGCGCTGTCACGCCAACGGCCGCGATGGATCCTGTTTTGTTGGCGGGAACAACTGTGCAGCGGGCGTCCTTACACAATCCGGACTATCTTAAAATGAAGGATGTCCGCGTTGGGGATACGGTTACCCTGCACAAAGCCGGTGATATTATTCCAGAAATTGGGCAAGTGATTCTAGCAAAGCGTCCAAAGGATGCAAAGCCCTATGCCATTCCGACGACCTGTCCAGCCTGTGGCGCTGATTTGGTCCACGTGGAAGGTGAAGTGGTTTTGCGTTGTATGAATCCAGCCTGTCCGGCACAAATTGCTGAAGGCCTGACGCATTTTGCCTCACGAAACGCCATGAACATCGATGGTTTGGGTCCCCAAATCGTGGCACAGTTGCTGGAAAAAGAGTTGGTGAAGGATGTGGCGTCAATCTACTCCTTGCAACGTGAGCAGCTCTTGACTTTGGATAAGTTCAAGGAAAAGTCCGCGGACAACTTGTTGGCAGCAATCGCTGCTTCGAAGGAAAATTCCGCTGATCGTTTGCTCTTTGGATTGGGCGTCCGTTTAGTTGGTGCCAAGGCGGCCAAGACGATTTTGCAGTCTTTGGGTGATCTCGGCCATGTTGCCAGCGCTTCCGTTGATGATATTGTGTCGATTGATGGCGTCGGGCTGGCGATTGCCGATTCTTTGGTTAAATACTTCCAAGAACCCGAGGCACAGGCCCTCATTGCCGAACTTTCACAAGCTGGCGTGAACATGGCTTATCTGTCTGACCAGGGACCAATTGATGAAAATTCATTTTTCTATGGTAAAAAGATCGTTTTGACTGGTAAACTAGAGGTAAGTTCGCGCAGTGAAATAGCGGCCTGGCTGGAAGGCCACGGTGCGTCAGTTACGGGCTCGGTTTCAAAGAAAACCGATTTGGTGATTGCTGGAAGCGATGCTGGTTCAAAGCTACAAAAAGCCGAGGATCTGGGTGTGACGGTTTGGAATGAACAGGAATTCCTATCCGCCCAACAAAACGAGCAGGCCTAATGCCTGCTTTTGTAAAGAGGACGATTCATGCTTAAACGTATATCATTAAGGACCTGGCTCTTCATTGCAGGTGGGGCCATCATTGTACTGGTGCTTTTCTTTTTGTTTTTAAACCGGGCAACCCTGTCGCCTTCTGTTTCAAAAAGTAAGGGCGTTCAATTGACCCAAAACGGTGCCGGACAGTATCAGACGGTGATTAAGGACGGTCATTACCTGACGTCAGCCGCCCGTGGATTGACGGCAACCTCCCAGGGGAATGCAGTTGATACGAAGGACTTTGAGTCTGGACTGTTGAACTTGGCCAAGACACATTTTAAGACGGGACGGTATATCTTCCAAGAAGGTCAGTACCTCTCTTCTGATACGGTTAGTGGGCTGTTGGCCCGTCAAACCGATTCGAATTTGACCGCTTTGAACCCTAAGGATAACGGGAAAACCGATTCGTCACGTAATCCAATCTACGTTCAGAGTTTGACCGAACAAGACTTTATGACAAAAGATGGTTCGAACCTGAAGCTGGCCGGTATGGTTGTTGGTGTGGCGATGAACACGCAAGACACCTACCAGAAGGAACAGTACGGTGCCAATTACTACCAGTCGATTTCGGATGCGGATCGCATTGCCTATGGTAAGAAAATTGCACCGAAGTTGATTAAACAAATTCGTGCTCAAACAGGTGTTGCCAAGAACATTCCAATTGTCATTGCCATGTATGCCAATGCTTCGGAAGATTCGCTTGGCGGCGGTTCCTTCTATTCAGAAGCAACTTCCAAGTCCGGTACGAACATTTCGGCCTGGACTGACATTAATGACAAAACCGTTGTTTTCCCTAAGGAAAGCTCGGATAGCTCATCTGTTGGTACGGACGAAAACACTGGCTTTACCAATTTTAAGAATGACATTGCCAACTTCTTCCCAAACATTGCTGGTGCAACGGCCATTGGTCACTTCACCAATTCAAAGTTGACATCGATGAAGGTGACCGTGACGACGCAGTTCTATTCTCAAACAGAGATTGAAGCCTTTGCCAACTACGTTAGCTCGGCTGCTGTGAAGTTCTTGCCTTCCTCAGCGCCTGTCCAAATCACCATTAAGACGGCAAATGAAACGCAGGCAATTCTTGTCCGCAAGTCCGATGATAAATCCTATACCACAACAATTATGTAATTCTTAAAAAGGACACCCGAGTGAGGGTGTCTTTTTTAATCTAATCATTCTTATATATTTCTAAATAAAAGATAACATGTGATTAAATTTACGTTTTTATTTAGAATGGTACTATTGTAACGTTTATATGAAATAAATGTTACGAGAAAACTACATTTTCGACATCAGAAAGCCATTTATCAGTAACCAATTCTTTTGATTAACCCGTTAAGATATTAAAGGATTAATTGAACGAAATGAACCAGATAAAAGGGGCAAGATGATGGCAGAATCTTTTACAAAAAAACAATTTGCGAAACTAACTTTGTTAGCATTGGCGATTTTGTCGGGTTCGACATTTTTAAATACAACAGTGACGATGTCGTTAGTAGGGGGCGGAGTGTCGGTTTCGGCTGATACGTCAGCTACCACGACAGTGGATTATAATAGTAAAGCTGCTGAAGTCATGTCTAAATACAATGATACACACGAAGATGTTGCTCAAATCGATGATGTCAAATTCGATGATCCCGAATCGGCCGTTGTTGGTAAGTGGGTGAATTTGACCACAGTAACTGGCGTGGCAAAGGATGGTAACCAGTCCGTTGATTACAAGGTTAACAACGTATTCGTTCGTAAGGATCAGTCAACGGGTCAATTGATTTCAGCTTATATCGGTGGTAAAACCAGCATTACCTTAACTTCACGAGGATCGAATAACTCGATTTGGGTTGAAGTAGGGGATGGCACGACTTTTAAGAAAATCAAAGAAATTTCAACGGCATCAGCCATTTCACAACCAACGGGTAACTATGTTAATCAATCCGATAAAGATAATTATAATAACCAGCAAGCTCGTATTGCTTCTGGCGAATTAGTCTTTGCTCACACGCAAGACACACCACAAACGTTTGTATTGCCCGATACTTTCTCACAGACTGACTCTGTTTTACGTGTTGCCTATATTTCAAATAACGCAGGCGGAAAAGCTACGGGTGGCACAGCTGTCTACCCAACGCCAAAAATTCAGTTGCGTACGGCCCCAGCGGTTCAGCAAGAAATTTCCGACGCCCTGAAGCAAGGTGCCGAATCAAGGCAAGCCAAGCTTGATGGTACTAAGAAATTGGAAGATTATCGAACGAAATTAAAGAATAGTGTCGATAAAGACAATACACTGGGAAAAGGTGACAAAGACACAAAAAAAGCTAATATTGATTCGATTATTAACCAGGCCGAAAAGGACATTGCTGAGAAGGATAATGCTAAAGATGTTAACGATTTTGTGGAGTCTGCTCGTATGCTGATAAAATGGACAGATTTTATGCATCGTCCACTGTATAATTATCTCAAGAC
>NZ_JAAMFL010000001.1 GCF_018437265.1 Fructobacillus parabroussonetiae | reverse complement strand
TCCGTCATTCATATTCCAAGAAGGGTCACCCCTATGATAATGCGAGAATTGAAGCCTTTCATTTGAATCGAACCTAGTGATGTAAAAAAAGTGTCTAACTTATTGACATACGAGCATTTTCAATTATTTTTATTTTTGCTTGTTTTCGGACAATGATAGCAGCAATCAAAATACAGAAAACATAGAGTAAGCCACTAATGAGCTGTGACAAAATAGAATCGGATGTTATGGCAACATGTCCCACTGATAAAACCATAAAAATCAAGAATACCAAAATCAGAATATTTTTTATTATTTTCACTTATAGCATCCCCCTCTACATGAGTTTTTCAGCTTTCACTTTTCATTATAATTTGCTCAGCATTCGTTTTATAATCGCAATCATCATAAAAATCTTTTAAAATTCACAACAAAAGACAAACGCCCGATCGACCATCGCTTGCTCGTCTTTTTAATTTGGCGCTTTGTTCGTTATTGCAGGCTTTTGTCACTTGTCTTCTTACTTGCTGTATTGTATTATTAAGAAATTCAGAAAGGGGCGTAACATGACGATTTTAGTAATCGGTGCGACCGGCATGGCCGGGTCCGCCATTGTGAAAGAAGCGCGACAGCAAGGAATCGAGGTTTTAGCCAACGGACGCAATCTCGAAAAGTTAACGGCGCTCAAAGGACAGGACAGCGGCGTGACGATTCTTCAAAAGGACGCCTTTTTACTTGACCAAGACGACTTTGACAAGGTGGATGTGATCATCGATGCCTTTTCCACCGCACCGGATCAGGCCTATCGTCAAATCGACTTAGCCACTTATCTAATTGCCAAACTCCGGAATCAAAAGACACGCATCGGCTTCATTCTTGGCGCCGGTAGTCTATACACAGACGCCTCAAAAACACGGCTCGTTTATGACGATATTCGAGAAGACGCCAGCACGCAAGCATGGCGTGCCATTCCCGAAAACCAGCTGTACGAACTGGACTTTTTGCGGCATGTTCAAAACGTCAATTGGTTTGGCCTTTCCCCCGCCATTACCTTTATGCCAGGGAAAAAATCTGAAAACATTCTTTACGGTGATGACGTCTTGCTCAAAAACCAAGCGGGCAAATCGGAAACAACAGCCGATACAATGGCCGCAGCCGTCATCAAAGAAATTTTGGAGCCCGAGCACAACCGAGCACGTTTCACGGTGGCCAACGGCTAATAATTATTCCATTAACAACTAAAAAGTCCCGAGAAGCCATTCTTCTCGGGACTTTTTCTGTTAACGATCAACCGTATAATCCTTTGCCGGCATGTAATCAAGGACGGAATATTTTCCGCCATCTAAGGTACCGAACTCCTCATGAATGTGCACTTGCTGACCCTCTACCGTATAGGTGATTTTGTCGTATCCTTGGGCACCAACGCCACCACCGACCACGGTTTTATTCCCTGATTGGCTAAGAATCTTTTGGTTATCACTTGGCCATTCGCCATTCACTTTTTGAATAAGCATCTGCGCCTCCGTCAAAGAAAGAGCGTTATTCTTGGATGGACGACTCGTGACCGAAGAAACGGGCGATTCCTCCTGCTGATTTTCACGATGTTGCTTTTGCATCACGTAAGCGCCAGCCCCAAGACCAACAAGGACAATCAAAGCAAGTAACCACTTTGCTTGAATACTTTTCATCATTTTAATTTCTCTCCTACTTCACTACCACCCCATTCTAACGCAATCGCCGCCTTTTTTTAATCTTAATTTCATTTTTCTGTTGACATCTTTGTAATGGGCATGTATGATTATCACCAAGATATCAATACAAAACAAGTTGATCAGGAAAGTACCTGCTAAGCAAAGCTTAGAGAGCAGCCGGTTGGTGAAAGGTTGCGTGCGTGCGGTAGGGAAAATGACCTGTGATTGGCAATTGTCACTCGGTTTACCGATAGCAATTGACGAGTTGGCCTCCGTTACCAAGGCACACCATTCGGCTAGGATCATTCTCCGCGGCCCGATGGTTAGTGAGTCGTTTAGGGGTAATCCTAAACAAAAACCTCAGAATGGTAACGCGATAGTCGCTTCTGTTTTTCCACGTGGAAACAGGGGCGACTTTTTTTGTTGCCATGAACATCATCAGGAGAAAAAATATGTCAAAGAAAAAATGGTTCATCTCAGGACTCATCGTCATTATCCTCGCCGTCTTCGGCTACTTCAGTTTCGGATCACACGGCTCATCAAACAGCCGAACAGTCACGGTTGGAATCATGTCCGGTAACAAAAAGGACGATGTCATTTGGAAGAGCATTGCCAAAACGGCAAAGGATAAGTATAACGTCACGTTAAAGTTCAAGACTTTTTCAGACTATTCACAGCCTAACAAAGCCTTACAAAACGGCGACATCGATTTGAACGCTTTCCAACACTATGCTTTCCTCGACGCCTACAACGCGAAGAATGGTAACAAGCTGACCTCAATCGGTGAAACAATTATCGGACAGGGTCGCCTCTACTCAAAGAGCTACAAGTCAGTCGATGATTTCCAAAACGGTGACACCATCGTCATTCCAAACGACCCATCAAACGAAAGTCGTGCCCTCTACATCCTTCAAAGCGCTGGTCTCATCGGTTTGAAGTCTGGCCTGTCATTAGCGACAACAAAGGACATCACGTCGAACCCGAAGAACCTGACGATTAAGGAAGTCGCCGCTGATCAAACAGCCCGTAACCTCGACTCCGTTCAAGGCGCCATCATCAACGGAAACTACGCGCAGGCTGCCGGCATCGACTACCAGTCAGCAATCTTTGTCGAACCACTTTCTGAAAACTCACACAAGTGGGTCAACATCATTGCTGCTCGCAAGTCAGATAAGAACAAGAAGATTTACCAAGACGTTGTCAAAGCTTACCAAACAAAGACCACGCAGGACTTGATCAAGAAGGAATACGGCACTGCCACCATTTCGGCTTGGGACAAGAACTTCAAGTAATCAACACGGGGGCAAGTCCCTCGCGTACATAGCATCATAAAAGAAAGGAACCCGCACATGACAACAGCACGTGACACATATCTAGACCTATTAAAAGAACTCGTCGCCATCCCCTCCGTTTCCGCAAAGCGTGAACACTTGCCAGAGGCTGCTAAGCGAATCGCTCAGGCACTCACCGAACTCGGCGGTGAAACGACCGTCGACGACAGCTACTTTGCGCCATTGGTCATCAGCCAATTTAAAAGTCACAAGGCCGATGCCAAGACGTTGATCATTTACAACCACTACGATGTCCAGCCAGCCGAACCCTTTGACCTTTGGGATTCTGACCCCTGGACGTTGACCGAGCGAAACGGCCACCTTTACGGCCGCGGCGTTGACGACGATAAGGGAAATCTGACGGCCCGGCTCACGGCTTTGGCCGAATATCTCGACGAGCACGACCGCCAATTGCCCGTTAACATCCTCTTTGTCATCGAAGGCTCGGAAGAAACGGCCTCCCAACACCTGGATGACTACTTTAAAAAACACCCTGAAATCCAAGGGGATTTGATTATTTGGGAATCGGAATCAAAAGATCAAAACGACCGTCCCATCATTTCCGGAGGAAACAAAGGAATTGTCACCTTCAACCTCAAATCAAAGACGGCTGGCATTGACCTTCACTCGTCACTTGCAGCGGTGGTCAATTCAGCAGCTTGGCGGCTCAGCCAAGCCCTTGCCAGCTTCTTCGATCAGGATGGTCACATTCTCGTTCCCCACTTTTACGATCAGGTACGAAAACCCAATCAACGGGAAAAGGCATTGATTGCCGCCCTACCAGAGACCAAGAATGACTTTATCAAGAAGAACCAAATCGAGGCTCCCCTGCTTGCCGATAAACGAGGCACTGATTGGAAGCAGGCACTCTACTTCGAGCCAACCCTGAATATTGAAGGCATCACGACTGGCTACCAGGGTGCTGGCGTCAAGACGGTCTTGCCTGCCGAAGCCACTGCCAAAGTCGAAGCGCGCCTCGTCCCTGGCATGGATCCCGACGATACCTTGAAAGCCATCAGTGATCACCTGGCCGCCAAAGGATTTCAAGATATCCAAGTCGAAAAGACCCTCGGACAGGCTGGTTATCGTTCCGATATGACGGACCCTGAAATCAAACGAGTCATTCGACTGAGTCAGGAAAGCTCGGGTAAGGAGCCAATTGTGATGCCTAGTTCAGCCGGCACCGGGCCAATGAACTATGCCTTTGAAGCAACCCATGCGCCAATTGTGGCCCTTGGCATTGGCTACCCCGGCACACTCGATCACGCACCAAATGAAAATATTCATTTAAAGGACTATGATGAGAACGTACGGTTTGTTAAAGCCATTCTCGAAAGTTACCAATAAAAAACGATAGGAAATACAGAAAGTACCATGTCTAAAAAAAGCAAACTCATTAACAGTCTCGTTCTGATCGTCATCTTGATTCTCGGCTATTTCTCCTTTGTACAGCCAAATCAACAATCGAACAAGACGGTCACCATCGGGATTATGGCGGCGAACAAGCAAGACGATGCCGTCTGGTCACAGGTGTCAAAAACGGCCAAGGACAAGTATGGCATTACCTTGAAGTTCAAGCGCTTCACCGACTACTCACAACCAAATAAAGCGCTGGACAATGGCGATGTCGATTTGAACGCCTTCCAGCACTACGCCTTCTTGGATGCTTACAATAGTAAGAACAAGACAGATTTGACGGCCATTGGTCAAACTTTCATCGCCCCCATCCACCTTTATTCGCAGTCTTACAAGAACGTTTCGGACTTCCAGGATGGCGATACAATTGTCGTCCCAAACGATGCCTCAAATGAAAGTCGCGCCCTCTACGTTTTGAAGAATGCCGGCCTAATTGAACTTTCAGCCGGTTCTGGCCTCAAGACAACAAAAGACATTACAAAGAATCCAAAGAACCTTAAAATTAAGGAAATTTCAGCCGATCAAACGGCCCGGACTTTGGGCGATGCCAAGGGTGTCGTCGTCAACGGAAACTACGCAACGGCGGCTGGTCTTTCATTAAAGGACAGTATCTACACGGAACCCCTGAACAAAGACGCCAAGCTTTGGATTAACGTCATTGCAGCCAAGGCAAAGGACAAGAACAATAAGACCTACCAAGACGTGGTCAAGGCATTCCAGACCAAGCAGGTCAAGCAAGTCATTAAAGAACAATACGGTGACTCCGAACAAGCGGCATGGGATCAGCACTTTAATTAAAACGGAAGCGAAAGGAGGGCGCATATGACAGCCCCTATTATTTCATTAAAGAACATCGACGTGACTTTTACACCAAAAGGAAAAACGATTCACGCCGTACAAGACGTTTCAATCGATGTCCAAAAAGGTGATATTTACGGAATCGTTGGTTATTCTGGTGCCGGAAAGTCCACCTTGGTCCGGACCGTCAACCTACTCCAAGAACCAACGAGCGGTTCCGTTCTCGTCAACGGCGAAACGCTCTTTGACAAGCAAGAAAACCAACCAAGCCACAAGGTCAAGGGACAGGAACTAAAGGAAAAGCGCCGCAAGATTGGGATGATCTTTCAGCACTTCAACCTCTTAAACGAACGAACGGTGGAAGAAAATGTCCTCTTTGCCCTTGAAAACAGCAAGGAAAAAGAAGGCGTTAAGAAAGAAAAAGTCCACGAACTGCTTGAATTAGTCGACTTATCCGATCGTGCCAACCAGTATCCTTCCCAACTTTCCGGTGGTCAAAAGCAACGTGTGGCCATCGCCCGGGCCCTGGCCAACGATCCTGAAATTCTGATTTCAGACGAAGCGACGTCAGCCCTTGATCCGAAGACAACGCGGCAAATCTTGTTTTTGTTGAAAAAGCTGAACAAAGAATACAACTTAACGGTCTTGTTAATCACCCACGAAATGGAAGCGGTCAAAGCCATCGCCAACAAAGTCGCGGTGATGCAAAACGGCCGGGTCTTGGAAAAGGGCTCAACGTTGGATATCTTTACCAAGCCAAGTGCTGAATTAACCAAGGAATTTATCGCCACGGCGACCAATCAAGACCAAGCAATCGAAGCAATTAGTCAAAGTGATGCAGTTTCGGACCTGGCGGCTGGTCAGCTCTTTGCGCAACTCACTTATTCGGGTAACGCCACTAACGAACCATTAATCACCAGTCTTTACCAACACTTTGGGATTGTGGCCAACATTCTTTACGGAAACGTCGAAGTCCTTCAAGAGACCGAAGTCGGTTCCCTACTCGTCATCTTATCTGGTGACACCAAGAACATGGATGCTGCCCTAGACTTCTTAGCCGCACAATCCGTTTCCGTTAACATCTTGAAGGGAGAACAAGCATGAGTACATGGTTTTCACAAACATTTCCAAACGTCGTCTACCAGGGATGGGGCGGTGATACTGGCTGGGGAACCGCGATTTTCCAGACCTTGTTCATGACTTTTTGGTCGGCCGTTTTCGGTGGCCTACTCGGTTTGATCTTTGGTATCGGACTGGTCGTGACTTCCCCTCGTGGCATCACACCAAACAAAACGGTTTTCTGGATTCTTGATAAGATTGTTTCCGTCTTCCGTGCAGTGCCATTCATCATCCTCTTAGCCTTTATCGCCCCTTTCACGAAAGCCTTAGTTGGAACGCAAATCGGCATTAACGCTGCGCTTGTTCCCCTTTCGCTGGGCGTTTTCCCCTTCTATGCCCGTCAGATTCAAGTGGCCCTTTCCGAAGTGGATGGCGGCATTGTCGAAGCGGCACAGGCGGTTGGTGCCTCCTTTAGCCAAATCATTTTCGGTGTCTACATCAAGGAAGGCCGTTCCGAAATCATTCGCGTTTCGACCGTGACCTTAATTTCGTTGATTGGCTTAACGGCCATGGCCGGTGCCATTGGTGCCGGTGGCCTTGGAAACATGGCGGTGGCCTATGGCTACAACCGTTTTGCCAACGACACCACCCTGGTTGCGACCGTTCTCGTTCTCATCATGGTGCTGATCGTCCAGGTAACGGGCGATTGGTTAGCCAAGAAATATAATCACAAATAAGCTTTTTGAAAAGTCCCGCCTGATAGCGGGACTTTTTTGTTCGAATTCAATGTTCAACTTTTCATACTTTATTCGGTATTTTGTAGTAAAATGTTCTTTCGTCGGAGGTCCAAACAACGTGACAAAATCGCAATTTCCATCCCATGAACGTGTCTTCTTTGCCAGCTTATTAACCATGACCGCTGGCTCCATTGACGCCTATTCCTACCATCTACACGGCCAAGTTTTCGCCGGTCTACAGACGGGAAACATCATTTTGCTTGGCATCAATGTCAGCCAGTTTCACTGGGGCAGCGCCGGGCAATACATTTTTTCACTAATGGCCTTTGCCATTGGAACCCTTGTTGTTAAATTCATGCAGCATTACCGGGTCATCAAGAACCTGCACCACGATAAGGAACGGGAGTACATTTTGCTGTACATGACCGTTTTGCTGAGCCTCTCAGCCATTATTGGTCGAAGTGTCCCCAACATGTTGGCGACCGCCATTCTATCGATTGCAGCAGCCGCTGCCCTACAAGAGTTCCGAATTTTAAAGGGAAACGCCTTTATGCCCCTTTTGATGACTGGAAACCTACGGACGCTCTGTGCCGCAACTTACGAGGGCCTGATCCGCAAGGACAAAGCGATGGCAGAACGGGCTCGTGATTTAGCAACGGTCATTTTAGCCTTCTTTGTCGGGGCCTTGGTCATTTCTCTGCTAATTCCCCTCGTCAAAGACTTTGCCATTCTTTTCTCGGCCATGCTCACGTTAGCGATGAGTCGCATTGTTCACTGGGAATAAAAAACGATTAAAAAAGCCCTGGATAATCCTATTCCAGGGCTTTTTTACTTTATTGTGGCTTTTTTATTTTCAAAAAGCGGTGCTTCTTTTCCGTTTTCAATAGCGCCTGACCAATGGCTAATCGAGCGACCTTCTTTCCTTCCCTTTCAGAAAGGCCCAGCGTCTCGAATTCATCGGTGGATGGATAGCGGTGAATGAGCAGGCTGGCAAACTGCCCCCGCATGGCCAGGGGAAGATCTTCTTGCGACTGGGTTGAAATTGCCAGGTTGAGATTGACTTTTCGACCTTCGCGAAGCAAGTGAAAAAGACCGTTTTCGTTAATAGGCCTCGTCAAATCCAAGTAGCGGTGGGCTTCGTCCAAGAAAATCGCAACTGGCTGCCGAACCGAACTGGCCAAACGGTTCATTAGAATGTTATCCATCAGATCAGACAACACGGACTGCTGAACGTTCGAATAGCGTTGCAAGGCCGATAAATCAACTATAAGCGAACGACGGGCCGCTTTCTTTTCTTCAAAAGTCTGAAGAACAAAGGAAAGCTCATACTGGGTCGTCGCCTCCTGAACAGGATGAAAATGAAAGATTCGGTTCAACTGTTCATCATCTAACCGTTGCTGCAATTCTTGAATGGCCGCCCAATGCCTTTGAATCGCCTCATGATCAAGTTCTTGCCCTAAAAGATTGTAATCCGCTCGCTCATCTGAAAAAGGCTGAACAAACTCTTGGACCAATTGCTTGGCCAGTAAGGCCATATCATAATCTTGGTTCAACACCGTCAGTGCTTTTGCTGCTTTTTCATAGTCAGCAGCGGGCCGGTCCACCTTTTGATAAAGGCCGTCCGCCCCAGCCCTTTCAACTGGCAAAGTCGCTTGAATTCGAAGAGAAGTCATCGCTGCTTGTAGCTTTGCTATTAGTTCGGCTGACCAGTGAAGTCCGAGCAGGCGCACGATGGCTTCAGCCGACCGTGATCTTAAGTCAATATAGCCATTTTCACCGACTTTGTACGTCACGGAGTGATCGATATCGCGCTGGTATTCACCAGTCGGATCGAAGATGATATTGGTGATGTTGGCTTCTTGTAGCTGGCCAATCATTTGCTTGGCTGAGGTGGATTTTCCTGCACCGGTCTGCCCCAGTATCAAGAGGTGTTTAGCGAGCAACTGATCATATGGCAGAAAACAAGGGCGGTGCCAGGCTCCCTGCCCCAGGAATAGCTTAACTTGACGACGATTTTCCAACAACCTGCTCCCATCCTTTTTATTGTCGTTCATTATATCAAAAAAGCCCTCCGCCAAAGCGAAGGACCTGCTTTATCGTGTTAATTGGAATTCGAAGCGTTCGCCGACATAATAGGAGCGAACATATTCGAATGGATGGTCTTGCTGATCGTAAGACACCTGGCGAACGGATAGGATGGGGTCACCACGCTTAATTTCCAAGAGTGCTGCTTGCCGTTCCGTGGCCAAGGAAGCCGTGATGGTTTGTTCAGCCCGACCTGGCTGAATGCCGGCATCGATCAGGGTCTTATAAAGCGAATCCGTCAGTTTCGACCGGGTGAAATTATTGACCAACTTAACTGGCAAAGTCGTCTGCTCCAACAAAATCGGTTCGTCATCCCCCAAACGCAGGCGTTCCATCACGAGGACTTCGTCTTCCGCCTTCAACTTCAGGTGATCCATTTCCGAAACAGAGGGTGTGGTGACTTTGTAAGAAACCGTCACGGATTGCGCATGGCGACCCGATTTGTTCATAAGCTCCGTAAAGGAGGTCACGCCCAGGGCCCGTTCCGAAACCTTTTTCTCGGCTACGAAAGTACCGGAACCAACGCGTCGTTCCAAAATTCCTTCATCAACAAGGGTCTGAATCGCTTGGCGTAGCGTCATTCGTGAGACATTAAAGGCCGCCGCCAATTCACGTTCTGCTGGCAGGCGCTTATTGGTTTTCCATTCACCAGCCGCAATTCGCTGCCGAATCTCATTATGAATTTCGATATACCGTGGTATAGCCATGGGTAAAACCTCCTCTATTGGATAAGTTCGGTTTATTTAGGGATTATCCCCATTGATTTTCTTTTCTCATTATAATTGGTCTAGTCACATAATTCAAATGACATTTCCATTTCACGAAAATCAAAGCAGCTGCTCTTAAAGACAATGGTCGTCTTTTAAAAAAAGCGACTTTTTTAATGGAAAGCCCTTGCATTTTCTCGAAAAATTAGCTAATATATATCAAGTAATTGCCCCTTGGCCAAGCGGTAAGGCGACGGCTTCTGGTGCCGTTATGCGCTGGTTCGAATCCAGCAGGGGCAATTAATAAAGGAGTGAAACCACCTCGGTTTCACTCCTTTTCTTTTATCCTCGCCTTAATGAAGTATGGTAAGCTATTACAAAATAAGAAAGAGGTTTCCATGAATATTCGGCCACTTGAAAAAAAGGACCTAGCTCACATCTATCGACAAAAGAACTCACGTTCTGTGATGGCACTTTGGTTTGAAGAACCCTACAACTCCTTCGATGAATTAACCATTCTCTATGACCGGCACGTGCTTGATCAAACGGAGCGGCGTTTCGTTATTGAAAAAAACGGTGACTTTGCCGGTGTTGTGGAATTGATGGAAATCAACACCATTCACCGCCATGCCGAAATCCAGATCATTATCGATCCAAAATTCCAGGGGCACGGTTTGGCCCAGGCCGGAATGCGGGCCGGTATCGAGTACGGCTTTAACGTATTAAACCTCCACAAAATCTACCTCTACGTGGATGTCGATAACTCGGCTGCCGTTCACATTTACAAAAAAATCGGCTTTCAAGAAGAAGGTTGTTTAAAGCAGCATTTCTTTGCGGAAGGTGAATACCACGATTCATTCATGATGGGGCTTTTTGCCGCTGACTTTCGTGGCAAAGTCGCCGTTCCCGTCAAAGCCGATTAATTCGTTGTACATCTCATAAAGGACCACCATGGTAAAGAAAACGGATCAACGTTTTTTAAAAGCAGACCAGGCCATTCGGCAAACGTTTTTAGCACTTTTAGAAAAAGAAAACTTTGACAAAATTTCGTCAAACGGATTATCGATCGTGCCGGGATTAATCGCTCCACCTTTTATGCGCATTACCTCGAAAAATTTGATTTGATGGAGAAAATTCCAGATGAGTTACTCGATCAGTTAATTGATGCTCTTCCCACCGTAGATTGGTCGGCCAACTCTTGCCACCTGGTGCCACTGGAACGCTCTTGCGTAACTTGACCTTCTTTGACGGTCACGCCATCGGCTTGTCAGTTTCTGTTTTGCTCGGCTACGTCATTTTCGGCTTGATTCTCTTTACCATCGGTAAAAAGTCTGTCGCCATCGCTGATGTAAAGGCAAACTAAATTAGATAAGAAAACCACCTGACACAAGAAGCTGTGCCAGGTGGTTTTTGATTGACTGATTGGAAACAATTCTGTACACTGACCCTAATAATCATGAAGAGAGCACCGTATTTTATATACAATAAGGAGAATTACATGCAAAATACCAGTGAAAATCAAAACGTCATCATAATTAACAAGCACGTCTTTGTTTGGATTGGTACCTTTTTCTTTGGTTCCTTTGCTATCGATCGCTTCATGCGAGGCCAAATTGGTTTAGGCGTTTTTAAGTTATTAATTGGTAGCTGGTTAACTCTTGGTATCTGGCCACTAGTCGATTTCATTATTGCCGTCGTGAAAGCATACAGCACATACAGTGATACAAGCCAGTTAACCTTTATTAATGGCCAATATTCAAAGTAAGCACAATTTCGCCAAGTCCGATAAGATGAACTTGGCTTTTTTTATTTTCATCAGTATACTGTTATAGTAACCTTTCCGTAACATTGATGATTCGCGTACAAGCCTTTCATCAATCAATCAACCGTTTCTCACTAATAATATGCTGAATAGAAATTACGGTGGCGAACACCCATCGGTTAAAGAATATACAATCAATAAACAACTCTTTGTTTGGGTTGGCGCCTTTGCCCTTGGTGGCTTGGGCGTCGACCGTTTTATGCGTGGCCAAATTGGCCTTGGCATAGCGAAACTACTATTTAATTGGCTGACACTTGGTATCTGGCACTTAGTCGACTTTATCATTGCTGTGACAAAGGCCTATGGCTTCTACCAAGATTGCGATCAATTGACTTTCATTAACGGCTACTACAGTCGGTAACAAAAAAAGCAGCGCTTTTGCGCTGCTTTTTTAACGTAAATTTTCAAGAGTTGGGTAAGCCGGCAATAGCTGATCAATCATCTTTTGCCAAACCTCTTGCTCAATTTGGCCGGTATCAGCTTTTTCCTGCATCATATAAAGATTTTGCATTAAGTAACGCTCATTATGAAACGAAGCAAATAACCCCTCCCCATTTGGCAAAATCACCTTTCCCAGTTTGTCTTTATGATAAGTCAGTGGTTGTTGCCAATCATAGCCAATATCTTGCACAAGTTTTTGTCGTGATTTTTCAGAGGTCCGATAACCACGTTTTGTCATTTCAGCTCGCACCAACTCGATATAGACAATCAGGTGAGCCATGGCAAAGTCGTTTAGTCGATTCACCGTAGCGTGATTCACCGCGCCATGCTTAGCAATCGCTCCTGTAATGGCCAAACATTCACGCCACTGTCCAAGCAAGTGCTGTCGCGATAAACTCTCAATTAATTGGTAGTGCCATAAACGCATCGGTTATCCTCTTTTCTTTCCTCTTATTATACGAAAAAATCAGAAAAAGATAAAAAAAGCAGCGCAAAAGCGCTGCTTTTTTTAATGCTTAATCGAACCAGTACGTTGATACGTAATTACCCGAGGCATCATCACAAGTTTGAATACCCAAGGCATGGCGACCAGCCAAATCTTGAACAGTTTCAAGAGAATCGAGACGCTTCATACCATGACGGATTTCAGTCACATGGTAAGTACGGCCGTTAATGACTGCTTCTGTCCCATAAGACAACTGACGGACAGCAGAACCGGCACTTGAGGCTGCTTCAGCAAGGTAGTAATTTGGCATTGCTGACCACTGGAAGATGTAAGGAGTCCAGCGAGGAGTGTTTCCCCCGGTCGTATTTGAAAAAGTCGTGATATCAAAGTGCTGACCTAAGAAGTTAAAGCCATCCGTTCTGGGCGCTGCGACTGATGACGTGCTTGTTGATGCGGACGTTGTGGCTGTTGCATCAGCTGCGCTGTTATTATCTGTAGCAGAAGCACTTTGTTGATTATCAGCTTGTGCATTCTCTTCTGTTTGATTTTGATCAGCATTCTTTTGCTGATCATCTTGCTTGTTTTGGTCTGCTGTCTGTTCAACCGGGGCCGTCGACTTTTTCGTCGTTAAGCTTTTGCTTCGGTTTGGCTTTTGCTGTGAGCCTTGGATTTGCTGATAGCCAAATCCAGATCCTCCCGCCAATACGATGGCCAAGAAGGCCGTAATGATCAATGGGCGACGCTTCAATAATTTTTTCATTTTCTTCTCCATAACTGAGTTAACTTCATTAGGTTACCAGGAAGGAGATTGCGGAAGAATATCAAGAGATTTCGGAACGATTGTTCTTATTTAACAAGAAGATTTCTTACAAGAAAAAGTCATGAAAACTCCTTCAAAAAGACTGTCCTTGAGCTATTTATAAGGAACACTACCGTCAAGATTGCACGTCGATTGCACAATTAACATGTCAATCTCAAATTCGGTTATTGCGAATCAAGGCAGGAATATTAGAATAAACGGTCGGCTTTTTGCCCTTCCGTGGTGAAAAAACCGGCTCCCTCAACAGACTTTTAATAAAGCGATACGAACAGATGTTCGCATCTTATGGTAAAATGAATTATCAATGGTCGTCGTATCCTTCTCATTCGACGGTCTGAACCAACTGCTCTGATTTTATCGAGGAGGTCGTATGAAAGAACGCGACAAATTTATCGATTGGGCAGGTCAAATTGACCTACTACAACATCATTACAATTTACAAATTGAATCCAGCGAAAGTGCCATCTTAACGATTAAGAAATACTCCTTTCAGCGGTTGATACACGGTTATTTACCGTCACTAGCCGACCCACTGAATGAAAATCGCTTTATGACAGACATCAGTATTGAAACACTGGGCGTGATTCAGATGCTGGAAAACCGACTATCCTCTGAATTACTCCAAGCCATCATCGCCATTGAAAAAAACATGAAATCTCTTTTTCAGCATGCCATTTCCGCACAACTTGGTTCAGAAGAAAAGGACTACCTCAATCCAAAACACTACCTTTCCTGGAAAACCAACCGTTATCAAACCTTAGCAGCTCTCGTAAACACTGCCCGAAACGACCGACAGGTTTCTTTTCAATTGAAACAATCACGGAAAAAGCAAAATGTACCACCTTGGGTACTCATCGATGAGATTACCTTCGGTCAGTTCATGCACTGGTATATGATGAGCCCACTCTCAATTAAAGAAGCCGTCGTCGAGGACTTTTCGCTGCCGTTTTCCAATCGCCAAGAACAACTCGGCTGTTTCAAAGAAGCCTTGACCTTTCTGGTTTCCTTTCGAAATGGCCTGGCTCACGGCGGCTTAATTAGTCAGATTAAAAGTAAGGGCCGGCTGCATTTCGAACACCTCAGTCCCTTTTACAGTCAAAGCATCATCAGCGAAAAAGAATTTAATCAAGCAAAGATTGGCCAGCGAGATCTTTTTGGCCTGCTGCTTGTCATCGGCATCTTTTTAAAACAAAGCGAACGGCAATTATTCAAGGATCAGTTATTGAACTTACTGGCCATTTTAGACAGCCTGCTCCCATTAAACGAGCCGCCCATGCAACGACTCTTAGGCAACACACCCGACCGTCTAATCGAACGAGTGCAGAAGATTTTATGAGGGATTGTTTTAAGGGAAAAGTGTAGCAAAAGTGTATAAACTTTTACAGAAACACACAGAATTAGGCAGAATTACACAGAAAAAACAGGTTAATAAAACCAACGAAAAAGACCGGCCTAATCACATTTACAGCGATTAAACCGGGCTTTATCAGGAATGTTGAAAATGTATGCAAATGCCGACTAACGGACTCAAACCGTTGACCCCCTCATTACTAGTGAGGTGCTCTATCAACTGAGCTAAGTCGGCAAAATAAGTACTCAATAATTGTAGCAAATGCCAGCTACTAAGGCAACCGAATTCCGTTAAAAATTTCGGCTATACGGATGACAGGAATCGAACCTGCACGGATAAATCCACTAGAACCTAAATCTAGCGCGTCTGCCAATTCCGCCACATCCGCAAGTCATAAGCAACTATTAAATGATACTGGATTTCAAGTCGTCCGTCAAGGGAATTCCAAATAAAAAAGCAGCGCTTACAAGCGCTGCTGTTCATCAGTATTAAGAATCTTTTTCGATGGTTTTGGTTAAGTTTGAAACCGTTTCTTCGTGTCGTTGTACTTGACGCAATTTGATCATGTACAAAATAATCGTTCGGGCAATGGCATAGAAAGGCACGACAACAATCATACCAATCATTCCCCAAAGATTTCCGGCAGCTAGAAGTAAAAGCATCACCGTCAACGGATGAATCCGAAGTGACTTTCCAATCAAAGCCGGGTAGATAATCGAGCCGTTCACCTGTTGAACAATGGCCATCAAAACGGCAATGCCGATTAACATCTTCCAATTGACCGAAACAGCTACCAAAACGGCTGGAAACACCCCAATAAAGGGGCCAACATAAGGGACAATGTTGGCAACCCCGGCAATGAAGCCAAGCAGCCAAATATAAGGAAGACCGATCATTCCAAAGCCAATCGACATGGTAAAGCCGACGAAGAGCATTTGAATGGCCTGACCTGAGATGTAGCGTTCAATCGTTCGGTCAAGCTCTTTACCAAGGACCATCACATCCTCCGCTCGATTCTTTGGAAAGAATTTTTGCAAAGCCGGTAGGAATCGGTTCGAATCGGAGAGCATGTAAAAAAGGATGATTGGAACCGTCAATGCCCCGATGGTAAAGGAAGTGGCCGCACCAACAAAGCCAGTTAAAGTCCCGGCCGTAATTCGAACAAAGGATGACGCGTATTGCGAAACCGCATTTCGAACATCGTCGTCTGACACGGAGAGGTTCAGCTTCTTGAACCATGGTTCTTCAATCAAATCCTTCACGTAGTCTTGGATGTGATTGACAACGGATGGTAGCGAAGTAATCAGATTGCTGATTTCGTTTAAAATCAGGGGAACAAAAATCATCAGACTACCGATGACTGCCACCATAAACAAGGTAAAAGTCAAAATAACGGCGATGGATCGAGGCATTTTCCAAGAACCAATGCGAATTTTTTCAATGAGTTTTTGAAGGGGCTTCAAACAGTAGTAAAGAAAACCCGAGACAAGCAATGGAATGAAGACCGTCCCAACGAAGACAGCAATTGGCTTCATCAAAAAGTCAAAGCGAAAGACAATGAAAAGTAAGCTGGCGACAGCCAGTAATTCAATTGTCCAAAAAAAAAGTTGCTTGAGTTTGTCGTTTGGAAACATTAGGACTCCTTCAATTCTTGTAAAATTTTATGTTGTACTTTAGGCAACGCTAAGGCCGCTTGTTCGTCTGCTGAAAAGAAGCGTTGGTTATCGGCCAGTTTACCCGTGTCCTCGACCTGAACCGGCCATATTTCCCATTTGCGATGGGAGAAAACATGCGTAATCGGCTTAACAGTCAGCTGCACGCCCTCCAATTCTTCGATGGAAGCAATGGGACGGAGTGGCAGCGTCCAGAAATCGGCTAAAAGACCTGTTTGCGGTCGCTTCTCATAAAGCAAGTCACCTTCTTCATTATAGCGAACAAGGGCCTGATAGCGCTGTAAAATTGGTTTTTTCTTCTTCGTTTTAACTGGGTATTGATCCTCAACCCCGTCCCGATAGGCCGCATTATAGGTCAAAACCGGTGAGTGCAAAGTATCAGGATCAGTCGTCTTCATATAAGAAGTTCCCAAATCCATGATCGCCTGGTTAAAGTCACCCGGCCGCTTGGGGTCAACAATGGGTGCCACCGCCTCGTAGAAAACACGACGCGTTTTTGGCTTGGCAATGTCATCGTCGATTTTTAGCAAGCGCGAAAAGACCCGAAAAAAATTCCCATCGATAGCCGGCACAACTTGGTGAAAGGCAATCGATGCCACCGCAGCTGCGGTGTAGGGACCGACTCCAGGCAAGGTTAGCAAATCCTCGTAAGATTTAGGCCAGGCGCCCTTCAAGTCAAAGGCAACGACTTTGGCAGCCCGATGAAGATTACGTGCACGGGAATAATAACCCAGGCCTTCCCAGAGCTTGAGCACCTGCTCTTCTGGTGCCTTGGCCAAATCTTGCACCGTTGGCAAAGCCGTCATGAACCGGTTAAAATAGGTAATGACCGTATCCACCCGCGTTTGCTGTAGCATCAGTTCGGAGACGAGTACCCGGTAGGGGTCAGTGTTTTTTCGCCAAGGCAAGTGATTGCGCCCTTCCTTGTCATACCAGTGGAGCAAATCCTTGCGAAAGTTTTCAATTGTTTGCTGGTCCCATTTCTCCATAACCAGTATTATAACACTTGAAAAGCCCCAATGATTCGGGTATAATCAAATTCTGTACGATAGATTTTAAAGTTTAAATATAAGGAGTTACCACTATGGCAGTCAAGACACCCTTGAACTCATTCGCCCGCGGCCGTAAGGTCGGTCACGACGCTAAGAAGAAGAAGCGTCAATCAGCCGTTGCACAATTGCAGCAATGGGCTAAGGGAAAGAATGTTGAAATCCCTAACACAAAGTAAGAAAGTTAGCCTCGGGCTAGCTTTTTTTCTTGGCTAAAATTCGGTATTTTCGCTTTCTAGTGCTTGTTTTGTCAGCTTTAAATCTTTATACTTAAGGAAAGCACTGATTACTTGGAGTATCCACTATGATTATTTCCGTTACCAATAAACAGCGTCGGCACGCCTTATTAGCTGCGCTACTTTTTATCGTTTTAGCCGTTCTGATCGGAACAAACGCCACTTGGCCCGCCAATATGGATGAAGAAGTTCGCTTCTTTATGACCGGGATTCAAACTTCTTACGGTGACGTGATTATGTCCATTGCGACTTTTCTAGGATCACCTGCAATGAACCTTTTCTACGGCGTTTTGTTAGCACTCGTCTTGCTTCTTGCCGATCTGAAGCTCCCATCACTTTGGGTCATCCTCACCATCTTTGGTGGTGTTGTCGTGACCCAAATTATCAAAGTCATCGTTCACCGCGATCGACCAATTGGTCATCTCTTGACGGATAACGGTTCATCCTTTCCCTCACAACACGTGACGGCCATGTGGTTAACCGTCTTCATCATGTTCTTATTGGTGACGCCAAACATTACCTCAGCGTTGGTTCGCATCTTAACGAAGTGGTTGTTAATTACCCTTAGTTTGATGACGATGCTCTCCCGCCTGTATTTCTCCGCTCACTTCTTAACGGACACAATCGGGGCATTCCTCTTGGCCTACGTATGGGTCATCTTCTGCGCATCCCTTTATCCAATGGTTGCCACCTTCCTAAAGAAAAAATTCTGGCTATTTAAAGACCAAGAAGCTTAAAAAGAAACAAAGAAAAAGCGATGACCTTTCGGTCATCGCTTTTTTCATGTCTTAGAAATCGTAATCGCTGTCTTCCATCGATTCGGCCTCACCAAGTAAGTAACCATTTCCAACGGCTGAGAAGAAGTCATGGTTCGACGTTGATGTCGAAATTCCATTCATTACTACCGGGTTCACGTCTTCTGCTGAATCTGGGAACATTGGTTCCTGCCCCAGGTTCATCAGTGCCTTATTGGCATTGTAACGAAGGAAAGACATCACGTCTTCCGTCCAACCGATTTGGTCGTAAATCTCGTGTGTAAACTGTTCTTCGTTTGAATAAAGATCAAAGAGCAAGTCATACATCCAAGACTTCATCTCTTCTTGTTCGTCCTCTGAAAGCTGCTTAAAACCAATTTGAAACTTGTAGCCAATGTAGGTCCCGTGCACGGATTCATCACGTAAAATCAACTTGATGATTTCGGCGGCATTGACCATCTTGTTGTGGCCCAAATAGTAAAGAGGCGTGTAAAAACCAGAGTAAAAGAGGAACGTTTCCAAGAAGACGGACGCGACTTTTTTCTGTAGTGGTGTGCCGTTCTGATAAATGTCGTTAATCTTGTTGGCCTTGTACTGCAGGAACTCATCATGATCGGCCCAATCAAAGGTTTCATCAATTTCGTTCTTGTTGTTCAAAGTCTCAAAGATGGATGAGTATGACTTGGCGTGAACGGATTCCATGAACTGGATGTTATTCAAGACGGCCTCTTCCTTTTGGTTGACAGCATCCGCGCGCAAAGAGGCCATCCCGTCTTGTGACTGGAGCGTATCCAACGTTGTCAGTCCGGCAAAGACCAAGTTGTAAACACGACGTTCCGTATCATCCAATTCGCCACGCCAAACGCGCAAATCATTTGAAATCGGCACACGTGTATCCAACCAGAACTGCTGGGTCAACTTTTCCCAAGTTGCCTTGTCCAATGAATCCTCAATGTTATTCCAATTAACGGCTGTATATGAACCTTGATTAACGTGTTGCATCCTACTCTCCTAACGTTTCTTTGATTCGCGCAAAAATCTTTTCGGCCTCACGACTTGTTCCGCGCAATTCGTAGTCACCGATGACCGGCACATGATATTTTTCGGCATAACGCTTTGCCGTCAAAATGTACTGATCATTAAAGTTCCGATTACCAGAACCAATCACACCACGCAAATAACGCGCATTATTACCAAAGTCGATATAATCGGCTAAAGCATTGGTGAAAATCTCAACCACTTCGGGTCCCGTACCCGTTCCACCGTTTAAGTAGGTCGGCACTAAAGCAACAAAGGGCTCTTTTTCATGGGCTGGATCAATTTCGTCACCCAGCGCTAAAAGCGACAGTTGATCACCTTCTGACTCAGCAACAGCCGCTAGTTTCTGAACAAACGATTCGGTATTACCTTCAATTGAAATGTACAACAAACGATAAGTTGCCATAAAAACCTTTCTAAGCGCATGGCGCTGTCCAAGAAAACGAAAGACTGGTACACAGCGAAGCCCTCATTTAAAGGCAGCGCACCCAGTCGACTGTTAGCCCACAGTGGGCCAAACGATTATGTACAGCAAGCAAACGCTTGCTTTTTTGCGGTGTAGTGAATTAAATGGAGCAGGACTCACATTCATTAACACCGGCCTCTTGATTATCATCCGTATAGGTACGAACGTAATAAATCGTCTTAATCCCCTTCTTAAAGGCGTAGTTACGCAAGATTGACAAATCACGAGTGGTCATCTTGTTCGTACGATCATCCTTCCACTCGTAAAGACCATCAGGAATTGTTGAGCGCATGAAATAAGTCAAAGACATTCCCTGGTCAATGTGGGGCTGTGCAGCAGCGTAAACGTCAACGACTTTTCGCATATCCGTGTCATACGCCGATTGATAGTAAGGCAAAGTCTCATTTGAAAGACCGGGTGCTGGATAGTAAACCTTTCCAATCATCCCTTCTTGACGTTCTTCAATTCGGTTAATGATGGGGTGCAAAGAAGCGGTCGTGTTGTTTACGTAAGAGATGGATCCCGTTGGTGCGATGGCATGACGATAGGCATTGTACAAACCGTTTTCCATCACCTGCTTCTTCAATTCCTGCCAGTCCTTTTGGTCTGGCACATGAATGTCTTTAAACAAGTTTTCGACTTTGGCAGTCTTTGGTCCAAAGTCCTCGCTCAAGTAACGATCAAAGTAAGAGCCGTCAGCATAAGCGGATTTATCAAAGTCAGCAAAGGTTTCGCCACGATCTTCGGCAATGTGCATCGATGCCATGAGGGAGTAGTAGTTCAGCGTCGAGAAGAAGGTCTGGGTAAAGTCCAACGCTTCCTCGTCTCCATACATCATCTTGTTTTGTGCAAACATCGCTGCCAGTCCCATGGCGCCCAAGCCAACCGCATGGTTCTTCTGGTTACCATTTTGAACAGATGGCACGACGTTTAAGTTGGAGTTATCCGAAACAAAGGACAGTGCGCGAATCATGGCTTCGACCGAGGCGGCAAAGTCAGGTGTCTTCATCATGTTGACAATGTTGATAGAACCAAGGTTACATGAGATGTCTTCACCAAGCTTCGTGTACTCCTGTTGGTCGTTCAATTCGGAAGGCGTTTGTGCCTGGAGAATTTCAGAACAGAGGTTTGAGGACACGACTTTTCCACTAATGGGATTGGCGGCGTTCACCGTATCCACGTTCATAATGTATGGATAACCCGATTCCTGCTGGAGCTTTGAGATTTCTTCTTCCACGGCCCGGGCAGAAATCATCTTATGGTGAATCTTTGGGTTTGCCAGCAAGTTGTCATATTCGGCCGTAATGTCCACGTAGTTGAATGGTACGCCGTATTCGCGTTCCACATCAGCCGGTGAGAACAAGGCCATTTCTTTGTTGGCCTTTGTTAATTCATAGAACTTATCCGACACAACCAAGCCAAGTGACAGCGTCTTCACACGAACTTTTTCATCGGCGTTTTCCTTCTTCGTGGCCATAAAGGTCATCAAGTCGGGGTGGAAAATGTTCAAATAAACCACACCGGCACCCTGGCGGGCACCAACCTGTGATGAGAAGGTGAAGGAATCTTCCAACAACTTCATAATTGGCACAATTCCACCAGCGGAGTTAGCGATGCCCATCACGGGTGCACCGGCCTCACGAACGTTTGACAAGTTGATGCCGACACCACCACCCATTTTTGACAGCTGCAAAGCTGAATTAATAATCCGGCCAATCGAGTTCATGTTGTCCGTTGACTGCAAAACAAAACAAGAAACCAATTCCCCACGGCGCTTCCGACCAGCGTTCAAAAACGATGGCGTAGCAGGCTGGTACCGTTGGTGAATCATTTCATTGGCCAAAGACATCGCCAACTCTTCGTTTCCGTCGGCATAAAACAAGGCGTTCACTGCCACGCGATCAAGGTATGATTCGACGTAGTAAGCCTTGTCATTTGTCTTTTGGGCATACTGATTGTAGAACTTAAAGGCGGCCATGAACGAAGCAAAGTGGAAGTCCTCACCTTCAAGGAAGGCGTACAACTTCTCAATAAAGGCCATTTCGTACTTGTTCACAAAGCCCTCTTCCAAAAAGTCGTTTTCGATCATCCAATCGAATCGTGCCTTTAATGATGGAAAAGTCTTCATGTTCGGACGAACGTTTTCTTCCAAGAAAGCAGCCAATGCTTCCTGGTCTTTTTCAAGTTGAATTTGGCCGTTCTTTGGAATGTTAACTTCATTGTTTAAATCGAAATACTTAACATTCGCAAGGTCAATATCGAGTAATGACATGGAAATCCTTTCAAAATACGGGCTAGCCAAAATGAACAAACTTTTTTAAAAAAGTGACGCTTTTTGACTGGCCTATGAAACAAGTGAACACAAAAAAGCTTAGGCGGTTAATTGTTTCAAAACGGCTGGTTGGAAACCAGAAATGGCTTCTTGCCCTTCGATTTTGACAACGGGGGTCTGCTTGAACCCTTCTTCTTTCAACTGTGAAAGGTACTCTGGTTGCTCTTCAATGTTGATTTCTTCGAAGCCTACCCCAAGTTGATCGAGGTACTTTTTCGTCATCTTGCATTGAACGCAGTTATTTTTGGTAAAGACCGTGACTTGTGACATGACGTGGTCCTTCTTTCTCTCTAGATTTAGCATCATCAGCGGGCTGACAGCTTGTCGCCACTGATGGAACAGTTACTAGTTTACCGGTTTGAATGCAGACTTCAAGGTCTAAATGTGTCTGCACAAACATTTGTTCGTTAAACCCCCTTTCTTGGGCTTTTTTAATTCAAGATTGTGCTTTTTTAGACAAGGTTATTCTCACAACAATCGTTCGGTTTCTAGTCGCTATGACAATTATTACATAACGAAACAACCCTTGTCTTTTGCTGTTTTTTAGGGGAACAACCTTTCTGTACTTTTGTGAAGTTCAACTTCGGTGACCTGCTGCGATTCAGCTGGACTTTTTTCGCTATCCCCTTATTTTTTGCTATAATAGATGTTAAATGAATGAATCGATTTGAAAGAGGTAAACATTTTGGATTCTGGTCCTTCGTATTTAATTAATACATTTATTATTGTTTTTATTCTTTTACTCGCCGTACTCTTCACACTGACGGAGTACTCGCTTGTCAAAGTCCGCTTATCCGCGCTTGAAGCCATGCAGGCTGACCGCGATAAGCCATCGAAAAATATCGCATCCGCCATTCACATGGTCACCCACCTGACGGAATTCCTTTCAACCGCACAGGTTGGAATCACGTTGACTTCCCTTATCTTAGGTTGGGTTGGTGAAGAAACCGTCGCGGATCTGATTATCCAGTCCCACTTGCTACCAAGTGAAATGGCTAAGCCCGTGGCTTCCGTTGCCGCCATTGTCATTTTCACGGTACTTCACGCGGTCTTTACGGATTTGGTGCCAAAGAACATCGCCATTGAAGAACCAATCAAGGTGTTGCTCTTCATCGTTAAGCCGGTTCGTTTCTTCCACATTACCCTGTTCCCAATGATTTGGATTCTGGATCATTTGTCCAACTGGGTCACCCACCTGCTTGGCTTCCAAGTAACCAACGAAGATGACATCTACTCACAGACCGAGATCTTGTCTCTTTCGAAAAACGCCGCCGAAGCCGGAGAGCTGGATACGGAAGATTTGACTTTCATGCAGCGTGCCTTTGAAATGAATGACAAAGTCGCCGTCGATGTCATGATTGACCGAACGTCAATGGATGTCATTGACGTCTCCGACTCCATCGCAACTGGTTTGGATGAGTATCTTCAAAAGCGTCACTCACGCTTCCCCGTTGTCGCTGACGGTGACAAGGATAAAGTCTTGGGTTACGTCTTTAACTATGACTTAGTTCGTCAAAGCCGTATTTCAGGCAAGGAACCCGTCGCCAAAATCATGCGTGACATTCCTGCCGTGCCTGAAAACATGGACTTGCACGATGTGATGGACGAAATGGTCATGAAGCGTTCACCGATCGCCGTTGTAGTTGACGAATACGGTGGAACGGCCGGTATTATCACGGATAAGGATATCTACGAGGAACTCTTCGGATCCGTTCGTGATGAAATGGATGACCAGGCCGATGAATACATCGAAAAGCTGGGCGATCGCCGCTACAAGGTTTCCGGTAAGACGACGCTTTACGACTTCCAACGCTACTTCCACACGGATGTGAAGGAGTTGGATGAAGACGAAGCGGTCACCTTGACGGGCTACGTCTTAAAGCGCGATCCCGACTTTCGAACTGGCGATTCTTTAAAGATTGCCAACTACCAAGTCACCGCCTTAGATTACGAAAACGCCTTTATCCCCGAGTTTGCTGTGAAGGAATTAGACCCCGAACCAGAACCAAGCACGGATGAGGCAAATGACGACCAGTCCGAAGCAGAGGAAAAGGGAAACGAGAAATCCCGCTTCCACCTTCGTGACAAGGAGAACCAAAAAGAAAATAAAAAAGATTAATACCGTGTAAAAGAAAAAAACCAGTCCTTAAGGACTGGTTTTTTTCTTTTACTTTAATCGACAATGTGGAATTTATCGACGTGTTCTTTGAGGTACTGTAAGGTCAGACTGTTGGTCTTTTCTTTCAGCAAATCAAACACCTGTCCTTCGGCCATCAACTGTCCCCCGGCAGACCCGCCACGTGGTCCAAGATCAATCAAGTAGTCCGCGTTTGTCATCAAATCCAAGTCGTGGGTGATGATTAGAATCGTTGCTCCCTTAGCCTTTAGTTTGTTGAAGACTTTAAACAAGGTCGCCACGTCCGTTGGGTGCAAGCCGATGGTTGGCTCATCAAACACAAAGAGCGTCTGCTTCTGGGACTTATTCAAGTGTTTTACGAGCTTAAGCCGCTGAGCCTCCCCACCAGAAAGAGAAGGTGTGCTCTGCCCAAGTTGCAGGTAATCCAATCCAATTTCTTGTAGCAGTTTGAGCTCTCGTTCAATTTTTGGCTCGTCCGAAAAGACGGGCAGGGCTTCTTCTACCGAAAGGTTCAGTACATCCACAATGGAATAACCATGCCACTTGATTGCCGCGATTTCTGGTTTAAATCGGTTACCTTGACAAACCGGACAAAGCTCTTCAATATCGGCCAAGTACTGCACGTCCAAACCGACCATTCCCAAACCACCACAGTTTGGACAAGCCCCCGCCTTATTGTTATAAGAAAAGTTTGCCAGCCCATAGCCCTTTTCCTTCGCCTCAGGCAGGTCTGAAAAGAGATGGCGAAGGTGATCCATGATGGTTGTGTAGGTCGCAACTGAAGAGCGGGTGTTTTTCCCAACCGGCTTGGCGTCAACGGAAACCACATGCTTCAAGTTCGTCTGCAGACTCTTCACTTGCTTTGGCAGCTTTTTCTGATTTTCCAGTGCGACTACGAGTGAATTCAGAATCAAGGAGGACTTTCCGGCACCGGAAAAGCCAGTGACAGTGGTAATTTCATGTTCCGGGAATTTGACTTTCACATCCTTAATGTTGTAAAAGTCAGCAACCTCCATAGCCGTTTCTTCACCCTTTTTAGGCGCCACCGGCGCCGTTTTTTCAAGAAGAATGTCCGCCTGCCCCGACAAGTAGGGCCCAATCAATGACCGTGCATCGGCCTTCAGCTGCGCTGGTGTCCCCTTTGCGATGATGTTTCCACCCTTCACACCAGAGCCCGGCCCAACTTCAATGATCCAGTCGGCTGCGCCAATCAAGTCCACGTTGTGGTCCACAACCACCAGCGAATTTCCCTGAGCAATCAATTCACGAAAAACCGAAATCAATCCCTTCACGTTGTCCGGGTGTAGCCCAATCGACGGCTCGTCCAAGACGTAAAGCACGCCCGTTGTCTCCGTTCGCAACGTTTTAGCCAGCTGAATTCGTTGCCGTTCCCCAGTCGACAGTGTGTTACCAGACCGTGATAAGGATAGATAGTCCAGACCGAGTTGGAGCAGCGGGCGCAGGTTGTTTGTTAACTCCGAAAAGATCGCCCTGGCCATCTTTTGCATGTTTTCTGGCAGTGTTTTCAAGCTTTCATCTCGCCAGTCCAGCAGAGAACCAAGCGTGAGGTTGGCCACCTCCGCAATGTTTTTCCCATTCACCGTCTGCTGCAGTAATTCTGGCTTAATCCGGCTACCGTGACAGGTCGGACAAGTTTTAAAGATAAAGAACTTATTCAGACGCTTGATTGCCCCCTCGGACTTAACCGTTGCTAGTGAATCACGAATGGCATCGTAGGCGTTTTCATAGAGGGAATTATTGTTGTTATACACACGGCCCGTCGATGTATGCAAGTCGACCGCATAGCGCTTCTTTTCACCATGTAGGACAAAGTCCTTTTCTTTGTCCGTCAAATCCTTAAAGGGAACGTCCGTGCGCACACCTCGTGAACGAGCGATTGTCGCCATAAAAGCACGGCCGGGCAAACGCCATGGCGCGACGGCTCCCTCGTCGATGGTCATGTTCTCATCTTTAATAATCGCATCATCATCAATTTGACGTACCTTCCCCGTTCCATGGCAGGTCAGGCAGGCACCATTTCCATTGAAGGCAAAGTCAGCGGCGGTTGGAATTTTAAAGCTGACGCCACAGGTCGGACAGTCGATTGTCCAGGAGTCTTCATCATCAGAAGATGATGCCTTGTCGAAGGCCTGAGCAATTGAAATTGAAGGGGCCACGCGGTGCCCATTTGGACAAACCGGTGAACCAAGACGCGAAAAGACGAGGCGAACGACGTTGAAAATTTCTGACATCGAGCCAACCGTTGACCGTTCAGAAGGAACCCCCGGACGCTGCCGCAGCGCAATGGCGGAAGGGATGTGTTTAACCTCTCGCACGTCTGCACGGCTGCTTTGTCCAATCCGACGACGGGTGTAGGTAGACAACGCCTCCAGGTATCGACGTGACCCCTCGGCATAGAGAATGCCCATGGCCAAAGAGGACTTTCCTGATCCAGACGGCCCCGAAATGGCCACGAATTGGTTTAACGGAATGTCGACATCAATGTTTTTCAGGTTGTGGACACGTCCACCGCGAACTTCAATTTGTTCTAGTTTTTGGGGCATTTCTTCCTCCTGCTGCACTATTCTAAGGTCTAGCCTACCGCAGTTTTTAGTCGATTTCAAAAGAGAAAACTAGGCAAAGACGTATCGGCTCTACCATTGTCCTTTGGACTTTCTTTTTTAGCTACATTAAAACGGTCGATGCGACCATGAAAGGACAAGATTTCCATTCCAGAAAGTTCAAAAAGACAAGTCAAACAATGGTAAAATAAAGCTTAGAACAGATTGAAAGGGAGTAATCATGGCCATTCAACTTTACCTTGTCCGCCACGGACAAACATACTTTAACTTAACCCGTCGTCTCCAGGGTCACTCTGACGCACCACTTACAGCAGCCGGAATCGAGCACGGACACGACGCCGGCCGGCGTTTGGCAAACATTCGTTTCAACGGCGCCTATTCCTCTGATTTGACCCGTGCCATCCACACAGCTAAGTATATTTTGTCTGAAAACAAGGCCGGCTCGCCAACTTGGCCACAGCAGCTTCAAGACTTTCGTGAAGAAAACTTTGGCTCCTTTGAAGGGATTGATTCCCAAGTTGCCTTAACGCAGTTAAACGCCTTTACAGACGACCCATACGTTGATTATTCCGACATGATTCAGAAACGTGGCATGGCCGGTTCAATGGACCTCTTTGCAAAAGCCGACCCCTACCAGTTGGCTGAAAACTACGAGGCCTTCATTGGCCGCATGAAGCGCGGCTTTGACTACTTGTTGAAAGAACACCAAGATGGCGATCAAGTACTCGTTGTCGCCCACGGTACCGCCATTCGAGCAATCGTTGACTACTTTGGTCATCCTGAAATGGCTGGTCAATCAATTACAAACGGGGCCGTGACAAAGATTCAGTTGACAAAAGAAGATGGCCGGGTGGACATCTTTAATGATAACGAGCACGTTTTCCCAAAAGCATAAGCACAGTCGGCTTCAGCCGACTTTTTTTAAACGGAGACCACAATGGCAGAAGATAACAGCACACAACAACCCGTTCGCCCCGTTCTATTGGCGGCCCTCCGGCAGGACCAAAAGCAAAACCTCGATTATGAGCTGGAAGAGCTCGAAAACTTGGCCTTGGCCAATCGACTCGAGCCGGTTGAAACGTTTATTCAGGCCCTCGAACGGCCCAATCCCGCAACCTATTTTGGTAAGGGGAAGGTCGAAGAGCTTCGAATGGCCGTCCAAACCTACGAGGCCGATCTCATTGTGACAAACGATGAGCTCTCCCCTTCTCAAATCCGTAATTTGGAAGCGGCCACCCAAGCCACGGTGGTGGATCGAACGGGCTTGATCTTAGATATTTTCGCGCAACGCGCCCAGACAAAAGTCGCCAAGCTCCAAGTTCAGCTCGCCCGTCTCGAGTACCAGCTGCCCCGTCTCCGGACCTCCATGTCGGTTTCGCTCGATCAGCAAACTGGTGCCGGTGGTGCTGGCTTCACTTCCCGTGGTGCTGGTGAAACAAAGCTCGAGCAGTCGCGTCGCCGTCTCACTTCTGAAATGGTGGCCATTAAAAAAGAACTAGCCGCCCTCCAAAAGGATGCCAGCACACAGGGCAAGAAGCGTCAGGAATCGGCGATTCCGACCGTTGCCCTGGTTGGCTACACCAACGCCGGTAAATCAACGTTAATGAACCAATTACTGACTCGTTTTGGACAAGGCGCTGAAAGCGATTCAAGTAAGCAAGTCTTTGAAAAAGACATGCTCTTTGCGACGCTCAACACGACGATTCGGCAGCTCACCTTACCGGACAAATTTCGCTTTCTCCTATCGGATACGGTCGGTTTTGTTTCAAAGCTTCCCCACCACTTGGTGGCCGCCTTCGAATCGACTTTGCAAGAAGCCGCAAACGCCGATCTCTTACTCCAAGTCGTCGACGTTTCAGACGAGCACAGCCAAGCCATGATGGCGACGACAGAAGAAACCTTGGCACGACTAGGAATCAAGGATAAAGCGATGATTACGGTCTACAACAAGGCGGATAAGGCGCAGATGGCTTATCCGGTGATCGATGGCGAAGCCGCCATTACAATCTCTGCCCGTGACCGTCAATCACAAGACGATTTGCTGGCCCTTGTTAAAAAAGCGCTCTTCGCTGATCGAAAAGAAGTCACCCTGACAGTCCCCTTCGCCGATTTTGCCGTGGTTGCGCGACTCTTAGATGATCATGAATTAATCAGTCAAAAATTTGATGAAAAAGGTACGATTGTGACATTGGCTCTTTCACCAGACGAAGTCAATCGCTATCAACAATACCTCCAGTAATAAAAAGACCAGTCCGAACGGACTGGTCTTTTACTTTATAGCAAATTAAAAGGCAGACCCAAAGGTCTGCCAAAAGTGATTGCCATAACGGCCTATTGCCCCTGCTGGGATCGAACCAGCGCATGGAGGTACCAAAAACCTCTGCCTTACCACTTGGCCAAGGGGCAATCGTAAGATACCAGCTGCTTATGCAGCAGCGATGGGAGCGGTAGGATTCGAACCTACGAACCCGAAGGAACGGAGTTACAGTCCGTCGCGTTTAGCCAGACTTCGCTACACTCCCGAATGCCTTACGACTTAAATATTATATCAAGGCTGCCGCTTGCCTGCAAGACTTTTATACAATTATTTTCCTAAAAAGACGAAAAAAAGCCCAACCTTTCGATCGGACTTTTATTAATGAATCATTTTACTTCTTTTGTCCAGGAAAGACCCAGTTGGTTTTTCCGAAGACCTTCAACATTGCTGGCACAAAGAGCAAGCGAACGAAGAAGGCATCGAAGAAGATACCAAAGGCCAAGGCCAATCCAAGTGATTTAATCGTTGGATCTGAATTCAAGGCAAAGGAGCCAAAAACCGCAATCATGATCATCGCAGCCGTTACCACGATTGGACCAGAATCCTGCATAGCAACCGTTACGGCACGATCATTATCCTGTGTCTTTTGATATTCTTCTCGAGCACGAGAAACCATGAAGACTTCGTAGTCCATTGCCAAACCAAAGAGAATGGCCGTGACAATGATTGGCAAGAAGGCAATCAATGGTGCACCCTTTGAAACGCCGAAGAGTCCCTTCAGGAAGCCTTCTTGGATCACCAGTGTGGTGAAGCCAAAGGAAGCCAAAAGCGAAAGACCGAATCCAACCATGGCCACAACAGGCACGATGAATGACTTGAAGACCACCATCAGCAAGAGGAAGGCCAAGATCATGATCGTTGCCACGAAGATTGGCGTTGCATTGTTCAGCTTTGCCGTAATATCCAGGTTCACCGCGTTGACACCCGTTAACGTAATCTTAGCATCATACTTTGACTTCGTTGTATCCGAGTAATCCTTAATCTTGTTAACAAGATCCGTTGTTTGCTTGGCTTCTGAACCCTTTTCAGGGGTAATCACCATCAAGGCGTACTTACCATCATCAGAAAGCATGTACGGACGACCGGCCTGTGCCATAATCGTTGCCTTGATCTTAGCAGCTGCTGCATCTTGTTCTGCCTGAGTAGGCATTTGACCCGTTGCTTGCGCTTGTGCAGCCATTTGCTGCTGTGCTTGCGTGGTCAATTGTTGTTGCAAAGTTGCCGCCTTCGTTTGGTCAACGGACAACGTTTGCATCGTCTTGGTTCCATCAAGTTTTGCAATGTGTGATGAAATCTTGTTCAAGTTTTCTTGGTTCTTGGTTGCATCCTTTGATGAATCCAACTTCACAACCGCAACCAATGGCGAGTTAACCCCTTCGCCAAACTTATCTGAAATCATATCATAGGCTTGCCGTTCCGTCCGGTTTTCAGGAAGTGAGCCGTTATATGGCATACCCAAGCGCATGTGCTGGGCTGGCATCGCAATGGCTCCGAGCACAACAATCACTGAAACAATAATTGTCCAAGGGTGACCCGTCAAGAACTTGGTGATCTTTGAAGGGTTAGCCGCCATTTCGTCAACCGTCTTCGTTGCTGGCTTAATAAACTTCGCAAACAAAGCGATTAGTGCTGGCAAGAAAGTCAAAGCGGAGAATACGGCAAAGGCAACCGCAAAGGCGGCCGCAATACCCATCGTCGTCACAAATTCGATACCGGCAAAGGCCAGTCCGAGCACGGCGATAATGACCGTCACACCGGCAAAGATAACGGAGGCACCAGCCTCTGAAAGGGCACGGCCCAATGCTTCTTGCCGATCGCCCTTTGTATCAGCCAAATCCGTCTTGTAACGGTTCAAAATTAAGAGGGCATAATCAATACCAACGGCCAATGACAACATCACAGCCAAGGTCTGTGAAACAGAAGCCATCGTCAGGAAGTTTGAACCAATCGTGACGAGCATGATACCAGAAATCAGGCCGACAAGGGCTGAGATGATTGGCATCCCTGCTGTTACGAAGGAACGGAAGAGAACCAACAACAAGATGAAGGCAATCACGATTCCGATAATTTCAGAAGCACCACCGACTTCGAATGGATGTACCTTCACTGAACCAGTGTAAGCGACTTTGGTCGTTGATGATTTGACCTTATCGTTAAAGGCATTCATTACACCATCGATTGCCTTGCGGGAGACGTTATTCGAGTCTTCCTTAAAGGTAATGTCGACATAAACCGTCGTCTTATCTGAAGAAACGGCATTCGATTCGTATGGGTTGGCAATGGACTTGATGTCCTTGCCATACTTATCTTGTACCTTCGAAATGGCTGCTGCGACATCCGCCTTTGTGGCGTCTGATGTTGCATCACCCTTATCCTTCTTTTGAATAACGGCCTTCATCGTTCCTGCGTTTGGATTTTGATTAAATTCCTTTTGCAGCGTTGATTGGATGTTGGTTGATGGAATGCCTGAGATGGACAAGTTTTGAGTGTAGTTTGAACCCAAACCAAGTGCACCAGCAGCAAGTGCCACAACCACGACGATCCAAGCGATAAAGGTTTTGAACTTATTTTGATAAATCCATTCACCTAAGCGTTTTAGCATGGCTTTGATCTCCTTTTAATGTTTTATTTCATAACTGAATCCATTTTAGGCATGGAAATTCAAGGGGTAAAGGGGTAAAATTGAGATACTGTTGCACCATCATTACAAGAAAGAGAATCTGTCCCATTTATGGCAAATAAAACTTACACCCTTATGCACGAGCACCTCCTGGATACAACCGGGGACTTACTCACGCGCATGCCCTTTTCAAAAATTACAGTCAAGCACATCTGCGAGAAAGCCGAGGTCAATCGAAATACCTTTTACCGACACTTTGATGATAAATTTGATTTATTAGACGTCATTATCAAGGAAGCCATGCAGGTCATGAGCAGCCAAATTGATTTGGAATCCTTTCACCAGGCACCTTTTGCCACCATCAACGAGTTTACTTTCCAAGGGTCCCTCTCGATTTTGGATTTTCAATTAAAAGACAAAGTCTTCGAAGAACAGTTTTACAACGCCGTCTTCAAGGAGTTAACGGCCATGGCCCCCTCCTCCGACATTCTTTGGCTGCTCGGCAACATGCAGGTGATTCGTATTTGGAATAGCAATCTTAAAAAGCCTTATTCCTTCCAAGCTGACTACAAACTATTCGATAAAATCATTCGTGAAAAGAAGTTCCCTGGAATCGATGACTAAAAAAAAGACGATCAGATGATCGTCTTTTTTTAGTGGAATAACATCAGTAACGAAGCGGCCTGCACCCAACCATTATGAAAAATGTGCATGATAATGGACGAGGACAATTTATCAGTCTTCTCATAGGCGTAGGCAAAGCCCGTTCCAATGATTAAATAGGGTGGTAAGTCTAATAAGGACAGCCAATTATACGAACCTAAGTGATAGAGACCAAACAAGAGGCCTGAGAGGAACACCGTTACCATTGGTGCCTTCACCCACTTAAAGTAGCGGAAGAAAAGGCCCCGGAATAAGAGTTCCTCCATCACCGGTCCAAGAAAAACAATGATGAGTGATAGAACAATCGTCGAATAAAGGCCACCGGCGTTCATCAAGCCATCAATGGCGGCTTGGTTTTCCGTCGTTGATGGGGCCCACTTTGCTAAGAAGAAGTTTTCAAACATTCCCCAAATCATCATACCCGCTAAGGAAATCACATAAATTGAAGCGAGATAGGCGAGCTCAGAAAGCGTTGGCCAATTGACTTTTTTAATTGAAAAACGGCCGGTAAAAGAACGGACCTTGGTTGCCGCCTTCTGGAGGGCCTGCAGGCCAAATCGAATAAAGGAATAAGCCAACAACAAGCCGCACAAAAGCAGGAGGTAACGCTGACGGCCCGTCATGAGAATGGACCCCTGCATGAGCGCCATTGCCAAATATTCAAAGCAGAAAAAAGAAAGCCAAGACAAAATCCGGACAAGTCCGGAAAGCGTCATGCGCGAAGCGCCCAGGGTCTTTTGCCGCCAGTCCTTCTGTTGATCAGTTGATTGTTTTGTATACTTTTCGACCATACATGCCTCATTTCTTTGATAAGAATACCACAGCTGTGGACTTTCCAGCAAAAAACCGCCCTTCGGACGGTTTTTTGAACATCCAACTATTCTGTAGCAGATGGTAAGAGTTTAATTAAAATATCAGCTAAAAGGAAAAAGCCAGTAACCAAGACAGCCCAGATGCTCAAGTAGCCATCACTAATGAATTCCGAAAGGCACCAGCAAATTGCTAGAAACAGTGCCGGCAGCACAAGTAAGAAGGCATTCGGTAAGCCGGTATCACGATAGCGCCGAACTGAAATAGTCACACTCGGAATGAGAATCGCCAGAACGAAAAAGGTGAGCAGAACCACCACCACAATCGTGATGAAAGCCACCAAAAGGTCCAGCAGCAATAAGCCGTCGACCATGTTTAGAATCATAAATAAGAATTTAAAAACAAGGTAAAAAGCGGCCAAGAACAAAAGGTTAAGCGCTGTTACCGCCCAATAGCTTGGCCGGCCAGTCCGCCCTTGAATATTGAAATAGTGCTCAAAAAATTCTTGATAAACCTTCATAGCCATTCTCTCCTCGTTTAAAACACCTCTATTATACCATTTTCATGATGTTTTTGACCAATTCTAAGAAAGGCAAAGGCACTAAAAAAAAGGCGCCTTGCGCCTTTTTAAGAAGGGTTAAGCCCCAATTCTTTTTCAATCGTCTTCAAGACCCCGGTTTCCACATTCGTAGCAACCGCTTCTTTATCATGGGCCTTGTGCATAAAGTCAGCCGCATTCGGCATCAAATAAGCATGCTCATACTTTTGCAGCATTTCCAGGTCATTGGAATTATCGCCGAACACCATGACTTCACGATCCGTTAAATCATAGTAGTCCTGTAAGATTTCCAAGGCGTTGGCCTTGTTGACATCCTTTGGCAAAATATCAACAGAACCAAAGCCGGAACCCGTTACGTGAATATCATCGCCGAACAGTTCTTCGATAATTTTCACGTACTTTTGCACTTCATCATGTGGCCAAATAAAGGAAACACCTAAAATCTGATCATCGATTTCCAACAGTTTTTCCACTTGTGTGACGTTCGGATAAAACTGGGCTAACATGTCACGGATTTCCTTTGTCGCATGGTTGGAAACATAGGTACCCTTTGTTCCTGCCAGGACAATTAAGTTATCCGTAATGCTTGCGTTCTTCGCGTTCCAGGCAATCACCTTTTGAATTTGCTCCGGCTTCAAATAAACGGCAGAAAGCACCTGACCAGGCACCGCAACAACTGATCCATTTGAGCCAATGTAATCAATTTGATCGAGCAAGCCATATTCTTTCATAGGAGCGAAGAGCTCCTGCAGATTTTCCAACTGCCGGCCGGACGCGGCCACAAAGCGGACCTTCTTTTCCTTCAATTGTGCCAAGACTTTGGCAAAACGAGCTTGGTCATATTGGTCTTGGCTCGTTAAAAAAGTACCATCCATATCGGATGCGATTAGTTTAATTGTCATCATTCGCCTTTCTCGTCATCTGCCGGGAGGGCTCGTTCTTGATTATTCGGCAAAGCCTTCTAGATACTTGTCATAGGCAGCTTGGTCCACGACCCAATCCAATTCACCGATGTATTCAACGGCTGGATCATGGTAGGCAAAGCCATGCTTGAATTTGTAGAGGCCGTCGTCTGGTGTAAAGGAACCAACCCCACCAAAGTCGTAGCGGACCTTCTTTTTCTGCAAGCCCCACTTCAGCATTTCCCATTGAACCAAGTAAGGGCCATAGTGTTTAGCATAGGCACGGTTCGAGCCGGCATACATGTACCAAATCTTATCGCCATAGGCAAAGCCGATACCAGCCGCAACAACTTGGCCATCAAAGTGGGCCAAGAAGACACGGAAAGCCGGGTCATCGGCCCAGAGGGCCTGCATCCGGTAGAAGTAATCAATTGGACGGTGAGTAATGCCCTGCGCCTTGGCCATCATCTTGTACGTTTCAAAGAAGGCATCAATATCTTCTTTTGAACGACCAGACGTGACGGTAACCCCGTCTTTTTTCGACCGGCGAATTTGGTTCCGATAATCACTCTTAAAGTGGTGCATCAGCCCCTCTTCATCCGTGATAACCTCGGCCCCTTCGCCACGCCCATCGTAAAAGAGCTCCACGTTTCGTCGTGGTTGAATATTGCCGTGCATGTAGGTCACATCGACATTTCGTGTGACAAAGCCAGCAGCCTGATAGGCGGCATCCAATTTTTGATCGTAGAGAACTTCAGGATCCATGCGGAGCAAGAAGACGTTGTCTGGCAAATTGTCTAAGGCCTCCTCCACTAAGGACTGAACCAAGGCAACGTCAGCAATGTCAGCTACCGGTCCCTTTGGGCAGTATGCCAACAACTTGCCAGGGACGGCTTCAATCGTCAAGACTGCCATGGCCGCCGTTATGTTTCCCTGGGCATCTTTTCGATAAAGGTACAAATGGCCCCAGTTTGCCTTCAATTCGCCCCACTTTGGGTCCTGTGTCACCTGACCACCATCGTGGTCACGAACAAACTGCTGAAAGCGTGCAACATCTTCGTGCTTTGTCAGATCAAGAACTGCCATTTTTACTTCCCCGTCGTAATTGATGCGTAGTTTTGAATAAAGTAGACCAAGGTCTGTAGTTCGTTGGTCAAATCAACGTTTTGAACACGAACGCCGTCAGGAACCGAAACGCGCAATGGTGTAAAGTTCATGATTCCCTTTACACCAGCCGCTACTAAGGTATCGGTAATTTCTTGTGCGGCTTCTTGAGGAACCGTCAAGATGGCAATGTTAATTCGTTGCGCCTTGATTTGCTCCTCTAGTTCCGACATGTCATAAATTGGCACACCCGACAAAATCTTGCCGCGGTGCTCGTTAATGTCAAAGGCAGCGGCGATGCGCATGTTGGACGATTGGTGGAAGTTAAAGTTTAAGAGCGCCTGCCCAAGGTTTCCAACCCCAATCAAGGCCACGTTAATCAAGGAGTTTTGGTCCAAGACTTTGGCAAAGAAGGACAAGAGGGCCTTCACATCGTAGCCGTAACCACGCTTTCCTAAGGCACCAAAGTAAGAAAAGTCGCGACGGATCGTGGCGGCATCAAACTTCGTTGCTTCGGCTAATTCAGCAGAAGAAATGCGAGTCGTTCCAGCATCCTCTAAGAAAGTCAGATAGCGATAATAAATTGGCAACCGTTTAGCAGTTGCACGTGGAATTCGTGCTTGTTCGTTCATGGTGTTCTCCGTTCCATTCATTGTGAAAGTTTCGTTCTTTGTGAACTATATTATATAAATCATACCATAATATCGGACTTTCCGAAACAACTTTGATAAAAATTCACATTTGTTTTGTCACATTCTCATTAACCAGTCGCGCGTTCGGCGCAAGCAAAAAAGCAGGCCTGGCCTGCTTTTATTTTGCTTCTTCGTATAGTGGAAAATCTAACCCAGGATGGGTGTTCAAATCAAGGTCGGCAAAGACATGGTCTTGATAATTCCAATAACCGGCCGCACCAATCATGGCCGCGTTATCGCCCGTATACTGCTTGGGAACCGGAATAAAGTCGGTCTCTGGAAAGTCTTGAATCAACTTTTCCAAAGCCGCGCGAAGGCCACTATTGGCCGCCACCCCACCGGCAAGTACCAAGGACTTAACGGGGAAATCCGTCAAGGCCCGGCGGGTGCGATCAATCAAGGCCTTGATAACCGCCGCTTGAAAAGAGGCAGCCAAATCGGCCTGATTAATTTCTTCACCTCGTTGCTCCGCGTTGTGCACCTGGTTAATGACTGCGGACTTAAGCCCTGAAAAGGAAAAGTCATAACCTTCCTCATGCGCCATGGCCTGAGGGAATTGAATGGTCACCTCACCCTGGGCCGCCAATTCATCAATGGCTTTTCCAGCCGGATAGTTCAGCCCCATGAGCCGGCCGACTTTGTCGTACGATTCACCCGCCGCATCGTCATAGGTCTCACCCAAAATGGCAAAGTCGTTTTCCTTTTTCATCAAAACCAGTTCCGTATGGCCACCCGAAACCATTAAGGCGATGGCTGGATACTGAATGGGCCGGTTAAAGTTGGCTGCTGAAATGTGCCCGGCCAGGTGGTTGGCGGGAATGAGTGGCAAGTCGTGGGCCATGGCAAAAGTCTTGGCCCCCATCAAACCAACCAGTAATGAACCCACTAAACCTGGTCCGTAGGTAACCGCCACACCATCCAATTCGTCCGGTTGGACCTTTGCATCGGCTAAGGCAATGTCCAAAGTCTTAGTGATCCACTCCAAATGGTGCCTGGAAGCCACTTCGGGCACAATGCCACCAAAACGCTGGTGGGAATTGATCTGCGTTGCCACTGCATTCGACAAGACGGTCCGCCCGTCTTTGACAATGGCAACCGATGTTTCGTCGGCACTCGATTCAAATGCAATCAATGTTGTCATGCTTTTTTCTCCATTAGAATGGCGGCCTGCCCGTCTTGATAGTAGTGAGGACGGGTTCGATACGCTTGAAAACCAAGCCGTTGGTATAGGGCAAGCGCTCGGTGATTGCCTTCTTTGACTTCTAGATAAAACCGACTGTTCGGCTGCTTGTCGAGTAGCTCCTTCAGCAAGCAAGAGCCAATGCCTTGCCCCTGTGCTTCCGGCAAAACCGCCAAATCGCCAATTTCAATCTCATCGAGGACCTGCGAGTAGGAAAGAAAGCCCTGGCCGTCTGCTGCTAGCAAAAAGGCCGTCCGCCCGGCGGCCAGCTGCTGATCGACCACTTGGTCTGGCAGGGGGTTGTCCTTTCCAAAAGCCGCCTGTGCAATCTGCTTGATGATGTCGGCATCCGCCGGTCCCGCCACCCTAAGCTTCAAGGTTTTGCACCATCGAAATGGCGTCCTCTTTGTTGTCCAAATAGTAATGTTCGATGACATCCTGTACATAAAAGCCCAGTCGGTCATAGAGCGCAAGCGCCCCCGTGTTAGACCGTCGGGCTTCCAAGGAAAGCAAGGGAAGACCAATCTCCCAAGCAACGGCCTTGGCCGTGTTAATCAGGTAGCTGCCCACTGAACGGCCCTGCCAAATGGGCAGTACGGCAATGTTTGCGATGTGTAAATCCGGCACCTGTTCGCGCCGAACCAAGGCAATAAAGGCCACGACTTGATCGCGCTTAACGGCAACCAGGTAGAGCCGGTCTTCCTCTGAGGTCAATTCATGGTAAAAGTCCCGTGACACCCAGGGAGCGTAACCGTTATAGACGGCCTCTTGTATGGCGACCATCCCCGGAATGTCTGAAACCGTCGCCAAACGCAAGGTTAACACCTCTCCGGCGGCTTCGAAACGCTCCGTTGGAAAGTCGATGAGTGTCTGAGCAACCGGCTTTTCCTTCTTTTTCTTCTTAAACTTCAAAAACATAAGGCTTGTCCAATGGCTTTCCCTGTTGTGCTTTTTCCCAGTTGAGTTCAGCCTGTGTCTTTCGTAAGTAGGCTGGCGTGAGATTGGCAACGTCTTCGACTGGTTTTGTCCCTTTCATCAAGTCAACGAGGCCGGTCCCAGTAGGCAGCGCCTCTTCTGCTGACAAGATTGTTAGCGGTTGACGACCCAGGGTCTCTTTTATGTCGTCTTCAAAATGTTGCCCATCCCCGACAACCATCACGGGCTCATTCATCTGAGCGATCAGGCTAAGTACTTCTTCTACTGGATAGTGCCCGTCTTCCAACACGACTTTGTCAGCCAGATAAGCACCAGCAAAAACATTCTCGTTCCGCGCGTCAAAAAGAGCCAAGACAATCGCCTGGCGGTCATCTTGCAACTGAACCTGACGGGCCAACGACTGTAAAGAAGAAATGGCAAAGAGCGGTTTCTTCAGCGTATCAGCAAGCACTTTGGCAACCGTTAAGCCGATGCGCAGGCCAGTAAAAGAGCCCGGTCCCTTTGCAACAGCGATTTGGTCGATTTCCGAAAGCGACCACTTTTTTTCCTTCAACAAGGATTGAACGGCAGGCAACAGATCAATCGAGTGGTTCTTTGGTTTATTCGTCTGAAAGGAAGCAACAATTTTGCCATCCTCGGCCAAAGCCACTAACAGTGGCTGGTTACTTGTATCAATTGCCAAAACTTTCATAGGGCCTCCAAAAAACACCGGGATCTTCTCTTTTATTTTACTAAAAGCCGTCTTCTTTTCAAATAAAAAAACCGCTCGCAGCGGTTCTTTTCTTCGTCGGTTGCAAGCGGTCTTACTTGACCAAACCTTCGTTTTTCATCACAGTCGAAACGGCCTGGATAGCATCCTTGGCATCGTTTCCGTCAGCCTTAATCGTCACGTCTGCGCCATGGCCAACACCAAGTGACATGACACCCATGATGGATTTCAAGTTCACTTCCTTACCTTGGTAAGAGAGCGTCACATCAGCGGCAAACTTTGAGGCTGCCTGAACCAAGAGAGTGGCTGGGCGAGCGTGAATACCCGTTTCTGAAATGATGTTAAATTCTTTTGTTTCTGCCATGTTCTTTCTCCTTTTTGGAAAAGTCTTATTATCGATTTAAGTTTATCAAAGCGCTTACAAAATAGCAAGGTTTAATCACGATCTCCCCCTTGGAAAAGTCGCCCACCGGAGGCCTTGGCCAATCGGTTGTTATAAGCTTTCCCAAGTCCCATGTCAGGCATCGCCTGCACGTAGATCCGGTCAACCGCTGCTTGATCATCAAAGTAGCGAAGCCCAGCAAAGAGGTTCTCGGAAGCCTGTTGCAAGCTTTGCCCGAGTGACCAGGACGGTTGTTGCTTGTTTGCCAGTTGTTCCAACAAATGATCTTCTGCCATCACGGCATCACTTGGTTGGAGCACTCCCTGCAGGTCAAACCAGTCGAGTGGATCAAAGACGTAAACGTCTTTATCGGGGGCGTAGTGCCGGTACTTCATCCCGGGCGCTTTAGGCGTTTGATCGGCGGCCAGCGCCTTTTTACTCGTCCCATCGACCACTTCTTGACCAAGGGCGGTCGCTAGTTCTTCTTGTGTCACCGCACCCGTTCGCAAAATGGTGGGCACCTTCGCTGTCAGGTCAATAACCGTTGATTCCACGCCAATTTGTGTGGGCCCATCATCGACAATGGCCGCTATTTTACCGTCCATATCATGGGCGACGTGGGCAGCCGTCGTTGGCGAAGGCTTCCCAGACAGGTTAGCGGACGGCCCAACAATTGGGAAGCCGGCCTTTTTAATCAATGAACGCGTCACCTCGTTTGCCGGCATGCGGACCGCAGCCGTTTGCAAGCCACCGGTCACAAGCATCGACACCATGCCCGGCTTAATTGGCAAGATAATGGTCAAAGAGCCCGGCCAAAAGGCTTTCATCAACGTTTTGGCAGGCTGTGAAACCGTCACGTAGTCGTCCAATTGGCTTTCTTCACCAACCGTCATAATTAAGGGGTTATCCGCTGGGCGGCCCTTCGCCGCAAAGACTTTTTTAACCGCCTCGTCATTGGTTGCATCCGCGCCCAAGCCATAGACGGTTTCCGTTGGGAAGGCCACCACTTCGCCCTGCTGCAAAAGCAGTGCGGCGTCATCTTGTGATTGTTTTTGATTGTTAAAGTGTTTCGTTTCCATGCAATTCCACTCGAATCATTCGATCTAAGCCAGCAAGGTCCTTTTTTAGTTCCACGCTAGCGGTTGGTAATGCGGTTTTAAAAAGTGTCACAAGGGCCGCTCCCTGGTCGTAACCAATTTCAAAGTAGGCCCGCCCGTTTTCCGTTAAGTGATCCGGCAGCTGGGCAGCCATCCGTTCATAAAGTGCCAAGCCATCATGGTCGGCGTAAAGGGCTAAGTCTGGTTCATAGGCCAAAACGGACTCGTCCATTTCAGCCTGTCCATCCCGTCTTATATAGGGCGGGTTGGAAACGATAATGTCAAAACGTTCCCCCGAAAAGGCGGCCAGCAGGTCGGATTCAACGAGCGTCACGCGTTCGGTTAAACCAAGCCGCTTTCGATTTTCCCAGGCAACGGCTAGGGCCTCTCTTGAAATATCGGCAGCCGTAACAGTCAAGTCCGGTCGTTCCCCCGCCAAAGTCAAGGCGATGGCGCCCGAGCCAGTACCAATGTCTAAGAGGCGGTAGCCATTCAAGGCATTCGAATCCGCCTTCAAATCCTGCAAAACCCAATCGACCAGCAACTCCGTTTCAGGTCTTGGAATCAAGACCCGTTCATCGACGAGAAAGTCCCGCCCGTAAAAGGGCGCTTCGCCAATCACGTATTGGGCGGGGCGCTTCTTAATCAAGGCAGCCATCCAGGTCGGCCAACGTTCTGCCAACCAGGCCGGCATGACCCGGGTTAAGTTTGCGCGCAACATGCCGTAGTTGACTTTTAAAGCCCCTGTTAATAAGAAATCAATGTTATCGATTGCCTCTTCTTCGGAAAAGCCGGCTGCCGTTAATTCGGACAGGGCCCACTTGCGGGCTTCTAAAAGTGCGATCTGAGGCTGCTGACTGCCAGGGTAACGAGATGATCGCCCAGCTTGGCGGTCAAAGCGGCCCATCCCCGTTTCGTTCAGGCCTGGCAGGCCTCTTTCTTCTGACGCCACCATTACTGTTCGTTTAAGGCAGCTAACTTGGCTGTCTGTTCGGCAAGGACCAAGGCGTCAATAATTTCACCAAGGTCACCAGCAATGATGCGGTCCAACTTATTCAGCGTCAGACCAATTCGATGATCCGTCACCCGGTTTTGGGGGTAGTTATAGGTCCGGATCCGTTCGGAACGGTCCCCGGAACCAACGGCCGTCTTACGCTGCTCGGCGTATTCTGCTTGGTTTTCTTGCGCAAAGTGATCGTAGACACGGGCGTTCAAGACTTTCCAAGCCTTGGCACGGTTTTGCTGCTGGGAACGCTCATCCTGCATCGCCACGGTAATCCCCGTTGGTTCGTGGGTCAAACGAATCGCCGACGACGTCTTGTTAACGTGCTGACCACCGGCACCAGAGGCACGGTAGACATCTTCACGGACATCCTTTGGATCAATCAAGCCATCGGCGTCGACCTCCTCAAATTCTGGCATAATGCCGACGGTTGCCGTCGAGGTGTGAACCCGTCCTTGCGTTTCCGTCTTTGGCACACGTTGCACACGGTGGGCACCGGACTCAAACTTCAGCTTCGAAAAAACTTTGTCACCGGTGATCATCGCGGCCACTTCTTTGTAACCGCCAACTTCCGTCGTTGTTTCATCAATAATTTGCAGTTGCCATCCCTGGGATTCGGCATAGCGACGATACATCCCCAAAAGGTCAGCTGCAAAAAGGGAGGACTCGTCCCCTCCGGCTGCACCACGGATTTCCATGATGATGTTTTTATCATCGTTTTCATCCTTAGGAAGCATGAGAATCTTCAGCTTTTCTTCCAGCGCTTCTTTTTCTGGTTTCAAGGTGGCCAAGTCTTCCTTGGCCAAGTCATCCATCTCTGGATCACCTAGCATCGACTCCGCATCCGCAATACCCGAAACCACCTGCTGGTAATGATGGTAGGTTTCAACCGTTTCGCGGATCTGACCGGCTTCTTTGGACAGCTTCATATAATTTTGGGAATCGCCCATCACGTCAGGATCGGCGAGCATTTGATTCAGTTCATCATAACGGTCAACAACCGATTGAATCTGGGCAAAAATTGGATCCATTATTCATCCCCTTGTTCTTTTAGCATCGCGAGGTCTGGGTGGTACCAGTGGTAACGGCAAACAGGTTTATAAGCCTCATCCCCACCAATTTGAATTTGTTCCCCAGCATATTGGGGTTGGCCGTTTTTAAAACGTAACTGCGTCGTGGCCTTGCGACCGCAAAACGAGCAGATTGTTTTCATTTCAACGAGCTTGTCGGCCATTTCAATCAGACGCTTGGCCCCTTCAAATAATTCGTTAAAGGCGTCTTGCTTTAAGCCAAAAGTCATCACCGGCAACCGCAGATCATCGACGACCTGGGCCAATTGATCGACCTGTTCCTTTTTTAAGAACTGGGCTTCGTCCACCAAGACGGCCGCCAATTGTCGGCGTTCACCTTCCTTTTGAATCATCTGATAGAGATCAGCGTCCGGTTCAATGACACGAGCAGGTCGCTTCAAGCCAATTCGAGAAGCAATCATGCCAACCCCATCCCGGTCATTGATCATCGGGGTGAGAAGTAAGACCTCTTTTCCCTGTGATTCATAGTTATGGGCAACCTTTAAGATTTCAATTGATTTACCCGAGCCCATTGCGCCGTATTCAAAGTATAACTGTGCCAAAGTACTCACCCGTTTTCTCTTCATTATCTTGTCCATTATAGCAATTTTTACCCCTTCTGACGATGGCCCAGACCAATTTGTCAAAAAAGGGTCATCCCGTGGTAAAATAGGGGTTTAGAAAAGGAGGGCGGTTCATGTCTTTGAAAAGCCAATTGGCCAAGTTCACGGCCCAATCATCGCACTTTATCCTACACGACATTCTAAAGCGAGGGGGCACCTCGTTACCAGGTAAGCTCGCGGTTTCCATTGATCCCGATGTCTTGTCGGCCGTTGCGGCCGACTTTGACCTCGTGGTGGTTACCGGAACGAACGGAAAAACGCTGACGACAGCTTTAATCACCCGTATCCTCAAAGCCGGTGGTTATTCGGTTATTACCAACCCTTCTGGCTCAAACATGGTCCAGGGGATTGCCGGTACGCTGTTAACAACGAAGGTCACCCCATCGCCAAACGGCAAGAAGCCGGTAGCAGTCCTCGAAGTTGACGAGGCCAACGTTTTATCTTTGACAAAGGCTATCCAACCGAAGTATTTCGTTTTGACGAACCTTTTCCGCGATCAGCTCGATCGTTATGGTGAAATCTATTCCACTTATGAAAAGATTATCGACGGCATTCATCAGGCGCCCGATGCGACCGTCATTACCAATGCGGATTCACCAATCTTTGCTCGTGGTGATTACGATAACAAGCGCCTTTACTACGGCTTTGACAACGTGCCGGCGGCCAAGTTCGAAGATCTAAAAGCGCCAAACAACACGGATGGTATTTTGAGTCCGACCGACCACTCGGTGCTCCACTACAATTTCATCACTTACGCCAACCTGGGTAAGTACTTCTCTAAAACGGACACTTTCGCTCGACCAGCCCTTAACACCGCCGTCACCGCTGTCGATGAATTAACGCCAAAGTATTCGCGCTTTGCCATTGACGGACAGCCACTGCGAATCGAAATTGGTGGCCTCTATAACATCTATAACGCCTTAGCTGCCTACACGGTCGGTAAGGCCTTCGATGTGACCCCAGAAGAGATGAAGACCGCATTTGAAGAAAACAAGCAGGTCTTTGGTCGCCAAGAATCCTTAAAAATTGGTGACAAGGATCTGACGATTCTTCTAATCAAAAATCCGGTTGGTACCAACACCGTCATTGATATGATGCAAACGGAAAAAGACCCCTTCACGCTTTTGGCTATGCTGAATGCTAATTACGCCGATGGCATTGATACCTCTTGGATTTGGGATGCTGAGTTCGAACGCTTGCACGATAGCCAGCTCAAGGCTGTCATGACGGGTGGTGAACGCTATAAGGACATCACCGTTCGACTCAAAATGGCCGGCTTTGATATCAAAGAAACCTTCCCAAAGACCGAAGAAATCATCCAAGCAATCGAAGCAGCCCCAACCAACAAAGTCTACCTAGCCGCAACCTATACGGCCATGTTGCAGGTCCGGGCCGTTTTGCAAGCAAAGGGCTACATTAAGGAGGAATTCTAATGGCAGAGTACACGCTTTCACTCGCACACCTTTACGGTGACTTGATGAACACCTATGGCGATTATGGTAACATCATCGCCTTGCGCTACTACGCAAAGCAGATTGGTGTTGAGATTGATGATCAATTAGTTTCCTTGAACGACGACTTTGATCCAAAAGCTTACGACTTTGTCCTCTTTGGCGGTGGCCAAGACTACGAAGAAACCATCGTGGCCAAGGATATGGTTGGTAAAAAAGAAGCACTCCGAGAATACATCGAAAACGACGGCCCACTCTTGGCCGTCTGTGGTGGCTTCCAACTGTTAGGCCACTACATGGAGATGGCTGACGGCACCAAGGTGGATGGCATCGGCGTCATGGACCACTACACGACCAACATGACGGACCCTTCTGTCAAAGTCGCTGCCGGCACCCGTCTAACCGGTGACATCGTCATTAAAAACAACGAAACCGGTGAAACCTACCACGGCTTTGAAAATCACCAGGGCCGGACTTTCTTAGGCAAGGGCGAAAAAGCACTTGGAACGGTTGTTTCCGGTAAGGGAAACAACGGAATGGACCAGTCAGAAGGCGTGATTTATCACAACGTCTACGGTTCTTACTTCCACGGACCAATCTTCACCCGGAATGGGAACTTAGCCAAGCGCGTACTGGCGACGGCTTTGGAGCGCAAGTATCCAGACGTCAACTGGACGGAAAAGCTCGAAAAAGTACCAGCCGAAACCTTCTAAAACAAAACGCAAAAAAGGCCGACAAGAAATTTCTTGTCGGCCTTTTTGATTGCCTGCTAAATATTGAGGCTTTCTTTTTTCCTTTGCCCTCTTACCCACAAAAAAGTCAGGTCCCAAACGGGCCCGACCTTTCAAACACTTACTCAGACAAGTGGTAATAATACGTTGAGATTGAGATATTATTCATCGTCGATAATGCCGCGCGTAAGCGGAGCGACGATTGGTTATGCAAGATATTTTGCCATGGTTTCTTTGGCACAAACTGTGGAATGATGACCGTCACGGAATGATTAATCTTTTCCGATTGCTTCGAAACTTTGGAAACAAAGCCAACGACCGGTTTCACAATTGATCGATACGAGGTATGCACATCCACGTAACGTACGTCGCCAAAGTCCTCTTTGAACTGTGCCTGAATCTTTGCTTCACGACCCGGATTATCGTCAAAGGAGACGTGCATGGCGACGACTTTTGTCGCGATTGACTGGGCGTAATCAACGGCTTCAGATGTCACACGCGTCAAGTTCGACACCAGGACAATGGCCGTTGAGCCATCGTATTCATGGCGAACGGATTCAACATTATTGACGTATTGCAAACGCAGTTGGCGTGCAATCGCTTCGTAGTGACGACGGATCTTGAAGAACAAGAACATCACCAAAGGCATAATGAGCAAGTATGGCCAAACGTGATTCAACCGTGTCACGAAAAGAACAATCACCAAACCAGCCGACATCGCTGCCCCGATGAAGTTGATTACGGACTTAAACCACCAGAAACGCTCATCATGACGATTTCGGTGCCAGTGAACAATCATGCCGGATTGGGAAAGCGTAAAGGGAACGAAAACACCCACGGCATAAAGTGGAATCAAGTTATCCGTTGACCCGTGGAAAATAACGGTCAAAATGATGGCCCCAATCGAAAGGGACAAGATACCGTTTGAATAACCTAAGCGATCACCCTTATCCAAATAAAGGTGTGGTAAATACTTATCCTTTGCCAGGTTCACGGCCAGCACCGGAAAGGCGGAAAAACCAGTGTTGGCGGCAACGGCCAGGATTAAGGCCGTTGCGAGCTGAACCAAGTAAAAGAAGAGGTTGTGCCCGCCAAAGGTTTCAGCCGCAATTTGTGACAAAACGGTGGAATGGGCGTTTGGGCGAATTCCATACCAGTAAGACAAGAAGGTAATGCCGATGAAGAAGAAGGCCAAGATCGCAGCCATCATCGTCAAAGTCGTTGCTGCATGCTTTTCTTTTGGTTCCTTAAAGTTTGGCACCGCGTTTGAAATGGCTTCAACACCAGTCAACGAGGAAGAACCTGACGACAGCGCACGCAAGAAGAAAATCATGGTCAAGCCAGAAAAGTCTGTTCCAATCTTAGCTGCTTGATGGGCTGGAATGGCCCCCGTTGCGGCCTGAAAAAGGCCGTAGAGAATCGTAATGGCCATCACCACGATGAAGAAATAAACCGGAACCATCAAGAAGTTGGCCGATTCACGCAGCCCACGAAGGTTCAACGCCGTTAAAATTAAGATTGTCATGATTGAAAGTGGCACCGCAAAATGTAAAAGTGCGGGCACGGCCGCCGTAATGGCATCCGCTGCAGCGGAAGCCGAAACGGCCACGGTCAACATGTAGTCAACAAGCAGCGACCCACCGGCCACCAAGCCGGCTTTGGCGCCCCAGTTTTGGCTGGCCACGGTGTAGGCGCCACCACCATTAGGGTAGGCCTTAATAATTTGTCGGTAAGAAAGCACAATGGCTGCCAAGAGAATCAAAATGATCATGGCAATTGGCAACTGCAGCCAAAGGGCAACGGCCCCGGCAGTAATCAAAACCGAGGTGATTGACTCCGTTCCGTAGGCAACGGACGATAGGGCATCGGAAGACAGCAGGGCTAAGGCCTTGGACTTGGTCAGCGATTGACCCGCGGCCTCTGAGCTTTTCAAAGGTTTTCCAATAATGACACGTTTTAGGTTTCGAAACATGGTTTCTCTCCAACTTTTCTCTTAATAAATATTTATTGTACCCCTTTTATATGGATAAAAAAAGGGTCGGACAAGACTTTGAAAAAGGTCTCAAGAACCATTATTCTAGCTCTTTTTATCGCACTTGAACAGTCTCATTTTCTAATCTGGCAACGAAAAATAATGAAAGACGGAAAAGTTTCCTTCAAACAGCTCTTTTTCCACAAGCGCCGCCCTTTTCTTCGGCTCCCGTAAAAAGTTAGCCGGTATGCTCAATCCAAACTTTTCCCTTAAGAAGGTGAGTTGCTTTGCCGTCGGTTGATGAATAAGCCCGGCCGAAAGTGGTAAACGGGCCGCTGACGACAGCGCCATTGCATTCTGTAGAACCAACAAGGGCTCAGCGTCTAAGGCGATTTGACTGATTAAAAGCGCAGCCCCGGCCACCTTCTTTGCTTTGATTCTTTCGAGGATTTCTTCTAAATCGGCGGCTGTTGGATCAATTGTTCCGGCCAAAAAGAAGGCCCCCTTACTTTCTCGATGGAGTGCTGAAAGCAGCGCCTCGGCTTGTTGATAGCCGTCTTCATGCAGACGAAAGTCGCCTCGCACCACTAAAAAATTGACGAGGTCTTTTGCCAGCATCTCTTGGACAAAGGAGCCAACATCCTCCGGCCTTAGATCCCCTGTCCTAAGGTGGACCAAAATCGGACGTTTCAAAATCTTTTGTCCCTTCTCGACCAGTGCCAAAAGCGCTAAAAAGTCGCTTTTGGACCGTCCCTGATTCACAAGGGAGAAGAAGGAAAAGTCCTCTTCAGCTTTTATCGGGCCACTTGCAAGTCGCTTTTTCAGTTTTGATGGTGTCAGCTCTTTTGAACGAACCGGTTCACCTTTTTGCTTGTCAAAAGAATTAATTTTTGGCATACGCCCCTCTTTTTATGTTTGAAAATGAAGTAGACCAATTTAATAAACTGTGCTAAACTATAGAGAAATGGAGGTGGATTATGTATCAATCAACAGCACACTCAAATGACGAACTCACTGCGTTCATCAACCAACCAGGTCGGCACCTTGTTTTCTTATCAGCCGACTGGTGTGGCGATTGCAAGGCAATCAAGCCCTTTGTTCAAGGCATTCGTGACCAGGTCGAAAAGACAGCCGATTGGATGGATGCTGATCGTGATGACAACCTCGACTGGGCCAGCCAATTCGGCCTCAAGGGTATTCCAGCCTTCGTTTTGTTCGAAAACGGCAAGAAGGTTGACCAAATCGGCCACGGGGAACGTTTAAACCCAAAGCAAGTGCAAGACTGGTACCAAGCAACACTTGGCTAATGCCTTTATTTTAACAAAGACCAAAAGAAAACGGTGCGTTCAATTGAACGCACCGTTTTTATTTTTAAGACTTAATAAAGTCCGCTACCTGATTTGACGGAATGGCAAAGCCCATCCCCTCCACGTTGGTGTTTTGCGCGGAAGCCGTAATCTTTGACGAGGCAATGCCAATCACTTGACCGGCATCGTTAATCAAAGCGCCACCAGAATTTCCCTGGTTAATGGCTGCGTCCGTTTGAATAACCGTCACAGCTTTATTATTGGTTTCATTGGCCGTTAAGGAACGCTTGGCCTGTGACACGATGCCCTTTGTCATGGTTGACGAGTAGTCGGCGCCCAAAGGCGAGCCGATCGCCATCACGTTTTGACCAGTGACGACTTTGTCGGAATCGGCGAGCGTGGCCACCTTCTTAAAGGCGGTTGACTTCACGCGGATCAGCGCCAAATCTTGGCTGGCATCCGATTTCAAAATCGTAGCCGTTGCCTTATCACCGTTCGCATCGACTACCTGAATCGCCGCCGAATTCTCAATGACGTGATAGTTCGTAATGATATCGGCCGACCCCTTGTTAATCTTTAAAACAACACCCGAACCCTGCGAGGCCGTTTGATAGTTATTACTATCCGTATTCTTATTCTGACTATCAAAGGCGCCTGCACCGTCTTCCAGCGAGGCGGACTTTTGTAGGTTTTGCACCGTGACAACGGCGTTTTTAACCTTTGTGAAAGCAGTCTTAGCCTTGTCATTGGATGTATAGGCAACGGCTGCAACCGTCGCTGTTCCAGAGGCGTTGGTATGCGTTGCCTTTGCTAAACGTGCTTGGTACCAAGAATTTGGTAAAGTCGAAGCGAAAACCACGCCTGCCCCAACGAATAGGGCGATTACCAGCGCGATGGTTGGCCAAAATTTACTTTTTATAAAGACGATATGCCGGCGCATCAGCAAAACTCCTTCAATCCTTCGTTAAAGCGGAAGAGTCACGCGGAAAATCGTTCCCTTCGGCTTGTTATCAATTACGGTAATTTTACCATTGTGGGCACGGACAATCCATTCGGCGATGGAAAGCCCTAAGCCAGTACCACCCGTTTGGCGGTTCCCAGTCTTATCTTCGCGGTAAAAGCGATCAAAGATGTGCTTTTTCCCCTCAGCGGAAATACCGCGGCCTGTATCGGCCACGGCAATGACCAACCGTTTCTTTTCAACTTTTGCCGAAACACGGATGGCATCCCCATCTTCTGAATACTTCAACGCGTTATCCATTAGCAAGACCAGCAGTTGGTGAATGCGCTTGCGATCGATGGCCACCTTTTGTTTGACGTCAACATCGACTTTGACCTGCTTATCGGACAAACTGCCCATCTCAACATAGGGGGAGAGGACCTTGACCATGAAGGCCTGAATATCTGTCTTCTCCTTTTCAATCTTGGTCATGTTCGAGCCCGACTTGGCCAAAGTCAGCATGTTATTGGTTAACGAATTCAATCGACGAACCTCAGACAGTGACAAAATAACGGCTTCGGACTCTTCGCGGATTGTTGCCGTCGGCTTGGTCAGCATCGTTTCCAATTTACCCTGAATAACAGACATCGGTGTCCGTAATTCGTGGGCGGCGTTATTAACAAAGTCTTGTTGCTGCTGCCAGGCACGTAAGATGGGTTTCATTGACTGCCTTGACACGAAATAAGCAAAGAAGAGGGCGAAGATAAAGGCCCAGACAAAGGACCAAATCAACACGTCCTGGAACTTCTTCAGGTTCACAACCGTGTCCGTCACATCCACGAAGACATAACCGTAAGCGGCCGACTGAACACCGGCGCCACCAGGCACGACAACCGTTCCTTTTTTGAACTTGACCGCCTGAATACGCAGGTAGGTTTTGTTCTTATAAACAGTCTTTGGGCTCTCACCCAAATCGTTTTTATCAAACTTCAGCGTGATTTTTCGGTTCAACACGTTTTTGGCACCAGTTGCTGCCTGCCCCTCAATTTGGTTGCCCTTTTCATCAAAGTAAAGCATGTTCCCACGGAATTCATCGGGGTGCGCCATGGTGACGGACTTCCCCGTTTTTTTCGTGGGATCTGTATCCGAACCACCATCATCTATTGCGGATTGCTGGTAGTAGGAGACGTATTGATTAATGACACGGTCAGAGTTGTCATAAATCGTAAAGGTGTAAATCCAAAAAATCACACCGGCTAGAAAGGTAAAAATCACCATCAAGCCCAGGGCCAAGGTGGCGAAATTATCAATCTGTTGTTTTCGGTTAATCAGCTTCGTCATCTGGCACCTCAAGAATAAAGCCAATGTTTCGCAAGGTCTTGATTAAGCCACCCTGATCAACGGCCTCCAACTTTCGGCGGAGATTATTCAAGTAAATGTTCACAACGTTAATGGTCGTATCAGAATCAACGCCCCAGACACGATCAAAAATCTGATCACGGGTCACGATGATATTTTTGTTTTGACCCAGATAAGTCAAAATATCGAATTCTTTTCCAACCAGCTTGACGGACTGTCCATGAACCTGAACACCGCGGTTTTCCAAGTTGATTGTCAATTCGCCAACCGTGATGGTGTTATCTTCTGAGTAAACGCCCGTACGACGGAGCAAAGCCTTGACACGAACCAACAGTTCTTCGCGGTGGAAGGGCTTGGTTAGATAGTCATCTGCCCCAACGTTAAAGCCTTCAATCTTGTCATCCAAAGAAGCCTTGGCCGTCAAAATCAAAACAGGGGTCACGACTTTGGCCTCACGAACGTTCTTAATGATGTTCAGACCCGATTGGCCCGGTAGCATCAAATCACAGATAATCAAATCAAAGGGTGACTCCTTTGCCTCAAACTCGCCGTCCAACCCATCGGTTACGGCCGTCACATCAGCAAAGTCTTGTAAGAAGCCAACGATGTTATCCGCTAAATTCTGATCGTCCTCGATCAATAAAATTTTAATTGCTTTTGCCATGTTTGCCTTCCCTTCTAAAAGCCGAGTGAATCCTTATTCTTACCAAATTAACAGGAATAGATTAAGGTTAAATTAAAGCCCTTTCGCTGAAATCCCGAGCGAAACGAGCAAGGCCTTTTCAACTGCCTTCATCGTATCATTATTTGCTTCCAAATGCCCAATTCGATCGCGCAGGCGCAACTTATCGACCGTCCGAACCTGCTCGGTTAAAATGATCGAATCCTTTTTCATGATGCCTTCTTTTTCGGGGAGCAGAACATGGGTCGGCAATTTTGCCTTCATGATCTTGGAAGTAATCGCTGCCACAATGGTCGTTGGCGCATTCTGATTGCCCCGGTCGTTTTGAATAATCAGGACTGGCCGAACCCCACTTTGTTCGGAGCCAACCCCCTGCTTTAAGTCCGCAAAGAAGACGTCCCCTCGGCGAACGTTTTCATAATCTGCTGTCATCTTTTTTCCTTTTCTATGTACGGGCTAAGGCCCTTTTATCAGTCGACGTCAACACGGGGAACCCGGTCTGAGATGCCCGTTAGTATTTCGTGCGGGATGGTCCCGGCATAACGAGCGACGTCTTCAATCGAAATGCTTTCTGAACCCTCCTGCCCAATAAAGGTCACTTCGGTGTTCACGGGTAATGCTTCCGGCAAAGAAATGACGATTTGATCCATCGTCACCCGGCCCAAGACTTTCTCTCGTTGCCCATTCACCAGCACCGACATCCCGGAAAGTCGTCTCGTCCAGCCATCGGCATAGCCAATCGGTACCGTGGCGACCCACTCATCCTTTTTAGCCGTATAGGTTGCCCCGTAGGAAAGCGATTCCCCCTTTAAGAGCCGGTGGACCGCCCAAATACGGCCAACCAAGCGACCCACGGGTTCTAAGTCAATTGGCAAGGCATATTCTCCATCAGCCGGATTAAAGCCGTAAAGCGCCGCCCCAACACGGATGGTCTGCGTTGGTACTTGATCGGCATGGAAGAGGGCACTACCCGAATTAGCCAGGTGCCAGTATTTCTCAGGAATGTCCAGGTCCGTGACCAAGTGGATGAAATCGGCTAGCTGCTGATCGTAATACGCTTGATTATGATCATCGGCCGTGGCAAAATGCGTCATGACGCCACCCAATTCAAAGCTCTCATCTTGCCGAACAAAGTCCACCATTGAGGCTAACTCCTCTTCGGTCTTTGCGCCAACACGGCCCATTCCCGTATCGACGGCCAAATGAACAACCAGTCGTTGCTGGCGCTTTTCAGCCTTTAACGACTCTTTTGCACGGCGTAGCCAATCGAATGAGCCAGCCACCGTTGCAATCTTGTTTTCAGCCATCAAAGCGGCTTGCTCTGCCGGTTGCACGCCCAACAAAAGGACTTGAACGTCTTCTTTCAAAAAAGCGGCACGAACACGCAAGGCTTCTTTCACCGTGGCCACGGCAAAGTCATGAACAGCCAACTGTTCGTAGAGTGTTTTTGCTGCCCAAACATCGCCATGGCCGTAGGCGTTGGCTTTAATAACGGCAATCAAGCGCTTGGCGTGAGCCTGTGCCATGGTTTTTTTTGCGTTTTGAACAAGCGCCTCTTTTGATCGAAGAAAGGCCAACCCACGGCGAGTTAGGGCTTCGTTCTTATTCATTAGCGTTTTTTCTCCCAGTGTTTCTTCTTCATTCTTTCAAAGCAGGACAGTTTCTCAATCACCACAATTGTTGAAACATAGTCCCCAGAATGGGTAATGGCCACAGACAAAGTCGCTTTCTGCCCTCGAACACGGATCTCCGGACGGCCGGAGGGTGCATTCAAAATGGTGATATCCTGCCAAGCTGCCTTTTTCCCGATGCCGGTCCCAAGGGCCTTTGAATAAGCCTCTTTGGCTGAGAAACGACCCGCAACAAACTCCAGGTAGTGTTTCCCCGTTCGTTCCGAAGCGGCTTGAATCTCTTCTTTTGTCAAAATTGTCGACAAAAAATTTGGCCGTCGTTCGAGGACCGCCTCGATTCGAGCAATGGATTCCATGTCGTTTCCAATACCAATAATCATACCTTTATTCTAACAAAAAAGCGTTGCTTGGGCGAATAAATCGCTCTGCAACGCTCTTTTTGTTCATTATTGGAAACTTTCAACCGATTGTTGACTCGGCTTTAAGTTCTGCCAATCCTTTGATAAGAACCGGTTATTAATCTGGTAGTTTGTTTCCGTCTTGGCACTCGACAAGAACGGATTCAAGTACTGATCCAATGCTAACCATCCACGCCAACCGACGTGAATCGTATCCTGCATAAAGTAGTCTTCGCCGCCGTCTTGTGACAAGTCGGCGATGTTGTTAAAGCCTTGGCTTTGCAACTGATACTTAATCTTTTGAACCGATTGCTGGTACATCGTATTGTTCAAACCAGTGTACTTGGCCCAACGCTGGTTAACCGGCGTAATGACAAACATCACGTCCGTGTGGTTCTTAGCGAAGTTATCAAGAACAGACTGGAAGTAGGCATACTCAACGGACTGTGTGTAATCATAGTCCTTTTGTGCGCCCTTCAAAGCCTTCTTTTCGGCCATTACCCGGGTCGTGTAGAAGGAGTTCTTAATGTGGAATGGGTTGTTTGACGTCCCCTTCTTTCCTTCATCATAACCAATGCGGTCCAAGACATTCTTTGAGTAGGTCGTTGGCAAGGACTTAGCAGCTGGCAAGACACGGTTTTGATAGTTTGATGTCTTTTCAAAACGGGAGAACAGCGCATCTTGTCGAGACAAAATCCGGTGCTTCAATCGCAAGGTTGACAGATTGGTTTCTGACAACTGCTCGCCCTTTTCAACCTTTGTCAAAAGTCGGTTGTAATAAGCGTTGTTTTTAACAACGGAACGCTGCAAGACTTGTGAAGCCACGAACTGATCGGTTGCCCTTGGCTTGTTTTGGTCAAGGTTTAATAACCAGTCCACCACCTGCAAAGGCGAGTAGAACAGATCAAAGCCGGCATCCGACCCCGTCTTGGTAAACCATTGTGGTGAAACCACATAAACGGCCTTTTTCGTCTTCAAGGTTCCCTGCATTTCCTGCATGTTCAGGAAGTGAACGAGGGAATCCGAACCGGCCTTTCCCAACATGAAGGGTTGGTAGTTCCGGTGATACTTTTCAGCCAAAACCGAAGGGTGAAGCGAATCGATTCGAGAAAGTTCAGACGAACCAAAGAATGGCACATAATTCACTTTTTTATCCGCAAAAGCGGCGTTTTTGACCGCTTCGCCTTTAACCAATTGGTTTGAAAAAGAAACGGACGATTCTTGTAAACTCTTTTGACTATAATTCGTTAAAGAGAATGGCAGAAGGAAGACCAGTGCTAACAAGCCAAAGGCAACCAGCACTGGACCAAAAATCCGCCAAAGTTTTTTCTTGTTCGACATGAGGTTTTATCCCATCAGTGAAGTAACACTTGCCACGATCTTGTTGGTCGTATCCCAATCTTCACGAGCCAATTCTGAAACTGGCGCTTGGATGTTGAAACGTGATTCCAAAGCAAGCAGCATTTCAACCGTTGCCATTGAATCAAGCAAACCTGAATCAAAAAGGTTTTCATCCATTTGGTTGGACATGTCCTCACCAGTTACGTCTTGGATAATTTCTAATACACCTGCTTTTACATCCATTTTATATTTCCTCGCTATTCTATTCTTTAGTTACTTGTTTTTAACGGTGGAACCAGAAAGTATCTAGGAAGCCACAGAAAACCAAGAAGGTTAACAAGACGAAGTGGAAGGTCAAAACGACGGCAAACCCTTCGGTAAACTTGTTGTGTGGCACCAGTCCCTTGTGCTTGCGCTTAAAGCGAATCCAAGCATCGTTTAGGGCCATTCCACTGGCGTGCATCAAACCATAGAGCACGTAATACCAGGTCAAACCGTGCCAGAGTCCCATCACCAACATATTAACAAAATAAGCGATGGTTGACACGGTGTTGCGGTTCTTAATCCACTTCTTCTTCAACATTAAGAAAACGAAGCGCATGAAGACAAAGTCACGGAACCAAAAAGACAGTGACATGTGCCAACGGTTCCAGAACTCTTTAATGTTCTTTGAACCATATGGCTTGTTAAAGTTAATTGGTGACTCAATACCCATGACGTATGAAATGGCCAGGGCAAAGAGTGAGTAACCGGCAAAGTCAAAGAAGAGATACATGCCGTAGGAATAGGCAACTGGAATCAACCACCAAGACAAGATCATGCCATGGTGAGCATCCGACATTGCCATGCTTTGGAAATATGGATAGACCATTTGACCAAAGTAGTAAGACAAAATAAATTTGTAAACAAATCCTAAGAACAACTTCTTCGTCGCGTTGCCAAGCATATCGATGTAGTGGCTACGTTCTGGCGCAACCGCCGCATCTTTTGCAAAACGCGAATAACGGTCAATTGGTCCAGATGACAAAGTCGGCATGAAGAGCATGAAGCGCAAGAACATCACGGGATGGAAGTTCTTAACCGCGCCATCGCGGGCTTCAATAATCATTCCGGTCGAACGAAAAGTCAGATAAGAAATACCCAAGAAACCGAGCAGGGACAGTTGGGTGTGGAAAATACCAGCGCCCGACAGTCGGACCAAAATAATTGGCAAGATTGAAAGCGCCACTGTTCCATAAAAGACCAGGCCATTATTGTACTTTTTTCGGTAAGTAATGTAGCCCCAGGCTAAACAGAATTGCCAAATCGAGTAAATAATGAGGGCAACACCCTGATTTACGTAGTGACCTTCATCAAAAATCAAAAAAATAAAGGCTAAGGAAACCAGAATCTCGTAGGTAACGAAGCGCTTCCCGAAGTAGAGGCCAACCGCGAGTGGCACCAGGGCCAACAGGAGGTAAACGAAATAGTTGGGATCTGCATAGGGTTGTAAGTTAGGCATTGCCGTTCACCTCAGCAATCAAGCCCTTCAAATCAATCTTTCCGTTTTGCGTCAACGGCATCTTGTCACGGTAGATGAAACGGGTTGGCATCATGTATGGCATGATGATATCCTTCAAATCCGTGCGGATGGCGTTGGTCAAATCCAAAGGCTTCTCAAAGTCGTTTTTCTTTGGCACCACAATGGCCAGCATCTGCTTGACGTCACCATTTTGATCGTAACGTGGAACGGCAGCGGCTTGTTCAACCCACTGTGATTGCGTTAAGTGCTGGGCCACCTCTTCAAGCTCGATTCGGAAACCGTGCAACTTGATTTGGAAGTCCATCCGGCCCTTGTAATGCAAGAGGGCATCGGCGTCAGCATAACAGAGGTCACCGGTCTTGTATCCTGGTTGACCAGCCACTTCGAGGAAGGCGGCTGCCGTCTTTTCAGGATTGTTTAGATAACCCTTTGAAACAGCAGGTCCTGACAAAACAAGCTCACCGGCTTCACCAGCAGGCAAGACCGTGCCTTCCTTGTCCATGATGGTTGCCGTCATATCTTCTTTCATATAACCAATTGGCAACTTGTCATACTTGGCCAAGACCTCGTCCGTAATTTCCAAAGCGGAAACGGCAACCGTGGCTTCTGTTGGTCCATAGGTGTTGTAGATCTTTGCTTCAGGGAAGCGCTCGCGCAACTTCTTTGAAGTAGCAGAGGTCAACACTTCACCACAGAAGAGAAAAGTCTTCAAACGAGGATAGTTTTCGGCGTTGAAATCCGGTGATAACAAAGCCACGTTGGCAAATGATGGCGTTGAAACCCAACGGTCCAAGTCCATTTCTGGCAAAGCCGCAAAGAGCTGCTTAAAGTCATCGGCCACTTCTTTTGGCAAAGCCTTCATCACACCACCGGTCAACAAAGCACCGGCCCATGACATGACGGACACATCAAAGGAGAATGGCGTTTGGGCCAAGATGTTTTGACCGTCTTTCAAGTCAAAGTCATCCCCAAGCATCCAGTTAATGTAAGAAAGTGCGTTCTTGTGGGAAATCTGAACACCCTTTGGCTTACCAGTCGTTCCTGACGTGAAGATGATGTAGTAGTTTTCATCCCCCGAAACCGGGTGCGTCAATTCATAAGAGCGGTTCGCCGTAAAGGCCTTCGTCAACTCTTCGCCCTGGTAAACGGGAACGGACGTAATGGCCATTGGCAATTCATCCAAGGCAATCACAGCGGCTGGTTGCCCAATTTCCAAGATGTTTTCGATTCGATCGTTTGTCGAATCCTTATCAACAGGGGCATAGGCGTGTCCGGACTTAACGGCAGCCAAGAAAGCGGCAACCATTTCGAATTGGTGACCACCAAAAACCATGATTGGTGCCTTTTCGGCAATTCCCTGTTCGTCTAAAAAGGCGGCCAGTGAATCGGAATAAGCCTTTAATTCGCCATAAGTGTGGGTAACACCCATTTCGTTGTAGGCGATTTTGTCTGGGTTTTCTGTAGCGTACTGATCAATGTGTTGGTAAATATTTTCAATCATTTTGAAACCTCTTAGAACTCGTTATAGATAAAGTGACCACCGGTTACACCCGAGTAACCGTATAAATAAATTAAGAACAACATGATTAGAAAATAAGCCAAGGTTTTCGCCACAAAGGCAACCCAAGGCCGTTTGATGAAGCGTTGAAACATCGCGACATGCCCCCAAATTCTTTCCAATTAGTGTATAATTAGCGGCAGATTGGCCGTTACTACACAACAAAATACTTCGCCTATTATAGCACAAAATCAGCTAGTGCATAGCCAGTCGGAACAGGCTTGAAGTAAAGAAGGTCCCTATGTTTTCGAAAACGCTCAATAAGCTCGTCGACTTTGACAACAGATGGTTAACCCATTTACCAATTAAAACCCTTTTTGCCGCTTTCAAAAAAGTCGTGCCGTTCGTCATCATTAACGTTTACCTTCATTTAGTTGGTAAGCTCTTCTTTGAACCCTCTGCCCTCATCCCCACGATTTTTCACGTGCGCTTGAAGCTGATGTTTTTTGCGCAGAATTTGCAGTCACTGACAGCTGCCTTTGATTACCTCATTCTCGCCTTTGTCGCCGCTTTGTGGACGAAGTATTATCTCGAAGCCAAACTCGACGACCTTGGTTTTGTAAAAGACGAGATGCTGCCCGTTTTAGTTAGCTTTGCCATGGCCTTGATTTATGGTCTAACGACTTTTACCTATGCCAACCAATCAGCCATCTACCTGGTCTTCGTTTTGCTTGTCACTTACCTATCCAACCTGTCCTTTGTTTATTTGACCAAATGGACCAAGGGAAAATTAACCGATTTTGGCTTTGCCTATCTTTTCTGGGCGGCCATCATCTTGACCTTGCTGATTACCCTCTGCTCAATTATTCCCAGTCAGGTTAGCCAAGCTTCCTTTAATGGGTTCTTCTCGCTTGACTTCTTCTCCCACTGGTACGGCATGATCATCACCGCCATTTTGCTGCCCATCGCTTTTTTTCTCGGATTTGCCATCCCCACCGACCTCACGACGGCAGCAACGGATCTATCCCAGGTAAACGGCAACCTCAATGCCGTTTATCAAGCTATCATGGCCACCTTGCCCTATCCGCAAAACCCCTATTCGGTTTTGACGACTTCGGCTTTGATTGGTGGTGTTGGTGGCACACTGGCACTGGCCATTTGCTTGCTCTTTTTGAAGCAACGCAAAAACCGACGGTTAGGCCTCTGGTCACTGGTTCCTGCTGTCTTTGATTCCAATAAAATCTTAACCTACGGATTACCGCTCTTTTCCCGGCCCCTGACTTTGGTGCCCATGGTTTTGGCGTCAACTTACGGTACTGCGCTAACCTCTTTCTTCATTAAAGTCGGCGTTCTGCGCCCAACGGTTTTCTCGACGCCATCCGGGGCCCCACACCTGTTGCTTTCATTTTTTGCCTCTCAGACCCCACTCGATGCCCTGTTAATAACGGGCATCATTTTGCTCGGGTCGGTTGCCATCTACTGGCCCTTTGTAAAACGCCTTGAAAAGGAGGATGCCAATGGCTCAATCAAGTAAACAAGGACTTTCTTGGCCTAAAAAACTCCGACTTTTCTGGCAGACAACCGCTCGTTCATCGAAGTGGGCCCTGTCCCTAACAATCGTCGCCGTTGTCATTCTCGCCGTCCTTGGTCGCATGTGGATGCTTTCCGAGCACCAAAACGACCGGGCCATCCAAAAGTCACGGATTCAACCAGTCATCTTTGTGCCCGGTTCATCGGCGACCATTCAGCGTTTCAACTCGCTCTTTACTACGCTTAATTCAGAGAGCAAGTCCTCTTCTGGTACCCATTCCATTTTGAAGGTGCAGGTGAACACGGATGGTTCCTTGTCCTATTCTGGTCATCTCTCCACTTCTAGCCGCCAGCCATTTATTGTGGTCGGCTTTGAACGGAACCAGGATAATTACCCAACGGTTCAAGCCGACGCCCAATCACTTGGAACGGTCATGACGGACTTGCAATCCAAGTATCACTTCCGAAACTTCTCGGCCGTCGGCCACTCAAACGGTGGCTTGATTTGGACGGATTACCTGGAAAACTACTACTCCGCAACTAGTTTCCACATCAAGACGCTGATGACACTCGGGACACCCTTTAACTTCTCCGAATCATCCACGACGAAGAAAACGACCATGTTAAGTGACTTTATTGACGGATCAGACGAGCTGCCATCCGACCTGACGGTCTATTCCGTCGCCGGCTCGGATGACTATACGGATGACGGAACGGTCAACGTGCAATCCGTCTTGTCCGGTAAGTATATCTTCCAGAAAAAAGTCGCCAAGTACACGCAAACCACGGTTTCCGGCGATAACGCCCAGCACTCAAAGCTGCCCGAAAACCCCGAAGTCGTGAACTTAATTCGTGAATTGATTTTGGACAACAAGTCCGGTCGACCAGGCGAATCAGCCAATAAGGCCAAGACGGCCACGCCATAATCTTCAATAAAAAGGAGGCAACCCAACGGTTGCCTCCTTTTTGCTTTCCTTTGTTTCTATTCTAAAGTAAGCTTTTTGCCAAATCGGCTGAAAACCCTAAAATCACACTTAGACCGCTAGCAAGAAGCAGCAATCGAATCGCTTGAAGACAACGAAAAAACGCCAGACCAATTGGTTCGGCGTTTCTCCGTTCTCTCATAAAGAATGATTCTATTATACATGAAAGTCTCGATACAAACAAGTGTTCTTAACTTAAAATTTTTAAACAAAATACCCCAAAAGCCTGTCATATCTTGACTTTTTGTGATGAAAATGAGAAACTTGTATGTCTGAATATGACCATTTAATAACAAAGATTCGATAGGAGACTTTTATGAATATCGCAGATTCAATTCAAAAAGTCGTAACCAACGCATCCATCATTGGCGCCATTGTTGCTACAATCGGTACTATTTTGCTGGGTTATTGGTTGCGCAAGACGGACCGCCTGAAGGACGGAGCTGTGAAGACTTTGACAACGGTTACGATGACCATTGCCTTGCCTTTGTTAGCTTTTACATCATTTATGGCACCCCTGAACCAAAAGACGCTGAACCAAGGAATGAGCGTGTTGATTTGGGGAATTTTGATTTACATCATCTTGATCATCACGATGCCTTTGCTCTACGTTAAGTATGACAAGGACCAACGTGATGTTTTAGGTGTGTTGACCGCCTTTGGTTCAACGACTTTCTTCGGAATGCCAATCGTTGGTGCCGTTTACGGGGCCAAGGGAATCATGTATTCTTCCATCTTTAACATTGGTTACCGAATCTTCTTGTACTCATACGCCTACATTAAGATGTCCGGTCAGCAATTGAAGGGTGAACACATCAAGAAGATGTTCTTGAACCCCATCGTCATTGCCACTTTCCTTGGCTTGATCTTGTGGTTGTGCCAAAACGCAGCACCTCAAGTAACGGCAACGGTCACAAACGCTACAACTGGTAAGGCTGTTGCACAACACGTGGCCTTCTACCGTTTGGATGCCACCCTGCCTTGGTTGAACTCATGGTTCAAGACTTTGTCATCATTGGCCTCACCACTTGCTTGGTTGGCCATCGGTGCCAACTTGGCCCAAATGTCATTCGGCGAAGCCTTGAAGAACAAGACGGCTTGGTACTACTCATTTAACAAAGTCGTTATCGTACCCGTGGTGATGATCGTGCTTTTGGTTGTCACTTCAGCCGCCGGCATCTTGCCAGTTGACCACATTGCCTTGGCAACCATGGTTATCATGATGGCAACGCCTGTCGCAACGGTTGCCGTTAACTACGCCATGGCCTTTAACCGTCAATCATTGATGGCCTCAAACACGTCATTGATTTCAACGATTTTTGCCACGGTCGCCATCCCATTCTGGATTATCATCGTTCAGTTGTTGGGTGACCTTTCCCTCTTCAAGTAAACCGAATGCAATAAGGAGGCCAACATGGCTTTTAAGATTATTTCTTTTGGAACACGTGATAACGAAATTTCCCACTTCGATGCCTTGAACAAAGAAGGCTTCGAAATGACTTACAAGTCCGAAAACTTGTCACACGACAACATCGACTTGGTCAAGGGCTTTGACGGTGTTTTGCTCCGTGCCAACAACGTGGCGGACAAGCAAAACTTGGACCAAATGGCCGAATGGGGCATCAAGTATGTCTTCACGCGGACCGTTGGTTACAACCACATCGACTTGGACGCCGCAAAGGCAAACGGTCAAATCGTGGCTTACGTCCCTGCCTACTCCCCTTACGCGGTTGCTGACTTGGCCTTTGGCTTGGGTATCATGCAAAACCGTAACCTGTCGGGTTCCGTTGCTTCTTCTAACGATTCCGACTTTCGTCCAAACCCTGCTTCTTTCGTTCCAGAATTCCAGTCGTTGACGGTTGGAATCTTGGGAACCGGTAAGATTGGTTTGGCCGAAGCCAAGCTTTGGAAGGGTGTTGGCGCTAAGGTATTGGGTTACGACCCCTACCCAAAGGATGGCATTGAAGACATCTTAACTTATGCCTCAATGGAAGACTTGTTAAAGGAAGCAGACATTGTTTCCTTGCACGTTCCTTACTTTAAGGGTTCAAACGACAAGTTCTTCGCCGCCGACCAATTGAAGATGATGAAGTCATCTGCTGTCTTGGTCAACACGGCCCGTGCTGAAATCACGGATGAAGAAGCCATTATCGCCGCCGTTAAGGCTGGTGACATTAAGGGCTTTGCCACGGATGTGATTTCAAACGAAGGCGCCTACTTTGGCCAGGTCAACCCTGCAGCCGTTGATGATTCGACGTCAATCATGGCACAGTTCCAGTCTTTGTACCCCAAGGTTGTGGTGACACCACACATTGGTTCATACACGGAAAACGCCTTGCATGACATGATTTCCATCTCATACAAGAACTTCGCCAATGCCTTGAACGGCAATTCCGAAGAAAACTTCTTGGTAAAACCAGAAGCTTAAAAAGTCGAAAAGCCCCGCTCGTATGAGCAGGGCTTTTTTATCCGTATTTAGCATAACCCTTTCATATAATAATTAGCTATACTATGGGTGTCATCAGGTAACTTGAGTGCCTGATAAGGATAAACCACAGGGTGTGCTGGTAGGCATTGTGTGGATGTCATTTTCTTAGAGGGTTTCGACATTTTCCGCAAGCCAGCGAATAAAGATGCAAAAAGGAGACCTTCTGGTCTCCTTTTTTATTGGAGTGAGCACATGACTGATAAACTACTGACGACCGCACAAGCAAACAAAAAGACCCAATTCAACTATCCGAATTGGGTCTTTTTATAACTATCACTAAATGTTTTACTTTTCCACAACCTGCCAAGTATTTGGCACGATCAACATGTGGCGAACAGAGACAACGTTGTCTTCATTCTTTTGCTTGAATAAGAACTTGTAGAAGTCTGACTTGTAAGACCACTTAACGGTCTTCGTATGAACTTCAGCAGTAGTCACGTCGCCCTTTTGATAAGTGGCTCTTTGCTTAACTGCTTCAACAACCTTCTTTGTGTTTGGTACAAAGTGTGTGCTTGTCTGTGCGTCGGCTGCTGCATCCTTGTATACCAAAACATAGTTATCAGACCCAATCTTCTTCACCGCAACAGCACTAACTGGTGATTGCGCCGGCATGATTGAGTAAACCTGTTTCGTTGTGGTTGTGGTCGTCTTTTCCATCCCAAAATGTTGGCTCATATTTAGCGATAGGAGTAACACAGCCAAAAAGGCAAAAATTGAAAAAGTCGTTCCCGCTACCACCTGTCTCTTTGTGTCTTTCAAAAAGAACCAGGAATAAAAAGCTAAAAATACCAATCCAGCAATCAACCAAATCAACATGCTGTTTCCTCCTTTTGTCCTTGAATCCAGAATGTTAACACGATGCCCAGTAAGGCAATACCCAGCGATATCAAGAAGGCAACACGAAAGCCATCAAGGGAAGCATTCATCACCTTATCGGCATATTGTAGGGGATCACTAATTTTGAACGCATGGCTTGGCCGCTTAGTGTTGACGATGTTTTGAACAATTGAAGTCAAAATGGTCACAACAATTGAGGCAGACACCTGTCTCAAAGTATTGTTAGCTGCCGTTCCATCGGCATTTTGCTCATCAGGCAACGCAGCCATGGCTGCCGTCGTCAACGGCATCATCGTCAGCGCAATTCCTGCCATTCGAACGGCGTACAAAACTGAAATCAAAACCGTTGGCGTTTCAGCCGTTAAGAAGAGGTAGGGCAAGGTCCCCAGTGATAACATTGAAAAACCAACAAACGCTAGTTTCTTAATTCCGACTTTGTTATACAGCCCTCCAGCAACTGGGGAAAGGAAGCCCATGAATAACGCTCCCCACATTAAAGTTAAGCCCGAGTCCAGAGGGGTCATGCCACGCACGTTTTGCAAATAAGTTGGTAACATCATTTCAACACCAAACATGGCCATCATGGTTAATAAGAGGCCAATCGTTGGAATGGTGAAATTCTTTTTTGCAAAAACACGGGCATCCAAGAATGGCAGTGGCAGTTTCAATTGTCGCCAAACAAAGGCTAGCAAAATCAGGGCACCTAAGACGATTGGTAGAATGACCGAACCGAAAGCCGTCCAGCCATCGGTAGCCACGTTGGTAAAGCCCCAAAGGAAGAGCCCAAAACCGACCGTCGACAAAAAGACGGAGGGTATATCCAAGGCCATTTTCTTGTTGGGAACGACGTTTTTCATGAAAAACGGTGTCAGCACAATGGCGACGAGTAAAATCAACAGCGGAATCACAAACATTGACCGCCATGAATCCGACAAAGTTAAGCCCAAAAGTTCGTGATTTTTATCTAAAATCCAACCGGTCAAAGTCGGACCAACGGCTGGTGACATACCAATGACCAAGCCCAGCATTCCCATAGCAGCACCACGTTCACTTTTGCCATACATATTCAGAACGACAATCTGAGAGAGTGGCAACATAATGCCGACTGCCATTGCTGCCAAAATACGACCCGCCAAGAACAGCCACCAAGCATCCGCATTTTCTGGTGTCCACATACTCGTTAAAATACCGGCTAATAGTAAGAAGTAGGCAACAAGGTGAAGCGTTTTCGTCTTGATTCTCCTTGCTAAATAGGCGGATAGCGGTACCATCATCCCATTCACCAACAAAAACCAAGTCGAAGCCTGTTGTGCTGTCGCCAAATCAATATCAAAGGCTTTCATCAAAGTCGGAAGCGCCGTCCCTAAGGACGTTTGCATTAGAGCGCCCGCAATGGCTGCAATCAACATCACTGCTAGAACAGCACTTCTCCCCTTCATTTTTTCATTTTGCATCTCTTTCTCCTTTTATGAGACAATATGTCTCATTTGCTTTTACTATAACCCGATATTCATAATGAGTCAATATGTATCATTTTATTTATTTTGCTATACTAGAGACATAAAGGAGTTCACCATGTCCGTTTACCAAAGTAAAGAAAAGCAAAGCGTGAAAGATCAAATCGTCACTGGCCTATTCAAAGAGTTAGCCGAGCGCCCCCTATCTGAAATTCCCGTTGCCTCGCTCATTAAGACCGCCGGCGTTGCCCGTGCTTCCTATTACCGAAACTTCGATAGTAAGGAAGCCATTCTCAATTTCTATTTGGATCGTGTTCTTGGCAAAACGGAAGAACCAGACGAGGATACAATCTGGACGCGCCCAGCCATTCAAGAAAACTTGGAAGAAATCTTTCAACGTTTTGAAGAAGAAAAGGAACACTTCATTCTCCTTTTTCAATCTGGCCTGGCTTCTTACGCCTTTGATTACTTTAGTAGTTTCGCTGACCGAAACGGGATCAATAGCCCATTCCCTTGGGCCGATCAGTACAAACTCCCCTTTTACTCCGGGGCATTAACAGCTGTTTTATACCATTGGCTAAAAAGTGGTACAAAGGAATCAACAACAGAACTCGCTGAACTTTTCATTTCTTTTCTTCCCGATGCCTTCTTCATCGACGAAGCACACAATTAAAAGAGCGTATCCAATTGGATACGCTCTTTTTTATCGTAGCTCTTGTTTGTGTTGGACTAAGAAATCAATAAAATATTGGCTGGCAATTGGCAGGGTTGCCTTATCGCGATAGACAATCGAAACGGGTCGCATGACTTTTGGCTCGATGGACTTGGCCACTAGATCAAAGTCCGTCCGCGAATCCACCAGTTCGGAAAGGATGCTAACACCCAAGCCGGCTTCCACCATGGCCATAATCGTGTAATCATCTTGAATTCGATAACGAACGTTGGCCTGCACTCCCGCTTTTTCAAAGGCTGCAAGCGGCTCTGAGTAACCACCCCCTTCGACCAGAATAAAGGGATCGGCCGCCAGTTCGTCAATCTGAATTCGATCCTCTTTGGCCAATGGATGCTTGCTTGGTAAGAAGGCCTTCATTTCGGTTTGGTGGAGCACGACTTTGTTAAAGCCTTCGCCATACTCGGCCGTCATCAGGCCAAAGTCGATTTCACCGCGCTTCAACCAGTCCAAAATCATGCCGTAGTCACCCTGCTGCAAGACAAATTCGATGTTTGGATAGCGTTCCTTAAACTTTTTGAACAAGTCGGGCAGCCAGTAGCAAGACACCGAAGTGATGGCCCCGATGCGAACTGTCCCCGTCTCCAATCCTTTTAATGAAGCGGCCCGTTCCTGTAGGGCCTGGTACTGCCGGAGCGTTTGGACCATGTATGGGTAGATGGCCTGCCCTTCCGCCGTCAGTGAAACACCGGTCCGTGACCGCCTTAAAATTTGAATACCAAATTCCTTTTCCAGGCCGGCCACCATTTGAGACACCGATGATTGCGTATAGCCAAGCACTTCGGCCGCCTTGGTAAAGGACTTCATTTGAATGATGGTTTCGAGAACGAGTAAGCGATTCATATCAATCGTTTTTCCTTATGCATAGATTTTAATTATTAATTTTACTTATCTTAGTTTAGCAACTATGATAGAAAGTATCAATAAAGGAAGTTTGAGATTGACTTATGGACATTTTCAAAAAAGAATCCGTCAGCTCTTATATGCAGGCTGACGCTAAACTGAAAAAAACGCTTCGAACCAAGGACTTGATTGGCCTTGGAATCGGAGCCGTTATCGGTACTGGAATCTTTATTCTACCCGGTAACGAAGCCGCCACCCACGCCGGACCCGCCGTGGCCATCGCCTTTTTGTTGGCTGCCTTGGTTTCTGGTTTGGTCGGCATGGCCTACGCTGAATTCTCTTCGGCGATGCCCGTTGCCGGCTCCGCCTACTCCTTCGGTTCTGTCGTCTACGGTGAAATTGTTGGCTGGATTCTTGGCTGGGCCTTGATTCTAGAATACTTCTTAGCCGTTTCGGCGGAAGCGACCGGCTTTGCGGCCTACTTTAACAACAACCTCTTATCGGCCGTCGGCATCACCTTGCCAAAGGCACTTCAGGCCGGGCCAATGGAGGGCGGGGTCATCAACATCACCGCCGTTGTCATTGTGTTGATTATCGCCGCCATCTTAATGAAGGGTTCGGCCATGTCAACGAAGGTTGAAAACTTCGCCGTCGTTGTCAAAGTCGCCATCATTATCCTCTTTATCGTTGTCGGTGTCTTCTATGTTAAATCCGACAACTACACGCCTTTCTACCCAGCAGAATTCCATAGCGGACTCTTTGGCATGGGGGGTATCCTGACTGCTGCTGCAACGGTCTTCTTTGCCTTCATTGGTTTCGATGCCCTGGCAGCCAACTCAGCCGAAACCATTGATCCTGGAAAAAACGTCATCAAGGGAATCCTGGGAACCGTTGCCATTGCCGTTGTCATGTATGTGACTTTCTCCTTTGTCTTAACGGGAATCGTCAACTACAAGCAACTCGGGGTCGATGATCCAGCCGCCTTTGCCATGCAGGTCATTCACCTGTCCATGTTCAACAAGCTGATTACCGTTGGTGCCCTCTTTGGAATCTTTACGGCCATGATGACGATGTTCATCGGTGGTTCTCGACTCGTCTATGCCCTGGGTCGTGATGGTCTGTTACCTAAATCAATGGGCACGGTCTCAAAGAAGTACGGCGTACCTGAAAAGGCCATCTTTGTTGCCACGATCGTTCAAGCCGTCTTTGCTGGTTTAGTTCCACTGAGTGAACTAGCCTCACTGATTAACGCGGGAACGTTAATTGCCTTTGCCTTTATCTCCTTCGGTGTGATTAAGCTGCGCCGTCGAAAGGACATCAAAAACACTGGCTTTAAGATGCCATGGTATCCATTCCTGCCAATTCTGGCCGGTTCTTGTTCCATTCTCTTTATTTTCATGCTTCCCCGCGTCACGCAAATTTCGGTGACGATTTGGTTGATTCTTGGCTTCATCGTTTACTTTACTTACGGCGTTCGTCACTCGAAGCTGCAACAAAAAAATTAACTAGCAAAAGGCCCGCTCAATTTGGAGCGGGCTTTTATTTTCTATTTTGACAACATCCTTTGATTGAATCGCTAAGTTCATTCATTCAGACAAGTTTTAATCTTCACTTCAAACTCATTTAATTTTAATATAGGCATTCCAATTTAAACTATGTTTATCCTATCGAAGGAGGCAAATTTGATGAAAAAACTGTCTTTGAAAAAAATGGATTGGTACTTACTCGGAATTCTTGTCCTCGCCGCCTTTTTATACGGCTGGGGAATCTGGGATGCCGGTTCGGCTAACTCCTACTATACCGCCGCGATTACGTCGATGACGCAATCCTGGCATAACTTCTGGTACGGGGCCTTTGATCCGGCCGGCTTTATCACCGTTGATAAACCACCAATCGCTCTTTGGTTCATGGCCATCTCCGCCAAAGTCTTTGGTGTTCACGGTTGGTCGGTCGTCCTGCCATCCGTCTTAGCCGGTATTGGCTCCGTTGCCTTACTCTACCGACTCATCACCCCAAAGTTTGGCCCCTGGGCCGGCCGCTTAGCCGCACTGGTCATGACGCTGACACCGACGGTTGTTGCCAATTCTCGGACCAACAACATGGATGCCATTTTGGTCTTCTTCTTACTCTTAGCGGTCTACACCCTCACACGAGCGGTCGCCAAAAAGAAGTTCTGGCTGGTCCTGATCGCCTTTGCCTTAATCGGTATCGCCTTTAACATCAAGATGCTTCAAGCCTTCATGATTTTACCAACCATGCTGGTCTTCTACTGGGTGGCCATTAAGCTTCCGTGGAAGAAAAAGGCACTTTGGCTTCTCGCCGCCATGGCCTCCCTTGGTCTCTTTACGGTTGCCTACCCGGACAGTGTTGACTCCGTTTCCTCATCGAGTCGACCATACATTGGTTCATCCCAAACCAACTCGTTGATGGAACTGGCCTTCGGTTATAACGGCACCCAACGACTCCTTGGCCAAACGTCTGGTACAGGTGGTACTTTCGGCGGTATGGGTAAGTCGTCAAATAAATCATCGAAGACAAAGGCGCCAACGAACGCCAATACAACAAAGACACCGACTGCTCAAACGGCAGCAGGAACAGCGCCAACTGGTGCTGCACCAACTGGTAGCACCGGTAAGACGCCACCAACTGGCACGGCGCCGACAGGAACTGGTCAGAAAAACAGCGCACCAACAAAGCCTTCTGGTTCAAAGAAGGGTGCACCGACCGGTACCAAGCCATCTGGAAAGATGGGCAACCCTGGCAAGGGTGGTAAAGGTGGTAAAGGCGGCATGGGTGGCGGCGGTTCGGCATTTGCCATCGGTAATGCTGGTCCTTTCCGTCTCTTCCAATCCGATCTTGGTTCACAAATCGGTTGGTTCCTACCCTTTGCTCTTCTGGGTATGGGTGCTGGTTGGTGGGCCTTCCGTAAGAAGGGCGACAAGTGGTATCGCATCTCGAATGAACAAGCAGACGTTTTGCTTTGGGCCGGCTGGTTCGTTCCCGTTTACGGCTTCTTCTCCGTTGCTTCCTTCTTCCACCCCTACTACACCATCATGTTGGCGCCAGCCATTGCAGCTTTGACGGCAATTGGTGCGGTTGCCATCGCCAAAATGGTCAAAGAGGGCGGTATCAAGCAAGGGCTTATCGCAAAAGCCCTGCTCGCCATCACGCTGATTGCCACCACGGCACTCCAGGCCTATTACGCTTGGTCTTACTACCCAGTTGCATCCGTCATCATTGTCATTCTTGGCATCGCGGTTGCCGCCATCTGGTTCATTCCAAAAGTCATTAACAGCAAGTTGAAGATCTCCCTCTCCATCGTCGTTGTCGCTCTTCTCTCCGGATTCTGGGCACTGACGCCAACGCTGTCGCACACGTCGGCTGCCATTCCAAACGCCAACCCATCCCTGCTTTCATCAAAGGGATCCTCAGACATGGGTGGTTCAGTCGATTCAGCTCTTCTTTCTTATACGGAAAAGAACCAGGGATCTGCTAAATACCTCTTTGCCACAACGGATTCCAACTCGGCCTCTGGCTACATTATCAAATCTGGTAAAGCCGTCATGGCCCTTGGCGGATACAACGGAACGGATCCAACCATGACGTTGACTGAGTTCAAACAACTTGTTAAGTCTGGTCAATTGAAATACTTTGTAATTGGTAACACCAAGTCCTCAACGGGTAACATTTCAAAGATCTTGGCCTGGGTAAAGAAAAACGGTACACAAGTGACCTACAGTTCATCGAAGAAGAGCAGCAGCCAGTCGCAAGCTATGCAAATGGGCGGCATGGGTGGCCAATCCGGCAACACCACGCTTTATGACCTCTCATCTGCTGTTCAATAACGAATTTTGAAAGGAGTTCGCCATGCTTTCAACGAAAGAACAAGCACCCAAGTTAGCGCTCATTCTTCCCGCTTATAACGAAGAAGAGATGCTGTCACACACCTTGGCTAAATTGAAGCAAATCAAAGCCGATTTAATAAAAGAACAAAAAATCGCCACCGGTTCCTTCATCTTGGTTGTCGATGACGGCTCCAAGGACAAAACCTATGCCATCATGCAAGAAGAGGAAGCGCGCGAGGACGGCATCCTCGCCGTTAAACTCTCACGGAATTATGGCCACCAGCCCGCACTGATTGCCGGCTTACAGGAAAGTATCAAGTTAGCCGATATCACCATCACCCTCGATGCCGACTTGCAGGATAGTCCGGAAATTATCGGGCAAATGGTCGATCAATACCGAGCTGGTAACGAAATTGTCTATGCCGTTCGTTCCTCTCGTGAAACGGACTCTTGGTTTAAAAAGAATTCGGCCTTAGCCTTTTACAAAGTCGCTGGCTGGCTCGGCGTTGAGCTCGTGCCAAACCACGCTGACTTTCGCCTAATGTCGAAAACAGCTGTCGAAGCACTCTTAGCCATTCCCGAACGAAACCTCTTCCTGCGTGCCATGGTGCCCCTTCTAGGCTATCAATCAACCGAGGTCTATTACGAACGAGCGAAGCGCGAAGCTGGTACCTCGAAGTATCCATTGAAGAAGATGCTCAACTTTGCCATCGATGGCATTACCTCATTTTCAGTGAAACCAATTAAGCTGCTCTTCAACCTTGGGCTCCTCGTATCATCCGTTGCTGGTATTGAGATCGCTTATACAATTATTGAAAAGCTCATCGGTAATCCGACTGCCGGCTGGTCATCGTTGATGATCTCCATCTGGCTCCTCGGCGGCTTAAACCTCATCGCCATTGGTGTTGTCGGCACTTATATTGGCAAAGTCTTTACCGAAGTCAAAGGCCGTCCCCTTTTCAACATTGAAAAAGAAACGGGCGTTCTCGACACAAGGCCAAGTAACGAAAGAAAAGGCTGGGCGGCAACCGCCCCTGAAACAGGGGCAACCGTCCAATCAATGAAGGCAAAGCCACAGCCCTCTTTTAAAGGAGAAAACACCCCGGTTTCCTCCTTCTCAAGTCAGTATCGTCACAGTTTTTATCAACAAATGTAAACAAAAAAGCGGGTTCCTCAAAGTGAGGGACTCGCTTTTTTTATTTGCTTGTGGCAGCCGTTCCTTAATCAACCATTGGCTTTTCAAGGCCCTTATAGGCAATCGCTTGAATTTGGTGACTACAGCGTTCCATATAAGCCAAACGTTTTTCTTCGCTATTGACCCAACGCGCACCACCCATAATCATGATTTTGGCTAGCTTGATGCCTGACATCCCTAAGATGTCTTTTCGCCAGCGAGAAACCACGCCACCATAGCGGCGGTGGTAATACCCTGGGTCATCCGCTGTCATAAAGAGGCTGGCCTCCTTGCCTTTCAAGAAGCCCTTGACACGCAGCGGCCCTTTCCGTTCGTAGGCAAAGCCCGGAGTTAGCGCACGATCAATCAACCCCTTCAAGACGGATGGCTCCGCTCCCCACCAGACGGGGAAGAAAAAGCAGATATGGTCGGCCCAGGCAATTTTTTGCTGAACCTGCTCGATAAAGCCACGCTCTTGCATGTGAATGCGGTAGCCGTAGCGTAGAACCGGATCAAAGTCGGCAATGGCCAAATCAATGATTTGAACGTTCATGCCGTCATTGCGTAGTGTTTTATAACTATTTAACGCATTGGAATGCGTAAATGATTGGTCGTCAGGATGTCCCTGAACAATTAAGATATTCATTTGCTTGGCCCCTTCTCTTTAGGAGCTGCTCGTTTAAAATGACACCTTAAGCAACTCAAATAAAACAAACTATTACAATATACCACACTCTGTTACATTTGTGCCAAAGGCACAGCTAGAATTGTAACAATTGAAAATAAAACCAAAATCAAACAACAGACCGGTTACAAGACAAATCGGTTATAGTTGCCCTCTTTTTATCAAAAGATTTTTTCCAAAAATTGCCGTATAATACGATAGTTAACTATTTTTTACTTAAAAAGGACGACTTTTTCAATGAATCACAAAAAACAAATTTTTATCTACCGACTCTGCCTGGTACTCATCGGCCTTGTTGGGGTGGCAATCAATACCGAATTAAAACCCGCCATGTTTTTGTACTACACCACCTTGTCGAACGTGCTTTGCATTCTCTACTTTGCCTTTGCGCTCACACAATCTGGCAAGGCCTTAAATCAAAATCTGAAGGGTGCCGTCACCTTGGCCATCACCGTGACCATGCTCATTTATTGGGGTGTTCTGGCCCCCTATTCCTTCCACATGACGTCAACACTGGCCTATTGTGGCACGTACATGGTGCACTTGATCGTACCTTTGATGACCATTTTCGATTGGTTTTTCTTTGATCAAAAGGGCCGTTTCAGTAAAAAGGCCCCACTTTACTGGTTGTTAATCCCCTTGGTCTACTACGGCTTTACGGTCATTGCCGCACAGTTCCAAATTGTCTACCCACTGACTGGTAAGCATTATCCCTACTTTTTCATCGATGCGAACATGATTGGCTGGGGAATGGTGGCGGCTTACGTACTCGGCTTAACCCTCTTCTTCCTATTCTTCGGTTACGGCTTTTACTGGCTCGATAAAAAATTAGCAAAATAAAAAAAAAAGCAGAACGAAACGTTCTGCTTTTTCTTTATTGTTTCTTCAGTGGCATACCATAACGTGATAGCAAGGCTTGTAAATAAGCTGCCGGGCTCTGACCCAAGAGATCATTTTCTTGCTTCGACAACGTGACATTGGCAAAGTCCTGCTCAGCCATGCCCGCAAAGTGAATGGCAAAGGTCTGGCTGTAGTCGGATTCGTATGAGGTAAAATAAGTCAAAACGTCGCTGAAGGAGGCTTGAATATAGCCAGTCGACGTTTTATCTTCCGTGACCAGCAGCAATTCCTGGCCAGCCTGATCAATCCAGAGACCATCCCCCAAATTCAAGGCTTTCCGTTCTTCAAAATCCTTTTGAACACGGGCCAGTCCATGGTTTTTGAAAACTTTTTCCCTGGTACTACCCTGCTTCGTCACTTCATTCAAATCGCGCGGACCGGCCGTTTGACTGGTAAAGCCACCATCAAATTGCTCCGTCCGCTGCTTCTTGCGATAGTATGAAATCCCCCAGATAATCGCAATAATGACCAAGATGGGCACGATGTGTGTAAAAAGGAAGAGCACAATCAGCAGCAAAAGCAGCCAGAACAAAATACTTGGCATCCAAGATAAGAACAAAAAGGAGCCAATAATGGCGAAGAGACATAAAATAATTAATGAAAAGAGAATCATCAGCAATCACCTTTCTTCTGTTGGAAGATAGTGTAACACTTTTTAGCAGCCATGTTCGAAAATTATTCGTTCCTCTCCATTTATATTTTTATTTGTAAGGAATAATTTACTATATGCTACTATAAAAGGATTTCACATACTATATTTACTTTAAAGCGCTATATTCCACTATAAAGATAACCAATGTTCCTAGTTAAAAAACACAGCATTCAGGTAAAAGAAAAAGCCACTCCCAAATAGGGAGTGACTGATATTAGTGGACCCGAGGGGAGTCGAACCCCTGTCCAAACCGCCCGCCACGCTAGCGTCTACATTCATAGGGCAATCATTGTTACCGCAACCGAAGCAGCCATTGTCCAGAACTTGACTCCGACTGGGATCGAATTGATTTAAGTTACATCACGCCGACATCGTCATGCAACCGAGCTAACCATTTATAAGAGCCTGGCCACCATGCTAGCCTAACAGCCATGCCCACGTATCACTGGTTTTTAGGCAGCGACAGCGTAAGAGTTATTGTTTTTTGCAGTTAAATAGTCTGCCCGCTTTACGCCCGGATGGCGGAATGCAGCTAGCGCTCGCAACAGCCTGTCGAATTCCGGGACGAGCCCAAAATAAAAGCGCTAAGGAGATGTCTCCTTAGCACTATTATAGCAAAGTCCTTCCGCTTAAAGAACCAAAAATTCCGAATTAGAATTTGCGGTAACGGGCCCGACGCGCTGCAACAATCTCTTGTCCAGACATCGCTTGCATCTTTTTAAATTCCTGAGAAAGCTTCGTTTGCATGCCCTCAAAAATCTTTGCATGGTGCCGGCCCTCTGGAATAATTTGGTCAATGACCTTCTTTTCCAACAAGTCCGCGGGTGTAATCCCCATAATGGCAGCCGCTTCATCTGAGCGCTTGGCATCCTTCCATAGAATGGAGGCAAAGCCTTCAGGGGATAGGATGGAGTAAGTAGCGTTTTCAAACATCCAAACTTGGTCAGCCGTTGCCAACGCCAAGGCACCACCGGAACCACCTTCACCATAGATAATGGCAATCATTGGCACCGTCAGTTTCATTGACTCGAGAATGGACTGCGCAATGGCCTCGCCCTGCCCCTGCGCTTCGGCTTCCATTCCTGGAAAGGCACCTGGCGTATTAATCAACGTAATGATGGGCCGGTTAAACTTCGCCGCCTGCTTCATTAGTCGTTGCGCCTTACGATAACCCCAAGGCTGTGGCGAACCATTTCGTTTGGAAAGCTTATCGTGAATATCGGTTCCCTTATCAATGGCAATCACCGTGACGGGTTGTCCCTTCAAGCGACCAATACCACCAATAACAGAAGAGTCGTCTGCCGACAGGCGGTCCCCGTGCAACTCGATAAAGTCAGACACTAAGCCATTGATTAATTCCCGTGCCATGAAGCGGTCCTCGCGGGACTTTTTCACAACATCGGCTGGATTAACATCCTTTTTAAACATGGTTTTGACAAAATCAAACATCCGCGACCTCCCCTTGGTGCAAGGCAACAAGTTGGCCAATCACCGATGTCAACTGCTGGCGAGGCACAATCTTGTCAACAAAACCGTTCTTCAAGAGTGTTTCAACACGCTGAAAGTCCTTTGGCAACTTTTCATGAATGGTTGACTCAATCACACGAGCACCCGCAAAGCCAACCAAGGCGTGCGGTTCGGCCAGTGTAATGTCACCTTGCATCGCAAAGGAAGCCGTCACACCACCGGTTGTTGGATCCGTTAGAACGACCAAATAAAGCAAACCAGCCTCTTGGTGAGCGGCGACAGCCGCCGAGACTTTGGCCATTTGCATGAGGGATTGAATCCCCTCTTGCATCCGGGCACCACCGGAAGCCGTAAAGAGAACCACGGGCAATCGGTGACTGGTGGCATGCTCAAAGAGCCGGGTGATTTTTTCACCCGTTTTCGAGCCCAGTGACCCCATCATAAAGTAGGAATCCATGATGCCCAAATCAACGGCCTGCCCATCAATACGACCAGAACCAGTCAAGACCGACTCGTTCATCTCCGTTTGCTTCTTGGCCCGATCAAGCTTCTCCTGATAGCCAGGAAAGTCCGTTTGGTCAATCGTCAAATCCGCGTCAAATTCAACGAAGTCCGTGGCAAACAAAGCCACTCGTTCGCGCGCCTGCAAGCGGAAACCGTAATCACAGTTTGGGCAAACACGAAAGTCGCCAAGCTGCTTGTTATATATCTGCGTCCCACAGTATGGGCAAGCCAGGAAAAGGCCATCGGGAATCCGATCACGAACGGCATCCGTGACTTTGATTTTGTTATTATCCGTTTTGTTAGAAGAAAACAAATCCATAGTAGTTGGGCAAAGCCCGCTCCTCTCTCGATTGGCCGAGTGTCATCGACCGTTGAAAAGATCTTATTGTTCTTCTGCCAGGCTGGCTTCCCATTCTGGCAAGAAGTGCTCCTCTAAGTACTTTGTTGTAAATTGGTCCGTCAGCACCCCCTTGTCTTTCAAAAGGGCTGCTTGGAAGTTCTTAGAAGTCGAAACACCCGAAACCGACGTCTCATCAATGATGCGAGCAAGTTTAGCAATCGCCTCTTCACGTGTTTCATCGTGGGCAATGAGCTTGGCAATCATTGAATCGTAGAAGGGTTGAATCGTGTCCCCGTTGTAAAGGGCGGAATCGATTCGAACACCAGGGCCACCGGTTGGCAAGAAGACAAAGTCGACTTTTCCAGCGGATGGGGCAAAATTGGCTTCCGGCTTTTCGGCCGTCAAACGCATTTCGACCGCATGCCCTTGAATCTTCACATCCTCTTGCTTCAATGGCAGGGCTTCGCCAGCCGCAACCAAGACCTGCAAGCGGACCAAATCAAGCCCCGTGACCATTTCGGTAACCGGGTGCTCAACCTGAATTCGCGTGTTCATCTCCATGAAGTAGAACTTACCCTCCTGATCTTGGAGGAATTCAATCGTCCCGGTGTTTTCGTAATCGATGGCATTGGCCGCCTTGGTCACGACCTCAATCATGTCTTGACGCATGGCAGCTGTCATCGAAGCAGCCGGTGATTCTTCCATCACCTTTTGATTACGGCGTTGGAGTGAACAGTTCCGTTCTGGGAAACAAAGCACGTTACCCTGCTGATCACGAATGACCTGCATCTCAATATGGCGACAGTTGAGCATGACTTTTTCAATGTACATGTGCTCGTCGCCATAGTTTAACTTGGCTTCGGCCTGGGCGTTGGTGAAATTCTCTTCCAGCTCTTCATCGGCGTAGATAAAGCGCATTCCCTTACCACCACCGCCGGCAGCGGCCTTTAAGAGGACGGGATAGCCGATTTCGTTCGCCACTTCTCGAGCTTCATCCACGTTATGAATGTAACAGAGAGAACCAGGAATCACGGGTACATCTGCCTGACGCATCTCGTTTCGAGCGTGTTCCTTGTTTCCCATCAAATCGATGGTTTCGGGACGCGGACCAATCCACTTAATCCCAACATCCCCGACCATCTCGGCAAAGAGAGCGTTTTCTGAAAGAAAACCATAACCCGGATGAATGGCTTCAGAACCAGTCAGTACGGCGGCTGAAATCACATTCTTCATGTTGATGTAAGAGTCAGCAGGCTTTGGCCCACCAACACAAATGGCTTCATCCGCAATTTGAACATGGAGTGAATCTTTATCTGCTGTTGAGTAGATGGCCACCGCCTTGATACCCATTTCTTTCAGCGTTCGAATGATTCGGACCGCGACTTCGCCACGGTTTGCTACCAATACTTTTTTGAACATTTTATTCTCCAATAATAAAGGTCAGTTCGGCTGTTGTCGCCTTCTTGCCGTTTACCCAGGCGATTCCCTTTCCGGAACCAACCGGGCCACGCAAACGATCCAAGGTCACTTCGAGCTTGACCTGGTCACCCGGGCGAACCATTTTGCGGTAACGGGCCTTCTTAATCCCACCGAAGTAGGCTGTCTTACCCTTAAATTCTGGCATGGACAGTAAGGCAACGGCACCACATTGGGCCAGGGCTTCGACAGTCAAAGCACCGGGGAAAGTGGGATTACCAGGAAAGTGTCCCTGAAAGATTTCTTCGTTAATGGAAATGTTCTTAATGGCGACACACTTTTCACCAGGAACCAGTTCTTCCACCGTGTCCAACATCAACATTGGATAGCGGTGTGGTAGAATTTCTTGAATTTCTTGGGCGTTCATTAAAGACATTTTTACTCTCCTTTTGTCCCTATGTATGCCAGGTCATCCGATTGGAATCGACTGGCTTTAATCGCAACAAACCGGTTGACCCTTAGTCCGTTGTCACACGGTAAAGTGGCTTTTCGTAGTCGACAACTTCTTCGTTTTCAACGAGAATTTCGGCAATCGTACCGGAAACGTCCGACTTGATTTCCGTCATCAACTTCATGGCCTCAATAATAGCAACGGTTTCACCCTTCTCAACGCGGTCACCAACGCTCTTAAAGTCGGGTTCCTCAGGCTTTGGCTTCAAGTAAACCGTTCCAACCATCGGTGCCTTGATTTCCTTACCGGCTGCCGGTGCTTTTGTAGCGGCTACTTCAGCTGCTGCTGGTTCAACCGGCGTGCTTGGACTTGTCACATTGGCCGCAGGGGCTGCTACTGGAGCAGCTGGTGCAGGCGCTTGGATCTGTTCATTTTTGGACAGGTGCAAGGAAAAGTCACCGTCTGTAATGGCAATATCTCGAAGTGATGACTTTTCCAAGTCAGCCATCAATTCACGAATTTCTTGAACATTTAAATTCATTGGGCATTCCCCTTAAAACTTCTTGAAGATCACGGCAGCGTTGTGGCCACCAAATCCATAGTTTGCCGACATGACGTATTCAGGCGCCACGTTTTGGTTGCTCTTGTTGACCAAGTTAACCTTCTTCGTGTGCTCATCTGCTTCGTCAAAGCCGACGTTTTCAGGTAAGATACCGCGGTCGATGGCACCGACCGAAGCGACGGCTTCGATGGCACCAGCAGCACCAAGCAAGTGTCCTGTCATTCCCTTTGTTGATGAAACCGGTACGCTGTTTTCGCCAAAGACGGCAGCAATCGCTTCGGCTTCGCCAGAATCGTTTGCACCCGTGGCCGTTCCGTGGGCGTTAATGTAAGAAAGTTGTTCTGGTTGAATCTTGGCATCTTCCAAAGCTTCTTGGAAGGCACGAATGACCCCTTCACCATCCGGTGCTGGTGATGTCATGTGATAGGCATCGGCCGTCGTACCATAACCAACCACTTCGGCCAGGACGTTAGCACCACGCTTCTCAGCATGTTCCAACGATTCCAAAACCAAAACACCGGAACCTTCACCAAGGACGAACCCATGACGGTTCTTATCAAATGGCTTTGAGGCTTCCTTTGGATCAGCTTCCTTTGACAAAGCCGTCAAAGCAGCGAAACCAGCAATTCCGATTTCGTTCACAGCGGCTTCGGCACCACCCGTCAACACAACGTCCTCTTTACCAGACTGGACACGCCAGAAGGCTTCCCCAATGGCATTCGTTGCTGAAGCACAGGCCGTCACGATGGTCATGTTCGTTCCCTTTGCACCAAAGCGGAGGGAAACGTTACCAGACACCATGTTTGGGATGGCTTCTGGCACGAAAAGTGGTGAAACACGCTGTGGTCCCTTGTCATGCATCTTGATAATTTGTTCTTGCATGGTCGTCAAACCACCAATTCCATTACCCAAGATCACACCAAAACGATTCGGATTTTGAACCTTTGACTTAGCTTCTGAGTCTTCGTCAGGAAGCAAGTCGGCTTGTTCCATCGCCTGCATGGCTGCGTCGATGGCATATTGTGAGAACAAATCCAACTTACGGGCATCACGCTTTCCAACGCGGGCGGCGGGATCGAACCCGTCAACCTGTCCGGCAACGGCGATTCCCGTTTCGGTTGGGTCAAACTTCGTAATTGGCTTGATACCGCTTTGACCTGCAAAGATTGCGTCCAAGAACGCCTTCGTATCGTTTCCGTTTGGTGCAATGGCACCCATTCCAGTAACTACAACTCGTGTCATGTTGTTTCCTTTCAACTTCTCGTGTTTATCGCAACCTTTAAATGTAAAGGCCACCGTCAACCGTAATCGTTTGACCGGTCACGTAGTCATTTCCCGCTAAGAAGAGGGCCACGTTGGCCACATCTTCCACCGTTCCAAAACGTGAAAGTGGGATTTCTTTTAGGATGGCTTCCTTTGCTTGATCAGACAAGGCATCCGTCATGTCAGAGACAATCATCCCTGGCGCAATGGCGTTCACGCGGATATTCCGGCGTGCCCCTTCCTTTGCAAGGGACTTCGTCAAACCAATCACACCAGCCTTTGAAGCCGCATAGTTGGCTTGTCCAATGTTGCCCATTTGGCCAACAACCGAGGCCATGTTAATAATGACACCGTGCTTTTGACGAATCATCTTTTTAAAGACGGGCTGCGTGACATTAAAAGTTCCAGTCAGGTTCGTGTTGACGACGACGGCAAAGTCTTCCAACTTCATCCCCATAGCCAACTGATCCTTTGTAATGCCGGCGTTGTTCACCAGAATATCGATGCCGTCAAAGTCGTCTTCCTTGTACAGGGCCTTTAGAGCAGCTTCCGCTGCTTCCCCATCGGCAATATCGAATTGTAGCGTTCTTGGCTTTTGTTTAAAGGAGTTCACCACTTCTTCTTTCAAAGGCGAACGCCCGTGTAAAATCACGTTTGCTCCCGCCGCATCAAAGGCGTGGGCAACGGCCAGGCCGATGCCTCGCGAAGAGCCAGTAACGAAAACCGTTTGATTTGTAAAATCCATTTTTATCCTTCTTCCTTCAGTTGCGCAACGACTTTTTCAAACGTCGCCCAGTCCGTTACGGAATAACGGGTAATTTCTTTTGAAACAATCTTTCGAGCAAACTTTGACAAAGTCACCCCGGGTCCAATTTCAATCAGGGTGTCCACTTTTTGTTCGTCGACCATGTTTTTCAAGCAGTCGGCAAAGTAAGTTGGCGAAACGATCTGCTTTTCCAAGGTATGCTTGAGCGTATCGGCCGTGAAAACTTTCTTTGTCGTATTGGAGTAAACGGGATAGTCCCCTGCTCCAATCGATTCGGCCGACAAACGGTCGGCCATTTTATTGGCCGCTTCTTTTAGTAGCGGTGTGTGGAAAGCGCCGGAAACGGGAAGGGGCACAATCTTTTTCACCCCGTCGATCGTTAACACCTGAACAGCCTGGTCAACGGCAAGCGCTTCTCCTCCGATGACCAATTGCGAAAAGGTATTAAAGTTGGCGGCGTATACGGCCAGCCCTTCGCGCTGCATCTTCTCGATCGTGGCCACAATCATGTCTTGATTGTCATCTAAGACCGCCACCATCTTGCCAGGGTTTTTGTCCCCAACTTCCTGCATGTAAGCCCCACGGTCCTTCACCAAAGCGATGGCTTGGTCAAAAGTCAGCATACCGTTGGCAACCAGTGCCGGGTATTCCCCCAGCGAAAGTCCCAAGGCAGCCACCACATTGGCCACACCAGCGTCCTTCAAAGTCGCCGCAAGTGCTGAATCAAAGGCAACAATCGCAGGCTGTGCCCACTTTGTTTGACTAATTTTGCTGTCGTCATTGAAGACCTGAACCAAGTCATAACCCAGAATGGTTGACGCCTGGTCAATGTATTGAGCAAAGACGGGAGACTGATCATAAAGATCCTGACCCATCCCGGCCTTCTGTGAACCCTGACCATTAAATAGCAGTCCGATGCGCATAGAAAACTTCCCTTACTTTCTTCTTTTACTTTGACAAACCAAGAATGTCAGCCGCTTCCGTCCAAACATCTTCTAAGATGTCGGCGACGGGCTTCTCTTCTTTGATCATGCCGGAAATCTGACCAGCCATGAAGGCCCCGCCATCCTTGTCGCCTTCTTGTACCGCGGCACGCAGCGTGCCAGACTCCAGCTTTTCGACTGTTTCATAATCTGGCGCGGGCTTTTGCGCTTCTTCGATTTCCTTCTTCACGTACTCCTTGGCCATCTTGTTCTTCAAGACACGGGCACGTGAACCAGCAATGTTTCCCGTCACGATCGTATCGATATCGCGAGCCTTCAAAATCTTCTTCTTAAAGTTTTCGTGGACTTCAGATTCTGGTGAGGCAAGGAAACGGGTCCCCATTTGGACACCGGAAGCACCAAGGGCAAAGGCAGCGGCAGCACCACGGCCGTCCCCAATTCCACCGGCTGCAATCACCGGAATATCAACCGCGTCAACCACCTGTGGCACCAGTGCCATGGTCGTCATTTGACCGATGTGGCCCCCGGATTCCATTCCTTCGGCAATCACGGCGTCGACACCCTTACGCTGCATCATCTTGGCTAAGGAAACCGATGGCACAACGGGCATGACCACGATGCCGGCCGCGTGTAATTCTTCCAAGAAGGGAGAAGGGTCGCCGGCACCGGTGGCCACGACTTTGACACCTTCTTCTAAAATGACGTCAAAAACTTCGCGAATGTGGCGGGACATCAACATCACGTTCACACCAAATGGCTTGTCGGTCAATGCTTTGGCCCGACGAACTTCCTTGCGAACATCTTCGCCATGCCAGTAACCCGTTCCGATGAAGCCAAGACCACCAGCTTCTGAAACCGCTGCGGCCAACGCACCAGTTCCGGCCCAGGTCATGCCGCCTTCCACAATCGGGTACTTCATGCCGAGTTGATCAAAAATCTCGTTTCCAACTTTAACTGTCATATTCTATGCCTTACCTTTTACTTTTATGTATGCGGCGACGGACGCCGCCTGATGAGAAGTCTTACTTCTTGTCAGTTTGTTCCTTGATCTTGTTAACCAAGTCAGCAACTGTTGATACTTCTTCTGTATCTTCCAACTTAATGTCGAATTCGTCTTCGACTTGGTTCAAAACTTCGAACAAGTCCAATGAGTCGGCATCGATGTCGTCCGTCATGTTGGTTGTCATCGTTACTTCTGAGTCTTCCAAATCAAATTGGTCAACCAAGATGTCCTTTACCTTGTCAAAAATCTCTTCTTGTGTCATGAGCACGTTCTCCTATAGGTTTCGTATTGCAATACGTTTGATTTTTACGGTGCAGCCTACTACACCGCATTTTAGTTATTTTTTGAAAACGCCCGGCATTCACCGGGCTAGTCGCTTAGAGCTGCCAGATTTGCGCCCCAATGGCGAGGCCACCACCAAAGCCAACGAAGGCGACTTTCATCCCCTTTTGCACTTGGCCAGCTTCCATTAACTCATCCAAGAGAATGGCGGTTGAAGCGGCCGAAGTGTTGCCATATTCGACCATGTTCGTTGGGAACTTTTCCATTGGTTGGCCAAAGTTTTTCGCCATCGATTCGATAATCCGATGGTTGGCCTGGTGGGCCAAGTAAAGGTCCACATCATCGGCCTGCAAGCCGGCTTTTGCCAAGGCCTTGTTCAAGACCTTGGGTACCTCTCGAGTCGCAAAGGAATAAACGCCGCGGCCATCTTGGTGGAAGTATGGATCCAAAGGCGAAATTTCCCCAGCAAAGGCGTTTTGATTGGCAAAGCGCCCGGTCAAAATGGCCTCGCCACGATCACCGTAAGCTTGTAGCTCTTCGGATAAGAGGCCTTCTTCTTCTTTTGTCGCCTCAAGCAAGACACCACCAGCACCGTCGCCGAAGAGAACGGACACGGTCCGATCCTTCCAATCAACCAGTTTTGACAGCACTTCTGCGCCAATGAACATGCCCTTTTGGTAACGACCAGATGATAAGAAGGAAGAAGCAACGGACAGGCCGTACACAAATCCTGAACAGGCGGCGTTAATGTCAAAAGCAAAGGCCTTTTGAGCGCCAATCTTCCCCTGCACAATGGCTGAAGTGTGTGGGGACAAGGCATCCGGGGACATCGTTGAGACAATGATAAAGTCCAAATCGTCTGCCTGCCAACCGGCTTTTGCCAAGAGCTTTTCGGCCACGGCAGCCGCCAAGTCCGAGGTGTTTTCATCGGTCACCACGTGCCGACGATGGATCCCCGTACGGGGGTAAATCCATTCGTCTGATGTCTCCATCAGTTCCGCTAAGTCATCGTTTGACACGGCGCGTTCCGGCACTTGCCGAGCGGTCGCCACAATCTTCATCTTTTCCATCATCAATCCCTTTGCTTACTCTTTCAAGATATCCTGCAGGTAAGCTTGCAGGTTGCCCAGCGCCTTTTCCAAAATGGCGGCCGCGTTATCGGTAAAGCCGTTAAACATCGCTTTGGTCATTTGCAGGTGAAAGGCTTGATGAGCGCGGTACAATACCCGGCCCTGGTGGGTCAAGCCAAGCTTCACGACCCGTCGATCTGTCTTGGAACGGCGACGTTCGACATAGCCCTTTTCAACCAATCGATCAATGGCTGTCGTCATCGCCGATGGCGATAAGTGAACCGCCTTGGCCAACTGTGACGCCGTCTTTTCTTCGTACATTGAAATGGCGTAAATCGTATGGACGTCTTTGACCGTTAAAGCTGAAAAGGGGCCACGTTTTAAGGCGCCTTCTTCAACCCAAACAACGTTGGCTAAAAGATCAATTAACGTCTGGTTGACCGTCTTAAAGTCGACGGTTGAATTTGTCACATCAGTCTTTTTCATCAGGAGCCACCACAAACATCAGCTCCGCCTTCGTTGCGACTTTTCCATCGACCTTGGCCACAACATCAACGGTTCCCATGTTTTCACGAACCTTTCCAAAAGTGGCGTGCAACTTCAAGACATCACCAGGAACCACCATCTTCTTAAACTTCGCGTCGTTAATTCCTGTCATGTAAGCCGTCTTCCCCTTAAATTGCGGTGAAGAAAGAATCAGAATCGATGCGGCTTGGGCAAGGGATTCGATAATCAACACGCCGGGCATGACGGGATTGCCAGGAAAGTGTCCTTGGAAGAACTGTTCGTTAATCGTCACGTTCTTCACGGCAACGATTGATTCGTCCGGCACCATTTCCTCCACATAATCCATGTAAAGAATTGGGTAGCGGTTTGGAATCAAATCCATGATTTCCGTACTTGTTAAGACTGGCATTGTTCGTCCTTTCTTGGGTCCATTGACCGGTTGTAAAGAATTTTTTCTCAAGATAAAAATAGTTTAACAACAAATACTTCGATAGTCAAACTATCTGATAGTCGGAATAAATCGCGAGTAAAAAAATTTATAAATCAAGAATTAACAGGCGCTCACGCCATTCCTGAAAAAAGTCACCCTGTCGCCATTCGTGAATGCGCCGCGTCCGATAACCTAAGGACACGTTGTAAAAAGTCGTTTGCTGCACGCGATGGGGTTCTTGCTGCCAGTGGACGTGGCCCGATACAAGGATGGGCACCTGCAGGTCAATGAGCTGCTGTCCTAATTTTTTTGAACCTAAAAAAGCTTTCAAAACCGTTAATTCCGGTCGTGAAAAAGGTAATTGGTCAATCAATTGCTGGTCATTTGAAAAATGAGTGATCATAATTGGCTTTTGCCCAGCCGCTTTGGCTGTCAACACCGCTTCTTGAATTTGTTTGGCTGAACGGGCGGCGCGGCTGTTGTCTGATAGCACTTCCTCGATCCGCCGATCATACCAAAAAGACTGTTTAAAGCGATGAATGAGGGCTTCATCATGCCGGCCGTCATCAAAGGAGTAATCGTACCAACCGTTATTGCCGATCAGACGGTAGTCGCCAATATCCAAACTTTTTCGGTGAAGGTAATGGGCATCCAAAGGACTTTCGAGAACTTGATCAGGCGTTTTATCGCCCATTTCATGGTTGCCGGCTAAATAATAGACTTTTGTCACAGGCGAAAGCCTAGCGCTTAGCTTTTCGGCAAAGGCCGCTGTGTCCTTTAGGTGATTATAGGTATCCCCTGCCAAAACGAAGACGCCAATTTGCTGATTGAGAAGGAATTGGGCCATTTCATTTAGCGCGTCTTCTTCATTGATTTGATTAATATCCAAATGTAAATCTGAAATGACTGCTAAACGCATGGTTTCCCCTTTGTGTTGGCATTAGTATAGCATAATCACCTTTGTTCGAAGTGTTGGTTCACAATAGAAAAAAAGAGAACGCCGAAGCGTTCTCTTCATTAAAGTATTGAATTACTTGTTACCAACGTGGGCAAAGTGCAACAACGTACGGATCATGTTTGAAGTGAAACCGTATTCGTTATCGTACCATGAAACCGTCTTAACTAATTGCTTGTCGCCGGCTTCGATGATTTGCGTTTGCGTTGCATCAAAAGTGGTTCCGTGTGTGTCGCCAATGATGTCAGATGAAACGATTTCATCTTCGTTGTAACCGAATGAATCTGAAGAAGCAGCCTTCATAGCGGCGTTGATTTCTTCAGCCGTTACCTTCTTTGACAAAACAGAAGTCAATTCAGTAACTGATCCGTCAACAACAGAAACACGTTGTGCGTGTCCGTCAACCTTACCCTTCAATTCAGGAACAACAAGACCGATGGCCTTAGCAGCACCCGTTGAGTGAGGAATCGTGTTAACAGAAGCCGTACGGTTTGAACGGAACTTCTTTGACTTTGGACCATCCAAAATCATTTGAGTTGAAGTGAAGGCGTGGATAGTCGTCATCGTACCGATTTCAACACCGAAGTTGTCAACCAATACCTTACCCATTGGTGCCAATGATTGTGTCGTACATGAACCAGCAGAAACAATCTTGTCTTCTGGTTTCAAGATGTCTTGGTTTACACCATAAACAACAGTTGGTACATCACCAGCTGGGGCAGTGATCAAGACCTTCTTAGCACCGGCATCTAAGTGAGCTTGTGCCTTTTCGGCTGACGTATAGAAACCAGTGGCTTCCATAACATATTCAACACCATCGTTCTTAACCCAAGGAATGTTCTTGGCATCGCGTTCTGAGTAAACCGTGTAGTGCTTACCGTTAACGATGATACCCGTTTCATCAGCTGAAACTTCGGCATCCAAAGTTCCGTGAGTTGAGTCATACTTCAACAAGTATGCCAACATTGATGGGCTCGTCAAGTCGTTGATTGCGGCAACTTCAACATCAGCAGCTGTGTCACCCAATTCCATAATACGGCGGAATGCCAAACGACCGATGCGTCCGAATCCGTTAATACCAATCTTCACAGTCATGTGTGTAGACCTCCAAATAATTTTTTGACCTAAGTCAACACAAATATTATAACACAACGCCCTCCTAGCAGTGCAAATCGTTTACCGATTTTCTCACAAGGGAAACCGTACCATTTGTTTGGCTTTGCCAATATCATGACTTTATCATGGTAAAATAAAAAGAAATTTAATCGATCACGAAAAGAGAAAAACAACATGTCCGATTGGTCTAGTAAAAAAATCACGATGGTCGCCGCCATTATTGCCCTCAACGTGGCGCTTTCCTATCTTATTCACATCCCCGTTCCGGCGACGTCCGGCTTTGTCAATTTAGTGGAGGCTGGCATTTTCATTGCCGCCCTACGAATGGGGCCAACAGCCGGCTTCCTCGTCGGCGCCTTTTCTGGCGCCCTGCTTGACCTCTTCGCCGGCTACCCGCAGTGGCTCCTTTTCTCCTTTGCCATTCACGGATTCGAAGGCTGGATCGCCGGCTTTGCAATGAAAGGAAACCTTCTGATGAAAGGCTGCTCTTTAACCATTGCCTCTTCTTTCATGATTATTGGCTACTATTTAGCTGGTTCTTTCCTATATAATTGGGCCGCCGGCTTCGCCTCCATTCCCGGCAACCTTTGCCAGTGCCTCTTCGGATTAGTCGTTGCCCTCCTTTGCTCAAAAGCATTAAAACAACAAAGTCACTCGTAGACCATACTTGCCTTCTTTTTTGCCGGTTCAAGAAAACCGGCTTTTTTACATTTCCTTGTCTTTTTTACATTCTTAACAATCGGTGGGATAATAGACTTAAGTAGAAAAAGGAGGAGTTTTATGTCTCACACATACGATTACGACGTTGTCTTCATCGGGGCCGGCCACGGTGCCTTTGACGGCGCACCAGCGCTCACAGCAGCAGGTAAAAAAGTCGCCTTCATCGAAGAAGATCGCGTTGGTGGTACCTGCCCAAATTGGGGCTGCAATGCCAAAATTATTCTCGAGGCGCCAACTAAGCTCCTTTCTGAAATTCGCCAATCAGACGGTGTAATTGATGGTCAAGCGCACATTAACTGGCCAAAGGCCATGCAACGGAAGCAGCAGATTATCGACGGCTTCGCTCCCGCCATCCAAAAAGGCATGGAAGGCGCTGGCATTCACTTCATCTTTGGCCACGCCAGCTTTGTCGATCCACACACCTTAACTGTTGGCGACAAGCAAGTAACAGCCGATAAGATTGTCATTGCCACTGGCCAACACAGCCACCGCTTGGACATTCCCGGTAAGGAATTTCTCCATGATTCAAAGGACTTCCTAAGCATCCCCGAAGTGCCCGCTAAGATGGTCATCATCGGTGCTGGTTTCATCGGTTTGGAGGCAGCCGCCATTATGCAGGCTGCCGGTTCACAGGTAACCGTTATTCTTCGTGACCAACAGGCCCTCCCAGCCTTCGACCGTTCGTATTCCGATCAGTTGGTCAAGGCATTAGCACAAAAGGGTGTCTTGTTCATCAAAAACACTCAAGTGGAACGAGTTGAGGAAAACGGTTCATCTTACAGCGTTTCCACGACGACGGGCTCTTTCCCTGCAAACTACATTCTCGATGCCACGGGTCGCGTGCCAAACACCGCGAACTTAAACCTTGAACAGGCCGGCATCGACTTTGATCAAAAGGGTATTATCGTCAACGACTACCTACAAACCAGTCAAGAAAACGTCTATGCCACCGGTGACGTGTTGAAGAAGGAACAACCAAAGCTCACGCCAACGGCTACCTTCGAATCGCAGTACGTGGTCAGCCACATTCTCGGTGAAGAAAAAGAAGCCATTCACTATCCAGCCATTGCCCAAACCGTCTTCACGACGCCACGTCTCGCACAGGCGGGCGTTTCCATTGACGAAGCAAAGGCCCATCCCGATCAATACGATCTGGTTGAGCAAGATGTAATGGCTGACTGGTACCGACTCGTCGACTTTGAAAAAGCTGGTCAGCGGACCTTGATTTATAACAAGAACAAGCAACTGGTCGGTGTCATCGAGCTTTCAGACAAAGCCGAAGATGTCGTCAACGCCATGCTGCCAGCCATCGAATTTGGCTACACGCAAAAGCAACTCAAGCGCTTAGTCACGATTTTCCCATCAATCGGATACTCCGCCTTGGATAACCTTGGCTAAAGCAAAAAGTTATCAACAAAAAAGATGACCGCTCGTTGAGCGATCATCTTTTTTAATGTCATTTTGTTTAATCCGTGTGTCTCATGTCCGTCATCTGTTCATTGACGAAGCAATTTCAGATCATCAACACCCTTGTCGGACTCTTATTCGATACCTGAACCAGCTTCGATGCTGTCTGGCAAAATCGTCACCGTCACAATGCCGTTCTTTTCAGCGGACAGAACCATTCCTTCTGACAGCTCGCCGGCCATCTTCCGTGGCTTCATGTTGGCCACGATAGCCACCGTCTTGCCAATCAAGACTTCGGGTTCTGGATACCACTGGCGGATACCAGAAAGAATCTGACGCGGCTTTGTCGATCCGTCATCCAAGGTAAACTTGATGAGCTTCTTCGACTTTGGCAACAGTTCGGCCGCCGTAATCTTGGCCGCTAAAATCTCAACCTTATCAAAGTCGTCGTATTCAATCGCGGCTTTGCCCGTTGCTTCTTCTGTCATTTTCGCCTGTTCTTCTTTCTTTGCTGCTTCTTTCACGGCGCGGCCCTTCCCCTTGGTGTCCTTGGAGACCAAGCCGGCAATAAAGGCCACTTCTTCTTCAACGTCCAAGCGTGGGAAAATGGGTTGCCCCTTCTTAACCACCGTGGCACCCGAAGGAAGATCGGCCATTGCTAATGCCTTTAAGGACAAACCATCTTCTGGCAAAGTCATGCCGAGTTGCTCAAAGATGGCCTTTGGCACATCGACCATCACTGGCTGCAACATCGCGGCAATCACCCGCAGGCCGGCTGCCAAGTGAGCCATGACGGCCGCCAATGCTTCTTTTGCTTCCGCGTCGTCGCCCGCCTTTTTTGCCAAGACCCATGGTTCGGTTTCGTCAATGTACTTATTGGCACGACGAACAATGGCCCAAACGGATTCCAAGGCATCGGCCGTGTGAACACTGGCCATCTGCTCTTGGTAAGCCGCTAACTTTTCAGCAACAAGGGCCTCAAAGTCCGCATCAAATGCCGTTTGGTCGGAAACAAAGGCAGGAATAACGCCAGCCTCGTACTTGTTAATCATGGCCACCGTTCGGTTCAACAAGTTGCCAAGATCGTTGGCCAAATCAAAGTTGACGCGATCAACAAAGTCTTCAGGGGAGAAAACCCCATCATTGCCAAATGGCATGGCACGTAACAAGTAGTAGCGAACGGCATCCAAGCTATAACGGCTCGTTAAGTCTTCAGGATAAATCACGTTTCCCTTTGACTTGGACATCTTGCCGTCTTTCATGACCAACCAACCGTGGCCAATGATTTCCTTTGGTAACTCAAGGCCAAGGGCATGGAGCATAATTGGCCAATAGATAATGTGGAAACGCACGATTTCCTTTCCAACCAATTGAACATTGGCCGGCCAGTACTTCTTGAACAAGTCATCCTGGTCTGAACCATAGCCGAGGGCCGTGATATAGTTCGCCAAGGCATCAATCCATACATAAATGACATGCTTCTCATCACCGGGAACCGGAACCCCCCAATCAAAGGAAGTACGGGTAACCGCCAAATCTTCCAACCCAGGCAAAATAAAGTTTTGCAGCATCTCGTTCATCCGAGACGATGGTTGAACAAAGTCGGGGTGGCTCTTGTAGTAGTCCACCAGCCAATCGGCATACTTGGACATCTTGAAGAAGTACGTCTCTTCTTGAATCTTTTCGACTTCGTGGCCAGACGGTGCCTTTCCACCAATCATGTTTCCGTCATCATCACGGTAAACTTCGGCCAATTGTGATTCGGTAAAGTACTCTTCGTCAGAAACGGAATACCAACCTTCGTACTGACCCTTATAAATATCACCCTGATCAAGCAACCTTTGGAAAATCTTTTGCACGGCTTGTTCATGGTCGACATCGGTCGTTCGAATGAACTTATCATAAGAAATGTTCATCAAGGACCACAACTCCTTGATGTCCTTGGCCATCTTGTCCAGGTAGGCCTTTTCAGAAGTACCTGCTGCCGCAGCCTTCTTTTGGATTTTTTCGCCGTGTTCATCCGTTCCGGTCAAGAAGAAGACATCGTCACCAAGTAAGCGGTGGTAACGGGCGGCCGCATCGGCCAAAACCGTGGTATAGGTATTTCCTAATTGAAGCTTCCCCGATGGGTAATAAATGGGGGTTGTAATATAGAAGGTATTTTTTTCTGACATATGAGTCCCTTTCTGGCTAATGACGCCAATCCTGTCCACTATTATAGCAAAAAGCACCGTGTCAAACCAGACGAGCCAGCCCCTGAAAGGGACAAAGTCCTAATAAACCATTTTTATTCTTTTTTTCACGAAGGCCGGCTTTCTAATCAAAAGAACGATTTCTTCGAGCAGACCAATTGAATGGAATTTTGAATGATTTTATGAAACTTTATTGACAAAAAAATTACGTACCGGTAAACTAAAAGCAGATTAAAAAAGGAGAGTAACTATGAACGTACCTGCACCTTACAACCGACAGAACATGAAGACTCAAACGGTTTGCTGTTGCGCACCGCTTTTTTAGGGTGGCGTTTATAGGCTAAAAGACCACCCAATGCAAACAAGACAATTCCGTCTTGTTTGGGGGTGGTCTTTTCTTTTTGAGTAAATTCAGGAGAGAACAAATGAATAAGAAAATTACCATTATTATCGCCGGCTTGTTGGTGGTCATCGCAGCCGTTTTTGGCATTAGCCAGCTCACATCATCAAACAAAGAAAGCACAACGATTAAGTCCGGAACTTTCACGGTTGGATTAGAGGGAACCTACGCTCCCTTCTCCTATCACGATGACAAGGGTCAGTTAACTGGATTTGAAGTTGAAATCGCCCGAGCATTGGCCAAGAAAATGGACATGAAAGTCAACTTCGTCCAATCAAAGTGGGATTCCTTGATTGCCGGCTTGAACTCCAAGCGTTACGATGCCGTCATTAACAACATTGGTATTACCGATGAACGAAAGGCCAACTACCGGATGTCTTCCGCCTACCTTTACCCAAGGGCGGCTTTGATTAAGAAGACCGGTGATAGCTCAATGAACCAATTGTCCGACATCAAGGGCAAGACAATGGCCCAATCCGTTACGTCAAACTACGGTAAGCGAGCCAAGGCCGAAGGAGCCAACATCAAGGCGGTTGCTGGTATTATCGAGGCGATGAACCTCGTGACAACCAACCGTGCCGATGGTTCCTTAAACGATCTAGGCGCCTTTGAAAACTGGAAGCAATCCAACCCCGATGCCGACGTGGAAGCCGTTGATGTGTCAAAGGCAATGGGTTCAACACCAGATGGTGTCTTGATGAACAAGGATAACAAGAAGCTACAAGAAATGGTCAACAAGGCCATGAAGGAACTTCGCGAAGACGGCACATTAACGAAGTTGTCTAAGAAGTACTTCAACCAAGACCTGACAAAGGAATAAGCAGTAGCAAATCGATTATATAGGAAGAAAGTATGACAGACTTTTTCAACCTGGCAGTCAAATACCTGCCCGAACTATTCAGCGCAGCACTCAAATACACCTTGCCCCTGACGGCCATTTCCTTCTTTTTCGGATTGATTTTTGCCTCACTGACGGCTTTAATTCGAGTGGCAAAATTACCGCAAAACGAATGGGCGGCCGCCTTCTTACAGATTATTAAATGGATTGCCAACGCCTACGTCTGGTTCTTCCGTTCAACACCGTTGATTGTACAGCTTTTCATCGTCTTTTACGGTCTACCAAACGCCCACATCGCCCTCTTCCAGTCGGCTTGGGTATCAGCGATTACAGTCTTTTCATTGAACACCGGCGCTTACGCTTCCGAAACGATTCGTGCATCGATTTCATCCGTTCCCGAAGTGCAAAAGCAGGCAGCCGAATCACTTGGCATGACACGGGGCCAAGTTTACTTGAACGTTGTCTTACCACAGGCGGCCCGGATTTCAATTCCACCCCTGTCCAATTCATTAATCGGTTTGTTGAAGGATACGTCACTGGCCTCCGTCATCACCATTGTCGAAATCTTCTACTTGTCCCAGCAAATCGCTGCCGCCAATTATAAGGTCTTGTCGATGTACATTTTGGTCGCCATGGTCTACGCCTTCTTCACGTCCATTCTATCAATCGGTCAGCACTACTTAGAGAAGTACACATCGAGGTTTGCCCAATGATTCAAGTTAAAAATCTCAGTAAGCACTACCCTGACAAAATCGCCTTGGACGACATCTCATTAGACTTTCCTGCCGAAGAGACAACGGCCATTGTCGGCCCCTCTGGATCTGGTAAGTCAACCTTACTCCAGGCGCTGAACCTCTTGGAACGCCCCAATAGCGGTCTGTTGACCATCGATGACCTTCATTTGGATTTGGCCAACCCATTGACGAATAATCAGATTTTACAAATCCGTCAAAAGACCGCCATGGTCTTCCAAGAAAAGGCGCTCTTCACCCATCTAACGGTTTTGAAAAACCTGACGGAAGGGCCCATTAAGGTTCAAAAGAAGTCAAAAGCAGCCGCTGAAAAAAAAGCCCAAGAACTTTTAGAGCAGTTTGGTATGACGGAGCTAAAGAATCGCTATCCTTACCAACTTTCGGGTGGTCAGCAGCAACGCGTCGCCATTCTACGGGCTTTGGCCATGGAACCCAAGTACTTACTCTTGGATGAACCAACCTCTGCCCTCGATCCAGAATTAGAGGCCCAGGTACTCCGCGTCCTAAAGGACTTGGCCCAAAAGAACACGTCGATGATTATTGTCACGCACAACATGTCCTTTGCCGAACAGGTCGCCGATCAAATCGTCTTTATTGACAATGGTTCAGTTGGCTACCAAGGACCAACCGACGGCTTCTTCCACTCGACGGAAACACGAATTAAAAAGTTCTTGGGAGCAATGTCTTTCTAATGGCCAAGAAAAAAGCAAATCAAAAGCGTTTGACACAAACCGTCACCATGGTTATTGCCTTAGTGGCGGTTTTTGCCTTTCAAACTTTCCAAAAGCAAAATCAATCAAATCAAAAGCCTGAGGGGCAAAAGCAAAGCACCGTCTTGCAATCGGCCAAAAAAGCCAACCGCTCCTCGAACGTAACGGCAACATCGGCATCCGATCAAGCACTCTTAGCCATCAAATGGGATGGCACATTGGATGGCGACCTGGTTCATTTGAATCAGAACCAAGCGACTTTTTCAGATGAGGAATTAAAGCAAACATTCCCGGCGGACGGCAGCAAGTTAAATCCCGTTAACGGCCTCGCCCTTTCACCACTGGACAGCCTGGGTCGTTCCGGTCAAGCCAACTTCCTTGCCTCAAAACAGTCGATGAACCAAGTCACCAAACGCCCCAGTCAAATCCCAAAGAGCGTTCGCCCCTCCGGATGGAATCAGGGTGACAGCTTTAATGGCCATGCTTGGGTTGGCGGTTCTCATAACAACCCCAAAGTCACGCTTGGTGGAAGTAAGCAATCACTCTGGAACAAGTCCCACATTGTCGGCTACCAGTTCTTTGGGATGGCCACGATGGTGACCGAAAACATGACCACTGGAACCCGTGTTGAAAACGCCTATCCTGGTCAGCTCGTTCCAGAAGACGACATTCGCTACGCAATCAAAGAACATCCCGGCATCACTATCCGAGGCCAAGTAACCCCGGTGTATGCGGGCAACGAGCTTGTACCGCGCGGTGTTCATTACATGGCCAAATCCGTTGAGGATAACGGTGCCAGCCTGAACCTCAATTACTGGATTTTCAACGTGCAACCCGGTGTTTCGATTAACTATCAAACGGGTGCGGCATCGATTAACTAAAAAATGAAAAAGTCGGACAGAAAAACGAATCGCTGTCCGACTTTTTTACTTGCACAAAAAAAAGAAGCGAAATCAATCGCTTCTTAACGGATGCCCTCGGTGGGAGTCGAACCCACACGGTGTTGCCACCACTGGATTTTGAGTCCAGCGCGTCTGCCAATTCCGCCACAAGGGCATTGTCTTTTACAACTTTATTAGTTTATCAAGGCCCGACCCTTCTGTCAATAAAAAAAGAGCGATTTCTGCTCTTTTTTACTGCTTATTTCGTTTTAGCCAGTCCTCATGACTCTCGTCATTCATCACGTGGTCAACGTGTTTTTCAGCGTTGGCTAAAAGGTCAATCATATGAGAATCCGTTAAGCGGTAATAGACCGTTCGGCCAACTTTTTGAACGGCAACGACCTGCTCTTCTCGCAGTTTTTTCAATTGATGCGAGACGGCGGACTGCTCCATTTGGAGCGCCTCAATTAACTCACTCACCGAATAAGGCTTTTCTTCTAAAAGCATGAGAATGGCCAAGCGTTTCTCCGATGCCAGTAATTTAAAGATATGACTCAATTCACGTTGGATTTCTGTTTTCATATAATTATTATAGCAAGGAATCCATCAAATGCGCCTTTTTAACCAATAAAAAAGCAGCTGACATGTCAGCTGCTTTTCAAGAAATTTTAGTTTTGGACAATCAAAACCGAAGTTTTTGAGTTGCGAGCAATGTAAGCTGCCTGTGAACCAATTGATCCCCAGAAACCTTCACGTGAGTGCGCCCCAACAACAACCAAATCAGCATTGACACGTGGCGAAATGTCTTCGACAAGGATTTCGCCAAATTTAACACCGTCATCAAAGACCGTATCAACGGATTGGACACCTTGCTTTTCAGCATAGGCACGGTACTTTTCCAAGTTCTTTTCGATTTCTTCGCGCTTTTCCTTAATCACATCCAAGTGCAAGGCGGAAACGGCTGACAGGTCACCCATTTCCAAAACCGAAGCGATAATCAAGTGTGCATCATCTTCGCGCGCCTGGTGAATCGCGTTGGCCAAGGCGTTGTAACCTTGTTCGGATTCATCAACACCAACCAAGATGTTTTTAAAATGTTTTGGTTCAATGTTCAATTGTAATTCAGCCATGGTAGCCTCCTATTTGTTCAACTTAGCCGGCGAAAATTTGGTAAACAAGGAACACGTTAATCAACGTTAACGAAGCGAAGCAGAACCAACCAGTCCACTTAACCCACGCTGAGTTCGCGTACTCGCCCATGATCTTCTTCGATGAAGTGAAGTAAATCAATGGTGCCATTGAGAATGGCAAGGCAATTGACAAGAAGACCTGAGTTGACTCAATCAAATCATCCATCTTTGCTTCGTTACCGCCATACATGAGGGCGATAATCAAAACTGGCGTAATGGCAATACCACGCGTAATGACACGACGAAGCCACATTGGGATTCGGAAGTGCAAGAATCCTTCCATGATGATTTCACCAGTCAAGGTACCAGTAATCGTGGAGTTCTGTCCAGAAGCCAAGAGGGCCAAGGCAAAGAGTGTTGACAACACTGGCGAAGCGATGGCTCCGGCAATGTTGTGATCATTCAAGGCGTCGTACAATTGGTGGAAGCCGGACAATTCTTGGGCGTGACCGAAGAACAAGGCGGCACCAACAATCAAGAGCATTGAGTTGATGAAGAAGGCCAAAGTCAATTGGATGTTGGAATCCCAAGTCATCAAACGAACGGCTTCCTTCACTTCTGCTGGATCATCGTGGTTGACCTTACGAGTCTGTGAAATTGATGAGTGCAAGTAAAGGTTGTGGGGCATAACCGTGGCACCAATGATACCAGCCGTCATGTAAAGTGGGCTATCAAGTCCCTGAAGGGCGTGCATTGACATTGTCTTAGGACGAGGCACATAGTTCCCCATGATGGCCATCCAGTCAGGACGTGACAAGATTGTCAAGTAAACAAAGACTGCCAAAATCGTCAAGATCAAGGTCATGACAATCGCTTCAATCTTACGGAATCCGAACTTCATCAACAACAACAAGATGATAACATCGAAGGCCGTCATGAAGACCGTGACCAAAAGTGGCCAACCAAAAAGCAGTGATAAGGCAATGGCACCACCGACAACTTCGGCGATATCCGTTGCGACCAGGGCTAATTCAGTCATGATCCAGAGGGCGTAACGACCAAACTTGTTGGTACGGTTACCCGTTGCCTGGGCCAAGTCTTCTTGCTTAACGATTCCAAGCTTTCCCGCCATATACTGCAAGAGCATGGCAATTAAAGATGAAATCAAGACAACAGACAAAAGCAAGTAGTGGTATGCGGCACCACCGGCAATTGATGTCACCCAGTTACCTGGATCCATATAACCAACGGCAACCAAGGCCCCTGGTCCAGAAAAGGCGAGCAAACGACGCCAGAAAGATCCATTCTTTGGTACTTCAATGGATCCGTTAACTTCAGCCAGTGATTTTTCACCAGTGTGCTCAATCAATGAGTGATGAGGCTTTTTATTTACGGAATTGTCCATAATTGTCTCCTTTGGATTTCTCCTCAGGAAGGCCATCGAAACGTTTTTAAAAGCGCGCAAAAGCAAAAAAGGCCGGAAAATCCCCTTGCCAATTATGCAATCATTCTAAATTAATAAATGATGCCGGACTTATTATTTTTAAAACGCTAAATAATTTTCATAAAGGATTTCATTCAACTTGGTTGTTGAAAGCTTATGAAAGCTACTTAACTCAATGACTTTTCCTAAGTCTAGATTTAATATTACACGGGAAAGACGAGAGGTCAAGCGAAATTTTTGTAACTTTTTAAACGCTTTTGACTAAAAAGTCGAAAAAAGAGCCTGAAACTAAGGTTCAGGCTCTTTTTATGATTACTTCTTAATTTAAGTAAACCTTGAATCATTCTCATTTACTCGAGAACGGTTCTTATTTATTAGAATTTTAAAGGGATTTTGTACGCTTTTATCATTCTAAATCACGTTACAATTTTCTTCCTTCTGCTGCCCTTCCATTTGAATCGTCACGTGGCTAATGCCGAAACGATCCTTCAGCTCATTTTCAATCGTATTCAGTGTTTTCAAGCCATGTTCGTCTTGCAAACAGCTGTCCGATAATGACAAATGGACGGTCAAAGCCGTTTCCGTTGTCGACAGTGGCCAGATGTGCAAATCATGCAAGCCAATCACCCCTTCTTTTTGAACGAGGTAATCGTAAATCGCATCAGCGTCAACTTCGTCAGGAACCCCATTAATAGCCAAGTTCACGGTTTCTTTCATAACGGGCCAGGCCGTCACTAAAATAATCACGCCAATCAGCAAAGAAACAACGGGATCGATTAACTGCCAGCCCGTGACTTTGATCAACCAACCGGCCAAAATCACCCCAATGGACACCCCGGCATCGGACAGCAAGTGGATGTAAGCCGTTTTGGCATTCAAATCCTGATCGGCTCCCGCATGGCTGTGACCGTGTTCGTCTGGGACTCCAGAGGCTTTGAAAAGCATGGCCGTGGACAGGTTAACAACGATTCCGATGGCGGCCACCACCGTGATAATCATCCCGTTCGTATGAATACTACCCGGATTCAATAAGTCGCTAACCCCTTCGACAAAAATCGTTCCCACTGCAAAAAGTAAGAGAACGGTATTAAAAATCGAGGCCAAGATGGAGACATTGTGCCAGCCGTAGGTTTTACTCCTGGTTGCCTTAATACCAAAAACCAAAACCGCCAACCAGGCGATGACCAAAGCTAAGACATCGGATAAATTGTGAAAGGCATCGGCAAAAAGGGCAGTCGAATGGGCCAACTTAGCAAAAACAAGCTCGGACAAAACGAAAATCAAATTCAACGAAATGCCAATCAGGTATGGTAGCTGTGAAGGCTGTGCGTCCTGTCCTTCGTGATGGTGAAGATGATTTTCCTTTTGGTGAGCAACAACGGAACTGGCTCCTTCTCTAGCCAGTCCTTCATTTTTTTGAGACATATATGCTTCCTCCTTTTTGTATCATACCGTTTTTTGCATAAAAAAAAAGCCCTTCGGCTTAGTTTTTTAATTCTTTGAAAAATTCACTGGCATCGCCAATCACTTGTTTGACACCAGCCATTGCAGGTAGAGGTGTTAAATTAACGGCAAAAATTGGCACATTGGCCTTGGCCGCATTCAGCAAGCCAGCAAAGGGATAGACTTTAAAAGAAGTCCCGACAAGGCAGATTAAATCCGCCTGACTCACCCAATCAACCGCCTCTTCCACTCGAAAAGGCACCTCACCGTAAAAGGTAATTCTTGGGCGAATCTTAGCGCCGTCCCCCTCGCGGTACAAGGACTGTTGGTAGGCTGCCAAAGTCGCCGAAGCGCCGTCTTTTGGTGTATAGAGATCATAAAGCGAGCCGTGAAAACGAATCAAATCGGAATCACTCAGTCCAGCTCGCACATCCAAATCATCGATGTTTTGCGTAATGACTTTGGCACGGCCCTCTTGGACAAAGGCGGCCATCTTTTGGTGAATCACGTTGGGTTTTGCCTCCGGAAAATAAAGGTTTTCCTGCATAAAGGCATACTGAACCTCAGGAATCTCGGCAAAGGCTTGGTCGGATAACAGGTATTCCGGTGTGTAAGCCAGATTTTGATAGACCCCGTTTTTCGAGCGGTAATCCGGAATTCCCGAAGCGGTGGAAACGCCAGCTCCAGTTAGAAAAACAATGTGTTTGGCCTGATCAAAGGCCTGTTGAATATCTTGTTGAACGAGTCCCAATTTCGCCCTCCTCCGTCAAAATTACGAACGTAAGATGTATGGCAGCGCCAGTTTCTCTAAGAGTTCGCGCACCGATAGTGCGTACAGTTCCGTAAAGAACTTTGGTCGATCAGCCGGGTTTTTGGGCGGTGCAATGACGAAAGTATTCTGCTGGTCCTGCTTACCCAATCCGACGTAGGCCTTTTCCTTTGAAGCAAAGTCCGTCATCTCGGAATGGAAGATTTCAAAGAGGTTTTTGACCGGTCCATTCAACTGCCGTTCAGACAAGACCGGTGCCAGCGTTACGTACTGCTTGGCGTTGACCGTTGGTAAATCAGCCTTTTCCAATAGTTCATCCAGCCCAGCAAAGACACGAACAATGGTTTTGCGAATCGTGCGCGAATCCTTCAGGTCCGCTGTCACAATGAGCTCAGACAGGGACTTGGCCGCCGCATTGGCTTTTGGATACAAAGTCTTGTACTGCGCATCGGCTTGCTTCGCTGCCTCCGCCAACTTGTTTTCAGCTAAGACTTTGTTAAAAATCTGAGCGTCAACAAGGGACAGCAAACGGAAGAGGTGTTGCCCATCAATGTCTTTTTCCTCTGGCGTCAATTCGTCTTCGATTCCCGCCTGAAAGGCAGTCGCCGTTTCAGCAGTCAAGAAGCCCTGCTTGGCCATTTCACGATAGCTGATACCATGCATGACCATCTTGTGAAGGCGGCTAGCGATTGTCACTAGCTGTTGATCCAGTGCTTCATCTTCAAAAGTGAGGCCAAAAAAGATTTGTGGCACAATGCCATTCAAAGAAAGGAGCAATTGCAGCAATTCCGTTCCGATGACAAAGTCCGCTTCGGTCTTGTCAGGAATCTCAATTAACAAGCGGTCTGCCAAAAACGATTGTTGGCTGCGATCCATTCGCAGTCGGCCGCTCTCTTCTTCACCAGTTCGAACCATCACCGTTCCGGGATAAGTTTGATTGACTTGTTCTAATAATGTCGTTAATTTAGGCGTCATGAGTTCGTATTTCTCCTAAAATTCTTTCTGCCTTTGCCTGATCAAAAGTCGTTTCGTGCGCCAATCGACTGGCGACTTTGGCAATTTCATCTTCTTGTGCACCCGCCTGGATAGCCAGTGTTCGGGCCTGCATTTTCATATGACCGGCCTGAATACCCTTGCCGGATACTGCTTTCAACGCGGCTAAGTTGTTGGCTAAGCCGGTGGCCAAAATTAGTTTTTTCAAACGATCCAGATCCGGCTGGCCCATCAACAATAAATTCTTCGAGGCCATTGGCAAGGCCGCCATGGCGCCGCCCAAGAGGCCGATGTTTAATGGCATGGTCAGTTGACCAGCCAGGTATTTTTGGTCATCGGTCAAGGCCCAAGATGATAGGGAGCGGTAGGCACCATGACGAGCAGCGTAGGCGTGCCCGGCGGCTTCAACAGCGCGAAAATCATTTCCCGTGGCGAGAACGACCGAAGAAATTCCGTTAAAGATTCCCTTATTCTCGGTCACCGCCCGATCGACATCCACTTGGCCAAATTCAGCCAAAGCGACAATCTTTTCGGCCTGTTTCAGCCCCCCCACAGCATCAACGGGGACTTTGGTGGAAACGGAAACAAGCGCCTCTTGGCCGGCATTTGACAAAATCGCGCCAGCAATCTGTTCTTTTAAATCGTCAAAGTCGCCCTTAACCGCCTCTAAAATCGTATTCACCGCGTTGGCGCCCATGGCCTTTCCAGTATCAACCGAAAGCTCTAAGACACTGTGACGGACGTCAAGGACGCGATATGCTACGGATTTAAGGCCATTCCCCCGCGCCACCATCGATGGCTTGGCCGCCTTTGCAATGGCAAATAGCCGGGACTTGCTTTCTTCAATTCGCTTGGCCAAAAGCTTTTGGTCAACATCGTGGAAGAGAATTTGGCCAGTCAATCGTGCCTGACTCGCCTTTTCACTAAAAAAACCCGAACCCAAAGCAGCCATTCGTGCGCCATTACTAGCAGCCGCCACAACGGATGGCTCTTCTGTGACCATTGGAATCATACTTTTTTGACCATCTAAGAGCAATGCTGGCAAGAGCCCTTCGGGTAAGGCAAAGTCAGCTAGATAATTCTCAATCAAATGCGCACTTTCTTTCCCTTGGTGCTCAAAAAAGAAGGCCCGGTCTTCCGCTGATAAGTTCAGCTGATTTAACCGTTCTTCCGCTGTTAATTGATAAAATTTCTTGGTCATGACAACTTAAATTCCTTTTGGATCAATTCAAAAATCAGCCCTTCGCGCACACCGGATTCTGAAAAGATGACCTTTGGTGATTGAATGGCCCGGACCAAATTCAAGACGGGCAAAAGACCGGAAACGATGATGTCTGCTCGACTTTTTTCTAGTCCAGCCAGGTGTTCGCGTTCCTTTCGATCCATTTGCGCGATTTCAGAAAAGATTTGTTCCACCCGAGAGCCGGATAGGAAAAGACCATGGAGGCTCTTTTGTCCCTGTTTCGTCCACCCTTTTTTCTCGGCCATTTTAGCCAGTGACCGGTTGGCGCCACCAAGCAAGATCACAGGCTGCCCCTGGTTATTTTTAATAAAAGGCTGTTTCTCGTAGGCAGCGGTAATCTGCTGGCAGGCTGCTTGGACAGCTTCTTTTGCCACTTTATCAGCCAATTGGTACTTCTCCGAAAGGTTGACTGCACCAAAAGGCAGTGAGAGTTCCACCTCGGCCTGGCGGTTGCGGTATGGAATCAATTCAACGGAAGCACCGCCGGTATCTAAAATAACGGCCGATGACTCATCTGGTAACGAAGCTAAAACACCTAAGAAGTCATAGTGTGCCTCTTCCTCACCAGTTAAAACGCGCAAGTTCAAGCCCACTTCTTCTTTGACCCGTTTTAAAAAGTCCGCCTGATTCTTCGCCGTTCGAACCGCGGCCGTTGTGATGCCATAAGTCGCATCGACTGAGTAAAGACGGATTTTTTCCTGGTAGTCCTTTAACACGGCCAGCGTCTTGTCGATTTGCTCTTCTTGTAAAAGCAAAGACTCACCCATGCCCTTCGACAAACGAGTATCCTCTTTCACCCGGTAAAGTTCCCGGTAAGAGCCGTCGCTTTTCAGCTTTTCAACGACCAAACGGGCCGAATTACTGCCCAAATCAATTATTGCAATTGTCTTCTCTTGCATCAGCTGCCTCATTTAGGGGTTATGCTCCAGTATAACATGGAATGGAGGGCAAAGAAAAAGCACCGGATCACAATCCGATGCTTTTGATTTACTCTTCAAGGGTTTCCCCAATTTGTGCAAGATAAGTTGACGCAATGCTTGTACCAGACGATGGTACATCACCACCGAATTGAGAACCCGTTTCCTTCTCAGCTAGGCCAAGTTGGGCACGAAGCTTATCGGTAATCCGTTGCTTTTCCTTCGTCGTGACTGCCTGATAAGAAACACCAGCCGACATGACACCCGTTCCCTGCATGTGGTCAGAGTCCTGGTTCTTTGCAGCCGAACGATACTTCTGTGCAATCTTAATGATGTTGTTAAAGGAAAGATCGGTTTGCGCATACTTCGACAAGGACTTGATGAAGGAAGCGTTCAGCAAAGTCTCCGCATTCACAGACTTCTTGATCAATGCTTCAAGAACCAACCGTTGTCGTTGCTGACGGCCATAGTCGCCTTGCGGATCATCATAACGCATTCGTGAGAAGGCCAAAGCAGCATCACCAGTCAGCTTTGTCTTTGATGACGTCCAAGTCTCCCCGTTGTCATCCGAGTATTCCCACTTTGTCGATCCCTTGTGGAAACGATACAAGTTGGCACCATAAGCGTGAGCCGTATCTTGACTATATTGGAAGTCCATTGGTGACTTCACGGAAACGCCACCGACTTTGTCAACCAAGGTCGTCAGGCCCTTCATATTAACCAGTGCATAGGAGTCAACCGGAACGTTCAAATAGTTTTGAACGGCTTCCATCGTTGCCCCAACACCACCATAAGCATAAGCGGCGTTTAACTTCTGTGGGAAGGAATCTTCATAACCAGGAATGGCCGTCATGATATCACGTGGGATGGAAACCATCGTCACCTTATTCTGCTTAGGATTGATGGTAACCAACATCATCGAATCCGTCAAACCTGAACGATCGTTTCGATTCAATTCACCAACATCGGTTCCAAGCAGCAAAACCGAGAAAGGCTTTCCGCGAGCAATCAAGTTGGAAACATTCCGCATCTTATTAATCTTAGCGGACTTTTGAATGTCATCAATCGATCCCTTGTACTGGGCGTATAGATAAGTTCCCCAACCGGCGATGGTAAGAACAATGATAACGAAGATGGACAAGAGCCACTTACGAAGGCGGCTTCGCTTCTTATTTTTTTGTCGAACACCATCATAACGTGCTTTACGCGAAAACTGGTTTGGTTCCTGTTGCATAAAAATGTGCTCTGCTTTCTAACAATTTTTTAGACTTTTTCTTAATTTCTACTATTCTATCACAGAGCATGTTAAACAGAAGTTAAAACGCCTGTTCCGACCCTTTTCTTAGGAAAAGCTTTACCATTGTATAAAATTATAAAGAAAAAGACGACTAGGAAAACCTAGCCGTCTCGGAAATTTATTTATAAATTAGCCAGCGATACCAACGATCGTGTCACCAACGATGGCGAAACCAACCTTAGTGAATGAAGCGTTCATCAACCAGTTACGGTGTGCAGGTGCTGCAACCATACCAGTTTCGTTGTACCATGCATCAACAACAGCTGATGGTGACCAGTCGATGGCAACAACTTCAGGTCCAGCAACTTGTTGGAAGTGACCAGTAGGCAAACCACCGTTTGCTTCGGCGTTAGCGGCACGTGAAGCAGCCGTTGCTGCCAATGAAGCATCGTATGATACAGGTGCCAAACCAGCGGCTGCACGCTTAGCGTTCATCGCGTTGATGATCGTTTGAACAGAACCGTTTGCGCCAGCTGAGTACGTTGAGTAATCAACAGATGACGTCGTTGCAGCTTGTGCTTGCGTGTTCGTGTTCGTCGTTGCTTGCGTGTTTGTGTCATCAGAAGCTGATGCCGTTACGTTTTCATCAGCTGAAGCTTGTACATCAGATGATGCGCTTGCACCGGCAATGCCGTCAGTTGAAATCGTGTTACCAGCGATGATCAAGTCAGGGTTGGCAATGTTGTTCTTGGCTACCAATTCATCAACCGTAACGTTGTTGTTAGCGGCGATTTGTGACAAAGTGTCACCATCTTGGATAGTGATTTCGTTAGCAGAAGCATGGGCACCTGCTGCGGCAAAGGCAGTAGCAGACGCTAATGCAGCCAAGATTGTCTTAGTTACGTTATTCTTCATGAGAGACTCTCCATATTTTGTACTTATTTTTTGGATATTTCGCGCATCAAACCGATGCGTTCAATCTATATGCCTATTGTAGACGCTCCGCGTTACTGCAGAATATCCCATAGGTTACATTTATATTACAATAAATCAACCACCATTGCAACTTAAATGGTGAGTAATAAGGAACCATATGTGAAACCAGCACCAAAGCCGGTCAGTAACACCTTCTTTCCGGTCAGATCAACTTGGCTATTCAACTGGTCAAAGGCCATCGCGATACCTGCAGATGAGGCGTTTCCATATTCTTGGACATTCGTGACAAATTTTGTCATCGGTTGCCCAAGTGTTTCAGCTACCTTCTCAATCATTTTCAGATTAGCCTGGTGTAAGACAAAGTAATCGATATCATCAACCGTCAGCCCTTCTTTGGCTAGAAAAGTCACGATGTGATCAGGAATCTTGGTCGTTACTTCATTGTACACAGCACGTCCTTCCTGGGCAAAGGCATCAATCTTGGGATAATTGTTCGCCGCTAATTTCTCCAGGGGCGCAATACGGCCTGAGTGAACGACTCGTTCATCCCCCACCGTATGCATCTCTTCGGCAGCAATCACACCTTCTTCACTGGGCGCAATAATGGCAGCACCAGCGCCATCCCCGAAGAAAACCGTTGACGTCCGGTCTGAAAAGTCCATCATCTTCGAATTCACTTCGGCGGCAATCACCAGTCCGTACTGATAGGCACCACTTTTGATGAACTTATCCGCCGTTGACAGTCCAAAGACAAAACCGGCACAGGCCGTCGAAAGATCGAATCCCCAGGCGTTTTTAGCGCCAAGGTTGCGTTGAACCAAGGCGGCCGTTGACGGCGCTAGGCCATCCGGCGTAAAGGTGGTCACAATGATAAAGCCAAGTTCATCTGCTGCAACCCCCGCTCGTTCAAGCGCAATTTCTGCCGCCTTGGTGGCCAAGTCCGAGGTATTTTCACCTCGCAGGGAAACCCGGCGTGACTTGATCCCCGTGTGAGCAACAATCCACTCGTCCGAAGTGTCGACCACTTTTGCCAAGTCGTCATTGGTTACGATGTCTTCTGGCACATAATGGCCAGTGGCCAGTATCTTACTTCCAATCATAATCATCCCTATTTTGTATTCGAGCAAGAAAACCATTCGACGGCTTCCTCAGCTCAACATCAGATTAACGAATCTATACTAAATTAACATAAAAACCCCACCAAAGGTGAGGATTTTTTTATGTGCTGTCAATAAATAAAGCTTAGGCTTTCTTCAAATCAGTCAAACGCTTCTTGGTTGAGGCAGCCTTTTCCTGCCAGTCGGCCAACTTTTCCTTTTCCTTTGCCACAACGGCTTCAGGTGCGGAAGAAACGAACTTTTCATTTGAAAGCTTCCCTTGGCCACGTTTCACTTCTTTGTCAAACTTCGCCAATTCGCCTTCCAATCGTTCAATTTCAGCGTCAATATCGATCAAACCAGCAAGTGGTACGTAAATCTCAGCACCCGAGATGACTTGTGACATGGCCAAGTCTGGCACTTGAACATCGGCTGCAATCGTCAGAGACTTTGGCTTGACAAAGCGTTGGATGTAATCGGCGTTATCGTTAAAGATGGCAACCAACTGCTCGTCTTTGACCTTGATCATCACGTCGATTTCCTTTGACATTGGTGCTTTGGCTTCGGCACGAATGGTCCGGACCGCCACAATCAAATCTTGCAAGGACTTAAAGGAAGCGGCCGCTTCTTCGTTTTCCAATTCCTTCTTATAAATTGGGTAAGCCTGAATGCCAAGGTGAGCATCCTTGCCAGCCTGTGCAGGCATTTCCTGCCAAATGGCTTCGGCCATGAACGGCATGATTGGTTGCAACAAACGCAAAGTCTGGTCCAAAACGTAGGCCAATGTTTCTTGGACCGCCGTCTTATCACCATCACCGTTCAGTGATTCCTTGGTCATTTCGATGTACCAGTCAGCAAAGTCCGACCAGATGAAGTTGTAGAGGTCACGACCAGCTTCACCGAATTCAAACTTGTCGAAGTTATCCGTCACTTCCTTGACCGTCTTGTTCAAGCGGTCAAGAATCCACTTGTCCGCCAAGGACAATTTATCGGCATCCGGAATACGGGCAACGGTGTCGTCTTCCAAGTTCATGATGACATAGCGGGAAGCGTTCCAAATCTTATTAATGAAGTTCCAGGCCGCGTCCATCTTTTCGTAAGTAAAGCGAACGTCTTGACCTGGCGTTGAACCGGTTGCCAAGAACCAGCGCAGGGCGTCAGCTCCGTACTTTTCAATGACATCCATTGGATCAACCCCGTTACCAAGGGACTTAGACATCTTTCGTCCCTCGCCATCACGAATCAAACCGTGAATCAACACGTTCTTAAATGGTCGTTCCCCGGTAAATTCTTTTCCTTGGAACATCATCCGGGCAACCCAGAAGAAGATGATGTCGTAACCCGTTACCAACGTATTCGTTGGGTAGTAGCGGGCAAAGTCCTCGTCCAAGTTGTTTGGCCAACCCATCGTTGAAAATGGCCAGAGAGCAGAAGAGAACCAGGTATCCAAAACGTCTTGATCACGTTCCCAGTCAGCGCCTGGTGCTTCTTCACCGACGTAGATTTCTTCTTGATCCGTTCCCTTATTCTTGTACCAAGCTGGAATTTGGTGTCCCCACCAGAGTTGACGAGAAATCACCCAATCACGGATGTTTTCCATCCAACGAGTAAAGGTATCTTCAAAGCGACCGGGTACGAAGTTGACTTTTTCATCTGCATTTTGCTGCATGGCCAAAATCTGCTTAGCCAAGGGCTCCATCTTAACGAACCACTGCGTTGATAGGCGTGATTCAATGGCCACACCGGTTCGTTCTGAATGGCCAACCGAGTGAACGTATGGCTCAATCTTTAGCATGTCACCAGCGGCTTCCATGTCCTTGACCATGGCCTTACGGGCTTCAAAACGGTCCAAGCCTTCGTACTTGCCAGCATTGGCGTTCATGTGCGCATCTTCGGTCATCGTGTTGATGCGTTCCAAATCGTGACGGTTTCCGACCTGGAAATCATTTGGATCGTGGGCTGGTGTAATCTTGACCATCCCCGTTCCAAAGTCCTTTTCCACGTACTCGTCGGCGATGATTGGAATTTCACGGCCAACCAAAGGCACCTTGACCGTCTTGCCAACGATGTCCTTGTAACGTTCGTCTGAAGGGTTCACGGCAACGGCCACATCCCCAAAAATCGTTTCGGGACGGGTCGTGGCGATTTCGATATAGTCCTTGCCATCCAGCGTCGTCCCATCGGTAAATGGGTACTTAACGTGGTAGAAGGCCCCTTCGTCGTCCTGGTAAATCACTTCGATATCTGATAAAGCCGTCCGGGCCTGGGGATCCCAGTTAATGATGTATTCACCACGGTAGATCAAGCCCTTGTTGTAAAGATCGATAAAGACTTTGTTAACCGCTTCATTCAAGCCCTTGTCCAAGGTAAAGCGTTCGCGGGAGTAATCGAGGGCCAGCCCCATCTTTCCCCACTGCTTTTTGATGGTTGAGGCGTACTCGTTCTTCCAATCCCAAACCTGTTCGACGAACTTTTCGCGACCCAGATCATAACGGGAAACGCCTTCTGCACGCAAGCGCTGTTCAACCTTTGCCTGGGTGGCGATACCGGCATGGTCCATTCCCGGCAACCAGAGTGTATCGAAGCCCTGCATCCGCTTTTGACGGATTAACATGTCTTGCAAAGTCGTGTCCCAGGCGTGGCCCAAGTGCAACTTTCCCGTCACGTTTGGTGGTGGAATCACCACGGAATAAGGTTCGGGTTCGTTGCCCTGAATCGCCTTGTTGGCTTCAGGGGCAAAGAGCTTGTTATCCAACCAGTCTTGGTAGCGACCGGCTTCGACCGCCGTTGGGTCGTATTTGGTTGACATGTTGACTTCACGCATTGGTTTTTCCTCACTTTTATCGGAGCTTTTTAGATTGATTGCCATAAAAAAGCGCCCTAATCATTCGATTAGGACGCTTGCACGTGGTACCACCTAAATTGCGCTTTCAATAACATTGAAAGCACCACTTCATTCAACTTAATTGTTAGCCCTAGCAACCTTCCGCATTAACTCTCCCGTTTTCCAGCAAACAACGAGTCTCTTTCTAGCAGCGCCTGCATACTCCTCTAGGTAGTTTTAAGTTTACAAAGCTTCCAGAACTTAGTCAAGTTTTTATTGCTATAAGAAAAAAAGCCGGTCACTTAGACCGACCCGCCAATCATTCAGCATTATCATCTGTTGCTTGTTGTTCACTGTTTGCTTCGGCTTCTTGCTCTTCCTTGATGGCCTTTTCGCGTTCCGTTCCTTCTTTGACTTCGCGCTTATACTCATCGCGATAAAGGTCGACCGTCGATTTTGGCACACCAATCTGATCGCTATTCACCTTCAAAACCGGTAATTGATCCGGTTTATCTGGATTGGCATCGTAAACCCCGTAGGCGTTTCCTGCGATTGTCTGGCCAGGCTTCAACTTCCAGCAAAGGTACTTATAATTGGCACCGACACCAAGTGTTACGCCGGACTTTTTCCGCAGCTGGTCACTAATCAGGTTTTTATCCTTCAGATCACCCTTGTCATTGGTAAACAAGGAAATGCTTGGCGTCCAATACTTGGCTGAGATGTTATCCGTCGCCACCCCCGTTAAATTCCAGTTTTCCGAATCGGCAAAGCCGGCATCAAAGGCACCGTGTGGCGCTGCGGCAACGATATAGAGATTCGACTTGGTCGTATTCGTCATCTTCAGCTTAAACTTGGCAACGCTGCGCGTGCCATAAGCCTTGTAGTCCGTTTTGGCAATCGACTCCACTTGAATCTTCAAACCATTAACAGCCTTCGTCTGACCACTCTTAATGTTCAACAGAGGCTGCACAGCCTTCCGATTTTTAATCGACTCAGACTTCGCCGCTGCGGCACGTTTACTTTCTTCACGCCCGTGCTGAATTAAAACCGCTGTTGTTGCAGCTGTCGCAACCACTAGCAGCAAAACCGTCCAAAGAATCTTTTTACGCGTTATCGTCATCATCTTCATCCTATCCCTATTTTCAACAGAAATAAGTATACCTTTTGACGATCATTTGTATACAAAAAAACAGCCTTCTTAGGCTGTTCTTAAACATTTTTACCAGATTTAATTCTTTATTAAAAATTACTGGTGGTTTTGTTGATTATTGTTGTTATTATTAGCAGTATCAGCAGAAGCCTTTGAAGCTGCCTCCGCACTTGCCTTTGAAGCAGCATCAGCGGCCGATTGCTTAGCTGCGGATTCTGAAGAATAAGCCGCGGCGTTCTTAGATGATTGAGCCGCTGCAGCAGCATCGGCTGCAGCCTTAGCGTTTTGTGCAGACTTGGCAGCAGCTGCTTCCGAGCTAGCCTTGGCTGCCGCTTCATCGTTTGCAGCATCCGTGTCCTCATCATCGTTTGATGAAGACGTTGAGGTACTTGAGTGGTGCTTAGTTGAAGAGTATGAAATGTCAGGTGTTGGGGAGTCATCATCAGATTTTGATGAGGCAGCACCAACCATGTAAAGGGCGATTCCACCAACAACCAAAACGATTAGCAACCAAAACCACCATTTTTTATAAAAGGTCAAGCCGCGCTTATCGGTTTGACGACGCTTTGAACGTGATAACATATTTATTTCCTTTCAATTATAAAACTTGAAATCAATTAGCGACCCAGACGATTCAACAAATCGCGAATCTCGTGCCGGTAATAGAAAATAACGGCAGCAAAGACAATCGGCCACAGGCTCTTCGTCAAAACAGCCATGAGCAATTCACCCAAATAAGTAAAGAGGGCGTTGAAAAGTGAGCCAAACAGCAGGCGAATCAACACGAGTAGCACAATCACCGCCAGCACGACAATGATCGGATTTGACCACTCGGAGCGGTTCTTCACACGGTCGACCACATCTTTTGCGGAATCAACGGCGGCTTGGGCGCCCTTTTGGGCTTCGGCCTTTGCCTGTTCCAATTGATCGTTCGACTGCTTGTCATCGACCTTTTCTTGCACGTCTTGATTCTTCTTAACTGACTCGTTTTGTTCTTCTGCCATTTGCCAAAGTCCTTTCCAAAACAACGAAAGCTTCATCTTTCATTTTAGCAGGCTTCTGGTAAAAGAGCCAATAACATTAAAAGTCAGCCCGGGGGTGGCTGACTTTTGAAAACGCAAAAAACGGCCCGGAGGCCGCCTTTTTATTCACTTTTTACCAGACGAAGAGTCCGACCATGGCCGCTGAGAAAAGCGAAACCAAGATACCAGACAAGAGCAGGTAGCCAACGTTTTTGGCAATGACTTTACTCTTATCGTCTGAAACCATTCCCTTGAAGCAACCAACAATCATGCCAACTGTCGAGAAGTTCGCAAAGGAAGTTAAGAAGACCGTCAAGACCGCTGCGTAGTGATCTGGGAAATGACTAATCTTATTGGTTACGGTCCCCATGACAACGAATTCGTTGGTAACCAACTTCGTTCCCATGAGTTGGGCGAGATCAAAGGCGTGTGATCCGACACCAAGCAACCAGGCAAATGGGTACATAATAATACCTAGAATGTGTTCAAGTGACAACCAAGGGTTGACCAAACCAAGCAGCTTATCAACCATGGCCGCCAAAGCAACAAAGGCAATAACGTTTGCTGCGATGATCAAAATCAACTTTCCGGCACCAAGGATTGAGTCACCCAAGAAGGAGAAGAATGGTTCGCGTTCTTCATGAACCGCATTCTCAACTTCCTTGGTTGCCAGCTTCTCTGAGCCGGAATCAATGTCTTCGGCAGCAGCTGGCGCAGCGCCGATTTTAGCAATCGTATCTTCTTCTGGCGTTACCTCAACCGGATTCAAGATGGCTGTGACAATCAAAGCGTTGATGACGTTGATTGGCACGGCCGTCAAAATGTAACGGCCCGGCATCATTTGCGTGTAAGAACCAATCACGGAAGCCGTCACACAAGACATGGACATCATGGCCAAGGTCAGCATGCGATCAGCCTTCATCTTCTTCAACTGCAAAGCCGAAACCGCCAAGGCCTCGGTATTGCCAAGAAACATCATTTCAATGGAGAAAAACGATTCGAACTTTGGCTGTCCGAAGAGCTTTGACAAGCCCTTTCCAAGCCATTTAATCACAAATGGCAAGATACCGAAGTAAGTCAAAATATCAAAGAGTGGCACAACCAACAGAATTGGCAGCAACACTGAGATAAAGAAGTTACTTGGCAAGGCCATGCCCGTTGGCTTCAAGGCAAAGTCAATTCCCTCGCGAGCCACCGAGATTAATTCGTTAAAGCCAGTTGCCGCACCATCAACCATGTCCCGTCCGATGGAAAAGGACGTAAAGAACCAGGCCAAAGCTAAGTTGACGACGACCATCGTCGCAATCGAACGCCAGTTAATCTTGGACCGATTCTTCGAAAATAGGACTGCTAAACCAATGAAGATTAGCAGTCCTATCGCGTTAACCAATAAATACATGTCGTTACCCCCTGTGTAATTCCGACAGTTTGCATAAACATCCTAATTATACCATCAGAAAATAAAAGGACGAGTGTTTTGCCTAAAAAAACAGTAAATAAATCCGAATATTTCAATTAAAACAATAAAATTGTTCGGAAATAACGTATATTTTCAATTAAAAAGTATCATTTACTCAAGCGACAATCGAATTCCCGACTATTCGACCATTGCTCTCCTTCGAGCACACTGTGCTATAATCGGAATGTTTCACCATCTGGTGAAACATTCAATCCGGTGCGTTGCTTCCGATGACGGCACCTAAAAAACAATAGGAGAAAGAATATGAAACAAATCAACGAAAGTCTTCGACTGACTTTTAGCCCCAAAGCCATCTGGCAGGACTTGGTCACCTTGAAGCAAGCAACAAAGGGACTGCTCGCCCTGATGATTGGCGCACAAGTGCTGACTTTTTCACTGTCAGCCGATCGCTCAGGTCTTGCCTGGTTGACGCTTTGGACCGGTCTGGCAGCCGTGATTAACCTCGCCCTCGTCGACCAGGGCAAGCAAAGCAACTTCTTCTGGGGGCTTCTTTGCACAGCCGCTTGGCTAATCGTCGCCTTCCACTCCCGTACCTTCGGCGATGTTTTCGCTCAGGGTTTTGCCTTCGTCATGCAGTTCTTCGGCATAAGACTTTGGGCAAGGGCGCGGGATGATCAGGGTGAATTAAAGGCCAAAGCCTTATCAAAGCCTTTGGCTTTGACCGTTTTCATCCTAACGATTGCAACCTACCTGGTCGTGCTGTCAATCTCCAAACACCTACACGGCCTGCAAATCTATCTCGATTCCGCCGTTCTTCCCTTAAACATTGTTGGCCAGGTACTCATGACCTACGGTTACCGTTCCCAATGGCTTGCCTGGATTTTAGTCGACGTTGTCCAGGTAACGGTCTGGGCCCGAAACATCTTTGTTCTCGATGGTTCCTACGCCGTTTCCATGCTCGTCTTGCAAATTGTCATGCTGGTCAATGCTTTATACGGTGTTTGGTACTGGTATCAAAAATCAAAAAACTAAGAAAAAAGCACTCACCGTTTTTCGGTGGGTGCTTTTTAGATGGACTGTCCCGGCTGGGCTCGAACCAGCGACCTTCGCATTAACAGTGCGATGTTCGACCAACCGAACGACAAGGCAATGGGTCATGATGCCACAATCCTTTACCACATGATAAAAGAAATAATGATCATTTCTTAAAAGATTCTCTTTTCCTTTAATGTTAAACAAAAGGGTTCCAAAAACGCCCTCCATCAACAGAAACCAGGAAAAGAGCCAGCAGTAAGAGCAGAATGGCCACAGCTAAGGTAAACCAGTCGCCCACTCGCCATGGTTGACTATAATACCAAGTCCGCTTCTTCTTTTTACCAAAACGACGTAAGGCCATGGCGTCTGAAATCGTCTCCACCTTTTCCAACGTTGAAAAGGCGAGCGCTAACAAAAGTCGCGTGGAGGCGACGACTTTTTTCGCCAACGATGCTTTCTTCCCCAAGGCAAAGCCGCGCGCTTCCTGAACCTTTCGGGTCGTTTGGAATTCGTTTTGTACCGTTGGTAGATAACGCAAAGTCAGCGAAAAGGCATAGGCGACTTTGTAGGAAACGCCAATCCGGTTTAAGCCAGCCGCCAATTGGGAGGGCTGCGTGGTCAGCAAGAAGGCTAGCGAAAGAGGGACTGAAAAACAATACTTCAGCAAGACCAACAGTTCATAAAACAATTGCTGGCTCGTCAGTGCGTAGTCCCCAGAACCAATCAAAACCGTTTTCGTCTGGTAAAGTTCCACCCCATACTGCGGTGCGAAGACGTAAATCAGGATTAAGTTCAGTAGGGCAAAGACAACCGTTAAGTAGACCAAAATTCGAATCGATTGCCAGGAAATTTTTGAAAGAACGAGCAGCAGTCCGGCAAAAGCCGTCAGCAAAAGCAGGAAGCGAATATCAAAGGAAAGAATCCCTGCGACGGTTAACAAGAGAAAGGCCAGCAACTTGCTGGTCGCGTTTAACCGATGAACAATGGAATCACGTTCTTGATAGCCAAGAAAATCAGTCATGGGACACCCCCTTCAACAAACGCTCTCTTAAAATCTGGTCCGATGGTGTAATCAAGGCCGTCTCCTTCAGTAAGGACTTTGACTGAAAAAGTTCAGCCGGCCGCATCTTTTCGGATAGCTGACCGTCGACAAACGAAAGCACCTGATCCGCCCACTTCTCAATCAAAGCCATGTCATGGGTCACGGTCACAAGTGCGATGCCATCTTGACGCAATATCGACAAATACTCCAGCAAACCCTTTGCTGAAACATCGTCTTGACCGGCCGTTGGTTCATCTAAAATCAAAACGGCTGGTTCCAAAATTGCCACCGCCAAAACTGAAAGTCGACGCTTTTGACCAAAGGAAAGCGACTGACTCTGCCAGTTCCGGTAGGGATACAAGTTGGCCTTTTTCAAAGCGAAGAAGACTTTTTCTTCAATGATTTGCTCTGGGACGTTGCGCAGTCGCAATCCCGTCGCGACCTCATCGAAAACCGACAGGCCAATCAACATTTCATTCGGATTCTGTGAGACGTAGCCAACGTACTGTGCCTGTTCCGAAAGCGTTAAGTCGGCAAAATCAATCCGTTCACCAGCGGGCGATCCAGCATCAGTCGCCAGGATCGAGCCCGTTTGAATCGGTAAGAAGCCGGCCAGGATTCTGGCCAACGTTGACTTACCTGAGCCATTCTCCCCAATCAGCGCCAGCCAACGATTGCGTTCGATGCGAAAGGACAAATTTTTCAGTATTTGTCGGTCCCCATAGGCATAGGAAAGATTGCTGACAGACAAAGCTTCGTCGTCTCCGACTTTGGCAATCGAAGTGGCCGCTTCTGACTGCCCCAGCTTTTCAAGCGCCTCAGCCAAGCCCGGCCCCGTCACTCGGTCAACATCTTGCCGGTTTTCCAGCTGTGCCAGTGGGTAGCCACTGTTTTCAATCCACGAAAGATAGGCCGGTTGGGCCAACTGCCAATCATGAAAGGCCGGTTCCTTCAGTAAGTCAGCGGTCTGCCCATCGAAAACGAATTCGCCATCCTGTAGCACGAGCACTTGATCAACACCCTGGCGCAGCACTTCGTCCAAACGGTGTTCAACCATGATAATCGTAATGCCCTCTTGGTGCAGCTGGTCAATCGTCTCCAAAATTTGCTGGCCCGTCTTCGGATCAAGACTAGCCAAAGGTTCGTCCAATACGAGGATTGGGCTATCCCCAACCAAAACGCCGGCCATCGCAACCCGCTGCTTTTGTCCACCCGACAGGGATTCTGGTCCAAGCGGCAACAAGGCCGTTAACTCTAAGCGCTCGGCCATCCGCTTGACAGCCGCCCGTAATTGTCGAACCGGAACCGCTTCGTTTTCTAAAACGAAACCGATGTCTTCTGCCACCGTTAAGCCGACGAACTGTCGATCCGTATCTTGCAAAATCGTCCCGACGGCCAGGGAGCGTTCAAAGGCATCCCCTGCCTGTTGATCTTGCCCATCGATTGTCAGCGTTCCCGAAATTTCACCGTCTTTATCCGTCACCAAGCCGTTGATTAAAGAAATCAAAGTCGATTTCCCAGAACCCGAAGGACCCAAAACTAAGGTTTTGCTGCCTTTTTTAATGGTGGTATTCAGATTTTTCAGCGTTTCTTCCGCCTGGCTGTGATAACGAAAGGAAAGGTCTTTTAATTGTATGGCTGTCTCAACCATTCCAGTCTCTCTTTCTTAATCTTCTTTACGAAGTAATTCTTGCTGCCCCTTGTTTTTCACGTACAGGGATAACAAAGTCGACCCGATGATCGCCGTCGAAATAATGTTGACAACAACGGACAAGCCACCCTGCAAAAAGACTTTGTTAGCGGGTTCGGCATAGATCAAAATATCCAAAGTCGGCGCAATCACCAACCAGGCAACAACGTTGGCAATCGCCTGGCTAACATTGAACCAAAGCAGCTTCCAAGTCGTCAGTTTCCCTCGAAGCAGGTGGGCACGCTTTACCAACAAGGCAAAAATGAAGGCGTAAAGCCCATCGGCAATGACCCAGGACCACCAGATCGACCCGTATGAAACGGCGTCGTTCAAACTGTGGCCCAAAAGGGCAACGAAAAAGCCCACAATTGGCGAGAAAATAATCGATAACAAGGATAACCAAGACTGCGCGACATTTATCTGCGTGTTCGGAATCCCCGTTGGGATGGCGATGAATTTGAAGAGAATCAAGAAGACGGCCGCCCCGATACCAATCGCCACCACATCCTTTGTTGCTAACCCTTTTTTCTTCATTTTATTGCACCTTTTCAATCTCAATTGTCCAGTTTTGTCCGGCCGACAAGTGGTTTTCTGCAGCCATCGAGCCCATTCGAATGGCAATTCCAACCGTGTAAACCGAGTTCATGTAAATCAGCGTTTCGCCGTTTTTAACATCAGCAAAAGTCTTGTAGTAAGGTAGCTTGGCCTGGTATACTCGCTTTCCTTCGTAGAAGACCGACACCAAGAAAACATCCCCATAGCGAGCGCCAAATTCCTGGTCGAAGCGGTCCTGTTCAATGTTTGTCCAAAGCGAACCGAAGTTGACGTCGGTGATGTCGACGTTTCCAACAACCTTATTTCCTTCAATCCGAGCCGGATTCAAAGGCAACCGAGCGATATCTTCGACCGGCAATGGCTTTCCGATATTTTCAAAAGTGACTTCCCCACCGGCTAAGCGAGCGCCATTGTAGACATAGATGTCTCGACCGTGGAAAGTCGCGGACTTTTCAGAGCCAGGCAAGCGGTCAATACTTTCGTCAATCACTCGAACCGCTTCGATGCCATAGAGTTTGTCCAAGTGCGTCAACGTTCCGTTATCCGGTGTGACCACGTAATGGCCAGTCTTCAACTTGGCCACCAACGACAAGCGCTTTGATCCGACCCCCGGATCAACCACAGAAACAAAAACCGTTCCCGCCGGCCAATACTTCACCGTTTGGGAGAGTCGAAAGGATCCTTCAAAGATATTAAAGGGCGTGATGCCGTGCGTCAAATCCGCAACCGTCACCCCTGGGTCGACCTGGCGGGCAACGCCGTACATGGTCGACACGGCGCCATCATTCAAACCAAAATCCGTCTGCAATACAAGTGCTGCTTTCATCTTCTTCCTCCTGCTCATTGAGCCCGCTGTCTTTGATGGCAAATAAAAACCCGGATAGGTCAAAAGACCTACCCGGGACGAAAGTTCGCGTTACCACCTGGTGTGTTTGGCGTTTCCTTGCGAAAACACCCTCATTAACTTCTCCAATTCGTTGGAAAAGCCTTCGCTATAACGGGCGATTCCCGGCCAGGGCTCACAAAGGCTCACCCCAACAAAAGCTCCAAGACCATTTTCAAAATACTGACAGGCCGGTTCTCACCAAACACCGGCTCTCTGAGCTGTCCACTCTTTTTACTTATCTCTTCATCGCTTCAATAACTATATCTTATATTGTTCGGTTATAAAAGTCAATAATAACTTTATTATTAACTAATACCGATTATTTTTAATAAAACACGAACATTAAAAAAGGAAGGTTGATGAATCAATCTACTTTCCAACAACTTCGTTAAACTTCTGCGCAATCGAATCGGCTGATTGGGAAAGCTTTTTCTCTTCCTCCGCCGTTAGAGATAACGCCGACTCCGTCACAATCCCCTGTCGGCCGACAACCGCCGGTGTGGACAGATAGGTGTTAAAGCGGGCCTGATAATGGGAGACCGGCAATTCCTGATGGGCGTCCGACACGACAGCCTTAGCCAAAACGATGGCAGCTGAGGCAATGCCATAGGAGGTAAAGCCCTTACCAGAAAAGACCGTGTAACCGCCCACAATCGAATCCTTTTCGATGGCTGCCAGATCCAAGCCTTTCGCTTTCGCCAGCTTCTCGACTGGTTGCCCGGCTACAGCAACGGTTGACCATGCGGTGAACTGCGTATTACCGTGCTCACCAAGGTTATACCCGCTGACCGACTTTGGCGAAACCTGGAAAGCCGCACCGGTGGCACGACGCATGCGGGCGGTGTCCAGTAAGGTTCCGGTTCCAATGACTTTTTCAGTAGGGTAACCGGTTTCTTGCTGATAAAGGGCCGCAATGGCATCGCAGGGATTTGTGATCACAATCAAGACCCCAGCAAAGTCTGTCTGCTTCAACTGAGCAGATACCTGGCGCACTTGATCAACGTTGTAGGGTAACTCGATAAAGCGATCCTTTGTTGGGTTATTGTGCTGCAACTGGATATTGCCGACTGCTGAAATGACGACGTCAGCATCCGACAGCGCACCATAATCGTTCATGATGATTCGATAAGCGCTGTCCTGGTTGGCCGCCGCATCTTCCAAATCCAAGGCTTCCGCCCGAACTTTTTCTTCCTTTTTGTCAATCAAGACATACTCGTCAAAGTCCCCCTCCTGCACCATGGCGTGTGCAACAGCAGAACCCACGTGGCCCATTCCAATAATTCCAACTTTTCGCATGACGGCATCCCCACTTTCTTTTAATCAAGAATAAGTTTATTAAAGCGGAATGTCAATGATTTTATTAAAATTTACTCATTTAAATAAAAAAGCCAGGTTTCCCTGACTAGCTTTTAAAATAAAAATCATGATGGCGCGCACAGGCCGGATTAAAGGCAGCCTGGCAATTCGGGCAAAAGCCCTTTTGATAAGCTTGATAACTTAACTTTGTTCGGCAACGCCCGCACAAAACCGGTTTGCCCACCCCTTCGTCAACTGCCGTAAAGGCGTGTGATTGCAAGGCATCGTGGCAGTGGTAGCAGGCAAAGTAAGCCTGACAAGTCCCACATAACAGCGCCACGACATCAAGGTCGGAATGATAGTGCTGACAGGTGCCCTCAGGTCCAAGACCCAATCCGTGAATGATCGTTGCTGCCATCGTCTTAGACCAACAATAGTAACAGCACGGTCACCAAGGCCAGCGCCCCCTGCTTGAAAAAGAGGCCGACTTTTCGAGCCGAATAAGCACCGTAGGCCGCTACCAGTAAGATGTAGAGCAGGCAGGGCAGCAAGAGTGACTGCTGGAAAAAGGCGGCGTACAAGACCCCGAGGGCAATCAAGCCGTTATAAACGCCTTGGTTTTTGAAAAGCAATTGGACCTTTTCATTGGCCAAGTCTGCTTCCGTCATGGAAAAGACCCGCCCCGTCGCTTCTGATTGGGTGGCAAAAGTCTCCAAATATAAGATATAGAAAAACTCCAAGGCCACTAAGACGGCAAAAATTTTAGTCAATAGCATCATTTTTTCGCTCCTTCAGCATTTAATGCCTGTGCCAACAAGTCAACTTGATCGAGATAAGGTGCTAAGAAGGCAGCGATTTCTGCTTCCTCGGCATCACGTGCAATCTCATCCGGCTTAATGGACAGCCGTGGATTCACGGCTAAACGTTTCATCTTTAAGCCTTGCAAGACGAGCGACAGTGCCAATTCCCCTTGAAAACCACCGTGTGAGCCAATCGCCATCGTCGCAACCGGCAGCCCCTGCCATTCCTGGTAGAGCGTATCCAAGGCGTTCTTCAGCACCGCTGGATAACCCCAATTATATTGGGGAAAGACAATCACCATGGCATCGAACCCCTTGACCATTTCGGACCAGGTTTTCGTTGCCTCCAGTTGATAAAGTCCTGAAGCAGGGAGCTCTGGCTCATCCAACCAGGGTAAATTAATTTCGGCTAAGTCCAGAATTTCGGCATCAAATCCCTTCATCTCTAACAAAGGCCGGAGCCAGCGGGCGACTTTTCGAGACACCGACACCTGCCGATTCGATCCAACTAATATGGCAACTTTCATTATGACGTCCTTTCAAAACGAATCTTCTCTGTCTATTGTAAGCCTTTTGCCAACAACCGTGGCGCTTTTTAATAGTCGAAGGGGAAGGGGCACACTTTTTCCAATTCCCGTCGGCCCCATTTTTCTTGCGCACTACCGCGCGCGATTTGGCTCCGCCGCCATGTATGCCAAAAACGCACCTGTTTGCGTTTCGAATTTAGACGATGACCAGCAGTTAATTGCAAATGTTGGTCATCAATCAGACCCATCACTGAATTATTCATCTTCTGAAAAGTCCAACGCCAACATGAATTGTTTTTAAAAATGACGAATCAGAGGCGTTGGCATGGCCAAGAGCTTATTCCTTTTCACCCATAGTTCACCAAGCATCTTGTCGTACCGTTGATCATCTTTTGGAACAGTTATGATCGCTACCTCTTCATTTTCTTTAAAGGGGAAGACAATCAGTTCATAGGTTTCTTTCTTATTGATGATGCCGTATAAATAGTAAGGTGGTCTGAGAAAGATACAGTAGATCAGGCTGTGTCGAGCAAAAAAATTTTTTATCGACTGCTTTGGGCGTTCTCGCAAGTTTAAAGTTCTGATATTCGTATGATCGATTAAATCTTGTAAATACAGATTAATCTCAGTGACAAACCGAATCTGACGCACGATGAAAAAGACACCACAGATACCCAGGAATGCAATTAACAGGACAAAGGGGGCAAAGTTAATGAACAAGGATAAAACCAGAAAAACGAAACAAAAAATCAAAATGTTCCTCGATAACTTATACAGGCCGAGCCACTTGTTATTATTTTCATACTGCTTTTCTAAATATGCAATCAGTTGACTCGAATCCATCCCCATAGCCCCCATTTTCTTCTAATTCCTGCGAAATAATCGCTGATTTTCCCTTGTTTTCAAATAATAAAAAAAGGCTGAACACCAGTCATTTTGACTACCGATGCCAGCCTTTATTATCGATAGTGGAGAAGAAGGGATTCGAACCCTCGCACGCTTTAACACGTCTACACCCTTAGCAAGGGCGCCTCTTCAGCCTCTTGAGTACTTCTCCAATAACAGATAATACTATACCAGATTATCTGCCTGTCGACAAGCTAAGAAGGCCGGAACGGCCCGTCGATTCCTTAGCGGGCGATGGATTTCATGATGGCCAAGTTAAAGTGATCCCAAACACCCTGGTCGTCTTTTTTAAAGTCTTCAATCAAGGAATCGCCAATTGGACGGATCACGCCCGCAGGCTTGTCATAAACATCGGTCAACGCCAGGTTGCCTTCATCATCCCAGGCCACCGTGTAAAAAGTACCGTCCATTCGGTAATCTAAAATCTGCTCTAAACTGCGCTTCAAGGTCCGCTTGATCACCTGATTTTCCGTCACCTTTTCACCACGGGCATTCAAGATGGCCACCTGGTCTTTTACTTGTTGATAGTCATCGGCGACTTCAAGATTATCCATTGCCGGTCTCCTTTTCACTGCGTTTTATACGTTTCTATACTATAATAACTATATCTATTATACTAAGGTGGAAAACATGACACAACTCGTAACGGTCGATGAGATGCAACAAATCGAAGCTTACACAATGGAAGAAAGCGGCTTATCCACTGCTGTTTTGACGGAACGTGCAGCCATGGCGACGCTGAATGTCTTGGCCGCCGGCCGCTTCGACCTGTCAAAGGTCTTAGTATTAGCCGGTTTGGGCGGTAACGGGGCCGATGGCGTTGCCCTTGCCCGATTGCTCCATCAGGCAAAGATTCCAGTCACACTCCAGTTTGTTGGCAATGTCAACCGGGCCAGTCAGGCCGTCAAGAACCAACTGAAGGCCGCCAATGCCTGCGGTGTTCCGCGAGCTGAAAAGTCCGACTTTAAGGAGCCTTCCTTAATCATCGATGCCATTTTTGGAATCGGCCTGAACAAGGATCTGCCCGACGGTCTCCAAAAGATGTTAAAGGCGGCCAACCATATCGACAACACCGTTGTCGCCCTCGATATGCCAACCGGTATCGACGCCGATTCTGGCGAAGTTCGTGGGGCGGCTTTGAAAGCCAAGGCAACCATCGCCTTCGGTTATCCAAAAGCCGGTTGCCAGCGCGGTCAAGGAAAAAAGATGGCCGGCCGGGTCATCACACAAAACATTGGCCTGATCACTGCCGATGACTTTGCCTTCTCAATCCAATAATTACTCAAGCAACAGCCAGACAACGTCTGGCTTTTTTTATTTGTGATAAGGCGATCCGACCGCAATCATCTGAGCTCGATAAATTTGTTCCATCAAGACTAAGCGCATCAATTGGTGGGGTAGGGTCAACAGACCAAAGGATAACAAGAGATCGGCCCGTTTTTTAATTTTTGCTGTTAATCCGAGCGATCCACCAATAACAAAGGTTAGCGTACCGTGTCCGGAAAGTTTGGCCGCCTCCAACGTTTGGGATAACTTTTCGGATGGGAGTTGCTTACCCTCAATGGCCAAAACAACGACGTAGTCACGTTCACCAATCTTGGCCCAAATGCGCTCCCCTTCCTTGGCCATAATTTCTTGATTTTCCGCATCAGAAGCCTTTTCGGGCGTCTTCTCATCAGCGAGTTCGATTAATTCGACTTTGGCAAAACGTTGGAGCCGTTTCGCGTATTCAGCAATCCCATCTTTGAGGTACTTTTCCTTTAATTTCCCCACTGTTACAACTTTAATTTTCATTAAATTCTCCACTTTCTTTTTGGTCTAAGCCCAAAAGTTATCCCCGAAAACAATACTTATCCACCGACTTATCCACAGTTATCTCAAGAAATTCTGGGAAAAAGGCCGCTTACCGTCGCATTTTCTTCTAGTTATCCACAATTTTATTCTTTTTCACCCTCTTTTTGCCAAGAAGTTTTCAAAAGTCAAAAAACGCCTATTTAAGCCATTTATCCCCGATTGGCGGATTTTATCCACAGACTTATCCACAGCTGTTGATAAGCACATTTGTTCGGTCGTTTTTCCCTTTCAATCCTTCGGTTTTTACTCCCTTTTTGAGAGTCGAAAGCGCTAATTTAGGTTAAACGAAGGTTAAAGGAAAACAAAAAAGACGAACGGGTCATTTTGTAAAGAAATGATACACAAGCATCCGCCTAAAACAACCGAACAGGCATTCTTTTATTGGTCTAGTTGAAAAGAGGTGATTGGTCCTCCTTGACTTTTACAAAAGCATGACAAAAGAAAAAAGCAGGACCTCTCGATCCCGCTTTCTCTTATCGGCCAGCTGCCTTCAAAGCCTTCACGTAGGCCTCGAGCGTCAGGTTGTGTGCTTTCATATAATTCGCGTTGGCAACCCCAACGTAGCGGAAGTGCCAGGATTCATAATCGATTCCCGTTTGCTTAATCTGGCTTTTTTCCTTCGGATAACGCAAGACAAAGCCGTAATCGGCTGCATGATTAATCAGCCACTGCTGGGAAGCAAACTGATCCATGTTGGCTTCCAGGTTTGGATACTTTTCAAAGGCATCGCTACCGGCAATATCAATGGCCAGACCCGTATGGTGTTCGGAAGAGCCCGGCTCCTGTACAACCGCCGCCGTCGCCTTTTGCGCCTGTTCGTCGGTCATCCCCTGAGCCAGATTGTTCTTCTTCACGTTCGCAAAGACCTCTTGTTGGTATTGAATGGATCGGTAACCAGAAATGAGGTTCGTCAGATAGCCTGCTGCTCGTGCGCCGTTTTGCATATCAAGTACGGCCTGCTTGATTCGTGCATCAACCGTTGCCCCCGATACCGTTGCCTTCTCGAAGTTCATTTCAGAAGAAAGGGGGTGCCACTTATTCACGAGCACTAAATCCCAGTCCGTTGACTTCACGCCCTTGGGCAGGTTAGTCAACTTTGTTTTGGACGAACTGCTGGTCTTTTGCCCAGTACTTTGACTTTTATTCGCTTCTTTAAAATAAAAGAGACTAGCGCCGAAAACAATAATCACGATCGCCACAAGGCCAATCAGCCAATTTCTTTTCTTAGACATGTCTTCCTCCTATGTACAAAAAAAGGACCGGCATAGCCGGTCCTTGGGATGGTCAGTCAGGGGCTCGAACCCTGGACCCACGGATTAAGAGTCCGTTGCTCTACCAACTGAGCTAACTGACCATGGTGTCTATATCAACAAAAGATATCATACCATAGCTTGATTAGACTGACAAGGTTTTTTCGTTGATTTCGACCCTTTTTTCATCTTTCAAGCCCTTGTCAATGCGGACTTTGCTAAGTAAAAGCAACCAAGAATCCCCGCGTCATCCCCGTTAGCAACGGGAACAAGGTAATCGTCGACATTCGGCGTCGCGAGATAACCCGCCATCAACTCCGAGAAACGCTTTCGGACAAGGGGGAGTAATACCTCACGGTGGTTAACACCACCACCAAAGACAATCCGGTCGGGCCGCAAAATCGTCGTATAGGTCATGGCTGCCTGGGCTAGATAATCGGCTTCGATTCGCCAGGCCGGATGGTCGTCAACCAACTCCTTGGCGGAAAGGCCCCAGCGGTCTTCCATGGCTGGTCCGGAGGCCAGGCCCTCTAAACAACGGTCCTGATGAAATGGACAATGTCCGGCATAGTGATCCTCTGGATTCTTTTGAATCATGATATGCCCTGCTTCCGGATGGCCAAAACCTGACAGTAATTGGCCGTTAACGATGATTCCCGCTCCGACACCCGTTCCAACCGTCAAATAAAGCAGTGACTTCACTTCGGAGTTGGCCCCGTGACGATATTCGGCCCAAGCCGAGCCATTCACATCCGTCGTCCAATAGTAAGGAATGTCGCGCCATTTTTTTAGATAGCCCAAAAAATCAAAATTTGCCCAGCCGGCCTTTGGCGTGTCGAGCACGTAACCATAGGACGTCGACTGTGGGTTCAGATCAATCGGTCCAAAGGCGGCAACACCGACCGCCGCGATGTCTGGAAAACGATCGAAGTAAACGGTGACCTTGGCTAAGGTTGCTGGTCCATCCTCGGTTTTTAAAACCGTTCGATCAATTATCTTAAAATCTTCATCGCAGACGGCTAAGATGAACTTCGTGCCGCCCGCTTCAATTGCGCCTAATAATGACATAGTGACGCCCTTTCCTCTCGTATTTGCACTACATATTATAAAGTCTTTTTGAAGCGCAAACAATAGTGGAAAGGCTTGATTTTACAAACTGGTCTAGGCCATAAAGTCAGATAAAACCAAGAAAAAGGACAATTCGACTATTTTTGGTCTATTACCTCTCAAAGTCGCCCGCTGAAGCAAATAAAAAACCAGCCGCAGCTGGTTTTTTATTACTTCTTATCGTCATAGCCCTTTGGGTGCTTTTCAACCCATTTCCAGGCCGTCTTGATAATGTCTTCGACGTTATCGTACTTTGGCTTCCAGCCAAGCACTTCACGTGCAGCCGTTGAGTCAGCAACCAGGATATCAGGATCCCCCGCACGACGTGGGCCAACTTTGGCCTCGATGTTAACACCCGTTGCCTTACGCGCCGCTTCGACCATCTCCTTAACGGAGAAGCCAGTGGCTGAACCAAGGTTGAACTGGGCAGATGGCTTGCCAGCCTTCAAATAATTCAAAGCCAAGATGTGGGCATCGGCCAAGTCAACAACGTGGACATAGTCACGGACGTTAAAGCCGTCCGGCGTATTGTAATCATCCCCGAACATTTCAATGTAATCACGCTGACCGGAAGCGGCCTGCAAAATGATTGGAACCAAGTGCGTTTCTGGTCCGTGGTCTTCCCCAATCGAACCATCCGGCATGGCCCCCGCCACGTTAAAGTAGCGCAAGGCGACCCACTTAATGTCATAAGCAGAATCAGCCCAAGCCATCATCTTTTCCATCATCAACTTGGATTCACCATAGGGATTGATGGGGTTTTGTGGGTCCGTTTCCTTAATTGGAATGTTGACCGGGTTCCCATAGGTGGCTGCCGTTGATGAGAAGACGATTTTCTTCACGTCGTGTTCCTTCATCACTTCGAGCAAGGTCACCATGCCGGCCGTGTTGTTATCAAAATACTTCAATGGTTCCGCAACGGATTCGGGCACGATTGAAAAAGCCGCAAAGTGCACAACGGCCTCGATATCTTCCTTATCAAAGACTTCGGAAAGGGCCTTTTTATCACGAATATCCACTTCGTAGAACTTGGCTTCTGGTGCTACCGCCGCACGGTGCCCCTTGACCAAATTATCAACCACGACCACATCTTGGCCATTAGCCAACAATTGACGAACCATGTGGGAACCGATGTAGCCGGCACCACCCAAAACTAATACTGACATGTCTGTCCTCGCTTATTTATCCTGCGCGTCGGCCCAGTGAATAATGGCCTCTGCTGCCGTTTTATCACCGTTTAAGACGCGGTGCTTTGTTTCATTATCGCCCATTATGACCTGAGAATCAACTTGGTGGCCATAGTGCACTTCGTTTTCATAACGAATGGAAAAGCCGGTGGGCTCGTGTCCCTTCAAAAAGTCGAGGGGCAAGACATCGACCATCCATTCCAGGTACTTGGAATTATTGACGTGACGATTGCCATCGATGTCTAAGAAGCGAACTTGATATGGCTTATCCATTTCGACGGGTTCGTCCTTAATCTTTGGAATTCGCACCATCTTTTCCAAGCGCTTCTTTTCCTCGCCGCCGTATGGCTGCACCAGGTCAAGCGGCAACTTAATCATGCGACGGCTATCCAAGTCAATCAGGGCCCAAAGGGAGTCCATGTCAACAATGACTTCACCAGCCGCATCCTTAAAGTAGAAGCCACGCTTGGCAAAGTAGGAACCCCATTCGCCCGCCTTCGTTTCAATGGTGATCTGTTCCCCCAGTTTTGGTCGACGCAAAATCTTGACGTCATATTGGAGAATCACCCAGCCAAGGCCGCGACGGTCGGTTTCGCGATAGCCGACCTTGAGATGCTCGCCCTGCATTCTTGAACACAAAATGGCGAGGTTGAGCATCATTGCCAGGGACAGTTTTCGTGTTAAGTCCACTTGATAGTATTCAACGGGTCGTTCTATGGAATAAATATCAGCCATTTTCTTCCTCGATATGATGATAAATTTTGTAGATTTCTTGGCGACTTTTGCCGCTGTCTTTAGCAACTTGCTTAATGGCGGCATTTGGTTTCAAGCCCTGATCGATCAAGGATTGGACCGCTGCTTCCGGGTCCTCTTCGGCCTGGAGAAGCGCGCTGCTGTCTGCCGCCTGTACCGGCAAGCCGCTACCGTTCGCGTTCCCTTCAATTAACAAGACAAATTCACCGCGAACCTCTTCTTGCTCTGCCCAGTCGAGCGCCTCTTGGGCCGTTCCCCGCAGAAATTCCTCGTAGCGCTTCGTCAACTCGCGAGCCAGCACCAGTCGTTTCTTTTCACCGTAGACCGCCACAATGTTTGCCAGCGTCTTCTTCAGCCGGTGGGGTGCCTCGTAAAAAATCATGGTTTCAGGTCGCCAGGAAAGCGCTTCGAGTGCTTCTTGCTGCTCTTGCTTCTTTCGCGGTAAGAACCCGTGAAAGTAAAAGGGCTGTGGGACTAAGCCAGAGGCGATGAGCGCCGTAATCCCTGCCGAAGCACCGGGAACCGGCACAACGGGAATGCCCGCCGCAATTGCCTGAGCGACCAGCTCTTTCCCTGGATCAGAAATCGAGGGTAGACCAGCGTCTGAAACCTGGGCAATCGATTGCCCGGCCAGCAGTTTTGCCACTAGCTCTGGCGCCTTTTCCTGCCAGTTATGTTCATGTAAGGAGGTCTTCTCGTTTTTGATTTCAAAGTAGTTGAGCAGAAGTTGCGTGTGCCGCGTATCCTCTGCAGCAATCAGATCAACGGAGGACAATACCTCAATGGCACGGTTCGTCATGTCGGACAAATTGCCAATCGGCGTCCCGACCAAGTAGAGCGTGCCGCTTTCATGAGTTGTAAAGGACTGTTGTCTTTGCATGCTTATCCCAAGAGAATGGCACTTTCAAGTGCCAACTTTTCTAATTTTGATTGAAAGGCGATTTGCACCTTTTTTAGTTGGTCAACGGCCAAAAAAGTCGTCAGTAGTTGCTGGAGTTGCTCGCGACTATAGCGGCTATTGGCCTGTTGGTAAAAACCGGTTAACTGCTTAAAATAAAGGGTTGGTTCCGGCAAGGTCTTTGCCATTAAAAGGTCCCGACTCAACTGCTGCAGCCAAAGTAAGACGGCCTCTTCCCGGTCCTTTTCACTAATCTTTTTAATGAGTGTGGTTTGCAAGTAAGCCATGGACGACACGTCTCTGGCAACGACTTTTTCAAACCACTTAAAAACCAAGGGTTGCACCTCGTCTTGAAAGGCGGCCAAGCTCGCCGCCGCCTTTTCAGCGACTGCGGGACTAGGCTGCAGGTGGACAACCTGGGCTCTGGAAACGATGGTTGGTAAGACATCTTCGGCTTTATCCGCCAACAAGATGATTAGCTGGGGGCCAGCCGGTTCCTCAATAAACTTCAAAAGCGCGTTGGCTGCCGCCGTTGTCAGCGTTTCCGTTCGATCAATAATGAAGACTTTGACCGGCGCTTCCAAGGACGTGGTCGTCAATTCAGGCACAATGGCCCGGATCTGACTAATTTTAATGGCCGCGCCCTTCTTTTCGGGTAAAACCGTCACCAAATCAGGGTGATCCAGCTTCCCAATGCGGGCCTGACTAGCCTCATCGTTTTGGCCAAAAGCAAGCTGGGCAAAACTCAGCGCTAGGGCTAACTTTTCTTCATCCCCAGGACCCGCCAACAAATAAAGGTGGGAGCGGCGATCTTCTTCGACAGCCTGTGCTAACTGAGCAAAATTATCCGGATACGCCGCCTTTGCCTGGTCGAAAAAATCGGCCATTTCAAAAACAGCCGACTCACTCCCCTGCTTGTCAGCGGACTTTTTAGAAGCCGCCATTAGAACTGGTAAAAGTCATCGATCGTTTGCGTGAAGACCGTGGCTCCACCAACTTCGATTTCAACTGGAAAGGCCGCCGCACGTTCGCCTTCAACGCCCATTGGTGGGACCATGAACTGCTTACGTTTTTGCGAAACTTCCTTGATGATATCAAGCACTTCTTGTACTCGTTCGTCATCAATGGCCACTAGAAAAGTCGTGTTCCCAGAACGCAGGAAACCACCCGACGTTGATAGGCGGGTCGCCTGAATCTTCGCCTTAACGAGTGCGTTGGCTAACTTCGTGGCATCTTTATCTTGTACAATGGCATTAATCAGTTTCATGTCTACCTCCAATATTCAGCAATTATCGCTTTGACGTCTTTTAATACGTCAGCCTTTGATTGACTGGCATCAACCACCTTGATTCTCTCCGGGTTCTCCTTTGCCAAATCCAGGTAGGTTGCGCGCACTTTTTGGTGGAAAAGCACGTCTTCTTTGTCCATTCGATCAATCTTGTCCGTACGGTTTTGAAAAATCCGCTCCAAACCGATCTCAACCGGTAAGTCTAAGTAAATGGTCAGTGCCGGTAGCACCGGTTGTTTTGTTTTCGGGTCAGCAATGGCGAAGTCATTAATCTCTTGTACGGCCGACTGACCCAAACCACGGCCACCGCCTTGATAAGCAAGAGACGAATCAAGGTAACGGTCGGAAACCACAACCTGGTCTTTCGAAAGGGCCGGTAAAATAGTTTGCACCACGTGCTCACGTCGTGAAGCAGCCAGTAAGAAGACCTCTGTCCAGGGATCAATCGCCGGATTGGTCTGTGCCTTCAACAGGTCACGAATCGCCTCGGCCATCTTGTTTCCACCCGGTTCGCGAGTCAATAAAACCTTCTTTTGGCTAATCCGCTCGATTTCGGGCAGGGCTGCTTGAATCACCGTTGTCTTCCCGGCACCCTCTGGCCCTTCAAATGAAATAAAGTTTGGCGTTGTCATGGCTCCCCCTTAATCATCCACCGGGTGGTAAAGGCGCAAATCCGACGCAACGGTCTTACGCCGCTTGGCCTCCCGGTACAAGTAGGTAAAGCGGACCTTCTTCAGGGCCGTTTGGGCCTGCACCATGTGCCCGTTCACACGGGAATCAACCAGGGCCGTTTCCGAGTCCTGGGCTTGGTGAAAGTCGGTGCGGGCGTGGTTGACTTCATCTAAGAGAATCTTGTCGTACTCCGCCTTAATATTTTGGTGTTTCACTGGTTTTTTCTTAAAGATCACAGTTCATTCCTACCTTCAATTGACTTAATCAAGGTGAGTTGGTCAGCGTAGTCAATGTCTGATCCAACCGCCAGGCCGGAGGCCAAGCGGGTGACTTTGATATTGGCTGGTTTCACTAACCGGGCAATGTACATGGCCGTTGCCTCACCATCGGTATTGGCGTTGGTCCCCACAATCACTTCTTTAATTTCATCATCCTTTGATAAACGACGGATTAAAGAAGGCAGATTAATATCCTCCGGGCCCGTTCCCGCGGCCGGCGAAATCACACCGTTTAGCACGTGGTAAAGGCCGTGGTACTCCTGCGTCTGTTCCATGGCCATGACGTCTTTTGGATTTTGCAAAACTAAAACGGTTGACCGGTCTCTTGATGGATCCGTGCAGATCGCACAAGGATTTTCGTCCTTACTGGTAATATTACCGCAAATTTCACAAAAAGTAATCGACTCTTTGGCAGATGCCAGGTTTTTCGAAAAGTTCAGCACGTCGTCTTGGTCCATGGACAGGGTATAAAAGGCCAACCGGGACGCCGTTTTCGCACCAATTCCAGGTAACTTTGAATAGGAATCAATTAGTTTTGCAATTGGTTCTGGATACTGCATGATACTTCCTTTGTTTAGTCTTCTTTCACTTGAACAAGGTCATCCCCGAAAAGCGCCTTTGCAGCTGAAACGACATCGTCTTGCGCGCTTTTTTCAACTTTTCTTTCTGGACTCTTTTGCTCACCGGCTGCTGCCTGAACCACCGTTGTGGCGGTCAAATCCGAAAGGGCAATTTTGACGACTTGGCCTGCCTTCAACGCCTTCACATAATCCGCTCGATCACTTTGCCACTGATCCTGGCTTCGCATGACCAAAGTCGTGGGCAAGCCCATCTGATGAAGGGCATTGGCCAGTTGTCCCTGCAAAGCATTATCCTTTTCAGCCTTATCCTGCAAAGCAGGATAATCAAAGGCCAAAACAGTCGCCTCCATTGAGGCAGCCACTGGTTCTGCCGTTTGCAAGACCGCCTGATCCTTGACGGGCATTTCAGCAACCACGCGCTTCCAATCCGATTGAATCTTGTTCAGTTGATCGCGCTTCGCCTTGGCCAAAACTGCCTGTACGGGTTCGTTACCCGTATAAATCGTCAACTGCCAATCGGCAACCGGCGAAGTTTGGCTTCGATCAGAAGGCGTCGAATTTGAGGCAGCTGTTGCAGCAGTCGTTACTGATTCTTCAGCCGCCGGTGCTTTGGCAACGGCTTTCTCTTCAGCTGTTTCTACAGCGGCAGCGACTGGGGCGGCAGCGGCTGTTGATACTGGCTCTGCTGTCGTTGTTGATTGTGGGCTAGCTGCCTGTTCGTTCGACAAAGCAGCGGCATCATCAGGACCTTCTTCAACAGTTGCTTGATCAGTCGACTCTTCTACGTCTGGTACATCTGACAGATTTGAAGCGGCTACTCCTTCGCCCTTTTGTTCGGCCGAAGAAACTGTTGGGATTGGTTTTGTCTTTGGCTCTTGCTTTGTTGATGAACTTTCTTGATCGCTAACTGGTGCAGCTTTTGCATTCACCTTTTCAGTCGAGGCTTTTTCAACTTGATCCGAATTCTTTTCGGCCAATTGGACGGTCAAAATCTCCAGATAGATATCTGACTGCAGTGACTGTGTCAAAGCGGTTTTGATACGATCAATGACCTGTAGCATTTCTTGAATCTGTTGCTGACTCGTTTCAGCCAAAAAAGCCTTTAGTTCATCCTCTTTGGCCTTTGCTTTGACCAAATCAGGTGCCAAATCAACCAGCATCACATCACGTAAAGTCGCAATTAAATCCGACAGGAAGCGGTTGGCATCCTTACCCGAAAGGAGAATCTCCGACAAGGTTTCGAGTGCCTGGGCGGTTTGGCCCGCCAACACTTGGTGCAAGTAAGTTAACACCTGCTCGATATCGACAGAACCCGTTACGGTTAGGGCGTTTTGAACCGTCACCTTTTCGGGTCCGAAGGCAATGACTTGATCCATGATGGATAAGGCGTCACGCATTCCACCTTCGGCCGCCGTCGCCACCACGTCCAAAGCCGCCTCTTCGTATGCTTGCTTTTCAGTCTTCAAAATTTCTTCAAGACGGCCTTTAATCGTTTGGTTCGATAGACGCTTAAACTCAAAACGCTGCGTTCGAGACAAAATCGTTGCCGGCATCTTTTGAATTTCGGTGGTTGCTAAAATGAACTTCACCTGTGCTGGCGGCTCTTCCAAGGTCTTTAACAAGGCGTTAAAGGCACCGGTTGACAGCATGTGCGCTTCATCAATGATGTAAATTTTATAGGGCGACTCGATGGGGGCGTAGTTGGCTGAATCGCGAATCGACCGAATTTCATCCACACCGTTGTTCGAAGCGGCATCGATTTCGATGATGTCGGGCTGCGACTGTCCGGCCTGGTCGGCTGGAATACCGTTGACTTCGCGCGCAAAAATTTTGGCTGCCGACGTCTTTCCAGTTCCTCGCGGTCCTGCAAACAAGTAGGCGTGGCCAGTCTGTTTCTTATCAATGGCGTTTTGCAGTGTTTTGGTAATGACCTCTTGGCCAACCATTTCTGAAAAAGTCTTTGGCCGGTATACCCGGTACAGTGCTTGATAAGCCATCGTTTCTCCCTTACAAAAAAAGCCGCCCCAAGGCGGTTTTGCTATGTACACAAGCACAAGGTCAAGCAATCTTAGAGCTGCTACATCTCTGTCCTGACTCGGTTCGAAAGAAAACCTTTGCCTGCTTCTTTATTATATCGAAGTTTACGACCCTGCGCAAACTTCTACGACGATTTTTATCGTAAAAATGCCCCTTTTAAGACAAGTGTTCGTTCTCTTTTGCCGCCCGCTTCTTCGCCTTCTGTTTGGCGCGCAAACCTCGGAAAAAGTCCTTCAAAAGTGCTGCTGATTCATCCTTCAGAACACCCGGTATGACTTTGACCTGGTGATTTAGTCGGTCGTCATCAAAAACCGAGTAAAGTGAAGTCACCGCACCGGCCTTCTTATCTTGGGCCCCGAAGTAAACGAGGGGGATCCGCGCGTTCAAAATCGCTCCCGCACACATCAGGCAGGGCTCCAACGTAACGAAGAGCGCGGTATCTTCCAGGCGCCAACTGCCAAGCTTTTCGTTTGCCGCCAAAATGGCGTGCATCTCGGCGTGGGCATCCGTCTTCTGATCTTCTTCCCGCCGGTTACCGGTCGAAGCGATGATCTCACCATCTTTGACGATAACTGCTCCAATGGGCACTTCTCCTCGCGCACCAGCCTTTTTCGCCTCTTCTAAGGCAGCGGTCATGAAGGTTTTTATGTCAGTCGATGACAAAGTCGGAACCGAAGCCATCTCAATCCTCCTTGGGTGACTTTGCCATTAAGACAAAGTAGCCCTTCTTCTTACCAATGACCGACACATCATCGAAAACGGCTTCGAGGTTCTTTTGTGCCGATGGCGCCCCCTGCTTTTTCTGCAAAACCGCAACGATGGCCCCGCCTGGAAGCAGATGCTTTGTTGCGTCTTGAAGCATGGCGGTGACGACGGTTTTCCCGGCGCGAATTGGGGGATTAACCAGGATTAGCGCGTACTTATCCACAACTTGATCGTAAATCGACGATTGAAATACCTGGGTTTTATCTGCAAGGCCGTTTCGTTCACAGTTCTTCTTCGCCAAATCCAGCGCACGATCGTTAACATCGACCATGTCGACTTGACGCCGCCAAGCCTTCGCGACAGCATTGCCAACTGGTCCGTAACCACAGCCTAAATCTAAGACTTTTCCAGCAACAAATTCCTGATCAGCGGCAGCGTCAAGCATCACTCGTGTACCAAAATCAATCGTTTTCTTTGAAAAGACACCGGCATCGGTTTGAAAATGGAGCTTTTGACCTAACAATTCAAAGTCAAAGTTTTGGTAATCGTGTTCCGCCGTTGGATCGGCCGTGAAATACTGCTGCCCGCCTACTTTTTCGCCCATGTTTTTCTCCTTAATATACAAAAGTTGCATTTATGTACAAAAAAAGAGCACGAAGTGCTCTTCTTTTATGAATTACTTCAAAGTAACTGAGGCACCAGTTTCTTCCAAAGCTTCCTTCATTGCGTTGGCATCTGCTTCAGGAACAGCTTCCTTGATGACAGAAGGTGCGTTGTCAACCAAGTCCTTTGCTTCCTTCAAACCAAGACCAGTTGCTTCGCGAACTGCCTTGATAACCTTAACCTTTGCAGTACCTGCAGAAGTCAATTCAACGTCGAAGTCTGACTTTGCAGCGGCACCGTCGGCACCAGCAGCACCAGCAGCGGCTACAGGAGCAGCAGCTGAAACGTCAAATTCTTCTTCGATAGCTGAAACCAAGTCAGCCAAGTCCAAAATCGTTGCATCCTTCAATGATGCGATAATCGCGTCTTTATCAAAAGCCATGATTAATTTCCTCCAATTTATAAATGTTTAGTAATAAGTCAAACTTATTCGGCAGCTTCGGCAGTTTCGCCTTCCGCTTCCTTCTTTTCTTGCAATGCCTTAACAGCATAAGCAAAGCTCCGGACTGGGAACTGGAACTCGGCCATCAATTGACCAAGCAAACCTTCACGTGAAGGCAATGAAGCGTACTTGTTGATGTCTTCGATTGATACAACAGATCCATCGATCACACCACCCTTGATAACGAGCTTTTCGTTAGCGTCGGCGTACTTCTTCAAAATGCGTGCAGGGGCAACGGCGTCATCTTCAGAGAAGGCAACGGCCGTAGGACCAGCAAACAAATCGTTCAATTCTTCAAAGCCAGCGTCCTTAGAAGCACGAACAAGAACCTTGTTCTTGATAACTTCCAATACGACACCTTCTTGACGTAATTGGTGACGCAAGTCAGTTGATTCCGCAACGGTCAAACCACGGGGGTTAACAACAACGGCAGAAGTTGAGTTCTTGAACTGGTCAGCGATCTCAGCAACCTTTTGCGCCTTTAAAGCAATAGCTTGTTCACTCATGTGAAATTCTCCTTCCTCAAGATTTTTTTGCAAAAGAAACCCGCCTGCCAAAAGACAGACGGGTCAGTTAATTTCATAACTTCCTCGGCAGGAGATTAAGGTGCAAGCACCACCTGAGTCTTAGGCAAAATTGATTTTATTTACTTTGTTAGTCTAACAGGTTAATTGACGGCTGTCAATTAAAGAGAAGTAACATCCAAGGTAACGGCTGGTGACATCGTTGAGGCCAAAGCCACGTTTGAAACGTAAGTTCCCTTAACGGCGGCTGGACGAGCCTTCAAGATAACAGAAGCGATTGCCTTGATGTTTTCTGCCAACTTTGCATCATCAAATGATACACGGCCAACAGTAACCGCAACGTTTCCGTCACGATCAGTACGGTAGGTCACTTGACCACCCTTGGCGTCAGAAACGGCCTTCTTAACATCCATGGTAACCGTACCAGTCTTAGGGTTTGGCATCAATCCCTTAGGACCCAATGCACGACCCACGCGACCAACTTGGGCCATCATGTCAGGCGTTGCAATGGCAACGTCGAAGTCCAACCAACCGTCTTGGATCTTTTGAACCAAGTCAGCAGCGCCAACAAAGTCAGCACCAGCGGCTTCGGCTTCCTTTGCCTTGTCACCTTGTGCGAAGACAACAACCTTCTTATCCTTACCAGAACCGTTTGGCAAAACCACGGCGCCACGGAGTTGTTGGTCAGCTTGACGAGTATCAACGTTCAACTTGAACGTCAATTCGACAGAAGCGTCGAAGTTTGCGTATGAAACTTCCTTCAACAAGGAAACACCTTCAGTCAAGTTGTAGGCCTTTTCGGCTTCAACCTTGGCTGCGGCTTCTAAATACTTCTTTCCATGCTTAGTAGTCATTATGCTTCCTCCTTGATTGCTGTTCCATCAACAGTCAAGTCCACACCGTCGACTGTAACACCCATTGAACGGGCAGTACCTTCGATCATCTTCATGGCAGCTGTGATGTCGTTTGCGTTCAAATCGGCCATCTTGTTTTCCGCAATGGCACGGATTTGATCAAGGGTAACATTACCACACTTGGTCTTGTTTGGTTCACCAGAACCCTTACCAACGATCTTACGCAATTGGTCGGCTGCTGGTGGCGTCTTCGTAACGAATTCGAATGAACGATCGTCGAAAACAGAAATTTCAACAGGGATTGTTGAACCAGCTTGGTCAGCAGTCCGTGCGTTAAATTCCTTAGTAAACTGTGCAATGTTAATACCGGCTTGTCCCAAAGCAGGTCCAACTGGTGGAGCTGGCGTTGCTTTAGCAGCGGCAATTTGCAGTTTCACAACATTGATAACTTTTTTAGCCACGATATTTTCCTCCTCGTGTTGTGGTATCGCGTAGCTTCAGTGCTACTTCCACACATGTCTTTGACATGCCCTATTATTTTAACAAAAAAAGGCCCTCTCGTAAAGGGCCTTTTTTGATTAGATATTGGTGTCGATATCGTTAAAGCCAAGTTCCGTTGGTGTTTCGCGTCCGAAGACTTCAACGGTTGCTTCGACTTCTTGCTTTTCGGGATCGATGGAGCGGATAACCCCTTCCATTCCGTTGAATGGTCCGGCAACAATCTTGATGGTTTGGCCAACTTCAACGTCTAAGTCCACGACTTTTTCACCCGTCATGCCCATTCGCTTCATCAGCAAATCAACTTCTTCAGGCAACAATGAGTTGGGCTTTGAACCGGCACCGTGCGAACCAAGGAATCCAGTAACGCCTGGCGTGTTACGAACAACGTACCAAGCTTCATCCGTCATGTTGCCATCTTGTGGCGTGGCCATTTCGACCAAAACATAACCAGGAAAGTCGTTTTCAATCGAAGTCTTCACTTCACCGTCTTGTACGGTCGCAACTTCTTGTTCCGGTACCAAGATGCGGAAAATTTGGTCCGCCATCCCCATCGTTTGTGTACGTGATTCCAAGTTTGCTTGAACCTTGTGTTCATATCCTGAGTAAGTGTGCACAACAAACCATGCTTTTTCGATTGAATCCGTCATAATGCCGCGAGCTCTAGCCCGCCCTCCTTTGAATGATTGGTAAATAAAAAAGAGTCAAACGACTCTTTTTCGGCTGTTTTTAGTATACTACAGCTTTTCTTAGTGTGCCACCAAGAAATTAACACCTTGCTTCAAGACCCAATCAAAGGCCCCAATCAACACTCCGAAAAGAATTGACATTGCAATCACAGCGATCGTTTCACGATTCGTTTGTGCCCATGATAACCAGGTCACTTTCTTCATTTCTGAAGCCACGTTTTTAAAATAAGTAATCATGAAAAAACCTCACTTAGTTTCCCGATGGAAGGTATGTTTTCCGCAGTGCGGACAGAATTTATTAACACCCAGACGTTCTGTACGGCCCTTTGACAAAGTCACCGTGTAGTTTCTCGAACCACAAACGTCACAGGCTAACGATGCTTTTTGACTAGGCATAGTAAACCTCACTTCCTGTTATCATAGCACGATTCCCATAGGAGAACAAGCAAGCTCAGTCCTTCAGCGAATCAATCTCAGGCCTGTCTGTCAAAAGGGCATCCTGCAAGACTTTTTTGAAATGATACTGAACTTGTTCCAGCTGCCGCTTTTCTTGGCCTGTCAGCCGTTTTTTCAAAGGCGCATGGCCACTCAAACGCGCAACACCGATGGCATAAGTCTGGCCCTTTCTCAGAACAAGACGTTCAAGCGTGTCTTTTAATAGGAACAACTCTTCGGGATTTTCCCCACTAATTTGAATGTTTTCTTGTGTGCTCCCCACGGTTTCATAGGGAATCATTTGTCCTCGAAAGTGCTCCTTTTGGCTACTCTCTTTTCGTTTTAAATCCGTTGCCCGATTGATCAAAGCCTGCGTGTAATAGGTTGAAAAACGCGCCCTTTGATCGTTGACGCTAAAGCAACGAACGGCGTTTAATAACACGACCAACGATTCCGATTCCCAATCATCGTACGGAAGCAGGCCAGCGATTCGTTCTTCATACAATCGTTTGACCAACCCCACCGTCGCGCTTTTTAACAGCCAATAGGCACATTCGTGCCCCCGTTGTGCTGCCACAACTGCCGGCAGCAAAAAATCCTTCCCCATGGTTACCTCCCGAATTTCGGTAGGCAACGAGGGCCTACCTAATTTTTAGGATGTCTCGTACCAAAGGCTTGGTAAATCAACAGTGAAGCCGCAACCGACGCATTCAAGGACTGAACATGGCCAATCATTGGAATCGTCAACATGGCATCAACCTGCTTCTTGAGTAAGGGTGAGATTCCCTTCCCCTCGTTTCCAATAATCAAGGCGGTGGCGCCCTTCGCATCCCACGTTCGGTAATCCTGGCCGTTCATATCCGTGCCAAAAACCCATAATCCCCGGTCTTTCAGTGTCTTAACCGTCTGAACCAGGTTGGTTACCCGACAAACCGGCACGTGTTCAATGGCCCCGGTTGAGGCCTTGGCAACTGTTCCAGTCAACTGCACGGATCGACGCTTGGGAATAATGATACCGTGTACGCCGGCAGCATCGGCCGTTCGCATAATGGAGCCCAAGTTATGAGGGTCTTCAATCTCATCTAAAATGAGGAAAAAGGGCGCTTCACCTGCTGCTTCTGCCTTGTCAAACAAGTCGTCTAACTCTGCATAATCATAGGCGGCAACCGAAAGCACCAAGCCTTGATGATTTCCGCGATCGGCTAATTCATCTAGTTTCCCCTTTGGCCCCTGAGTAATGACCAAACCACGGTCCTTCGCCAACTTGGTTGCTTCTTGTGCCAAGCGTGGGTTGAGTCCCGTTTGGATCCAGAGTTTGTTCAAACTCTGATCGCCCTTTAAGGCCTCAATTACCGCGTGGTGTCCGTAAATAAAAGCCTGTTCACTTTGTTTTGGCATCGTCTGCACTCCCGTTTTCCACTTGTTGATAAATCCATTGCATCATTTCTTCTAGCCGCTCGCTTTGCCCAGATAGGTAAAGATAGCCCACCATCGCTTCAACACCGGTGGAAATCCGATAGGCCACAACATTCGTGTTCTTGGCCTTCGTATACGACTTAGCGTTACGCCCCCGCTTAAAGTAGTGCAACTCCTCTTCTGTCAGGTAAGCCGCTTTTTTCATCTGGTCAAAGATGGCAGCGTGGGCTTTGGCAGAAACGTAGTGGCGGGACTTTTTTTGGAGGTCGTTGACCTTCGTTAAGCCAGTGTGGAGCAGGTGGGTGCGGACTTTGATTTCATAGATGGCATCACCAATGTAAGCAAGAGACAACCCATTCATTTGTTCGTAATCGAGTTTTTCCATTTTTTCTCTTCAATCATCAACTCTTCGAACGCCCTTAGTGTAATGCCAAAATGGTCGATTACCCAGCCGTGCGTTCAAAAGATTGGTTTTTTTGTCATAACTGACCGTTTTAAGACTTTTTCATGAGTTATGCCTAATAAAAAAGTTCTCCGTGACGTAAAAAGAACCCAAGTCTGAAAAACGCGCCAGACTGGGCCTTTTAACCTTTATTTTTTCGACTGTCGTTGGGCTTTAATCCCGTTAAACCAGCGCCATGACCACATCGCCACGAATCCTAAGACAACGGCTGAAATGACGTGAACCGCAATCTCACCTTGGTTTTGTGGTGGCCAAATCAACAGGGCCAAAATCAACAGCACCACGCTCGCCATCAGGGCTTGCGTCCACTGCGACCAGTTGGTTACTTGATATTGGTTGTGCGGAATGGCCTTAGGAAAGAGCCGGTACTGGATTTGCTCCCCTGCGGGGCTGAATGCCAAGGCATAGTAGATGGCCAAGGCGTAGGCAAACCAATTCGTTTCGTATTCCGAACTACCAGACTTAATTCGCCAGATGAATAAGATAAGGACGAGAATAGCTGGTCCGATGGCAATGCTCCAAAGTTGCTTTTTCGAGCACTTCTTTACCCAATCGACCCAGTCAATTTTCACTTGTGCCATACTAGCCTCCTTTACTATCTACTCTCTAGTCTACTCTATTTTGCTCATTGCCTCAATAAAAAAGCCAGTTCGCACACCCTTCGATGCGCCAACTGGCCATTTAGATTAGTCTTCTTGGTCCATCTTCTGGGCCACGTCGTCTAATGATTCAATTTCAGTGGCTGGTTCGTCGGGCTTTGCCACGACTTCGCCAACAACTTCAGGCTTGATCTTCCGGTATTCCGTCATACCCGTTCCGGCAGGAATAATCTTACCAATGATAACATTTTCCTTAAGTCCGACCAATGGGTCGTTCTTTCCGCGGATAGCGGCATCCGTCAAGACACGAGTCGTTTCCTGGAAGGAAGCGGCTGACAAGAAGGAGTTCGTCTCCAAGGCAGCCTTTGTAATTCCAAGCAAGACAGGACGTGCTGTGGCAGGAACCTTACCAGCAAAGAGTGCTGGTTCGTTTGCCCGCTTAAAGTCAGCAATATCCAAAAGTGTTCCTGGAAGCAAGTCCGTTTGACCTGGATCCATGACACGCACCTTACGAAGCATCTGACGAATCATTACTTCGATGTGCTTATCGGAAACTTCGATACCCTGCAAACGGTAAACCTTTTGAATTTCAGACAGCATGTAAGATTCTGTCGTCAATGTATCCGTCACGGCCAGCAATTCCTTAGGATCAATTGGTCCTTCGTTAATCGCTTCACCACGCTTGATAAAGTCGCCTTCACCAAAGCGCATACGAGCAGTCAAAGGCAACGTGTAAGTCCGAGTGTCAGTCTCGCCTTCAATCGTGACGTCCTTTGTCCGTTCGGCTGGGTTTTCTTCGATTGATGTAATCTTACCCGTTACTTCAGAAATTTCAGCGCGTCCCTTCGGGATACGTGCTTCAACAATTTCTTGCACACGAGGCAAACCTTGCGTGATATCGTTTCCACCGGCAACACCACCCGTGTGGAAGTTACGCATGGTCAACTGAGTACCAGGTTCACCGATTGACTGGGCAGCAACCGTACCAACGGCTTCACCAACTTCAACTTCTTCACCAGTAGCCAAGTTACGACCATAGTCAAGAACCGAAACACCGTGTTCCGTCGTTGAAGTGAAGACAGAGCGAATCGTGACTTCTTCAATACCCGCTGCATCAATCTTCTTAGCAGCGATTTCATCAATCATCTCGTTACGAGAAACAATCTTTTCACCAGTTTCCGGATCAAAGACCGTCTTCATCGCGTAACGACCGAGGATACGGTCGTACAATGGTTCAACGATTGATGAACCATCGGTAATGGCTGCGACTTGGACACCGCGGTCAGAACCATTGTCATACTCACGCACGATAACGTCCTGGGCAACATCGACCAAACGACGGGTCAAGTAACCTGAGTTGGCCGTCTTCAAGGCCGTATCGGACATACCTTTACGGGCACCGTGGGTTGAGATAAACATTTCCATAACCGTCAAGCCGTCACGGAAGTTCGATGTAACTGGCAATTCGATAATCTTACCACCAGGTCCGGCCATCAAACCACGCATTCCAGCCAACTGAACGAAGTTCGAAATGTTACCACGAGCTCCGGAATCCTGCATCATGTAGATTGGGTTACGGAGATCAAAGGTCTGGATCAATTCGTCTTGGATAACATCCTTGGCCTTTGACCAGATTTCGATCACACGCTGGTAACGTTCAGCGTCTGTAATCAAACCACGACGGAATTGCTTGGTTACCGTTGCCACTTCCTTGTGGGCGTTTTCCAAGATTTCTGGCTTGTCGGCCAATTCCGTTACGTCGGTCATGGCAACCGTCAAACCAGACTTGGTTGAGATGTCATAACCGATATCCTTCATACGGTCCAAGAGCAAGGACGTTTCCGTTACCTTGTATTGCTTGTAAACCGCAGCGATGATGTCAGACAAGAAGCCCTTCTTAAATGGCTTAATTACGTCTTTTTCATCCAAGAAGTCGTGGATGTTTTCGCCGGCTTCCATGAAGAAGTCGTCCGAAATGCCTTCAAAGTTTTCATCAGAAGGTTCGTTAATGTATGGGAAATCAACTGGCAAGATTTCGTTAAAGAAGAGCTTACCAACTGATGTCACCATAATCTTACCGCGTTGTTCGTCGGTAAATGGCTTTTCTGCTGGGAATGAAGAAGTTTGGATACCAACACGTGTGTGGTAGTGAACCAACTTGTTTTCGAAGGCCAAACGGGCTTCGTCAACAGAGGAGAAGATCATGCCTTCCCCTTCGCGGCCAGCTTCTTCAGTCGTCAGGTAATAGTTTCCGATCACCATATCCTGAGAAGGGGCAACGATTGGCTTTCCATCCTTTGGTGCCAAGATGTGGCCGGCGGCCAACATCAGCAAACGGGCTTCCGCCTGTGCTTCATCAGACAAAGGCACGTGAATGGCCATCTGATCACCATCGAAATCGGCGTTATACGCTTCACAGATCAATGGGTGCAGACGCATGGCCTTACCTGAAACCAAAACGGGTTCAAAGGCCTGAATTCCAAGACGATGCAAGGTAGGTGCTCGGTTCAAAAGAACTGGGTGTTCCTTGATCACGTCTTCCAATACGTCCATAACGTCTTCGTCAGCCTTGTCGATCTTGCGCTTAGCAGACTTCACGTTGCCAGCAAGACCACGGGCCGTCAATTCCTTCATGATGAACGGACGGAACAATTCGATTGCCATTGGACGTGGCAATCCCATTTGGTTCATCTTCAAGAATGGGCCAACATCGATAACCGAACGACCAGAGTAGTCGACACGCTTACCAAGCAAGTTTTGACGGAAACGTCCCTGCTTACCCTTCAACATGTGTGAAAGGGACTTCAATGGACGGTTACCAGGTCCGGCAACCGGACGGCCGCGACGACCGTTATCCATCAAAGCATCAACGGCTTCTTGAAGCATACGCTTTTCGTTTTGAACGATGATGCCAGGAGCATGCAAGTCGAACAAACGCTTCAAACGGTTGTTACGGTTAATCACACGACGGTACAAGTCGTTCAAGTCGGAAGTGGCAAAACGGCCACCTTCCAACTGAACCATTGGACGCAAGTCAGGTGGGATAACTGGAATAACATCCATGACCATCCATTCTGGCTTGTTGTCAGATTGCAAGAAGGCCTCGATGATGTCCAAACGGCGAACCGCACGAACACGCTTTTGACCAGTTGCTTCTTGTAATTCAGCCTTCAAGGCAGCGGCTTCACCAGCCAAGTCAACGTCGGCCAACAATTCCTTGATGGCTTCGGCACCCATTCCTGCCTTAAAGTTTGCCCCGTATTCCTTCTTCAAGTCGCGGTATTCGCGTTCTGTCAAAAGGCGCTTCTTTTCAACGGGGGCATCACCTGGGTCAACCACTACATAAGAAGCAAAGTAAATGATTTCTTCCAATGATCGTGGTGACATGTCCAAGACCAAGCCCATTCGTGATGGGATACCCTTGAAGTACCAGATGTGAGTAACGGGAGCGGCCAACTCAATGTGACCCATCCGTTCGCGACGAACCTTGGCAGAAGTAACTTCAACACCACAGCGGTCACAGACGATTCCCTTATAACGAATCCGCTTGTACTTTCCACAGGCACATTCGTAATCCTTGGTAGGCCCAAAGATTCGTTCATCAAACAAGCCGTCTTTTTCAGGCTTTAACGTTCGATAGTTAATCGTTTCTGGCTTCTTAACCTCACCATGAGACCAGTCATGGATTTGATCAGGAGAAGCAAGACCGATTTGCATAGATTCGAACTTATTAACATCGATTGCCATCTATTCGGTCACCTTTCTAAAATTATTGTTCTTCGTCGCTAAAGGTGCTTTGTTCTTGGGTCTCTTGTTGACCATCCACCTTATCAAAGGCAACCTTGACTTCTTCATCGTCGCGGTTTAACAAGTCGGGGTTCGTACGAGCCAACTTTTCCAAAGCGTCCACTGGCAAAACGGAATCATCTTCATCCATTTGCTTCAATTGAACGGCTTCACCTTCTTGGTTCAAGACGCGCATGTCCAATCCAAGTGCCTGCAATTCCTTGACCAAGACACGGAATGATTCCGGTACACCTGGCTTAGGGATTGCTTCACCCTTAATGATTGATTCATAAACCTTGACACGACCTGCAACGTCATCTGACTTGTAAGTCAAGATTTCTTGCAAGGTATAGGCAGCACCATATGCTTCCAGTGCCCAAACTTCCATTTCTCCGAAACGCTGTCCACCGAACTGGGCTTTTCCACCAAGAGGCTGTTGCGTAACAAGGGAGTAAGGACCGATTGAACGAGCGTGGATCTTGTCATCGACCATGTGGGCCAACTTCAAGTAGTGCATGACACCAACGGCAACACGCTTATCGAAGGCTTCACCCGTTTGACCGTCATAAACGACAGACTTACCATCAGCTGGCAAACCAGCTTCGGCCAAAGCTTCTTCGATTTCATCATCAGTAGCACCATCGAAGACAGGGGAAGCAACGTGGATACCCAGCTTCTTAGCGGCGTAACCCAAGTGCAATTCCAAAACCTGTCCAATGTTCATACGAGATGGCACACCCATGGGTGACAAACAGATGTCAATTGGTGTTCCATCTGGCAAGTATGGCATGTCTTCTTCAGGAACAACGACTGAAACAGTACCCTTGTTTCCGTGACGACCGGCCATCTTGTCACCGACTTGAATCTTACGCTTTTGAGCGATGTAAACACGAACCATCTGGTTAACACCAGGGGCTAATTCATCACCGTTTTCAGGCGTAAAGACGCGAACGGATTGCACAACACCACCACCACCGTGTGGTACCTTCAATGACGTATCGCGAACTTCGCGAGCCTTTTCACCAAAGATCGCGTGCAAAAGTCGTTCTTCGGCTGATAGATCAGTCACACCCTTCGGCGTTACCTTACCAACCAGGATGTCGCCATCCTTTACTTCCGCACCGACGCGGATAATACCGTTTTCATCCAAATCCTTGAGCTGTTCTTCTCCAGTGTTTGGAATTTCACGGGTGATTTCTTCAGGGCCAAGCTTTGTATCACGGGCCTCTGAATCATATTCTTCGATGTGAATTGACGTATAAACGTCTTCACGGACCAATCGTTCGTTCAAAACGATGGCATCTTCGAAGTTGTAACCATGCCAAGTCATGAAGGCAATGACAGGGTTTTGTCCAAGGGCTAATTCGCCCTTTTCCATTGATGGACCATCGGCCAAAACTTGATCGTTATCGATTTGTTCACCGACTTTGACAATTGGCTTTTGGTTATAGTTTTTACCACCGTTTGAACGACGGAACTTCATCAATTCGTAAGTATCCAACTGACCGTCTTCACGACGCACGCGGATTTCCTTCGCATCAACGTATTCCACTTCTCCAGCAGCCGTTGAAATAACGGCGGCACCAGAATCGTGGGCAGCCTTATATTCAACACCGGTACCAACGATTGGTGCGTGTGGGTCGAGCAAAGGCACGGCCTGACGCTGCATGTTGGCACCCATCAAAGCACGGTTGGAATCATCGTTTTCCAAGAAAGGAATAACGGAAGTTCCGACCGAAACAACCTGCTTAGGCGAAACGTCGACGTAGTCAATCTTTTCGACTGGCGTTTCGATGTTTTCTTCACCGTAACGGGCCATGGCCGTGTTGTGAACGAAGGAACCATCATCTTCCAGTTCCGTGTTGGCCTGGGCAACGATGTAGTTATCTTCTTCATCGGCCGTCAAGTAATCAATCTTGTCGGTTACCTTGTGTGTTCCCCAATCAACACGGCGGTATGGTGTTTCAATGAAACCATACTTGTTGATACGACCATAAGTGGCCAGGGAGTTAATCAAACCAATGTTTGGACCTTCGGGCGTTTCGATTGGGTCAATACGGCCATAGTGGGTATAGTGAACGTCTCGAACTTCAACGCCGGCACGGTCACGAGTCAAACCACCAGGTCCCAAGGCTGACAAACGACGCTTGTGGTTCATTTCGCCAAGTGGGTTGGTCTGATCCATGAACTGTGAAAGCTGTGATGAACCAAAGAATTCCTTAATTGACGCAACAACCGGACGGATGTTGATCAATTGCTGTGGCGTAACGGTTGCGGCGTCTTGGATGGACATCCGTTCGCGAACGACACGTTCCATACGAGTCAAACCAATCCGGAACTGGTTTTGCAACAATTCGCCAACTGAACGAATACGACGGTTACCCAAGTGATCGATATCGTCCACTTGACCAACACTTTCTTGCAAGTTCATGAAGTAGTTCATGCCGGCAATGATATCGGCTGGGCGTACGTTGTGTTCGTTTTCAGGCAAGTGACCGTTACCAATCAAAAGCAACGTCTTGTCAGGGTTTTCAGGTGATTCAATCTTAATCTTTTGCAAGACAACTTCGTCTTGCAAAACGGCATCGCCAGATGGTGTGTACGAAACCGTCTTAAAGTCAGGGTTATCCAAGAATGGTGCCAACTTTGCCATCACAGCCTTGTCAACAACCGCTCCCTTTTCCGCAATGATTTCACCAGAATCAGGATCAGCCAATGTTTCAGCCAAGGTCTGGTTTAACAAACGGTTCTTCAATGACAACTTCTTGTTGATCTTGTAACGACCAACCGGTGCCAAATCGTAACGCTTTGGATCAAAGAAGCGGGCAACCAAGAGGGCACGAGATGAGTCGGCCGTCTTAGGTTCACCTGGACGCAAACGTTCGTAGATGTCCTTCAATGATTCTTCAACACGGGAGTCGGACATGTTCTTGTGCACGTCTTTTTCCAAAGTCATGTTCAAGGCATCGTATTGATCAGAGAAGATATCCAAGATATCAGAGTCTGAACCGAATCCGAGGGCACGAACCAATTCCGTCATCAACAACTTACGCGTACGATCGATTCGAACGTTGGCGATACCCTTGGCATCCGTTTCGTATTCCAACCAAGCACCACGGTTAGGAATAACCGTTGTACCAAAGTGTGGGCGACCGTTCTTATCCGCTTCCTGGTTGTAGTAGATACCAGGTGAACGGACAAGTTGTGAAACGATAACACGTTCGGCACCATTAATAATGAAGGTACCTTGTTCCGTCATCAATGGGAAATCGCCAAAGAAGACGTCTTGCGACTTGATTTCACCAGTTTCCTTGTTCGTCAAGCGCAACGTCACGTGCAACGGTGCTGAATAGTTTGCATCATGCTCACGGGCTTCATCAATGTTGTACTTTGGCTCCATCAATTGGTAGTCAACGTACTCCAAAGACAAGTTTCCTTGGAAGTCCTCAATTGGCATGATATCGTTAAACATCTCTTTGATTCCTTCATCAAGGAACCACTTGTAAGATGCTGTTTGCACTTCGATCAAATTGGGAAGATCAAGGACTTCCTTGATTTTCGAATAAGACCGACGGGTACGATATTTACCGTATTTTACTAAATGTCCTGCCACACTTATCACCTCATCTAAAATTCACTGTTCATGCAAAATAAATATAAAAATTTTCGAAAAAATTGACGAATTCGCCCCGATTTTTGCTCCGTAAGGCACAAAAAAAGCAAGTCTCACAACTCAAAAAGTCGCGGACCTTGCCTGCTATAAGGGCTCTGATGGACAATAGATCACCAGCCGCCATATTTATTTACAGTGTTACTGAATACTATTATACGGGTCTTTTCAAAAAATACAAGGAAAATTCTTGACAAATTTATTGGAAAGGGGTAAGAGGTACGGACCAATAAAAAAGTCGCTCGAAAGAGCGACAATTGATCCTTTAACTTCTATTTTCCGGCCTGCTTTTTAGCACGGCTTTGAACAACTTGTACCGTTACCATCCCAAAGGCAAAGTACAGGAAGAACTGTCCCCACCATGGCCAGCTATCAATCGACGTACCAGTCACGACTTTGATAACCAGAATAACCGGCAGGAAAACCAACACGGCAATTAGTCCGCTACTCAGCGCTTGTTTGTTATTTTCTCTCGTCAGAATTTTTTTCATGGTTCTTCCCCTCTCTTTTTGCTATACAAAGGGTAGCAAAAACTCTTTTTTCAATCAATGCCCGCCATTCTACCTATGTTAAGATAAGGAGAACACGCCTTTATATAGAAGAAACCGAGAAAAAGATGATGACATCACGCATTTTTATCGTGGAAGACAATCAAGAAATTGTACACCTTTTGGAAAAAGGTCTTTTAAGCTGGGGCTTTTCCACAGCATCCTGTCAGGATTTCCACCAGGTCAAAGACGAGCTGCTGGCTTTTCAACCGGATCTTGTGCTCATGGATGTGAACCTTCCCTTTTTTAACGGTTTCTATTGGACCCAGGCCATTCGTCAAGAATCCGCCCTGCCCATTATCTTTTTATCCTCGCGGATCGAAGACGCCGATCAAATCATGGCGATGAATCTTGGCGCAGATGATTACATGACCAAGCCCTTTAACCTCGATCTACTGATTGTCAAAATCAAAGCGCTGTTACGGCGGACAAAAGATCAACCAGCACAGGCAACGGCAAGCCTTTCGGCCGGGCCATACACGCTCAATCTATTAGAAAACCAACTATCGAAAGAAAGAGCCCACATCCCCCTCAGCAAAAACGAAGTCAAGTTACTCTATCCGCTCTTCAAAGCAGCAAAGAGGACCGTGAGTCGTGAAAGCATCATGGAAGATCTCTGGGATGACGACTTATTCATTGACCGCAACACGTTATCGGTCATGGTGAATCGAATCCGCACCAAGACGAAAGCCATCGATTTTGATCAGGCACTCGAAACGGTCAAAGGGAAGGGGCTGCGCTTAAATGTTTAAAGACTTTTTCAAAGAAATCGGCCACTTTATAAAAGACTATGGCGCCCTTTATCTTTTTTCTTTCATCGTCTTTTTTCTTCAACTGTGGGTAACTGGCCTACAGACGGATGGCTTGGCTATTTTTTTCAATCTCCTCTTGCCTGAAAGTTATGCTTTGTTGATTTTGACGGCTTTTCTGGCCTTTTATTGGCAGCGCAAGCGCCGCTTCGCTCGACGACTTTTAAAAGAAGAACAGCTGGAAACCATCGAAGAGCCGCTTGGTCATAGCAGCCAGGAAAAGTTGCTCAGGGAATTGGTTCAAAAAGCTTTGGATGAAAAGAACCGCCAAGCAGACGAGCAGGCAGAAGATAAGCAGCAACTAAAAGACTATTACGCCCTCTGGGCCCATCAAATCAAAGTCCCGCTCTCGGTCCTCGATTTGATGAATCAAACACAGACTGTTGACCAAAAGCAGACGACCGAGCAACTCTTCCTTGTCAATCAGTACTTGGAAATGCTCCTTTCCTTCATCCGCCTACAGGACATGAAAAACGATCTGTCCTTTGAAAAACTCTCGGCCAGGTCCTTGCTGTTGACCGTATCAAAGGAATACAAAGTCTTCTTCATCCAAAAGGATCTTTCCCTGACCGTTGATGAAGGCGACTTTGAACTGATTACTGATCGGAAATGGCTCCTCTTTGTCCTCCAACAAATCATCTATAATGCCATTAAATACACCAAAGAAGGCGGCTTACGACTCACCTGTACAGAGAGTCGGCAAATCATTATTGAAGATAGCGGCATTGGCATCGACCCCGCCGATCTGCCCCGCGTCTTTCAGCATGGCTACACGGGCTACAACGGTCGCGTAGAGGATAACGCCTCTGGCCTAGGTCTGTACTTGGTCAAAGAGATTCTCGACCGCCTAGGACACACGATTCAAATCGAATCAACCGTTGGCAGCGGAACCAAAGTCACCATCGACTGTTCACAACGTTTTCTTTCTTAAGCTTACAAAAATGTAAGGATGACCGCCCAGCCTGTTAGTACGGCGGTCATCCTTTTTCCGTTACACTTGCTTTATCAAGTAAAAAGAGGAGTCAGTCATGACACAACTAAACGTGACACATTTAAAAAAACAGTACAAATCGAAGCGGTCAAGCCAAAAGGTTCTAGCGTTAAAAGACGTTGACTTTCAAGTCGAAGACGGTGAATTTATCGCCATCATGGGCGAATCCGGTTCCGGGAAATCAACGCTTTTAAACTGTATCGCTACCCTGGACAAACCAACGGCCGGCCATATTTTATTGAATGGCGAAGATTTAGCCAATCTAAAGGACAAGGACTTAGCTGCCTTCCGTCGCGATCACATTGGTTTTGTCTTTCAAAACTTTAATTTATTAGACACTTTGACCGTAAAAGATAACATTTACCTTCCCTTAGTGCTGTCAAAAAACACCACGGAAAAAGAAGAAAAATTAGCGAACCTTGCCAAGCAACTTGGCATCGAAGAACTACTCGAAAAATACCCTTACGAGCTCTCGGGTGGTCAACAACAACGTGTGGCCATTGGGCGGGCGTTGATTACAAAGCCAGAGCTACTCCTTTGTGACGAACCAACTGGCGCCTTGGATTCTAAGAATGCCGCCGATATTTTGAACCTCTTCGGTGATTGCCACCAGGCGGGCCAAACAATTCTAATGGTCACCCACTCTTCCTTATCCGCCTCCCATGCAGGACGCGTGCTTTTCATTAAAGACGGCGTCGTCTTCCATCAAATCTACCGGGGTGAAAAGAGTGAGCAAGAGATGCTCGTTGCCATTAACGACGCAATGACCAATCTCTTAGGAGGTCAGTCTTAAGATGTTCTACTTCAAGCTCGCCTTCGATTCCCTTCGAAAAAACAAGGAAAGTTACCTTCCCTTCCTGCTCGCTTCAACCGCTGCCATTGCGATGAATTTCTTATTGCAGCTGCTGATTTACGCACCCGGCGTGAAGGACTTAATGATGGCCGACGTCGTCCGTTTACTCCTGGTTCTCGGTCAAGTGGTCATCGGCCTTTTATCACTTGTCATCTTAATTTATTCCTACTCCTTTTTAAGGAAAGGAAAGCAAAAAGAGTTTGGTCTCTACAGTATTTTGGGCATGACCAAGAAGGATTTACTGAAGATTTCCTTTATTCAGCAGCTTTTAACCTTTATCATCAGCTTAATCGCCGGCCTACTTTCCGGTTTTGTCTTTGCCAAAGGCATGATTTTACTCTTGATGAAATTGATTCACGGCGCATCCTTTAAGATGACCCTGGCCACACCAGCCCTGGTCTTTACCATTCTTTTCTTTGCCGCCGCCTTTCTCGTGTTGACGATTGTCGACGCAACGGCTGTCTATCGTAGCAAAACCGTGGACTTGATGAAAGCCGATAAAAAAGTCGCTCAGCAACCCAAGAATCGTTGGTTACTCTTCTTGCTAGGTCTTGTCGCCCTTTTCATTGGCTATGGTCTTTCATTAACCGTTCCAACCCCTGTCAAAGCCGTTAAGCAGTTCTTCGTCGCTGCCCTTCTCATTATTGAGGCGACCTACCTGCTCTTTATGGCCGCCTCAACCTTAATTTTAAAGGGGCTCCAAAAAAGAGAACGCTACTATTACCAGAGTCAGCACTTCATCTCCGTTTCCAACATGCTCTTTCGTATGAAGCAAAACGCCGTTGGCTTGGCCTCGATTACACTGCTGGCGACCATGACTTTGGTTGTGGCTTTAACGACGGCTTCCATGTTCTTTGGAAAGGCCAATCTGACACAAGACATGTTCCCACGCAACACGATTGTGACGACACAGACGCAGAAGTTGTCAGCCAAAAGCATTCAGTCGGCTGCTGACAAAACAAAGGTTCACGTTTCAAAGTTATATTCAACCGAAACCTCGGCGGCCTTTTACGCCACCATCAATCAAAAGGGGAGCCTAACGGCAACGGTTCCAAACGACTCGACTTCCCTACGAGAAGTTCGCTTGATGGACGAAGAAAACTATCAAAAGCTAACCGGCACTACCCTGCATTTAAAGGACAAGGAAGTGCTTGTCTACCAGGGAGCCGGCAAAAACAAAAGCGATAGCAAAATCCTAGCCAAGAAAAAACTAACGCTCAATCAAGAAACTTATACTGTAAAAGACACTGTTTCCACGTTGAAGAATTATCCAAAGGCAAGTAACAGCATTTATCCAAATCTGATCATCGTCACGGCCAACGGCCAAGCTTATCAGGATTTAACCAAGGCATACGCGACGACGCAAAGCATTGCGAATTCCGATGACACCGACTCATCGGAGGCCCGTCAGTCAACAACACGGCAGCAATTCTTCTTTAACTTGACTGGTCAGAACAGTCGCCAGGATGACTTTCTTGGGGAGTTAACGAAGCAAACCGACGATAACCTCAACATTCAGGAAAAGTCGATTGTTGCCAAGCTATCCAACGCCCTCTATGGTGGTTTCTTCTTCATCGGCATTCTCTTCTCCCTCTCCTTCATTCTCGCCACTGGTTTGATGATTTACTACAAGCAAATCTCAGAAGGAAAAGCCGACCAAGCACAATTCGAAATTCTGCAAAAAGTCGGCATGTCGACCAAGGAAATCAAAAAGACGATTCGCTCACAGATTGTTTGGCTCTTCGGCCTTCCGATTGCGGTTTCCGTTGCCCACCTTGGCTTTGCCTTCCCAATGATTCAAAAACTCCTATTAGCCTTCGCCATCCCGATGAGCCAAGCGGTTTATCTCATTATGGCGCTGACCATTTTGGCCATGGTCCTCATCTACTTCATTATTTACAAGATCACTTCCAGAACCTACTTCAAACAGGTCACGAATTGGCAAGATTAGACCAAACAAAAAGTCGTTTTCGGATTCTTCCGAAAACGACTTTTTCATTTGTTTATTTACCAGACAGGTTCACTTCTTCTAGTGGAATGACCTTCGTCTTCTTCGACCACTTGTAGCCCAAGTATGGAATCACAAAGATTGGCACAGACAAGTAAGTGACTGCAATCTTATCCCACTGCCAGTGAGCAAAGGAAGCGGGATCTTGCAAGCAGACCACTAACAAGGACATAACCAAAGCAAAGATTGGCCCGAAGGGGAACCACTTTGCCTTGTAGACCAAGTCATTGACATCGTTTCCCTGTGCGACATAAGCGCGGCGGAAGCGTAAGTGGGCAATGGCAATCCCCATCCATGCTAAGAAACCAGTCAAACCAGAAGCAGACACCAGCCAACCGTAGACGATGTTGCCCCCCTTCATTTCAGAAGTAAAGGCGACCAAGCCGACGGCCATCGTCAAGAGCAAGGAAGCCAATGGCACCCCGTTTTTAGTCAAACGGCCGAAGATCTTAGGCGCTTGTCCCTTTTTAGCCAGCGAATAAAGCGTACGAGTCGAGGCATAGGTTCCCGAATTCGCGGCGGAAAGCACTGACGTCAAGATCACCGCGTTCATCAGTGAAGCGGCAAAGGCAATGCCGGCATTCTTAAAGACAATCGTGAAGGGTGACATCAAGACGTTACCCGAATCAGCCGCTGACATCAAACGTGGGTCTTGGTAGTAAACCAAGGCAGAAATCACGAAGATGGCCCCAATGTAAAACAGAAGGATTCGCCAAAAGACCGAGTGGATGGCCTTTGGGACGGACTTGCTAGGGTCCTTTGCTTCACCGGCCGTAATGCCGATCAATTCCGTTCCTTGGAATGAAAAGCCGGCGACCACGAAGACTGATAGGACCCCCTGCCAACCACCAACAAAGCCGTGCTGGCCAACTGACAAGTTCTTCATGACGTTCGTGTCCGAGTGGATAATGCCAAAGATTGCTAAGACCCCGATAAAGAGGAAGAAGCAAATCGTCACAACCTTAATTAAGGACAGCCAGAATTCCGTTTCACCAAAGGTCCGAACGGAGAAGAGGTTGATTAAGAAAATCAACACCAAGGCGATGGCCGAAAAAATCCAAGATGGCACTTGAGGCAACCAGAACTGTGCAACTAAGCCAACGGTAACAGTATCGACCGCCAGAGTAATGGCCCAGTTAAACCAGTAATTCCAGCCAAGAGCAAAACCAAAGGCCGGATCAACGAAACGATTCCCGTATTCGGCAAAGGAGCCGGACGTTGGGGCAAAAGTCGCCATTTCACCAAGCGAAGTCATCAGGAAGTAAACCATGATTCCGATGGCGATGTAAGCCGCAATGGCTCCGAAGGGCCCGGCCTGTGAGACCGAGGCACCCGATGTTAAGAAAAGCCCAGTTCCAATTGATCCGCCCAGCGCAATCATTGAGACGTGCCGGGTCTGGAGCTGGTGCTGAATTGTATTACCACTTGTTTCTGCCATGAGCAAAAACCTCCATTTGTTTTTCACAAACAAAAAAATCGACTCTCTGCCAATACAAAGAGTCGATCTGTCATCACATTTGATAAATGATAGCAAAGCGCACCGTTTAAAAAACGACAGTCCATGGCATCTTATCCCATGTCCCAAGCACCTTCTCGCCCAGAGCAAGCACTTTCGGCAACCGCACCTTTAACACCGGGTCATCGTCTTGGGTAGACTCACCGGTGCGACTGATCTTGGTCGCAACCTCTTTGTTTGTTGAGTAAAGAATAGCACAACTAAATTTTACCGTCAACACCAAAAAATTGCTGCCAACGTTTGCCGTTGTGAATATAAAGGCCCGCCGCTAGGCGGAAGAAAACGTAAGCAAAAAGTGCAGCACCCACCAAAGTCGTTGTCGACAGGTCATGGTCGACAATCGAAGCGGCCGTCAAAAATAGCCAAAAAATTACGAGTAAGACACCCAAGGTTTTTTTGAACCAATGGGCCAACGGCAAGCGAACAACCATAATTTGCTGAATCTGGAAGAGCAAAAACGCCCAAAGCACGTTGGCAACCGGTGGCATCATCTGCAACATCACCGGTCCGTTATCCCAGTAGAAGAAAGTCAGCAAGGACCATCCCCATGACACGATAATCAAAACCGAAGAAGAAGCAAGCGTCCACCAGAACCCGACTTTGAAATTCAGAGCACGTAAGAACAAGGCCCAAATAATCAAGCAAACCCAAGCAACCCAGAAACTCTTCAAAAAATAAGAGGGCTGTAGTAAAATCCCTAGTTTTGAGCTAGCAACCGTTTGGATAATAATCGATGAAAAGGCGTCGAGCAACGTTAAAACAGAGCTGTTAAAGCGCAGCATAATCGACAAAACCACAAAAAGTATCAGAGATAAGAATGGTAAGAACCGTCTTTTTTTCAGTGGGTAAATCAATGAATTTACGACCTTTCCTTTAGTTATGCTCGTCCGCCAATGGCATTAACCGAAATAGTTAATGCCCATGGCTTGGCGAACTTCTTGCATGGTAGCTTCCGCTTTTTGATTGGCCTTCTTTGAGCCTTCTTGCAACATGGCCATCACAGCATCCATGTCTTTGGCATACTCAGCACGACGTTCGCGAATTGGTGCCAGTTCAGCTTCCATCACCTCAAGCAAGTGTTTTTTGAGCTTCATGTCGCCCAGACCACCGCGTTGATAATGATCCTTTAATTCTTGCACTCGTTTTTTGTCTGGATCAAATATGTCCAGATAGGTAAAGACCACGTTTCCTTCCACGTGACCAGGATCCTCAACCCGAACGTGGGTTGGATCGGTGTACATGGATTTGACTTTTTTAGCCAAAGTCTCGGCATCATCCGAAAGGTAGATACCGTTATTCAAGGACTTGGACATCTTGGCGTTGCCGTCGATACCAGGTAAACGGCCTTGGCCCTTTGGTGGGAAGACGCCTTCTGGCTCGACCAAAATATCCGTGTTGTAAGCGTGGTTAAATGACCGAACCAATTCACGTGTTTGTTCGATCATTGGCTGCTGATCATCCCCAACCGGCACCTTTGTCGCTTTAAAAAGCGTGATATCGGCTGCTTGTGACACTGGATAAGTCAAAAAGCCGGCCGGAATACCGTCACCAAAGCCCTTTTGCTTGATTTCAGTTTTTACCGTCGGATTCCGTTCCAAACGACCCAAGGAAACCAAGTTCATGTAAAACATGGTTAACTCGGCCAAAGCCGGAATTTGTGATTGAACGAAAATCGTCGACTTCTTAGGATCGATCCCAACGGCCAAGTAATCAAGCGCCACTTCAGCAAGGGAGCGTTGAATCTTTTCCGGGTCCCGTGCGTTGTCCGTAAAAGCTTGGGTATCGGCAATCATGATGTAAGGATCGTAGATTCCTTCGTTTTGCATTGCCACCCGGTTCTTCAATGAACCAATGTAATGCCCAATGTGTAATTTCCCAGTGGGGCGGTCACCAGTCAAATAAATTTCTTTTTCCATGTCGACGTTGTTTCCTTTATTTTCTAACTTCTCCATTATAGCGAATTGTCAGCTAACTTGCAGACTTCCTTGATCCTTGGTATATTATTAAAAACAAATGATAAATATTTAATGAAAGTGAGGTTCGACAGATGAAATACGTAATAGTAGGAGCGGGTGCCATGGGCTTGCGCTATGGTTTGCTTCTCCAAGAGGTCGCGCATCAACCGGTCGACTTTGTCGAACCAAACGCTGATTCCGTTGCCAAAATCAAAGCGCAGGGGAACGTTGTTTACCAATCGCGCGATCACCAAAACCGCCACGCCGTTCCCGTTAGCATTTATTCACCTGAAGAATATCAAGGAGAGCCTGATGTGTGGGTCTTCTTCATGAAGCAAATGCAGCTGGCAGACACCTTGAAACGAGTGGCCCCACATTTTAAAAAAGGCCAACTGGCGGTCGGTGCCATGAACGGCATGGGCCACATTGAAAAGCTCCAGGAATATTTCGAAGACGATCAGATTATCGGTGGGACGGCGATGATTGCCACAATTTTGAATGACTACGGCGATGTCGACTTTATCGGAAAGGAAAACACTGGTACTTCGGCCTACTCGAATCAAAGTGGAGTGGCTACCCCAGAGACAAAGGCGGTCATGTCAGACTTTCAGGCAGCCCACTTAAACCCAAGTTACTCCGATAACTTCATGGGAACCCTGCTGACAAAAGTCTTCTTTAATGCCGTTGAAAACTCGATTGCCACCATGTTCCAAGCCCGGGTCGGGGAATTATTGGCCTATGATCAATTCTTAGAAAGCATTGCCAAGCCAATGGTCAACGAAGCTTACGATGCTGCTGATGCCGCTGGCATCACGCTGTTGGAAACACGAGAAGAGATGCTCGAACAGATGGATCATGTGGCAAGGAACGTCGTCCCCCTCCACTTCCCTTCCATGTACCAGGACTTTGTCAAAGGACGACCAACTGAGGTCGACTACATCAATGGTTGGATTGCCGATTTAGCTGAAGAACATGGTGTTTCTGCGCCAACCCAACGGTTTATCACCAATCTTGTTCATCTGGCCGAATCCATGCGGCAGTTCAACCCGCCTGTTAACAAACTTGCTCAACCATAAAAAGCCCCTTCGGGCTTTTTTATTTGCTTCAATGATAAACAAAAAAGGCCTCACATCAACGAGTGATGTGAAACCTTTTTAGTAGCCCGTGAGAGAATCGAACTCTCGATTCCGCCGTGAAAGGGCAGCGTCTTAGCCACTTGACCAACGGGCCATGGTCAGTTGTTATTTGATATCGCTATCAAACAACTATGTTAGTATAGCAAGCCGACGCTACCCTCGTCAATAGAAAAATAAAAAATTCTTTTTTTAATACCAGTGGTACTGACGGTGATGGGCCAATGCAGCTTGTGCTGAACCATAACGGTCCGCAATGTATTGCTGCATTGCGTGCAATTGTGCCTGGTAATCGGTACTATCACCGACACCATAGGCTGCACGTAAGCTTGGCGACAGTTGTCCAATACCAAAGTAGATACCGTTTCGGGCATTGACGTTACCACCCGATTCCAACATGATGATGGTTTGCAAAGCATCATGCTCAGCATTATCATCGTTGGCCTGGCTAGCGTTTGCTTGCGCTTGGGCATCGGCTTGTGTCTGTGCGGCGGCTTGGGCATCTGCTTGCGCCTTGGCTGCAGCCTGTGCATCAGCTGCCGCTTGCGCGTCTGCTTGGGCCTTTTGCTGAGCTGCCTGGTCGCTTTGTGCTTGGCTAGCAGCCGCTGCATCGGCTGCAGCTTGTGAGTCCGCTTGGCTTTGAGCAGAAGCTGAGTCAGCTTGTGCTTGTGAATCAGCCATGCTCTGTGAGTCATCCGGGTTTGATTGACTGTTGGTCGTCGCTTGTGCGGCTGAACCCGTCGTCTTCAATACTTGGCCAACTGAGAGCTGGTTGGCATTTTGAATGTTATTCAATGATGCCAAGTTCGCAACAGAGGTGTTAAAGCGTTGGGCCAAAGTCCAAAGGTTGTCACCGGCTTTGACCGTATAAGAACCGGATTGATCCGTCCCCTCCGATGTTGCCGTGCCTTGTTGTGATTGATCCTTTTGATCGTTTGATGCCGTTTGGCCAATAACCAAATTTTTACCGGCATAAATCTGATCAATGTTTTGGATATGATTATCCGAGGCAATCTGTGCAACCGTTGTGTTGTATTGCTTGGCAATCGCAGTCAACGTTTCACCTGATTTAATCGTGTGCTGTTGTACTTGGTCAGCAGAAGCCGCTTGGTGCCCAAGAGCAACCGAACCGGCTAAACCTGCCGCAAATAACAACTTATTTTTCATTGTCATATGATATTCTTCTCCTTTTCTATGACTCATTTCGAAAAATGCGCTATTTCCCGAAATTACTATTAGTTTAATCATACGCTTCTAAAGATTAAGCCCGAATTAAATAATGGATAAGAAAGTCTAAAGCTAACGAAAAAAGGCGACGAGCATCACTGCTCATCGCCTTTTATTTAACGTTTTCCTTGAACGGAACCGACGTGAATTCGATTAATCGCACGCATCAAAGCGACGTGTGCCATATCAATTTCTCGTTGATTCTTGACTTCTTGTGCATGCTCCAAACGGGCTTGCGCACGGTTCTTTGCATTTTGGGCACGGTCGATATCGATGTCATCAGCAATTTCAGCTGAATCAGCAATAACGGTCAAGAGGTTGTTAGAAAATTCCGCAACCCCACCGTTAACCGCCAAGGAACGTTTCTGATCGTCTTTTTTAACGACCAGTTCATCAATTGACAGAGCGGCCAAAATTGGCTCGTGTCCTGCCATAATTCCTAACTGGCCACCCTTGGTGTTAATCACTGCAATCTCGGCACCGCTTTGATCATAGATTTGACCTTCCGGTGTGACGATCTTGACAGTAATGCCAGACTTTTCTTGTGTTTGTTCAGCCATGGATTACCCCCTTATTGGGCCATCGACTTCGCCTTGTCCACCACTTGTTCGATTGGACCAACGTTTCGGAAGGCATCTTCTGGCAGGTCATCATACTTACCGGCCAAGATTTCCTTAAAGGAACGAACAGTTTCAGCGATTGGGACATATTCACCCTTCACACCCGTAAAGGTTTCGGCAACTGAGAATGGTTGTGAGAGGAAGAATTGAATACGACGAGCACGGTTAACCGTGATCTTCTCTTCATCTGACAATTCATCCATTCCCAAGATGGCGATGATGTCTTGCAATTCACGGTATCGTTGCAACGTTCGTTGTACTTCTGTTGCAACTTCGTAGTGATCTTGTCCAACAACTTCTGGATCCAATGCGGATGACGTTGAGGCCAATGGATCAACAGCGGGATAAATTCCTTGCTGAGTCAAAGAACGTTCCAAGTTCGTCGTGGCATCCAAGTGGGCAAAAGTCGTTGCAGGAGCAGGGTCGGTATAGTCATCGGCAGGAACATAAACGGCCTGAATTGACGTAACGGCACCCTTCTTCGTCGAGGTGATTCGTTCTTGCAACTTACCCATTTCAGAAGCCAGCGTTGGCTGGTAACCAACGGCAGAAGGAATACGTCCAAGCAAGGCGGAAACTTCTGATCCAGCTTGCGTGAAACGGTAGATGTTATCGATAAAAAGCAAAACATCTTTTCCTTCGTTATCACGGAATGATTCGGCCATCGTCAAACCAGTCAAAGCGACACGCATACGTGCACCTGGTGGCTCGTTCATCTGACCATAAACCATGGCGGTTTGCTTCAAAACTCCTGATTCCTTCATTTCGTGGTACATGTCGTTACCTTCACGGGTACGTTCCCCGACACCAGTAAAGACAGAAATACCATTGTGACCCTGCGCGATGTTGTGAATCAACTCTTGAATCAAGACGGTCTTACCAACACCGGCACCACCGAAGAGTCCAATCTTTCCACCACGGATGTATGGGGCCAGCAAATCAATGACCTTGATTCCGGTTTCCAACACTTCACGTGACGTTGTCAATTCATCATATTCAGGTGCCGCCCGGTGAATTGGGTGACGTTCCACTGAATCATCGATGGCACCGGCATTGTCAACGGGTTGACCCAAGACGTTAAACACACGGCCCAAAGTGGCATCCCCAACGGGAACTTCGATTGGCTTACCAGTGTCTGTCACTTCCATACCGCGTTGCAACCCGTCCGTTCCGTCCATGGCAATGGTACGGACAACACCGTTTCCCAATGCCAATGAAACTTCAACGGTCAGCGTTTGATCATTGCCCAAATCAACCAACAAAGCGTTGTTAATTTCAGGAATTTCCACGCCTTCATCAAAGGCCACATCAACGACTGGACCGATCACTTGTACGACTTTTCCAGTAGTCATGCTTGTTTCCTTTCTGTGTAAACGGTGCTTGGCACCGCCTTCATTTCATTATTCCAAGGCAACCATACCACCGGTAATTTCGGTGATTTCGGTCGTAATCTGTGACTGTCGTGCCCGGTTATACTGCAAACCAAGTGTTGAGATCAAATCATCAGCAGAATCGGTCGCAGAAGACATAGCCGTCGATGAGGCAGCGTGCTCAGCCGTTTTGGCGTCGAGCAGTGCTTCAAAGACCAGCGACTGGATGTATTGTGGCAAAACCACATTCAAAACAGCCGTCGTATCGGGTTCGGCATCGTAGGCGGACATCGTCTGGAATGACTGTTCACGTCCGTCCTCGCCCTCTTGCTCCTTGGCTTCTTCAACAACTTCTTTTGTTAATGGCAGCAACTGAACATTGCGTTGGTCAGCCTGCAAGCGGTTAACAAAGTGGTTATAAACCAAGTGAAGTGAATCAAAAGCTTCAGATTCATAAAGGGAAATCACCGTTTTCAAAACCTGACGTACCTCGTTAAAGGTTGGAACGTCGGAAATTCCGCGGTGATCCAAGGCAACGGTAAAGCCACGCTTTTTATAAAAGTCGGCGCCGTTTCCACCGATTGCCAAGATTACGGTGTTGTCTGGTGTTAAGTTCTGTTCTTTCATCAAGGCGTTTGTCTTCTTGATGATGTTGGCGTTATATGAGCCGACCAAACCACGATCAGAAGTAACCAAAAGCAAACCAGTCTTCTTGATTGGCCGCTTGGCCACCATTGGTAAGTGTGAGGAATCGACGTTATCCAAGACATGGGCTTCAATCAAGTGGGATACCACCGCCTTCAAACGGTAGGCATACTCATGATAACCAGTCGTGGAACGTTGAATTTGACTCAACTTGGCCGTCGATACCATTTGCATGGCAGAGGTGATCTGACGGGTCTTTTTGGTCGAGGCAATACGCCGCTTAATGTCTTGTAAAGAAGCCATTTTGCCTCCTTTTATTGGTCAGCAGAAGAACCGGTGTAACTATCCTTAAAGGCCTTCACTGCTGCATCCATCTTATCCGTATCAGGCAATTGCTTCGTTGAAACGATTTCGTCTAACAAAGCCTTTTGGCTGGCGTTCAAATAAGCAATGAATTCATCTTGGAAGTGTTGGATATCGTCAACTGCCACGTCATCCAAGTATCCATGCGTCAAGGCATAGAGAACAAAGACTTGGTGTTGAACAGCCATTGGCTTGTGCAATGGTTGCTTCAAAACTTCCACCGTTCGCTTACCACGGTTCAACTTCGCCTGCGTGGAGGCATCCAAGTCAGAACCGAACTGAGCAAATGATTCCAATTCACGGTATGAAGCCAGATCCAGACGCAGAGTTCCAGAAACTTTCTTCATGGCCTTGATTTGGGCATCACCACCAACACGGGAAACAGAAGTTCCGGCATCGATGGCTGGACGAACACCAGCGTAGAACTGATCAGCATCCAAGAAAATCTGTCCATCGGTGATTGAGATCACGTTGGTAGGAATATAAGCGGAAACATCGCCGGCCTGCGTTTCAATAATTGGCAAAGCCGTCATTGATCCACCACCTAATTCGTCTGACAACTTGGCTGCACGTTCAAGCAAACGTGAGTGCAAGTAGAAGACATCACCAGGATAGGCTTCACGACCAGGCGGACGACGGAGAATCAAGGATATCTCACGGTATGCCGTTGCTTGCTTTGACAAATCATCAAAGACAATCAAGACGTGCTTGCCGCTGTACATGAACTCCTCACCCATTGCAGCACCAGCATATGGTGCCAAGTAAAGCAAGGCAGCTGCTTCAGCTGGTCCTGCGTTTACGACAATGGTGTAATCCATTGCGCCTAAGCGCTTCAAAGTTTCAACTTGTTCACGAACCGTTGAATCTTTTTGACCAACCGCCACGTAAATGACGATCATGTCTTGATCCTTTTGGTTCAAAATTGTGTCAATGGCAATTGATGTCTTACCAGTCTTACGGTCACCAATGATCAACTCACGCTGACCACGACCGATTGGAACAAGGGCATCAATAGCTTTGATACCAGTTTGCACTGGTTCAGACACTGACTTACGAGCCATGACACCTGGTGCCTTGGCTTCGACAGGTCGTGTCTTTGTTGTATTTAAGTCGCCTAATCCATCAATGGGTTGTCCCAAAGCGTTGACGACACGCCCGATCAATTCGTCACCAACTGGCACTTCCATCACGTGACCAGTTCGCTTTACTGTATCCCCTTCACGAATTCCTTCTGAGGAACCTAAGATAATGATTCCAACTTCGGATTCTTCCAGGTTTTGGACCATTCCGTATGCACCGTTGTTGAAGGTAACCAATTCGCCGGAAAGGGCATTTGCCAATCCGGTTGCACGAGCAACCCCATCACCGATGTAGGTAACGGTTCCAATTTCTTCTACAGTCAGCTTTGTGTCAAACTTTTCGAGCTGCTGCTTAATTAAAGCAGAAATTTCTTCAGCTTGAATCGCCATGTCTTTTCCTCACTAACCTAGTAACTCTGCCTGTAATTTGGCAATCTTTGTCTTCAGCGATCCGTCAATTAAGATTGACTTGGATTGCATGGACACACCAGCCAACAAGTCGGGATCAACCCGGTAGCTTGCTTCGACTTTTTTAGCGCCACTTTGCTTTTGGAAGGCTTGCACCAACCGTTCTTTTTGATCATCATCAACGGCTACCGCAGAGGTAATCGTCACGGTTTGAATGCCTTGACGTTGTTGATAAAGGTCAAAAAATCGATCAGCAACCGCGCCCAAAAGTGCGAAGTGGTGGTGACTCAACAAAATTTTCGTTAAGTTGGCCACTGCCTGGTTGGCACCCTTTGTCAATGTGTCCAATAAGGAGACTTGGTCTTCTTCTGAAATCGTTTGGGCGGATAGCAAAGCCGTTAGTTTTGGCTCATTTGCGACCACGTCCGAAACGGTTTTCAAGTCAGCCAGAAGGCTGTCAAAAGAATCTTGATCATCACCGTATGCCAAGAGTGCCTCAGCGTACTGATTGATCACTTTTTCCTTCTTATTAGCCATCGGTCCTCCTTACTGCTGTCCTAACTCTGCCAAATAGGCATCGATTAGGGCCCGCTGGTCATCCGCAGATAATTCCTTTTGAATTAACTTGGAAGCGATTTGTACGGACAAGTCCGCCACGTCTTTTTTAGCCGTGTTCATCGCGTCATCCTTCATCTGCGCAGCATCTTCTTCAGCTGACTGGCGCATACCAGTTACCTGTGTGTTGGCTGCTTGAATCATGGATTCTGATTGTTCCTTGGCAGACTTTTTTGCCGTGGCAATCAGTTGACTCGCTTGGTCTTTCGACTCTGCTAATTCCTTAACTCGCTGGTCAACTAAGGATGCAGCTTCTTGGCTCTTTTGCAAAGCCTCATCCAAATCCTTGTTAATCTTATCTGCTCGCTGGTCTAAGACCTTTGTCAAAGGTCCGTAGGCCACCTTCTTTAGAATAGCCATCAGCAGGAGGAAGGCGACGATAATAAAGACCATATCACCAAGTGGCATTGCCTTTGTCATAATGATTGTTTGCGCCATCTTCTATCTCCTCTAAAGGGTCCTCTTACTTGTTGATCAAAGTAAAGGCCATACCAACAACGATGATTGGCAAGGCTTCGGCCAAGGCCAATCCAAGGAAGGCACGTGACAAAAGCTTTCCCGCCAATTCAGGTTGACGAGACATTCCAGCCAAAAACTGTGAGAACATCACACCAACACCGATACCACCACCAATGGCGGCTCCGGCGAAGGCGATTCCAGCTGCGATAACACCTAAGTTCTGTAAATCCATTTGCTTTCTCCTTTAAATACGAAAGAGCTTTCTTCTTTACTATTGGATGATAACGGTCCCCCGCGTCTGCAAGATCAGCAGTCAGCTCCTACTCTTCGCCAGACAGTTGCGCCGTAAAGACGGCCGTCAACATGACGAAGACGTAGGCCTGGATACCACCGATCAATAATGAGAAGGCCTGCCAGGCCATCTCAAGCGGCAAAGCCGCAATCCAGCCAAATCCATGTAGCGAAAAGGCCATACTTGCCAGCAAGTTTAACATCAATTCACCAGCGAAAATGTTTCCAAACAATCGCAAGGCCAATGTTAAGAAGTTGGTCACTTGTTCCACAACGTTTAATGGGAACAAAGCGGCGTATGGCTTTAAGAACATGTTCTTCAGATAGCCACCCATACCCAGTGTTTTAATTCCGGTTGCGTGCGCTAAGGTTAAGGACATGATTGCCAAACTAAAGGCAATTAAAGGATCGGCCGTTGGCGATTTAATCAAAGTGACGTCAGAGGCATTCTTCACTTGGAGTAACAGACCCATTTCGTTTGAAACGAGTAAGAACAAGAACAAGGTGAAGCTATAAAGGCCAAACTGACGAGCCAGATTATTCGGCAACTGGTCGCCCAGAATTCCCTTAACAAAGTCCAAAACGTATTCAATGACGTTTTGACCACGACTCGGCCGGATGGCTACTTTCCTTGTTAAAAAGACTGCCATCAAGACAACAACGGTCATCGCTAATAAGGTTGATAGCACTGTTGTCCAGGTGAAAGTCAGCCCAAGGAAAGAAAAGGTTGATGTCGGTTCATCCATCGGTTTTCTCCTTTCTGCTTGTTTCTATTTTGACGCAAGACATCATCTTCTACCTCAAAATATACCCCCAATAATACGCCCACTGTTTTCTAAATACAAGTGATTTTGTGCTTATTTCACAACAAATTATTGAAATGGTCCAGTCCATCTTTTTTATGGGACAAAAAATAAATTCTGTTGTAGAAATGCGCTAAAAGGGCATTACTCAGCCTTTAATAACAATTTTATTAAAAAACACGGGATTTATATTTTACAAATTTCTCGTAGTCAACAGCGGATTTTTTCGCTTTTTGTGAAATGATAACCAAATCATGACGAAAAAATCATATGTTAGTCCCGCAATCGACTATCCTTCCCCTTTTCCGCCTTTGGCAAGAGAACGTTTAAGCACACCCCAAGAACCGTCGCCAGGGCAACACCGGAAAAATCAATTTGAGAAGTGAGGGCCCAGTGAAAATTACCAATCCCAATCACAAGAATCGGCCCAGCAATGAGCAAGTTTCGTTTTTCGCTGTAGTCAACTCGGTGATCAACCAAGACTTGAAGACCCGCGGCGGCAATGACCCCATACAGCATCAGGCCAACACCACCCGTTACAGCAGCAGGTACGGATTGAATAATCGCCGTCAACTTTCCAATAAAGGCAAAGAAAGCAGCCAAAACCGCTGCACCAGCGATCACCCAAACCGAATAAACCTTTGACAGCTGCATAACCCCAATGTTTTCACCATATGAAGTGACCGCTGGTCCTCCAATTAGACCAGCAAAAACAGAAGCCAGCCCGTCCCCTGCTAAGGTTTTATTTAGACCCGGGTCTTTAAAAAAGTCGTGTCCCGTTATCTTTTTTAACACGAGTAAGTGGCCTAAATGCTCGGATAAGGTGACCAAGACGAGAGGCACCATCGTCAACATTGCCAAAGGATAAAAAGCGCTATCAAAATGCCCCTTATTCATAAAGAGAAAGTCAAACTTCGGCAAAGAGAACCAGGCCGCTGATTGTACCCCGGATAAATCAACAAGGCCTAACAGCATCGCCAGCAAATAGCCGAAGGCAATCCCAATCAGAACCGGAATCATCCCAAGGAAGCCCTTTAAGAATTGGTTGCTTAAGATCATAACCAAAAGTGTCAGGCCAGCAACCAGGAAAGCTCGCCAATCGTAATGACCGTTGATTTCAGTCCCGGATTGAGCGGCTGTTTGAGCCAAAGAAAGGCCAATTACCATAATCACGGGGCCAACCACCTCTGGTGGAAAAATTTTATCCATCCAATCAGTCCCGACTTTGGCAACCAAAAGCGCAATCACAAGGTAGCAGAGCCCAACGGCAACCACCCCTTGACCGACGGCTGGATAACCAAATGTCTTCAACAAAGAGGCCATTGGAATGATAAAGGCAAAAGACGAGCCCATGTATGCCGGCACGCGTCCCCTTGTGACCAGGAGGTGGATTAACGTCCCGATTCCCGAAGAGAAAAGGGCAACGCTCGGGCTCAACCCGGCAAGTAAGGGAACGAGAATGGTGGCGCCAAACATCGAAAAGAGATGTTGCAAAGAAAGCCCCAGCAAGGTAGCAAAAGGCGGCCGTTCATATAATTGATAGCGCACGCTTTCTTGGTTTTGTTTTTCTGTCATTGCCTTCACAGCTCCTTTTTTACCTGCAGAAAAAGCCCACCAAAACATGTCGTTTTAGCAGGCTTTTATCAATTACTTCAACGTCTTCTTGTCGTTAATTGACAAATCAGCGTTCAAGTCATAAACAATTGGTTGTCCGTTAGCAATTTCAACGTTCAAAATATCATCGTCTGAAATGTTTTCCAAGTGCTTAACCAAAGCACGGAGTGAGTTACCGTGAGCAGCGATGACAACGTCCTTGCCAGCTTCCAAGTCCTTCTTAATCTTTGCTTCGAAGAATGGCAAAACGCGTTCCAAGGTTACCTTCAAGTTTTCACCCAATGGCAATTCACCGTAAGGAACATCAGCGTAACGAGCATCAAAAGCAGGGTAAGTCTTACCCTGTACTTCAACAGTCTCTTCATAGTTATCAAGCAATGGAGGCAAAACATCGTAAGAACGACGCCAGATGTGGACCTGTTCGTCGCCCCACTTCTTGGCAGCGTCGGCCTTGTTTTGGCCCTGCAATGCACCGTAGTGACGTTCGTTCAAACGCCATGACTTTTCTTCTGGTACATAAAGCTGACCAGCTTCTTCCAAAGCGTAGTGCAAAGTCGTGATGGCACGAGTCAAGACTGACGTGTAAGCCTGGTCAAAAGCAATCCCTTCTTGCTTCAACAATTCACCCGCGTGCTTGGCTTGTTCAATTCCTTGTTCAGACAACTTTGTGTCCACCCAACCGTTAAACAAGTTCAATGCGTTCCATTCACTTTGTCCGTGACGGATCAAAACTAATTTTGCCATGTTCTAGCTCCTTTGTTTGCTTGAATAATTCTTGTTTATTATACAACATTCCAGGCGTTCTTTGCATCGTTTCAACAAAAGAAAAAGCCCGGACAAATGTCCGAGCTTTTAAAACTAATTGTCGAAATTAGTCTTTAACGATGTTTACAGCTTGCAAACCGCGGTCTGAGTTTTCAACATCAAACGTTACGTTTTGGCCATCTTCCAAAGTCTTGAAGCCTTCGCCTTGGATAGCTGAGAAGTGTGCGAACACATCTTCACCGTTTTCGCGAGTAATGAAGCCGTAGCCCTTTTCGCCGTTAAACCACTTTACAGTGCCTTTTTCCATGATTGTTTCTCCTTTGGGATCATCCCATCTGTGTCATGTAAATAAATATGATGCTTTTGGTATGACGCCTTCCGAAAAAAACAAATCAAAATCAAAATTCAAACTTAATTACACACTAAGTGTAGCACACTCATTCAAACTTTACAACGAAGGAGCAGGTAAAAGATTTCAAACATTACAAAAACGAATGAAATGTCAAATAACTTTAGCTGTTGGCCAAGACGTTCTTATAATAAGAAACCGCGTCCTTAGCCGCTTGGTCAGGGTCATCTGCCGCCGTTTGCTTATTTTCTTGAATCCAAGAAATAAAGTCAGCGTCGCCCATCTTTTGTGCCAAAATCGCTTTCAACTTAGCGCCGTCTTGTGTTGACAAAGCAATCCAAGTTGCTGGTACCTGGTAGGTAACCAACTTTGACTTAACGTCGTGATTGTTTCCAGCCCATCCAAAGAGGAATTGGTAGAAACCATTGTCGTATACGTATTCTTTTGTCGTCGTGACTTGGAAAGCTTGATTACCATCAATGTCTTGAATTGCCGTCGTTGTCTTCAAATCAGGCTTGGCAACCGTGGCGTCTTTTGCAGCAGCCGTGGCTTTGTAAACAAAGGCTTTTTCCTTACCAGATGTTCCAACCGGTTGGTAGGCCAAAACACCATAGGTGTTTTGATCTTGGGCTGAATAAATCTGGGCCTTCTTAGTGACGGTCTTAACCTTCATGCCCCAGTGATCATGGGCATTTCCTGTAATGAAGACAAGGCAAAGGGCCACTGCGATAAAGGAAGCAATCGTTGCTACCCAGCGAACCTTGGTTTCTTTGATTAACATAATCGACAGAAAGGCCAGAATAACAAACAAAATTAATAGAATGATAATCATGTTAATTCTCCTTTCCTTCCGGTTGGTTCACCTTACCACGATGTAAGAAGAACGCGAGTACAAAGGCAGCCATGGCGAAACATGCCGCCACGAAGAATGAGGTATGGAAGCCATCCAACGTTGCCGTCAGTGCCTTTGAACCATAAGCCAATGGATCGGCTGCCTTTAATGAATCGGCTGGCATGTTGTCGTTTGCAACGGATTGCATAACCGAAGCCAAAACAGCAGTACCAAGTGACGCCGCAATTTGACGAGCCGTGTTGTTAACAGCCGTTCCCTGTGCGTTGTCTTCCTTTGGCAAAGCGCCCATCGCTGATGAAGTCAATGGCATCATCGTAAAGGCAATTCCGGCCATTCGAACCATGTAAAGCGCTGTGATGTAAATCGTTGGCGTTTCCGCAGTCAAATAGTAGTAAGGAAGGGTTGCCATCGTAACCAAGGCAAAGCCGAAGATGGCTAAGCGCTTCGCACCGTACTTATCATAGAAGGAACCAGCAATCGGTGAAATCAAGCCCATCATCAAAGCACCAGGCAACAGCGTCAAGCCGGAATCCAATGCTGACAATCCGCGGACCGTCTGCATGTAAGTTGGCAAAACCATTTCAACACCAAGCATGGCGATGAAAGTCAAGGAAACCATGGTCGTCGTCAAGGCGAACTGCTTGTTCATCAAGACTTTGACATCAAGGAAAGGCTTTTCCATGTGCAACTGATGGCGCGTGAATTCGGCCGTGACCAAAATTCCAACGATGATTGGGGCAATCACGTAGGTGAAGGAGCCCCAACCGTGGTTTGAAACCATGGCAAAACCAAAGAGTAAGAAACCAAAACCAACGGTCGATTCGATCAATGAACGAACGTCTAATGTCACCTTCTTGGTTTCCAATACGTTCTTAAAGTAGAAGATTGAAAGAATGAAGACGATAATGGCCAAAGGCAAAACTAATCCGAAGATTGAACGCCAGTCACCACCCCAGGTCATCCCGAGAAAGTCGTGCTTGCTATCCAAGATCCAACCAGAAAGCGTTGGGCCAATGGCTGGGGCCATTCCGATAACCAATCCGATTGATCCCATGGCCTTTCCACGAGAATTTTCAGAAAAGAGCGTCAAGGCCACCACCTGCATCAGCGGCATCACGATTCCAGCCGCCATTGCTTGAAAGGCACGGGCCAACATCATGACCCAGAAGGCTGACGTTGGTGCAGTCCAAGCCATGAACGTTCCGGCAATGTAGATTGCCAAAGCCGTTAAGTAAAGATACTTGGTTGGAATTCGTGTCGTCATGAAAGCCGAAACCGGCACCATAATTCCGTTAACCATCAAAAAGATGGTCGTCAACCACTGAACGGTTGCAGAGTCGACGTTAAATGCTGTCATCAAAGCAGGCAGCGCAGTTCCCAATGAGGTCTGCATCAAGATGATCACGAAAGAACCAATCATCAGCAAGGCCATCATGGCAATTTTGTTCATCGGTTTCCCGGTGACTTGTTCATTTGAATTTGCCATTTCTTCCTCCAATTTATCAAGAAATAATCCAGATAAGTATGTTACTTCTAAAAAAACACAAAGTCAACTAGTCGAAAAAGTGCACAAAGTTTAGCCTTTCAGCTGTCGAGGACCTTGATGAACCGCCACGAGTTGGTGGTAGTGATCAAAGCTCAGCAACCAATCCGCCGCTTCTTTTGTTTTGACGATATAGTCGTCGTAGTTTTTTTGGTTGGTCTTTTCCCAAACGGCCATCGCCAACTGGTAAAAGTCGGCCAGCGGTAGATGCGCATACTGGGAACGCCAGGAGTCCGGCCTGTCAATCGACTTGACCGTTGCCAATAAATTACGGGCCAAATACCAATCTTTGACATCTTCCATCTCGGCTTCAATAAAGAGTGTGCAATCCAGGAGTTCACTCGGTAATTGGAGCGCGACAACCCCTTCAAGAATCAAAATATCCGGTCGCTCAATCAGCCGACTTTCTCCAGGAACAAGGTCGGCCAAGGTCTGTGAATAAACCCGGGTAACCTGGGACGTTTCCCCCGCTCGAAAGCCCCTTATAAAATCAGCCAGGGCTTTTAGATCATAGCTTTTTGGAAAACCTTTTTCATCAAAAATACCGGCTTGGTGCAAGTTGTCATTACTTTTTAAAAAGGCGTCCGTCGATAAAACCGCCACGCGGTAGCCCGCCTTTTCCAGACCACTCTGGAGGCGCTCGGCCATCGTTGATTTACCAACGGCAACCGACCCCGTTAATCCGACGGTAAAAAAAGCCCCAGTCTGGGCTTTTTTAATCGTTTCAAGAAGTTCAGTTAGCATGACTGTCCTCCAATTGATAAAGGTTTTTTGGTAGGGCGGCAATCATTGGTGATAACTGGCCGGCCCCAATCAAGGTCAGGCGGTGCATCGCACGAGAGGTTACCGTGTAGAGCAAGCGACGAACATCATCATGCTGATAGTGTGCCGCATCCGCCTTCCAAACAATGACGGCGTCGAATTCCAATCCCTTTGCCAAATAAGAAGGCAAGATCACGGCCCCCGGCGCCAAACGCTGGTTTTCTGATCGAATCAGGGTGATCTTTTCGTCTTCCAATTGCTTGGCTAGACGGGTTGCTTCCGCAAGCGTTTGGGTAATAATGGCTGTCTGTTCACCATCTTGCGCGTTTTGGATTAACTGAGCCTTAACGTCTTGCACCGCTTGATCATCATTTTTGGCTAACTTCATGACGGGTAAATCACCCGAACGGTTGAAGGCTTCGATGGTCTTACCGTCTGTCAACAAGCCCTTCGAAAAATCGGTGATCTGCTTGGTTGACCGGTAGGTTTGCGTTAATTCGACAAAGTCGACTTTGTCCGCTTCAAAAAGCGACGCAAAATCGTTTTCCAACGTGTTGGCCCAATCTTGTGTAAAGATGGCCTGGTTCAAGTCACCAAGAACAGTAAACTTTGCATTTGGGAATGAGAACTTCAAGAAGGCCAACTGGAAAGGCGTGTAATCCTGAATTTCATCAATGAAAAGATAGCGGATCTCACGCTGACCGTGTTTTCCAGTAATTAAATCGTACAAATAGAGGTAGATGGTTGTTGCCGGCAAGGAGAGCTTCTTTTCCTTCAAGTTCGCCAAGAAATCGGCCACATAGTCCGACCACTCCGTCTCGCTAATTTGATAATCCGCCAAATTCAAGTAATTTGGTAAGTTCCGCAAAAGGTCGACAAATTGGGCGTTGATGTTGATGAAGCCCGCACGGCGAACACGCTTTGCCAATGGGCGGAGGGCTTGCGTGACAATCTTTTTCGCCAGGAAGTTTCGCTCCTGCTTGTCGGATGCAAAAGTCCGTTCCTTTGGCCCCTCACCTAACTGGTGCAAACGGGTCATGTCACCAGCATCGTTGACCTGGTCATCCCCCAGGCGGACCTGCCCAGCACCGACCATTTCGTCATATTCTTGCTTTGACAGATTTTCAATCGCCATTTCGACCCAGTCTTGTTTCATCTGGACACCAACCTGTGAGCGAAGCGAACGAATCAGGCTCTCCTGCGTGGCTTCCAAACGCTGAGAAAGCTTGTAGTTTTCATTATATTGGTAGTAAACCGACTGAATTTTTTCCTTCGAAAGCAACACATTGCCGCGGAAGTTGAGATTACGCACCTTTAATCCCGTCTGGTTGAGATCTTCCGCATAGGCCTGAACGGCTTTGAACATGTCCAAAGATCCCAGCAATCGTTCAATTTTTTCATTTTGATTATTATGCTCAAAGCGGTCCTCTAACGTCTGCACCTCAAAGCGTGGTAGACGGTGGGAAGCGTATTGGTAGAAGGTCAACTGAACCAGATTTTGCTCGCCAAGTTCTGGTAAGACTTGGTCGACATAGTCATTGAACAACTGGTTCGGTGAAAACATGACGACCTGGCCAGAGCTCAACTTTCCGCGGTAACGGTAAAGCAAATACGCCACACGTTGCATGATGGCTGCCGTTTTACCAGATCCCGCTGCTCCCTGAACAAAGAGTAAGTCAGCATCCGTGTTACGAATGATCTTATTCTGTTCCTTTTGGATGGTCGTCACAATCGACTTCATTTTCGTCGTCGATTCGCCCGAAAGCGCATTGAGCAACATCGCATCACCAATGGCTTCCTCAGTATCAAAAAGCGTCACAATAACGCCCTTTTCAATTTCGAACTGCCGTTTCAGCGTCACATCCGCCTGTTGCTTTCCAGCCGGTGTCATGTAGTCCACACGGCCAAGGCCACCATCGTAATAGATTGAAGCAACGGGCGTTCGCCAGTCATAAACCCAGAAGCGACCATCATCGTCGGCAAAGGAGGCCAAGCCAATGTAAACCGTTTCTTTTTCACGGTTTTCTTCTGCATCATCTAAAAAGTCGATGCGGGCAAAATAAGGCTTTTGCTTTTGCTTGGCCAGCGTTTGGTAACGGTCCTCAGCTCGGGACTTGGCTGACTGTCGTTCGGCAATCGCCTGTTGCTGCTGTCGGATTGACATAGCGGTTTCGACAATACCCGAGTAGGTCGATGTCTTAACACGGACATCGTCCCAACCAGAAGCAACATCCGAGAGCGAGCCCTTGGACTTTTTAATTTCTTCCTGTGCCTCCAATTGGGCCAAGTCAATTTGCTTCAGCGTTTGATCTAGGTATTCTTGTTCGCGGACTTTTTGCTCGTTTACCACAGTACACCCCTTCTTCATTTACGTTGTATCCATTATACGCCTATCCAATTTAGAAAGATACCACCCGACTTTTGCAAAATAACCCTCTTTAAATAGAAAAAAGTCGACCGAAGTCGACTTTTAAAATTTGTGATTACTTGTTCGTCAATGAAGCGATACCAGGTAATTCCTTACCTTCAAGGTATTCAAGTGATGCACCACCACCCGTTGAGATGTGCGACAACTTGTCCGCAACACCCAAGGCTTGAACAGCGGCAGTTGAATCACCACCACCAACGATGGTTGTACCACCCTTTTCCGTTACCTTAACGAGTTCTTCACCAATAGCCAAAGTTCCCTTGGCAAAGTTTTCCATTTCGAAGACACCCATTGGACCGTTCCAAACAACCGTCTTGGCATCGTTCAAAACATCTTGGAACAACTTAACAGACTTTGGACCAATGTCCAAGCCCATGTAGCCATCAGGAATGCCAGCTTCAGCATCAACAACTTCTGTCTTGGCATCGTTTGAAAAGGCATCGGCTGCAACTGAATCGACAGGCAAAACCAACTTGTCGCCAGCTTCTGCCATCAAATCCTTGGCCGTCTGTACCTTGTCTTCTTCAAACAAGGAGTTTCCGATCTTGTTTCCCTTTGCAGCGTCGAATGTGTAAGCCATTCCACCACCAACGATTACCTTGTCCGCCTTCTTCAACAAAGACTGGACAACTTCGATCTTGTCAGAAACCTTGGCACCACCAATGATGGCAACAAATGGACGCTTTGGCGTATCAACCGCATCACCCAAGAACTTGATTTCCTTCTCCATCAAGTAACCGGCTGCCGCTTGGTCAACGTTTGAAGCGATTCCAACGTTTGAAGCGTGTGAACGGTGGGCCGTTCCAAAGGCATCGTTAATGAAGAGGTCATCACCAAGTGAAGCCCAGTACTTACCCAATTCAGGATCGTTACCAGATTCCAACTTAACGACTTCGCCGTTCTTCACGTCTTCAAAACGAGTGTTTTCAACCATCAATACTTGACCATCTTGCAAGTCGTTGATAGCGGCTTCCAACTTAGCGCCACGAGTTTCAGGAACGAAGATGACTTCTTGTCCAAGCAATTCGCCCAAACGCTTGGCAACAGGTGCCAATGACAATTCCTTCTTGTCCTCTTCCTTCTTGATACGACCCAAGTGTGAGAACAAAACGGCACGACCGTTTTCCTTCAATACGTGCTTGATGGTTGGCAAAGCAGCCACGATACGGTTATCGTTTCCAATAACGCCATCCTTAATTGGGACGTTAAAGTCCACTCGCATCAGTACTTTCTTACCGGCCAAATTCTTCAAATTTTGAACAGTTAATTTTGCCATATTTGCCTCCCAAATGATTACTTTATTTAACAAGACCAATTATAAAGCAAATATTAGCAAATGTCTGCATGGTCTGCTAAATTTGTACATTTCCTTACTTGCGCAGGTGCCGTTGCCAGGGATAGATTACTTTAATACCAAACTCTTTGTTAAATTCTTCAATGTTATTAGCTGCACTAACAATGATAAAGAAAACAATCAGCCAAACTTCTGCTTGCAAAGGCACCTTGAGAAAGTCTTGCGCCACATCACTAAATAATAATAGTAAAAGACTGATTGTTAGCTTAACGTAAACACGCGTTAATAACTTTTTCACCGTCGCCTTCTCCAAACTCTCTTGCACTTGTCCATCTTCCTTTAAAAAGACATCCAGGCTGACACCAAAGAAATCAGACAAATAAATCAAGTCCTTCATATTTGGGTAAGTCTTGCCATTCTCCCAAGAGGAGATGTTTTGTCGACTCGTATAAAATTGCTTCGCTAGCTGTTCTTGAGTTATCCCTTTTTCTTGCCGTAATTTTTGTAGCCGTTTACCAAATTCCATCACGCCACCTCCGCTAATTTATTTTCTATAGCATACGAAACATGCTGTCACATGCCAAGCAAGAGTCTCTTGCATGACCAGTAATTAAGGTTAGCAGGATTATATTTTAGAAGTTATGCTCTTTTTCCCACTGCTCAATGCGGCGATCCTGTTCTTCTAGTAATTCCAACCACTCCTGGCGAACTTTTGGGGTTAGTTTTTCTCGGACCATCTCTTTGTCAACTGGTCCCAACATAACCCCCTTAACTTCGCGTCCATTAATAATCATTATTCACCTCATTTTGATCCTCTCAGACGAAAATGATAAAGCACTCTTCCAACGCTTTATTCAGGAAAATTTTGCGGGGGAGTTTCCAATTTCCCCTTTAATTGACCCTTATCTTACACCCTTAAAACGCCTTTGGATAGGGAATTTGACGATGTTGAACGAAATTGAACGAGCTGTCTAACAAGTTGTTCAAAAAAATCCAAATGAGTTTCAGCCCACAAAAAAAGCAGCCCGAACGGACTGCTTTTTCAATGATTGCCCCTGCTGGGATCGAACCAGCGCATGGAGGTACCAAAAACCTCTGCCTTACCACTTGGCCAAGGGGCAATGCTTCAAATTTGCCTGAAGCGAGGCAATGGGAGCGGTAGGATTCGAACCTACGAACCCGAAGGAACGGAGTTACAGTCCGTCGCGTTTAGCCAGACTTCGCTACACTCCCATGTCTTAAACAACTTCTCTATATTAACAAGAAAGCCGTTTTCTGACAAGGTATTTCAAAAGATTTTTACCAGATTTGAATCCGTTTTTCTGGTGCGAGGTACATGCCATCCCCCTCCTGGACATCAAAAGTCGCCGCAAAATCATCAAAATTCTTCACGGTTACGTTCGTGCGCAACTTAGCTGGTGCATGAACGTCAATTGTTGCCAAGAGTGCGAGATACTTCGGCTCTGCTTTTTGCCGCCACAAAGTCGCAAAATTTTCAAAGAAAGCCCGGATGTCGGTCGCTTCGCCGGCCTTTGCTGCAGTCAAAGTGGCTGATACACCACCGAGATCGGCCACGTTTTCTGAAACCGTGAGGTGTCCGTTGACTTTGGCACCGGCAGAATCCAAGCCGTCAAAGGCTTGCACAACCGCTTCCGTCTTTTTCTCGAAGTGGGCAAAGTCCTCCTTCGTCCACCATTCTTTTAAGTTTCCTTGCTCGTCGTAGCGCGCTCCGTTGGTATCAAAAGCGTGCGTAATTTCATGGGCAATGACCGTTCCGATTCCCCCGAAATTTTGACTAGCCGATTGCTTCAGGTCATAGAATGGCGCTTGCAGAATCGCCGCCGGGAAGACAATCTGGTTAAAGTCTGGCGAGTAATAGGCATTAACCGTATCGGCTGACATACCCCAACGGGATTTATCAGGCGCTTGCCCCCACTTTTTAAAGTGCTTGGCAACCGCTTCTCGTGAAAAACGTTGGACGTTTTCTAGAAGCGTTGCCTGTTCATCTACTCGGCGATTGGCGATGTCTTCTGGCAGGCTGTCTGGGTAGCCGACTTTGACAGCTAATGCCGCCAATTTCACCTTGGCCTTTTGTCTGGTCTCATCCGATAGCCAGTCAATCTGATCAAAGCGGTGCTCATAGACCTGAATCAGCTCGTGCACCATGGCCTCGACATCTTGCTTGGCCTTTGGCCCAAAGTACGTTTCCCCATACCATTTTCCAACGGCTTGACTAAAGAAGGCACGGGCCTGTCGGAAAGCGGACTTTTCAGGTTTCACCGCTTCCTTTGTACCTGACAGGAAGCGACCAAAGGTTCCGGCAAGCACCCGGGTGTCATCCCCCAAAAAGCCAGCAATGTCTAGCAGATTCTGAATAATCAACCAGCCCTTTACCGCGTCAAAGTTTTCTTCCACATACACTTCGTGGGCTTGGTCAAAGAATCGACCATCATAGATGATGACTTTGTCAGGTTCTTGCCCAAGCAAAGTCGTCAACGTCTTAGTCAACAAAACATTCGGCACCTTTTGTGAAGCCTCAGCAAGTGTCATTGGGTAGTAGTTCTTCCAAGAGTCGGATAATTCTTCAGAAGAGGATTGCCGATCAGCCAAAATTTGGTCAAAGTTCACTGCCTGCTGAATCCAGGCAGCCCCTTCTTTTTCAAAGCCTAATTTTTCCAACAAGCGCTGAACCATTTCTGACCAGTTTGCCAAAAGCGCTTCTTTTCCTTCCTTATCTTGGTAAGACGTTGTGTCAGGAAAAATCAGATCCGGGCTAGCCAACCAAAGTTCGTTTCGGCTCGTGTTTTTCGAATCTGGCGCAATGGTAGGCGCTAGAATCGTGGTATAGCCCGCTTGAATCAAAGCGGCTTCTTGTTTTTGATAGTCATCCCATGAACCAAGCGCCAGCAGCGGCTTCAAAAACTCTTGCACGGCTTCTTTTTCACCGGCTGCGCGACGATCCCAGTCCTTTGTTAATTGATGGAATTTCACAAATTCGGCGAGGTCAGCAGGCGTTTTCATCTCCCCTGCTTCAATGGCGGCCAGAACCCGGCGTTCCTCTTTTTCGATGCCTTCCACTAAATCATAGAAGCCACCCGTCACTGGACGGTCGGCCGGAATGGTTGCCTGTTCGATCCAAGCGCCATTGACTGCCTGATAAAAATCATCGCGATAGTCTGTCTTTGTCATGTTGCCTCCCCTAATTCGGATTCGTTACCGCCATTATCCTGTAATCCTCATTTTTTTGCAATAAAAAAGTCCGCATCGCGGACTTTTAAGACTTTTTATAAGGTTTTTTCACCCACGTTTTCCGGCAAAGTCAGCACTTCAAGCAATGGGTAAAGCGACAAGAGGCCAACTAAGAACAAGGTCACTTGGTAAGCCAGGCTAATGGCAAAAATCTGGGAGAAAAGGGCCACCAGGGTCGCCACAAAGCCCACACCAAATGCTTGAGAAAGCATTTGCATCACGGACTGCAAGGTATTCGCGGCGTTCTTTTCTTCCTTTGATAGTTCGGCAAAGGCCAGCGAATTATAGGCCGTCAGTGCAAGTGAACGACCGACACCAGATAGGAAGGCCACGGTGGCAATCCACATCTTGACGGTTTCTTGATTGAAAGCAGCCATTAAGAAAGTCGCCATTGTCGCAAGCCCCAAAGCGAGCATCAACGCATACTTATAACCCATTCGTCGAATAATGGGAGTTGTGAACGGCTTGATTGCCAGGTTCCCCAAGAAAATGAAAATCACATAGGCGCCCGATTCCACGGCTGTCCAGTGGAAAGGCACTTGGAGAAGCAAAGTCAACAGGTAAGGCAAGGCCCCAATCGTCATCCAAAAGATGGAACCACCCGTCTGGTAAATTCGGAAGGATTTGACTTTTAATGCATCCAAAGCAAAAAGTGGGCTTTCTGTCTTTTGCAGGTGACGGAAAGCAAAGAAAGAAAGGGATAAGCCAAGAAGTAACAAGACGGCGCCGGCAAACATTGTTTTCAAACCGTGTGAGAGCAACTCAGCGGCAATCAAAATGGCACCTGCCGCTGTGGCAACCAGCAGAAAGCCCTTCAAGTCAAAGGGCGTTTTTTCCCGCTGGTTTTCATCATGAATTAAGAAATACCCGGCAAGTAAGATGCCCAAGCCGATTGGAAAGTTCAAAAAGAAGATCCAGTGCCAGGAAAGGGAGGAGACAATGTACCCCCCAAGTAAGGGCGCAATGGCCGGTGCAATCAGGGCTGGCCAAACTAAAAAGGAAAGAATCTGCAAGAGGTTTTTCGAAGCCACGTTTTCCAAAATAATCAATTTACCCACGGGAATCATCATGGCCCCCGCCATCCCCTGAATGGCCCGCATGACCAAGATGTAGGACAGATTATTAATCAACCCCACGGCAACCGACGACAGGGTGAAAACAATGACCGCTAAGAGAAAAAGGATTTTCCGGCTCATTCTCTTGGCTAGCCAGCCGGAAAGCGGAATAAAGATGGCCGCAAAAAGCATGTAAACGGATACTAAAAGTGAGGCTGACGATTGATTGACTGAAAGATCAGTCGCAATCTGTGGCAGCGCGGTCGTCACAATCGTCGAGTCCAGCATCTGCATGAAGAGTGCGGCAGCCACGACAAGGGCTGCCTTCTTTAACGTTGCTTCTTTCATTCGAAAACTTCCTTTACAAAATAAAAACAGGGTCAACAAAGGTTGTCCTGTTCCTTTCATCATTCACTTTACTCTACTCTTTACCCATTCAAAGGGTCAAGACTTTGGCAGCATTTTAACCGGTCGTTGCTGAACGGGCCGCCCGTTTAGCGGTTGAACGGCTCGGTGGTTATCGGGATAATCCTGTTTAAAAGTCGCCAAGTCAACCGGGTTTATCCCCAGTTTTTCCTTTACCAAAATCCAGTCCACGTCCTTTTTTAAAGGCGGTGTGGTGAGGCTACCTCGGTAAGTAATAACGGATGACACATCCGCTGGCAACAGACTTTGTAGTTGCACCCTTTGTCCTTGATTGTGGTAGATTTTCTGAAAACGAAGCGGTGCTTCTGCCTCTTCTTCGTAAAAAATGGCTAATACGAGCGTCCCGCCATCCGGCCGTTGAAAGACAAAATGTAACTCAGCATCGGCGGCCTGCCCATCAAAAAGGTGTTCGGCACCGTCATGAACATGAAAGCGAATGAGCGAATAGGCTTGTTGGTCGATTCTTAATAGACCTTGACAAAAAAACTGGTCACCGATGACCTGTTTTTTTCGTTCGAGGGCAGTTGTCTGCAAGCCGGAACAATCAAGCACCATTGCTGGGCCCGTTTGAAGCTTGGCAGCCACTACATCAATTGGTGATTGGCAGGTGGCCATGGTCGTAAAGCGCCAGACGTCCTGATAGTGGTAGTCGAGTTTATTCATCTTTTTTTCGTTTTCTTTTTCTGGTTACCTTGGGGTTTGAAACAGCTTTCTTAAATTGTTTGATAAATTGAAAAATACATCAGGCCAGCACCGGCAATGACAAAAAGATGCCAATAGACGTGACCCATTGGAATGGCCGGCACCAAATAAAAAATGGTACCTAGCGAGTAGACCACACCACCAGCCAATAATAGCCAGAAGGCGGAAGGAGTCAAAGAAGACCACATAACCGGCATCACTAAAATAATGAGCCAGCCCATCACCAAGTAGATGGTCACCGCCACCCATGGCCAACGGCCAACGAAGAAGATGTCATATACCAAGCCCGCACAGGCCATCAATAAGATGGCAATCCAAATACTCCAACCGACTGTACCACCGAGAACTAACCAGGTGTAAGGCGTGTATGAACCAAGAATAACCAGGTAAATGCCGGCATGGTCCATGAATTGAAAAATCTTGGCCGCCCGTGTAAAGACGAGGGCGTGAAAAAGTGTCGAAGCCAGTAAAAAGAGTGAGATGGACAGCAAATAAATACTAATCGCACCGATTTCGATTGGCGTCATGTCATGCTTGCTCAGTTTCACAATTAAAAAACAAGCAGCAATCAGGGCGAGCACGAAACCCAGGCCATGGGTCGCTGCATTCAACACTTCATAGACAATTTGATACGCTTTTGTCCTTTTTTTCATTTTTGCTCCTCTTCAACAGGGGTGAAATGCCTTTCTAACAGTTTATACCAGTTCCTTCTTTTTAGCAAAAACGCTTTTAAAATAACAAAATTAAAACTATACCAATTGACTTTGTTAGTCATTCGTCCTATAATTTATTTGTAATCTTAATTCGAAAATGAATGCACAGGAGGTCGTAATATGAAGTTAACATTTACTGATACTGCCAAGGCTCGTTTGGAAAAGCTTGCTGGGACAGACAAGAAGATTGTTTTGGATTTTGACGATGGCGTTGGTCCATTTTCCGATGAAGCCAATTGCACGTTGGCATTGTCCTTCAACCTCCTCTTCGTTCCAAAGGATACCGATTTGAAAGAATTTGGTGCTACCATCGACTCAAACATGGGAACGGTATACGCTAAACCATACTCACTTGATCAAATGGATGACGAAATGAAGGTTGATGTTAACGAAAAGTACCTTCGTTACACGCTTTCAGGACGAAACGGTGTTTTGGATCCAGCCCTTGGCATTAAGTCCTTGTAATTTTCAACAATAAAAAAGCAAGTCCGAAAGGACTTGCTTTTTTTATGCTTGATCGCCGTATGATTGATAGTCACGGGTCCAGATAACCGCCATGGCCCCATCCCCTGTGTGAACCGCAATCACAGCGTCCATTGCAGCTCGCTCGAAGGAAACCGCTGGATACTTTGCTGAAAAGTCCTTCAGCCACTTGTCACCAAGCTTTTGATTGTTTGCATCAATAATGTAGGCACGGACTGGAAAGTCGACTTTGGACAAATAATCTTCAAAGGCCTCTTGAATCAAGTCCTTTGCGCCCGACATCTTGCGAACCTTACCAACCGCACCAATCTTGCCGTCGCCGGCAATATCAAAGTCAAGCAGGGGCTTAATGTTTAACAAACCACCAATTAATGCTTGGCCACGTGAAAGGCGGCCCGTTCGCTTCAAGTGTGAAATATCATTCACGACAAAACGCACGCCTAGGCGAGAGCGGAAGTCTGTTAAGGCAGCCAGGATGTCATCCATGCTCTTGTCTTCCTTGGCCAACTTAGCCGCCAAAAGTGCCTGGGCACCTTCCGCCATGTTTACCAACTTGGAATCGACCACTTCCACACGATCCAAGCCCTCATATTCCGACGCCACGATTGTTGCCGTCTGGAAGGCACCGGAGATACCCGATGAGAGCGTGATAATCATCGCCTCGTTGAATCCGGCGTCCTTTGCTTCCGTCAACGCCTTTTCCCATTGTGCGGGTGAAGGTTGTGAAGTCGTTGGCAGGTCCTTTTTTTCGTCCATCATTGAAACGAGTTGGGCAACCGACGTGATGTCTTGACCACCTAGATACGTTTCCTGACCAAACAAAATTGGAATTGAAACTTCGATAATGTTGTAGGAATTGCGAATTTCCTGGGGTAAAACTGCTGAGGAATCAACAATTACTGCAATTTTCGCCATCGTTTTTCTCCTAAATCTTTTTTTACACTTCTATAAAGTTAAAACAGTTTGCTCAACAAAGCAATACCGAGGACAAATGCCAGCAATCCGCCGACGAATTGTCCAGCAAGATAAATCGTTTTTTGCCGCCAACCAACGTACTGACCACTTTCGGTCATCATCGATGAAAAAGTCGTAAAACCACCAAGCAAGCTCGTCCCTAGCACTAGCGTCAATAAATGATTCAAATGTAGGCCCGTCACAAATCCTAGTAAAAGCGATCCCAGTAGATTAATGGCAAAAACACCCGTTAAATACCGGTTGCGCGATGACCAAGCCATTAACATCAGGTAACGAAGACTGGCACCCAGGCCCGTGGCAAGCATGATGAAAAGCAGTTTTACCCACATGCTTTCGCCCCCGTCTCACCCTTTTGAGCTAACTTTACGCCAATCTTTTGACCAAGCCACAAGGCCAAGAAGGCCAGGAGCAAGGAGCAAGCAATGAGGGCAACAAAAAGCCAGGGTTGATTGAGCAAAAGAAATTGATAGGCTTCAAGAATCAGAGCGCCAAAGGTCGTAAAGCCACCGAGCAGCCCCGTTCCAATAAAGGACTGCACATAAGCCGGTTGCTGGCTCTTTTGCTTCATGTAAGCGGCTAAACACGCTAAGCAGCCGGTGCCGACCGTGTTAATGAAAACCGTCATGGCCGGCCAGGCACCAATCCCCGGTAACAGGCTAAGTAAGTAGCGCAGCGCCCCACCTAGACAGCCACCCAGAAAGACCACCAATAGGATCAACTGTGGCTTTTCCTCAGGCATTTTGCACCTCGCCGGTACAACAAAGTCGGGCACCGGCTTTTTGGTTGACGTCCTCTAAAATGGCTTCAAATGAAATGCCCGCCATCTTTTTCAAGAGATTTTGGTCAAGTTCCTCATAATAGGAAGAAAGAACCGGATTGACTTGTTGTGCGATTGGGCAGTCGTCATTGACCTTGTTATCGAGTGGGAAAACCGATGAATCGGGATCGACGGCTTTTAAAATGGCGGCCATTGAAATATCCTTTGCGGGCTTAGCCAAGATTGGCCGTGAAAAGTGGTCACCCTCTCGCTTAATGATCGATGCGGCTTGCATGTCGGCCATCAGCGCACGAATTCGCGATGGATTCGTGTTCACCGATTCGGCAATGGCCTTGGACGAGAAACTCGTTTGCTTATCCGCCCGGGCAATATAAATCAGAATATGGATGGCATTCGTTAATTTTAAAGATGGCTTCATTTTGAAAAACCCCTTGTATTTTTATCCTGTCTAGTATAACATACTAATTGTACTTTTAAGAAATACATAAGTGAGGAACAGCCAATGACAACTTTTAACGAACTGCAAGAAAAGCGTCGCTCCATTTACGCACTAGGTAAAGAAGTAAAGCAAACCGACCAAGAACTTTTTGACTTAGTAAAAAAGAGCATCAAGAACAGTCCTTCCCCCTTCAATTCACAGTCCGTTCAAGCGGTTGTTTTGACTGGTGATGCCCATGAAAAACTCTGGGAAATGACTTTGGCTGAATTAAAGAAGGTTGCCGCATCGGAAGAGGCCTTCCAAGCCACGACGGCAAAAATTAAGGGTGCCTTCCAATCTGGCTACGGAACCGTTCTTTACTTTACGGACCAAAACATTGTCCAGGGGTTAAAGGAACAGGCCCCACTTTATGCGGACAACTTTGACGACTGGGCAGAAGAATCCGTTGGAATTGCCCTTTATGCCGTTTGGCTAGCATTGGCAGAAGAAGGCGTCGGCGCTTCCCTGCAGCATTACAACCCCTTGATTGACCAGGCAGTAAAGGAAGCCTTTAATCTTCCTGATCACTGGGTCTTGCGTGGTGAAATGCCCTTTGGCTCAATTGAAGCCCCTGCCGACGGCAAGACGTTTTTGCCAGATGATGCACGTTTCAAGCAATTTAATTAATTTTTCTGAGAAAACCGCCGGGTTTTCTTTTCTTTTTTTCATTTTTCTTGACAGGAGTTCTTGGCTCTTGTATGCTTATGTTAACTTTTAATACTTTAGGAGTATTTCATGACTGCATTCCAATCACAAGTAAATCGCCAATGGTGGCGCCGGTAGGAAAGCAGCTTTTCGGTTAACGGACAAGCTGTGACGACAGTATTGTCCCAACCGGCTTCTTCGTAATGGTTAAAAGTCTGTTTGGGTATAACACAACACCCAGGCAGACTTTTTTTATGCCCAAAAACCTGCCTGGGCATGCAATTTAAGGGAGAGAATGATGAATAAACGTCTATTAACCGTCACATCGGTTATTCTTGCTTTCTTGGTTTTTGCCTTCTTTACCGAAGGCCAGACCAGCGGAAAGAAAACGACTAAAATGCCAACTGTTGGGATTCTTCAATTAGTCACCCATCCCGCCCTCGATCAAATTCACGAGGGTGTCGTGGCCGGCTTAAAAGCCGGCGGTTACACGGATGGTAAAAACGTGAAGATTGCTTATCAAAACGCACAGGCCAACCAAGCCAATCTAAAAACGATGGCACAGGACTTTATTAATAAAGAAGATGATCTGACTGTCGGCATCGCAACCCCTGCCGCCTTGTCACTTGCACAAGCTGCGAAGAATCAATCACCCGTTGTCTTGGCTGGAATTACCAACCCCGTTGGTTCTAAATTGGTCAACTCACTGTCACACCCTGGCAAAAACGTGACCGGTGTGGCTGGTGACTCGCCATACCAACAGCAAGCCGCTGTTATTAAGGAAGTGCTGCCAAAGGCGAAGACCATTGGTATCATCTCCACAACCTCGGATTCCGGTGGCACCTATAACGCTGCTCAAATGAAGAAAACGCTTCAAAAGTCCGGCTACACCGTTAAATCCTATACCATTTCGTCAACCAACGACATGCTCCAAGTCGCAACGACAATGGCAGGTGAAGTCGATGCCATTTATGCCCCACAAGATAACTCCGTTGCAACGGCGATGAAGACGCTAGTTTCTGCCGCAAAAGCACGCAACGTTCCGGTTATCCCATCCAATGATACGATGGTCGCCGACGGTGGACTTGTGACCTATTCGCAATCACAGTATCAGGTCGGTTACCAAGCAGGTCAAATGACCGCTCGTCTGTTAAAGGGTGAGAAAGCTTCCTCGATGGCTGTTCAGACGGTTAACAAGGGAAATTACGCCATTAACAAGCAAACGGCTGCTGATTTAGGGATTACCTTACCCGAACACATCGTCGCTGATGCAAAAGCAAATAAGGAGGCCTACTAATGTCAATTATTGTTTCGTCCATCTCTCAAGGAATCCTCTGGGCCGTCCTTGGGGTTGCCTTGTACCTGACTTTTCGGATTCTTAACTTTGCCGACATGACGGTGGAAGGCTCCTTCCCACTTGGCGCCTCGACTGCCGTTTCCTTAATCGCACACGGCGTCAATCCCTTCTTAGCGACTTTGGCCGCCCTCTTTGTCGGTGCAGTCGCTGGTTTTATTACCGGTATTCTTTATACAAAGGGGAAGATTCCAATTCTTTTGGCCGGTATCTTAGTCATGACCGCCTGCCTTTCCATTAACCTGCGGATCATGGGATCGGCCAACATTTCACTCTTGGACCAAAAAACGATTTTCTCCGTTCCTTTCTTATCCGATTTGCCGAAGTATTTTGATGGCGTTGTCCTCGGGTTAATCGTCATTTCGCTCATTTTAGGTTTTCTCATCTGGTTCTTACAAACCGAACTCGGCCAAGCCTTTATCGCGACTGGCGATAACCCTGTGATGGCCGCTGCCTTTGGTATTAAAACCGACCGGATGACCATTATGGGCCTCATGGTTTCCAACGCCCTCATCGCCTTTGGTGGTGCGGTTATTGCACAAAACAACGGCTTTGCCGACATTAACATGGGAATCGGTATCATTGTGATCGCCTTGGCCTCCATCATCATTGGTGAAGTCGTTTTCGGTAATCTTTCCTTGAATCAACGACTCATTGCGGTTGTGATTGGTTCCATTATCTATCGTTTGGTTTTGCTAGCCGTTTTGCAACTTGGTTTCTCAACGAACGATCTAAACCTCATTTCATCCATTATCTTGGCCATCGCGATGATGCTGCCACAGGTTCGAAAGTATCTAAAACTGGACAAAGTCCTTCACTTGGGAGGTAAGACAAATGACTAAAGCTGTTTTTTCATTAAAGGACGCCACCGTCACTGTTCCAAATGGCACCACGATTTTAAACGATTTAAATCTCGACATCTACCCCGGAGACTTTATTACGGTTCTTGGGACAAACGGTGCTGGAAAGTCGACACTCTTTAACGTCATTTCCGGCGACCTACCATTAACTGCCGGTTCGGTCGAACACGAGGGACAAGATATTACGCAGATGCCTGCGGTCAAGCGAACTTCCTTTCTGGCCCGTGTTTTTCAAGATCCCAAGCTCGGGACCGCACCGCGAATGACCGTCGCCGAAAACTTACTGCTAGCTGAAAAGCGAGGCAGCAAGCGGACGTTAAAAAACCGTCAATTAACCAACGAAAAATTGACCACCTACTTTAACTTAACCAAGACCATGGGAAATAACCTCGAAGACCGCCTTCAAACCGCCACTGGCTCACTTTCTGGTGGACAGCGTCAAGCCCTTTCCTTTTTAATGGCAACGCGCGTCAAGCCCGGCTTGCTTCTCTTGGATGAGCATACGGCCGCACTTGATCCGAAGACTTCGGACCAACTGATGGCCGCAACGAATCATCAGGTGAAAGATAATCACTTGACGGCTTTGATGATTACGCACAATTTGAAAGATGCCCTCACCTATGGCAACCGTCTGATTGTGTTAAACGCTGGAAAAATCGTTCTCGACGTCAAAGACGAAGAAAAAGATCAGCTATCCGAAGCCGATTTATTAACTTATTTCGTTCATTAAACTAAACGCACTAAAAAAGTCCCGCTGGAACGCATATTGTTCCAGCGGGACTTTTGGTTGTTAGAAATCAAAGGGATTTTCCTCTGAGTTAATCTTATCAAAGACCTCAAAAAGATGATCCCGTTCGGTAATTTTATACTTTTTGATTTTGCGATCATAGACCACTTCGGATTGCACCGGCTCCCCCTGCTGCAAATCAGTCAAAAACTCCCGAATGGCCGCGATGTCGCGCTGCACCGTTTTCTGCCCAATAAAGAAAAGATCTTCAATCTGTTCGACCGACATGGCCTGCTTGGAAATCAAAATTGAATATAAACGCAAAATGCGTTGCTTGTCGTTAAAAGCATTCTTTTCTCGTGACATGGTTTACTCCTTTGCTTATTGTAGCAAAAAAAGACCTGGAGACCTAGTCATTTTATTCAAAGAAAAAACAGGCCAAATGGCCTGTTTTCATTTAAACGGAGCGACGTTGGAAAATCAGATAAGTGAACAGGTAAAGTACAACTAAGTAGAAGATGTAAACTGCCCAAACAACCCAGACATCGGTTCCAAAGAAGTTCATCATGTATTCGTTTTGGACCTGTCGGCCATTAAACTGTGACAAGAAGGCTTCCACCGTCAAGGGGTTCCAACGCAAAGGTTCCCAGAACTGCACTAAGAAAGTCGTAATGGCAGCAATAATTGACGTTGCTACGGAGAGGACAATCCCAATTGAAACGGCCGCTGCCGTTGACTTAACCAAGTTGGAAACCAACAAAACAATGGCGAAGAAGAAGAGCGTCATAATCACGTCCATGACTTGATTGAACAAGAAGGGCTGCCAATCAATGCTCGTGCCCGTTGAACCATTAATCATTTGGAAAATCAAACGACCAGCAAGTGTTCCAAGAACCGCCGAAGTCAAAACCAAGATGTATTCAAAAACAATCATGATTATTTTCGAAACGAAGATTTCTAAGCGGGAATACTGACGAGATAACAATGGGCGAATTGTCCCGTAATTAAACTCTTGTGTAAAAGTCAAAGCTGAAATAACGGAAGCGGCAATGGCCACGACAATGCCCGCACCACCCAAGCTATAGTAGCCGACCAGCTGTTGGTCCGTCGGCACTAAGGTAGTTAAGACAATAATTGGTAAGATAAAAGCGATCAATGCCCAGACATAGAAGCGGTTTTGCTTCACGGCTTTCATCCATTCCTGTTTTAATAAAGTATGCATAGTTTCTCCTTAAATCAACACTTAGGCACGGTCGCGATCGCTGTCGGAAAGAACTTCCATTAAGTGATCTTCCAAATTAACCGTTGCCGTCTGGATATCTAAGACGTCCACATTGATTGCGGTGGCCTTTGCTAAGACAGCTTGAGCGTTCACGCCATCGTCAGCCGTGATCAACACTTCGTCTTGATCATTTTCCTTAACTGACCAACCCGCTTCTTCGGCGGCTGCCACCATCGCCTGGTTATCGGAAGTCTTCACCTTAACCTGGGCCTTGTCTTCTGAAAGAAAGTCAGCCATGGATGTTTTACGAATGACTTTTCCTTTGTTAATAATGACCACGTCATCAGCCAACCGTTGCAATTCATCTAACAAATGAGAAGAAATGAGGAAGGCGATTCCTTGATCCGATAACTTTTGAATTAAGGCGCGAATTTCTCGGACCGACTGTGGATCCAAACCATTCATTGGCTCATCCAAGACGACCAGCTTTGGCTTGCGAACCAAGGCAATGGCGATGCCTAAGCGTTGCTTCATTCCAAGTGAGAAATGCTTGGCCTTACGCTTCCCGAAGTTTGGACCGTCAATCCCTGTCAACTTCATTAATTCATGAATGTCTTCTGATTCCTTTGCATCCATCGCATAGTACTTCATGTGATCTTCTGCCGTGAAGTTTGGGTAGATGGCAGGGTATTCAATTAAGTTTCCCATCTTGGCCAAGGCCTTTGTCTTTGAAAACTTGACTGGCTGGTCGTCAAAGCTTACCTCGCCGGAATCAAAGCGCATCAATCCGGTCATTGCGCGCATGGCCGTGGACTTACCAGCCCCGTTAGGACCAATCAAACCAACAATTCGTCCGGGTTCAACAGAAAATGATACGTTGTCTAAAGCCTTATAAGAACCAAAGTGCTTTGACACGTGTCGGAGTTCTAATAGTGACATATGTTCGGTCTCCTTTTGTAAACGCCCTCTGCCCATCAGATGGGCTTTAACGTCTTTTGAGTTGGTCCTATTATAACAAAGGCAGACGACTTGATGGTAAATTCACCCAAGCTTAAACTTTCCATAAAAAAACTCCCCTTTCGGGGAGCAATTCAATCACCAGGTCCCTAGTACGGGAGAGAAGGTATAAATTAGGTTTAGAGAGAAGTATTTATAGTGACTAGGAACCTGGTTTCTTGATATATTGCTATATCATGTTTCTCATTATGGTTCTTAGAGATTAAATTCAAGTTAAAACATCTGCTGATTTTTTTAAATTTTAGTAAAAAGCTCCAAATCAATGGATGAACTACTTAACACTTCCCAAGAAATACTTCTTCTTACCACGGCGTACGAGCACATACTGCCCTTCATAGGCACTTTCGGGCTTCACTACGGCGTCCGTGTCGGTTACCTTTTCGCCATTAATCCGAATGGCCCCGTTCGTTACGTCTTCTCGCGCCTGGCGCTTTGACTTTTCAATTCCAGCAGTCACCAAAAAGTCGACAATGTTTTGTTCGGCACTTGACGTTTCAAAGCCTGGAACACCGGAAAAGACATCTTGAATTTGCTGAACACTCAGTTCGGCAACATCACCTGAGAAAAGGGCCTTTGAAAGTGCCTCGGCTTCATCAACGGCAGCTTGTCCGTGAACGAAGGCCGTCACCTCTTCGGCCAAGCGTTTCTGACCCAAACGAGCACCTGGGTTTTCGGCGACTTCTTTTTCTAATTCTTCGATTTCTTCCTTTGATAGGAAGGTAAAGTACTTCAAGTACTTCACAACGTCAGCATCCGCTTGGTTGTACCAGAATTGGTAGAACGTATAAGGTGACGTTTTTTCGGCGTTCAACCAAATCGCGTTTCCTTCGGACTTACCAAACTTCTTGCCCGTTGAATCCGTCATCAACGGAATGGTCAACCCGAAAGCAGGCGCATCATTTCCTTCGATCGTATGAATTAAGTCCACACCAGAGGTAATGTTTCCCCACTGATCCGAACCACCGATTTGCAGTCGAACGTTTTCTTCTTGCCAAAGGTGCAAAAAGTCAATGGCTTGCAAAATTTGGTAAGTGAATTCAGTATACGAAATCCCTGTCTCCAAACGCGATGCCACCACGTCCTTTTTCAACATCACGTTAATCGAGAAAAGCTTACCGTAGTCGCGCAGGAAACTTGGCAAAGACATCGTGTTCAGCCAGTCGGCATTGTTGACAATCTTTGTCCCGTTTTGTCCAAAGAGCTTGGTGACCTGCTCGGCAATCCCTTTCTCGTTTGCCTTTAGCTGTTCTTCTGATAAGAGCTGCCGTTCCGTGGTTGGGCGGGGGTCCCCAATTGAACCAGTTGCGCCACCGACGATAATGACTGCCTTACCACCCGCATTTTGAAAACGCTTCAAGACCATGAAGGGAATCAAGTGACCCAGGTGAAGGGAATCAGCGGTTGGATCGGTTCCAACGTAGGCACCAATTTGCCCCTCCGCCATTGCCTTTAACAAGCCATCCTCGTCCGTGACCTGGTTTAAAGCACCACGCCATTTCAAATCTTCAATAAAATTCATGTCATTCCCCTTTGCTTTTTTATTAAAACAACTAAAAAAAGTCGTCCTAATCCACTTGGATTAGGACGACTCTGACCGCGGTACCACCTAATTTACCCCCTACTGGGGTCGCTTTAAATGGCCTTAACGCGGCGCTTACGTCATTTCGTTTCGTTGTGTACCTGAAAAGGTTGGACTGACTCACAGCTCCCGTCAGCTCTCTTTTTACCAGTGCCTTTTCGCTCTGCAACAATGATAGCTACATTATAGCATAAAGCCTCTCCAGCGTTCTCGCGACTTTAATTGGTCTATTTTGTAATTTTTGACATAGAACATGTTTTTCCTTACAATATAGGTAGTACTTAACATTTTTCGGATACAAAATTACAGGGTATGGTATTTGTTTGATTCGCCTTGCTAACATTCTTTGTTGGCGTTTTTGTTTGAATAGCAGGAGCCAATCACGATGAAAATTGCACTGATCGGTGCTGGACCACGTAATCTAGCCATTCTTGGACGGTTACTTTTTACCGTTAACACAAAAGCAACTTATGAAATCGACCTTTTCGATCCCAGCCCCATCGGTGGTCGTGTTTGGGACCCTTACCTCAAAAATAACCACGCCTATTTAATGAATTCTTTCGCCAACCAAGTCACCTTGTTTGACGACTACCAATTACTTGATCACGAGGTGCCAATTGCCCGCCCCAGTCTCTTAACCTGGGCTCAGACCGTTGCCTTTGACTACCTGGATGACCATCCAGAATACCCAAAAGCCTATCGCGATGAAGTGTTAACGCTGATTTCATCCAACACCTTTGCCTCTCGTGGCCTTTTTGGTGTCTATGCCGCTTGGTATTTTGGAGAATTGCAATCCGCATGTCCAAAAAATATCACGATTCGCTTTCACCAAACCGAGATTACGGACATGAAGAAAGGCCCCCGTCGCTTTAGCTTGACGGGGCGGTACGGCTTTGAAGGTAAATATGATCGCGTTGTTTTGGCGCCTGGCCATCTTGATAATCGTTTGAATGAAAAACAGCGGGCCCTGGCTGACTTTGCCAAAAAGCATCACTATGCCTACTATCCAGCTTCGCACCCTGCCGAAAACGACTTTTCAAAGATTAGCGAGAAGGATACGGTGCTGATTGAAGGCTTAGGCCTTTCCTTCTTCGATGTCTTATTATCGTTGACTGGTGGAAAAGGCGGCAGTTTCGTCACAAACAACGACGGATCACTCTCTTACCGCCCTTCCGGCCATGAGCCGGCCATCGTAGCCGGTGCATTTAATGGCTTGCCACCGCGAACCAAGGGAGCCAATCAAAAAGAAGCCTCACAGGTTTACCAACCCCATTTCTTTACCCTTGATCGCTTAAAGGCAGAGGCCAACGATAACCTTGGTAAGATTCCTTACGATGTCTTTATGCGGATTTTAAAGGAAGAGCTGACCTATAAGTACCTGTATAATCAGGTCCAGCAGCTCGCATTGCCAAGCAATGTCTCCAAAGCAGAGATTATGCATTTCCTCTTGGATCCGTCCAACTGGTCAACGATTAATCAGAAATACCATCTGCAACTCGATACTGACCTCGATTGGGATGAGCTTGTCTTTCCAGCCTTTAGCTGGCAAACGGATGAAGAATTTAATAAAAATATCAAAAAACATATTCATGATGATATTCTTTCTGCCCAACTCGGAAATGATTGGTCGCCATTAACCGGTGCTTACTACCTTTTGCGCGACATGCGCGATACCATCCGAACTCTCTACAACGAGAATTACTTCTACACGTCTGGCTATGAACAGATGCTTACAACCTTCCGGGCCTTTGATAACCAGTTATCGGCTGGCCCTCCACTTGTTCGGATGCAGCAGCTCTATGCTTTGATGGAGGCCGGCATTGTTCATATCGCAGGACCTGACTTTAAGACTGGTTTTGGTCACGGAAAATTTGTTGCAACCGACCGGTATAAGGAACACTTTGAGGGAAACGTGCTGATTGAGGCCCGTCTATCTGAAATCGATTTCACAATCGCTAGATCGCCATTAATTCGATCGCTTGCAAAACAAGGGTTGATTCGATCCAATGATCGTTTGCATAAAGCGGACGGTACCCCTCTTCTGCCAAACACGATCAAAGTCGACTTAGATACCTTAACGGTTCTCGATAATCATAATGATCCTGTCAACGGGTTCTTTGTTTCTGGTATTCCACTTGAAGGTGAGCGCTGGTTTAACACAGAAATTCCGCGTCCCTATGTCAATACATTGATTTTTGAAGAGTCGAAACGTTTGGTGAACGCTCTCTTAGCACGGCATCCACATATTCATCGTCTCCTAACAAAAAAGGACTGAAAAATTTCAGTCCTTTTTTTATGCCTTGAGAAAGGCGATTTTCATTTGATCGACCTGTTCATTATCAAAGTCTGCGATGCCATGATGACCGCCTGTTAGCCAGTAGGTTTTTGCTTGCTTACCAGTCAGGGCTTCATAACGCTTGACCATTTCAACACTCTGTTGAAATGGCACGACTTGGTCTGCTGTCCCTGCCATTGCAAAAAGTGCTGGCATTTCTTTGGTGAAGTAGTTTGCGGGGTTCCCCTGACTAACACCAATTGGATTTTCTGTCACTTGATGACCACCCAACGCTAAGCCTTCAAATGAATTAGGCTCGCCCGACTCTTTGTATTTCGGTTGAATCCCTGCTTGCTGAAATTCTTCTTTAAACTGGTCAAACTCATATGGACCATAAGAGGCGATGACCTTTTGGATCGTCGGCACTTGACCGACGTCATCCTCCAACCCGTCAGCATAGCCAAGCTTAACGCCAGCAGAAACGGTGGCAGCGGTTAGGACTGCCAATTGCGCACCAGACGACTCACCCGTTAAATAAATACGATTTAAATCAAGTCCCCACTCTTGCGCATGCTTTTTTAAATCAATGAGCACCGCACGGACTTCTGCGACCTGTTTTGGAAAGGCATAGTCTTTTTCAGAAATCAGACAATAATTCATTGTTGTGATGGCAATTCCTTGCTCGGTCAACCGCAGCATCGGGCTCAACTTTTCCGATGACTTTCGTCCGCGCACGAGTCCCCCACCCTGTAAATCAAGTAAGATGGGCATTTTATCAGTCTGTTTCTTAGGAAAGTAGAGATCGTACTTTTCGAAGTTTCTCGGCCCATACGGGCGGTCTTTAAGGATTTTCCCAACACTTTCTAGGACGAAAACACCGGCAAAAGTGACTTTTTGGTCTTTAAATAGCATTTTGTGTTCCTTTTTGTTTCACGTGAAACAAAGCGCACTAGTGTTTCACGTGAAACATTTTTAAAGAAAAAGCTAAACCGACGGTTTAGCTTAAGTAATTAACAACCTTCTTAAGGATTGCTTAATCTTTTCCATTCTTCCGATTATCAAAGAGATAAACGACCAACAACATAATCGTTGCCAGGTTTGCAGCGACCAAAGCAACATCTTCCGCCTTGAACACCCATGAGGCGATTGAAATAAATAATAAAACAAGTGCTGCGATCGCAGTATATACCGTCGTGACTTTCATCAGTTACTTCCCTTCTTTTCCATTCTTTAACAACTGAATCATTTCTTCTTGCAAGGCAATGTTTTTTTTCACTAACGCATTGTTTTGCTTTTGAAGTGCCTGCATGTCGAGCGCATCTTGATGGGGTTCATCATAACCCCATTTTTCCTGTTCCGATCCAATTAACCAGTTATTGATAAACTCAATAAAGTAAAAGACCGCCAGGGCGATGGCTAAAAGTGTTAACGCTGAAGTTAAGAAATCCGATAACGCATTCCAGGTACTGGTAAAGTTAATCGGATGACTGGGCTGGACGAGCCAACGCCAAATGGCCGAAAAGAAATGGAAAAGTGTACTAACCAATTCCTTCACTGACGAGCCAAAGGCGTTACCAACCACAACAGAAATCACAAAAGTCAGCAAGTTCGGCGCAAAAAGAAAACGGCGAAAGGAAATCATTCCCTCCGATGACTTTTTAAGGAAGCGTTCCTTTTGTTCCTGGAACTCTTCGCTTTGTCGAGCTCTAAATCGCATAATGCCTCCATTGATTCTAATATTACGTTCATGACTATTATACGTCAGATGACACACTTTAAAAAGCCTGAGGCCAAGACTTTCAAATAAAAAAGCCCGCCGAAGCAGACTGTCCTTATTTTTTCAAAAAACCGTAACGATGGAAGGCATAAGTAGCCGCCACCATCAGTAAAATCATAATAATGATCGTCACCCACCAGCCGGATGCATGGTTGGCAAAGGGCAGGTAATCGACGTTTTCACCATAGAAGCCCGATACCACAGTTGGTATCGTAAAGACGATCGAATAAACGGTCAAGACTTTCATCGTCCAGTTCAAGTCGCGGTTTCCAAGCGTCCCAGTGGCCTTGGTCACAGCGTTAATCACTTCCATGGCCAACCCCGCCATATCACGAGCCTGCTCAACCTCAACGCGAACGGCATCCAACAGATCAAGATCATCTTCTGACACGTGACTCTGATAAGAGCGCCGAATCTGATCCAGCATAATCAAGTTGTTGGCCAGCGAGTTTTGGAGATAAATCATTTGAATTTGTAGATGGAGCAAATCGTTGGTTTGCTTGGTCAACTGCTTTCGATTACCAAACTGGGCCTGAATGGCACGCCGCTGACGGTTGATTTCCGTAATTTCTTCTCCGTACATGGTCATCAATGGATAGATACCAGTAATCAGAAATTCGAAAACAGACAGATGCTCGTCATCCGGCCGATGCCCATCGATTTTACCCGACAGCATCTCTTTTTTCATATAATCGGTTGGCCGGTGCGCAAAGGTGTATAAATCACCATGGACCAAAACAATGCCAATTGGACGAGTGAGCACGGGTTCGGGTTCGGCAGAAATGATGTCCAAAATAATCAACGCCTCGTCCGCATCCGGATCAAATTCCATCCGAACCGATTCGTTATGATCCGTCGCATAGCCCAACATTTGCTCCGTTAAGCCATGCTTTTGCAGTAGTTGCTCACGGTAATCTTCAGACATGTTCGTCACATGGTACCAACGGAAGTTGGGGTTTTCTTTTAACATTTCAATCATGGTGCCCCACCCCTTTTAAAATATCAAGAAAAGTCGCCCTTAACGCTTCTTTGAACGGGTTGCCTTACGCAACTTACGTGCACGGGCCTTCTCCTTTTCACGCGCGGCTTCTCTTTCCTTTTTCAACTTGAAAGGATTTTGCAAGAAGAAAGTTTGAATCATCTGGAAAAGGTTACCAACTACCCAATAAAGCGAAACGGCGGAAGGCACAGCCAAAGAAGTAAAGAAGATAATGAATGGAAAGACGAAGGGAAGAATCTTCGTCATGGCGTTTTGTTGTGGGTTGGCCTGTGTCGACAACCAAGAAGACCCAAAGGTAAACAAGGCAGCCAAAACTGGCAAAACAAAATATGGATCCTGGTTCCCAAGGTTCAACCAAAGAAATGAACCCGAACGCAAGACAGATGAGTTATGAATTCCCTGGTAGAGGGCAATCAAGACAGGCATCTGCACGAGCAAAGGTAACATGGATGCAAAAGGTGAAACGCCGTGTTCCTTATAAAGAGCCTGTTGCTCTTGTGCAAGGAGCGTGCGCGTCTCAGTGTCGCGACCAGCGTACTTTTCCTGAAGGACTTTTAACTGCGGTTGCAAAACCTGCATCTTCTTCATGGAGTCCATTTGGTAAACCATCAATGGCAGAATAAAGAAACGGATGAAAATCGTAAAGAGAACGATTCCCATCCCATAAGATGCCGAAAACCAGGAAGAAACACCAAGAATCGATCGAATAAAGAAAGCAACAAAGCCGCCCCAAAGACCAGTGCCAGGAACGTGCCCATCGTACGACAGATCAGCTGCAATAATTCCGACGATTGCCAGTCCCGCTAAGAGTAGTGGCAACCAGCCAATTGTTTTAACCCATTTGTTAATCTTTGCCATGTGATTCATCCTTCAGTAGTTTTGCTAATCCCAAAACATGGGTGAGTTGTTTTTTGATAAAGGCCTGCGATTCGCCAGCAACACTTGGCCGTGCAATCACAAGAATATCGCTTTGTTGATCAAGTAACGGTTTTAGCTCAAGCATTGACTGCCGAATTCGCCGTTTGACGTGCACCCGGTCGTGGGCCTTCCCAATTTTTTTCCCAACGGATAAGCCGAGACGGAAATGTTTTTGGTTTTCTTTTTTCAAACGGTAAACAACAAAGTACTTATTTGCCACGGATTGGTGGTGATCAAAGACTTGTTGGAATTCTTCTGGCTTTTTAATCCGAAATGACTTACGCATAAGTTTCCACCTAAATTCTTATGTACGCAGGAAGTCCTGCATGAATCAATGAAAATAAAAAGGCCACTGCAAGCAGCGACCTGTTTAGGCAGATAATACCTTGCGGCCCTTCGCGCGGCGGCGAGCCAAAACCTTACGACCGTTGCTCGTTAACATACGCTTACGGAAACCGTGTACGCGTGCGCGATGACGCTTCTTTGGTTGGAATGTACGCTTCATTAGGATTTACCTCCATTAACTATTTGTCTGCAAATTTCTTTGCAATTCGAGATTAATCATACCATGGATGGCCCAGCCTGACAAGCAAAGCAAGCGAAGTTCAAAAAGAAATCCTATATAAAGGAAAAAACTTATCCACGGACTTATGCAAGTTCAATCCAAAGGGCTTGCATAAGGGGCGGAAAAAATCGCGTTATCCCGCTCTTTTACACAACTTATCCACATATCCACAGGCTGTGGATGTTTTTCTGTGGAAAACGTTGATAAGGAGAAGAAAGTGGATAAAGTCGCCATTCTTCCTGTGGAAAAGTCTTGGGATTTGTGGATAAACCGAATTTTTGTTCCCTTTTCTATCCACAAAGCCCTCTTTTTTTACCCACTTCTGGGGATTTCTTTCCTTTTCTTTTCATTTCTGTGGAAAACTAGGCTTGGTCTCTTTTTTTTGCTATACTATTTTTAACGAAACAACCCTTCCTCATATCACATTTTTGGAGATTTTCATGTCTGACAACCTCAACTCAACCGAATTATGGGACAAAGTCAGTTTTTCACTCTACCAGGACCTTGGCGCCATTAGCTTCGGCTCCTTCGTCGATCCCCTGACCCCCGTTGGTATTGAAAGTAACCGTTTCATTTTAAAGGTACCAGGCGAATTTGCAGATAAGATTATCGATCAGTGGAACACGGAAATTGCCATGAAATTTGTTGAGTACGCTAACAAAGAAACTGGTAAGTTCATTCGACCAGAATTCCAAAAGACCGATGACAGTAACAACTTGCAAGAAAGCCCAGCAACATCGGCTGCAAAACCTTTAGAAGAAAGTGAACAACACATTCCCTTCTCACAAGATGCCGGGTTAAACCCCGACTTTACCTTTGACCATTTCGTTATTGGTTCAGGTAACGAAAATGCACGGGCCATTGCCCAAGCAGTGGCCGAAGGTCCTGGAAAAGTCTATAACCCCTACCTCATCTACGGTGGTGTCGGACTTGGTAAGACCCACTTAATGCAAGCCATCGGAAACAAGTACGCCAAAGACAATCCCAACGCGCGGATTAAGTACGCAACTGCCGAAGACTTCCTAAACGATTTTACGAACTCGCTTCGTAAGGGTGGCGATACCAATGCCACCGCCCTCTTCAAAAAGACCTACCGTTCGCTCGACATGTTACTTGTCGACGATATCCAGTTCTGGGCCGGCAAACCACAAGTGCAAGAAGAGTTCTTTAATACCTTCAATGCCTTAACAAAAGCCAACAAACAGATTGTCATGACCTCGGATCGTTATCCAAACGATATTCCCGATTTGCAAGACCGACTGAAGTCCCGCTTTGAACAAGGGATTACATCGGACATTCAAAAGCCCGATGTCCAAACCCGAGTGGCCATTCTAAGAAATCTTCAGGACCAAAATGATTTGGACATTCCAAACGACGTTCTTCAATTAATTGGTGAATCCGTCGACGACAACGTTCGAACATTGGAAGGTGCCTTTCACAAGTTCGAAGCAAAGATTCGCTTCATGAACAAACCAGCAACCATTGAAACCGCTAAAAGCATTCTGGATGAGATCAACGCCAACAAAAAAACGGTGGTAACGGTTGATCGTATTCAACAGGTCGTTGCCGCCTACTACATGCAGACGGTTGATGACATGAAGTCAAGTCGCCGCCAATCAGACTTGGTCATGGCAAGACACGTTGCCATCTACCTCACGCGAACGATGACCGACATGTCCTTGCCGCAAATTGGCCACGCCTTTGGTGATCGTGATCACTCTTCCATTTCACACGCCTTTACCAAAATCGAAGAGCAAGTCGAAAAAGAGGCACGCATGAAGGAAATGATCCAAGCCTTGGCCGAAGACATACGAAACGGCCAATAAGGCTGTGGATAACTTGCTCGTTTGAGCAGCACTTTTACACGGACTTATCCACAGGCAAAAGGCGACCATTCCGGGCCTTCTTCGCTAATCCCCGGAATCCGCAGCCCTTATTACTATTACTAGTTATTTATTACTCTATTTATTTATTAACTGCACCTGCCACAAAGGAGGCCATGTGCTATGAAATTTACGATTAATCGACAAGCTTTTATCAAAGCCCTAAACGATGTCTCTCGAGCAATTTCATCGAAAACGACGATTCCAATTTTGACCAACTTAAAATTGGACCTTCAAGATGATCAATTAGTCCTAACCGGATCAAATGCTGACATCTCGATTCAAATGACTTTGACAGCGGCTGATACCGCTAATGAATTAACAATTGAATCAACTGGTGGGATTACTTTACCAGCAACTTTTTTCATTAACATCGTCAAGCATTTGCCAGCAGCAAACATGACTTTGTCAATTGAGGGGCTACAAGCCTTAATTACTTCTGGTTCCGCCTCCTTTAAAATTAATGGCCAACCAAGTTCGGCCTATCCAAAATTACCAGAACTAAACGAAACGAAGTCCTTAAAGCTATCCGCAGCACAGCTAATCGAATTGATTGCCCAAACGAAGATTTCTGCTTCTACTCAAGAGAGTCGGCCAATCTTAACGGGTATCCACTTGTCCCTGTCTGGTAATCAAATCAAAGCCGTCACGACAGATTCCCACCGTTTGTCACAACGAATTATTACCCTAGTTGGTGCGGAAAGTGTTGATGAGGCTTCCGTGATCATTCCAGCCAAGGCCTTTAACGAATTACAATCGCTTTTGGAAGGGCAAAACGTCGTCGAGGTTAAGCTCTCTGCTAACCAGGCAGTCTTTACCTTTGGTAATACGACCTTCTACTCACGCCTCCTTGAAGGAAACTATCCTGAAACGGACCGGCTGATTCCATCCGAAGCCAACACGGAAATTGAAATCGATGCTGGTGTTTTGTCCGGTGCCATTGACCGTGCCTCACTTTTGTCTCACGAATCACGAAATAACGTGGTTTTGTTGACCATTAAGGATCAGCAGGCGGAACTGTCTGGAAACTCCCAAGAAGTTGGTCAGGTCAAGGAAGCACTTTCGGCTGACAAAATTAGTGGCGACGACTTGGAAATTTCCTTTAACCCTGATTATGTCCGTGACGCCCTCCGTGTTCTACAAGGAAAGACGGTTGAACTGAAGTTCACGACAAACTTACGACCATTTATCATCATTCCTGAAGGTGAAACGGATAATAAGCAACTTCAGCTGGTCACGCCTGTTCGAACATTTTAAGAAAAAGACCTGAAAGGGTCTTTTTTTGTGCTATAAAGCAATTGACAAATTTTTACTAAAAGAGGAGAAAGTCCCCAAAAAGAACAAAATGAGCTAAAAAAGCCTCCTAGGGGTAAATAAGGATAAGTATGGTATAATAACAAGGTAAGTCTGTAAGAAATTAGGGGAAAAATATGGCCGAGCGCTTGGCGATTACAACAGAGTACATCACCCTTCAGCAATTGCTGAAAATTGAAAACATCATCCCTTCTGGTGGACAGGCAAAAGCCTATCTAGCAGAAGCGGAGGTTTATTTGAATGGTGAACCTGAAAACCGCCGGGGCAAGAAGCTGTATCCTGGTGATCAGATTAAAACGGCTGGGCAAGTTTTTGAAATTGCAGAGGAATCGGATGAAGAGATGAAAGAACGGGCTGAAAAGGCCGCCATCCTCGCCCGTTTCCAGCAAAACAAAAAGCCAGCTAAAAAAACTGGACAGACTAAAAAGAAGTCGGGGCAGAAAAAGACTTCGAAAAATCGCCCAACTGGTCCCGCTTCGTGGAGCTAAAAGAGCTTAAGCTCAACCATTTTCGCAATTATGATCAGGCTGACCTAAAGTTTCAATCAGGTGTTAACGTCTTTTTAGGACAAAATGCCCAGGGAAAGACGAACTTGCTTGAAAGTATTTACGCTTTGGCCCTTGCCCGTTCGCACCGAACAAAGGTCGATCGAGACTTAGTCCAGTGGGGACAAGATCAGGCTCGAATTGCCGGAATGGTTGAAAATCGCTTTGGGAAACTTCACCTTTCATTGTCATGGTCGAATAAAGGGAAGCAAGCGCGGGTCAATCACCTCGACCAGTCTCGTTTATCAACCTATATTGGTCAGTTAAACGTCATCCTCTTCGCCCCAGAGGACCTCGACTTGGTCAAGGGCCCGCCCGCTGTACGACGTCGATTTATTGATATTGAGTTCGGCCAGATGAACCGAACCTACCTTCAGTTATCGACTCAATACAAAAAAGTTCTCAAAGATCGTAATGCCTATTTAAAGGCTTGGTCCTTCGGGGGCAAGAAAGATCAGGTATTTTTGGATGTTTTAACGGCGCAACTAATTGAATTAGCTGCCAAGTTAATGCTCTTAAAAAAGCGGTTTTTGACGGAGCTTGGGCAGGCTGCCGCCCGGATTCATGGCGAAGTGGCGAATCAAAAAGAAGCGCTGGTCCTGTCTTACAAGACCGCGGTTGACCGGTCTCAGTTGACCGACTTAGAAACGGTCAAGCAGGCGCTGGACGCTGTTTTTAAAAAGCAGGCCGACCGTGAAAAAAAGCAGGGAACGACTTTGGTCGGGCCACACCGGGATGACTTTGTCATTGAGGTCAATGGTGTTGACGTGTCGAACTTTGGGTCACAGGGGCAGCAACGAACGGCGGCCCTCGCTTTGAAACTTGGTGAAATTGACCTGATGCACCAAGAAACCGGGGAATACCCGGTCCTATTACTAGATGATGTGCTATCAGAGCTGGATGCCTCCAGGCAGACCCATCTACTGATGACCATTGAAAACAAAGTACAAACCTTTATTACCGCACCCTCCCTTTCCGAAGTCGCTCGGTCATTGATCAAAGAGCCAAAAGTTTTTTTGGTCAAAGACGGAACCATTGAGGAAGAACAGCACTAGGAGGCAAGAGGAGAATCATGGCTGAAGAAGAAAACAAAGCAATCGAAGCGGTTTCGGCTGAAGATATCGAAAACGCAAGTAAAATGACCACCGATGCTGACGCTTATAATGCTGATCAGATCCAGGTTTTGGAAGGTTTGGAAGCCGTCCGTAAGCGCCCTGGAATGTACATTGGAACAACGACGGCACAGGGCCTCCACCACTTGGTTTGGGAAATTGTCGATAACGGAATTGATGAAGCCCTCGCAGGTTTTGCCTCACACATCACCGTGACGATTGAAAAAGATAATTCCATTACGGTGACCGATGATGGGCGTGGAATCCCGGTTGATATTCAAACAAAGACTGGCAAGCCCGCACTTGAAACGGTCTTTACCATCTTGCACGCCGGTGGAAAGTTCGGTGGCGGCGGTTATAAGGTTTCCGGTGGTCTCCACGGTGTTGGGGCCTCTGTCGTGAATGCCCTTTCGACGAATTTGGATGTGCAGGTTGTCCGTGACGGACAGCTTTATTACATGGACTTTGAAACGGGTCGTGTTAAAACGGCCATGACGAAAAAGTCCGGCGATCTCCCAATTGAACGTGGAACGATTGTCCACTTCAAGCCAGATCCTGATATTTTCCAAGAAACCACGGTTTATAATTACCAAACACTCTTGTCTCGTGTTCGTGAATTGGCCTTTTTGAACAAGGGCTTGCGAATTTCAATTACGGATAAGCGTCCGGATGAACCTTTGTCCGAATCTTTCCATTTTGAAGGTGGAATTAAAGAATACGTTTCCTATTTGGATGAAGGCAAACAAGTTCTCTTTGACCAACCGGTTTACGTGGAAGGCGAAGAAAACGGCATTGTTGTTGAAGTGGCCTTGCAATACACCACGGAAGTGAAGGAAAACTTGAAGACCTTCACGAACAACATCAACACCTATGAAGGTGGAACGCACGAAACCGGCTTTAAAACCGCTTTGACTCGTGTGATTAACGATTATGCTCGTAAGAAGAACATGATCAAAGAAAACGGTGATTCCTTGACCGGTGAAGATGTCCGTGAAGGAATGACGGCCATCGTTTCCATTAAGCACCCCGACCCACAGTTCGAGGGCCAGACAAAGACGAAATTAGGAAACTCCGACGCCCGTCAAGCGGTTGACCGGATGTTCTCTGAAACCTTTGCCCGCTTTATGATGGAAAACCCAACGGTTGCCAAGCAAATCGTTGAAAAAGGATCACTTGCGCAAAAGGCCCGTTTGTCCGCCAAGCGTGCCCGTGAGATGACGCGGAAGCAGTCCGGTTTGGAAATTTCCAACCTGCCGGGTAAGTTGGCTGATAATACGTCAAAGGAACCTGAAATTTCAGAACTTTTCATTGTCGAGGGTGACTCGGCCGGTGGTTCTGCAAAGCAAGGGCGTAACCGTTTGACACAGGCGATTTTGCCAATTCGTGGAAAAATTTTGAACGTTGGAAAAGCCTCGCTTGACCGTGTTTTGGCGAACGAAGAAATCCGTTCCCTCTTTACGGCGCTTGGTGCCGGCTTTGGAAAAGACTTTGACGTTTCCAAGGCAAACTATCACAAAATCATCATCATGACCGATGCCGATGTTGACGGTGCCCACATTCGGACACTGTTGCTGACGCTCTTTTATCGCTACATGCGCCCAATGGTCGATGCTGGCTATATTTACATTGCCCAGCCGCCTCTTTACGGTGTTTCCCTCGGAAATTCGAAGAACATGACCTATTTGGATTCCGATGAGGAATTGACCGATTACTTGGCACAGCTGCCATCGAACGCTAAACCAAAGGTTCAGCGTTATAAGGGTCTTGGTGAAATGGATTACGATCAGTTGGCCGACACGACCATGGATCCTGCCAACCGTCGCTTGCTGCGGGTTGATCCTGCCGATGCGGAAGAAGCGGATTCTGTTATCGATATGTTAATGGGTGGTGATGTACCACCACGCCGTCAATTTATCGAAGATAACGCGGTCTATGTCCAAGATCTTGATATTTAAGCTACTGCTTGATTCGGAGTAAGAAATGCCAGAAGAACAAGATAGTCGTATTAAAAACACCCACCTATCGGAGCAGATGAAGACATCCTTCTTGTCTTATGCGATGTCTGTTATCGTTGCTCGTGCACTGCCCGATGTGCGTGATGGAATGAAGCCCGTTCACCGTCGAATTTTGTATTCGATGATTGAACAGGGAAACACTCCTGATAAACCCCACAAGAAGTCTGCCCGTATTGTTGGTGACGTAATGGGTAAGTATCACCCCCACGGTGATTCTGCCATCTATGAATCAATGGTCCGAATGGCACAGGACTTTTCTTACCGTTACATGCTAGCGGATGGACACGGAAACTTTGGTTCGGTCGACGGTGATTCCGCTGCCGCCATGCGTTATACCGAGGCCCGTTTGTCCAAAGTCGCCATGGAAATGGTTCGTGACCTCAATAAGGATACGGTTGACTTTGTACCGAACTACGATGGTGAAGAACGTGAACCGGAAGTTTTGCCGGCTCGTATTCCAAACCTTCTGGTCAACGGTGCAACGGGAATCGCGGTCGGAATGACGACCAACATCCCAACCCACAACTTGGGCGAAGTGATTTCGGCCCTCCACATTTTGATGGGGAATCCGGAAGCCACGACGGCTGATTTGATGGAAGCATTGCCTGGTCCTGACTTTCCTACCGGTGGTATCGTCATGGGAAAGGCCGGTATTCGAAAGGCTTACGAAACGGGTCGTGGAACGATTACCGTTCGTGCCAAAGTCGATATCGAACAAACAAAGACAGGTCGCGAACAGATTATTGTGACCGAACTGCCCTACGCCGTTAACAAGGCGCGCCTGATCGAACGTATTTCCGAATTGGTTCGTGACAAGAAAATCGATGGGATTACGGCAATTCGTGATGAATCAGATCGTGATGGTCTGCGGATTTCCATTGATGTTCGACGGGATGCTTCGGCTTCCGTGATCTTGAATAACCTTTACAAGCAAACGCTTTTGCAGACTGGTTTTTCATTCAACATGTTGGCCATTAGCCACGGAGCGCCAAAGACTCTTTCCTTGAAAGAAATCTTGGAAGCTTACTTAGAGCACCAACGTTCCGTTGTGCGTCGTCGAACACAGTTCGACTTAAAGAAGGCGGAAGCCCGCGCGCACATCTTGGAAGGGTTGCGAATTGCCCTTGATCACATTGATGAAATTATTCATATTATTCGTTCTTCGAAGACGTCAGACGAAGCGAAGGGCCGTTTGATCGACGGTTACGACTTATCAGACAAGCAGTCACAAGCGATTTTGGATATGCGTTTGGTTCGCTTAACCGGACTGGAACGTGACAAGATCGAAGACGAGTATCAGAAATTAATCGCCTTGATTGCCGATTTGAAGGATATTTTGGCTCACCAAGAACGAATTGATCAAGTGATTTATGATGAATTGCTTGAAATTCAAAACCGTTTTGGTGATGCTCGTCGTACCGAATTGCAGGTCGGTGATGTGACAAGCATCGAAGACGAAGATTTGATTGAAGAAGAAGACGTTATCGTCACGTTAACGCACAATGGATACATTAAGCGCGTTGCTGCTTCTGAATTCAAAGCGCAAAACCGCGGTGGTCGTGGTGTGCAAGGGATGAACTTGAACGATGAAGACTTTGTTGCGCAATTAGCCAACTTGTCGACGCACGACTCACTCTTCTTCTTTACAAATAAGGGGAAGGTTTACCGGATGAAGGGGTATGAAATCCCTGAGTACGGTCGTTCGGCCAAGGGAATTCCGGTGATTAACCTGTTGAACTTTGATCAGGATGAAGGCATCCAGAGTCTCTTGACGGTTCACGGAAACCCGGCGGAGAGTGAAGATAACCTATTCTTTGTCACACGTAAGGGTGTGGTCAAGCGAACGAAGGTGCAAGACTTTGCCAACATTCGAACTTCAGGATTAAAGGCGTTGACACTTCGTGAAGACGATGAAATCTTGAAGGTTTTGGAAACGGATGGTCAGCAAAACATTATTATTGCCACACATAATGGTTATTCCGTCACCTTTGCTGAAGAAGCCGTTCGTTTGATGGGACGTGCTGCAGCAGGTGTTCGTGGTATCAACCTCCGTGAAGGTGATGAAGTGGTCGGAGCTGACATCTTGATGAATGATCAAAACGTTTTGGTCATCACCGAAAAGGGATACGGAAAGCAGACCGCAGCGAGTGAATACCCAGTGAAGGGTCGTGGCGGTAAGGGTATCAAGACCGCGACAATCACTGAAAAGAACGGACCGTTGGCCGGCATGGTCACGGTGGATGGTGACGAAGACATCATGGTGACAACAAACTATGGTGTGATGATTCGCTTTGCCATCGCCGATGTTTCGAACACGGGTCGTTCAACGCAGGGTGTTCGTTTGATTCGCCTAGAAGATGATGCGAAGGTTGCAACATTTACTAAGTTGGAACCAATGGAAGCCGAAGAAAATGAAACGGCTTCTGACGAAACAACAGAAGAATAAACGATCAAAGTAAAAGTCGTTGGGACATTGTCCCAACGACTTTTTTAGTGAATATTAACCGGTTCTGCTAGCCCTTGTTTGTTAGTCGGCCAGCGTAGTGCCTGTCGAAGTGCTCCAGCATAGTGACGCGAAACTGGAATCTGATGGCCAGTCACCATTGTCAGAGAATGTTTACTTGGCTGATAGAGATGGAGGTAGGCAATGTTGATCACGTAAGAAGAATGAACGCGGTATAGATTTTGGTGGTAGGCAGCTAAATCACGCATCGAGGCACGAATGCGCGATTGATGGTCGACTTCGTGGATGATCAGATGATGGCTGCCACTGTCCGTTGTGAAATAAACGATTCGTGTTAAATCAAAGAGTCGAGTGCTCCGACCATCTGGCAGACGAATCGGCACTGGACGTAAATTGAGAATTCGGCGAAGATTTGAATTCGCCTTTGAAATCGCACGTAAAAGCCGATCAAAGAAACGAGCGTTAAAATCCTGTTTGATAATAAAGTCGATCAGGCCGACTTGGGCCTCAAAGCAACGTGCGGCCATCGCCGCGTTATCTGACATCATGATGAGCTGAGCATCGGGATCTTGTTGACGAATCAATTGTGCCGTCTGCAAACCAGCTGACTCGTAACCGCGAATGGCAGAATCCAAAAGAACAACCTGTCCTTTCTTCACTCGGCCAAGGGCATGAAGGAGGGCGGAAGGTGTTTCAAAAAAGATTGGTTGATTCAAAACTTTCTTTAATAGACGACGGGCATTGCCATTGTCCGACAGAATGTAGCAAGGCATAGGCGAGCTCCTTTCAAACGAAATAAACTACCTACATTATACGAAAGAAATGGTCGAAAAGTGGATAATTATTTAAAAAAATCAATAAATAGAGAAAAATAATAAAAATATTAAATAAAATAAAGTAAAAAGTATAATAAAAAAGGATTAAAGAAAATAAATCAAAAAGTCCAATAAAAAAAGCAAAAAAACCATTGACCTGCCCCTGCAAAGTCAGTATACTAATTATTGTTCCTTGCGAGGGACTG